>NZ_JBIBIC010000026.1:0-94407 GCF_042957385.1 Streptomyces sp. NPDC008079
GCGACGATGACCTTGCAGACCGCGATGATGTCGTCCCAGTGGTCCGCGACCCAGTCGACCGCCTTCTCCCACCAGTGCTTGTTCCTGATCCCCGCGTCGCTCGCTTCGTGCAGCGCGTGCTGGGCGGTAGAGGCCGCGTTGTCCCGCAACTGGGCGGCGTCGGCGGCGAGCTGCTTGGCCGCGTCCAGCTTCGCCTGCGCGCTGTGGACAGCCGTCGAGGCGGTGGTGTGGGCGCTCTGAGCGTCCGTGGCATTACGGGCCGCCGCACGCACCTCCTCCGCCGACGGCGGCGGCACGTCCGGCTTCGGGTCCTCCTGGTAGGACTTCGACTTGTCCTGCGCCCGCTTCACCCACGCATCAGCGTTCGTGAGCTGCGACTTGGCGGTGTCCAGCTCCTGGCGGGCGGTGCGCCCCTGCGCCAGCGCCCGGTCCGCGTCACCCTGCGCCGTCTCCAGCTTCGGCCAGTAGTCATCCAGAGCCCCGGACGCGAGGCGGTAGGACCGCTCCAGCTTGTCCAGCTCACCGGGAAGGTCCCCGAACTGCTGCCGGTACGCGTCACCGGAAAGGCCCGCCCACTCCTGGACGACGGTGTCACCGCTCAGACCCCGCACCGACCGCAGCGCCGAGGCGACATCATCGGCGAAATCCCCCAGCTTCCGCGCGAGTTCCCTCACCTCGAACGGATCACCCGGCACCGGATCCCGGTCCAGATCCAGCACATCCCAATCCGTCGGACGAGCCATCGCCAGACACCCCCGCCCCCGTACGACAACCTCGACTCAACGCATCATGCCCACTGGGACGGTGCGCGCAAGGGGGCCGGTTCCCGGGGGCCCGGGGAGCGGGGTCAGATGAGGTCGACCTTGGCGCTGGGCGGGAAGCCGACGCGGCGGGCGAATTCGGCGATGCCGGTGAGCTGGTCGCGGCCGAGGGAGAAGTCGAGGGTGGTGAAGTAGCGGCGGAGCAGGTCCTGGTCGAAGGACTCCCAGCGGGCGGCCTGTTCCGCGACCTTCTCGACCTCTTCGAGGGAGAGGTCGCGGGAGGCGAGGAAGGCGCGGTGGACGTCGCGGACGGTGTCGGGGCGGGCGGTGAAGTAGTCGCGGCGGGCGGCCCAGATGGCGAAGACGAAGGGCAGTCCCGTCCAGTCCTTCCACATCTGGCCGAGGTCGTGGACCTCAAGGCCGAGGCGGGGCGCGTCGTGGAGGGAGGCGCGCAGGGCGGCGTCGCCGATGAGGACGGCGGCCTGGGCCTCCTGCATCATCAGCGAGAGGTCGGGCGGGCAGCGGTAGTAGTCGGGCGTGACGCCGTACCGCTCGGTGAGCAGGAGTTCGGCGAGGCGGACCGAGGTGCGGCTGGTGGAGCCGAGGGCGACGCGCTGGCCGTCGAGGCGGTCGAGCGGGAGCTGGCTGACGATCACGCAGGACATGACGGGGCCGTCGCAGCCGACCGCGATGTCCGGGAGGGCGACGAGCTGGTCGGCGTGCTTCAGGTACTCCATGAGGGTGACCGGGCCGATGTCGAGGTCGCCCTCGACGAGCTGGGCGCTCAGCTTCTCCGGGGTGTCCTTGGTCAGCTCCAGGTCGAGCAGCGCGCCCGTTCTGGCCAGGCCCCAGTAGAGGGGGACGCAGTTGAGGAACTGGATGTGGCCGACCCGGGGGCGGGTCCGGCCGCTTTCGGCGTCACGCTCAGAAGTGTCCACCTGTCGGACGCTACTCCTGGGTCGGGGCCGTACCGCGCCGGGGGGCTTCGGGGTGTCCTCGCGGTGACGGTCGCGGGACGCCCGCGCCGACCGCCCCGAGACGGTCGGCGAACCGTCCCGCGCCGACCGCCGCGAGACGGTCGGCGAACCGCCGTGGGACCGCCGTACGGCCCGCCCTCGGCCCTCCCCCGGCACCCCCTCCGCGACCCCTTCCACGGGCTCGAAAAGACCGATCTTGAGACCCTTCCCCGGCCTCGACCCTGCGTGCTACGCTCATCGCAAGTTGCAGTTTGGTTTCCCTTGCAGTACAGAGCCTGCGGAGCATGTAACCCGCAGGCTTTTGTAGTTTTCAGACTTCGCAGTTGCAGGTTCTGGAGCAGGGCAACCCTTTGGGCCCAAGGAGGGCTTTATGGCTACCGGAACCGTGAAGTGGTTCAACGCTGAAAAGGGCTTCGGCTTCATCGCCCAGGACGGCGGCGGCCCGGATGTCTTCGTTCACTACTCCGCGATCAACGCCTCCGGCTTCCGCTCCCTCGAGGAGAACCAGCCGGTGACTTTCGACGTCACGCAGGGCCCGAAGGGTCCTCAGGCGGAGAACGTCACCCCCAGCTAGTCCTTGGACTAGCTCAAGGGTAGAGATCACATCGCCCGAACCTGCAGTACCAAGGGGCCCCGCACTTCCGTGCGGGGCCCCTGCCTTTTACGGGTCAGCGAGGCCGCTTCCGGTACAGCTCCTCGATCTCCTCCGCGAAGTCCCGCGCCACCTTTGAACGCTTCAACTTCATCGACGGCGTGAGATGTCCGCCCTCTTCGGTGAATTCCACCGGAAGCACCCGGAATTTCCGGATCGACTCGGCTTGTGACACCGAGGAGTTCGCGTCGTCCACCGCCTTCTGGAGTTCCGCCAGCAGCTCCGGATCGTCGACGAGCTGGGCGGGCCGCAGCCCCTCCTTGTGGTGCATCCGCTGCCAGTGCCCGAGGCCGTCCGCCTCCAGGGTCAGCAGCGCCGCCACGAAGGACCGGTTGTCGCCGACGACCATGCACTGGCCGACCAGCGGATGCGCCCGCAGCCGGTCCTCCAGCGGCGCCGGGGCGACGTTCTTTCCGCCCGCCGTGATGAGGATCTCCTTCTTCCGGCCGGTGATCGTCAGATAACCGGCCTCGTCGAGCGCCCCGATGTCCCCGGTCGGGAACCAGCCGCCCCCGGAGTCCCGTCCGGGAGGTGCCACGGCAGCCCCCGGTACGCCGCCGGGCGCGTTCCAGTACCCGGCGAAGATCTGGCCGCCGCGCAGCAGCACCTCGCCGTCCGGCGCGATCCGTACCGCCGTGCCGGGCAGCGGCCAGCCGACCGTGCCGAGCCGGGGGCGCAACGGCGGGGTCACGGTGGCCGCCGCGGTCGTCTCCGTCAGGCCGTACCCCTCGAAGACCATCACGCCCGCGCCCGCGTAGAAGGCGGCGAGCCGCTTGCCCAGTGGTGAGCCGCCGCAGATCGCGTACCGCACCTTGCCGCCGAGCGCGGCGCGTATCCGCCGGTAGACCAGCGGGTCGTACAGCGCGTGCGCCAGCCGCAGTCCGAGCGAGGGTCCGCCGCCCGCACCGGCCTGCTGGGCGACGACTGCCTCCCCGTACCGCTGCGCGATCCCGGCGGCCCGGTCGAAGGACGCCGCCCGGCCGATCTTCTCCGCGGTGGCGCGGCCGGTGTTGTAGACCTTCTCCAGGACGTACGGGATCGCCAGCAGGAACGTCGGACGGAACCCGGCCAGGTCGGCGAGCAGGTCCTCGGTCGCGATGCTCGGCGCGTGCCCGAGGCGTACCCGGGCGCGCAGGCAGCCGATCGCGACCATCCGCCCGAAGACGTGCGAGAGCGGCAGGAACAGCAGCGTCGAGGCGGGCTCCTCGCTCACCGAGGTGAACACCGGGTGCAGCAGATCGATCGCGTTGTCGACCTCGGCGAAGAAGTTGCCGTGCGTCAGGACGCAGCCCTTCGGGCGGCCGGTGGTGCCCGAGGTGTAGATCAGCGTCGCCACCGACCCGGGCGTCAGGGTCGCCCGCCGCCCTTCCACCAGCGCGTCCGGCAGCGTCCGGCCCTCCGCCGTGAGCTGCGCCAGCCCGCCCGCGTCGAGCTGCCACAGATGCAGCAGGTCCGGCAGCCCGCGCCGCTCCCCGCTCACCAGGCGGCTCTGCTCCACGTTCTCCACGACGCACGCCGCCGCGCCCGAGTCCGCCAGGATCCACGCCGTCTGGGACGCGGACGACGTCGGGTAGATCGGCACCGTGATCAGGCCCGCCGCCCAGGCCGCGAAGTCCGTCAGCGTCCACTCGTACGTCGTCCGCGCCATGATCGCCAGCCGGTCGCCCGGCTTCAGCCCCGCCGCGATCAGGCCCTTCGCGACGGCCACCACCTGGTCCCTGAACTCCCGTGCCGTGACGTCGTGCCACTGGGCCCGGACGTCCTTCCTGCTCAGCACGGGGTCGTTCGGGGCCTCCGCCGCGTTCGTGAACGGGATGTCGGCCAGGCTTCCCTTCTGCGGCGGCGGTACGAGGGGCGGGACCCCGGCCTGGACGACTCGGTCGCCGTCCTTGAGGGTTTCGGGTTCCCCGCTGGTACGTGTCGGCATGCTGCGGCTCCAGACGTGGTGAGGGTTTCCCCCTGCCGGGGGGGGTGAGCAAGGCGCTGTGCCGGCGGAACCGTCTTTCGTCAGCGGACCGCGGGTCAGGGGCGCTCCAGGACGGCCGTCACGCCCTGGCCGCCGGCGGCGCAGACGGAGATGAGGCCGCGGCCCGTCCCCCCGCGCTCCGCGAGGAGCCCGGCGAGGGTGGCGACGATCCGGGCGCCGGTGGCGGCGAAGGGGTGCCCGGTGGCGAGGGAGGACCCGGCGACGTTGAGGCGGGCGCGGTCGACGGCGCCGAGGGGGCCGTCGAGTCCGAGCCGCTCCGCGCAGTAGTCCTTGTCCTCCCAGGCGGCGAGCGTGGCGAGGACCTGGGAGGCGAACGCCTCGTGGATCTCGTAGAAGTCGAAGTCGGCGAGGCCGAGCCCGGCGCGGGCGAGCATGCGGGGCACGGCGTAGGCGGGGGCCATCAGCAGCCCCTCCTCGCCGCCGACGTAATCGACGGCCGCGGTCTCGTACGCGGTGAGGTAGGCGAGCGGTTCGAGCCCGCGCTCGCGCGCCCACTCCTCGGTGGCGAGCAGGACGACGGCCGCGCCGTCGGTGAGGGGCGTGGAGTTGCCCGCGGTCATGGTGCCGTCCGGGCCGCCGTACACCGGGCGGAGCCTGGCCAGTTTCTCGACGGTGGAGTCGGGCCTGAGGTTCTGGTCGCGGTCCAGGCCGCGGTACGGGGTGACGTACGGGTCGAGGAACCCGCGGTCGTACGCGGCGGCGAGGTTGCGGTGGCTGGCGGCGGCCAGTTCGTCCTGCGCCTGGCGGGTGATGCCCCAGCGCTCGGCGGTGAGCGCGGCGTGCTCGCCCATGGACAGGCCGGTGCGGGGTTCGGCGTTGCGCGGGATGTCGGGCGCGAGGTGCCGGGGCCGTACGGCGGTCAGCGCGCGGGCCCTGGCGCCGGCGGACTTGGCGCGGCGGGCGGCGAGCAGGATGCGGCGCAGGTCGTCGTTGACGCCGAGCGGCGCGTCGCTGGTGGTGTCGGCGCCGCCCGCGATGCCGGAGTCGACGACGCCGAGGGCGATCTTGGCCGCGACCGCGAAGACGGCCTGGAGGCCGGTGCCGCACGCCTGCTGGATGTCGTACGCGGGGGTCGTCGGGTCGAGGACGCTGCCGAGCACGGTCTCGCGCGCGAGGTTGAAGTCGCGGCTGTGCTTGAGGACGGCGCCCGCGGCGAACTCGCCGACGCGCTGGCCGCGCAGGCCGGTGCGGTCGGCGAGGCCGTCGAGGGCGGCCGTGAGCATGTCCTGGTTGGAGGCGGTGGCGTACGGGCCGTCTGAGCGCGCGAAGGGGACGCGGTTGCCCGCGACGACGGCGACACGGCGGAGGGTCTGCATGCGATCTCCCAGGGCTCCCCGAGGGCGGCTCGGGGCTCTTTGCCGAAGCCCCGGGCTCCTTGCCGGAACCCAGGGCTCTGTGCTGGACCTCAGAACTCTGTGCTGGACCTCAGAACTCTTTGCTGGAACGGTGACTCACCAGTAGCCTTACCGCCGGTAAACTTACTCCAGAGTAAGGAGAAGGCCAATGGCCGATCGCTACCTTCGTCTGACCGGCACGGCCCCCGGCCGCTTCCTCACCCGCCGCCTCGGCCTGCCCCAGCCGACCCCGCTGCTGCGCTGGTCCGCCGAGCACCCCCGACTCGACGGTCCCGTGCTGCGGTTGACGGCGGGCGAGGCCGTACCCGCTCCGGCTCCCGCGTCCGCCGCTCCGTACGCCGCCGTCGTCCTCGACGCCACCGGGATCGCCGAACCGGCCGGGCTCGGCGCCGTGCACGCCGCCCTGCACCCGCTCGTACGGTCGCTCGCCGCCTGCGGTCGGATCGTCGTACTCGGCGCGCGTATCGACCCCGCCGACCCGCACCAGGCCGCCGCCCAGCAGGCGCTCGAGGGCTTCACCCGCTCCCTCGGCAAGGAGGTCGGCCGGGGCAGGACCGTACAGCTCGTACGACTGGCGCCCGGTGCCGACGCCGAGGCCGCGCTGGGGTTCCTGCTGTCGCCGAAGTCGGCGTACGTCAGCGGGCAGGTCATCGAGGTCGGCCCGGCGGTGTCCGGGACGCAGGCCACCGCGCGCGAGGGCGCCCGCGTCGCGCTCGTCACCGGCGCGGCCCGCGGCATCGGGGAACAGGTCGCCGCGACGCTGGCCAGGGACGGCGCGCACGTCGTCTGCCTCGACGTGCCGCAGGCCGCGGACGCGCTGGCCGCCGTCGCCGCCCGGCTCGGCGGCAGCGCGCTGCCGCTGGACATCACGGCGCCGGACGCGGGCGAACGGATCGCCGCCGCGGCCCCCGACGGCCTCGACGTACTCGTCCACAACGCGGGCATCACCCGTGACCGCAAGCTCGCCAACATGGCCGCCGACCGTTGGGACCCGGTCCTGGACGTCAACCTCGGCAGCGTGCTGCGCACCACCGACCACCTGCTGAAGTCCGGCGCCCTCACCGCCCACGGCCGGATCGTGGCCACCGCCTCCATCAGCGGCATCGCGGGCAACGCGGGCCAGACCAACTACGCCGCGTCCAAGGCGGGCGTCATCGGCTTCGTCCGCGCCCTGGCCGCCGTCCCCGAGGTGCGCGAGCGCGGCATCACCGTCAACGCCGTCGCCCCCGGCTTCATCGAGACGCGGATGACCGCCGCCGTTCCCCTCGTCATCCGCGAGGCGGGCCGCCGGATGAACTCCCTCGGCCAGGGCGGCCTTCCCGTCGACGTCGCCGAGACCGTCGCCTGGCTCTCGGCCGCGGCCTCCGGGGGGATCACCGGGCAGGTCGTCCGCGTCTGCGGGCAGTCCCTGCTGGGGGCCTGACCATGGCCCTCATGCTGACCCTCGGCCGGGGCGTGGTGACCGGCATCGGCAAACGGCCCTCCGCGACCGCCCCCGTGCCGCCGGTGCGGCTCACCGCGCCTGCCGTACGCGTCGACCCGGCGCGGCTCGCCGCCTACGCCTCGGTCTGCGGCTTCCCCGCCTCCGGCGCGGGCCCGCTCCCGCTCACGTACCCGCACGTCCTCGGCTTTCCGCTGGCCGCGCGGATCATGGCCTCCCGCGCCTTTCCGCTGCCGATGCTGGGCCTCGTCCACACCTCGATCTCGCTGGTCTCCCGCGCGCCGCTGACCGCCGCCGACCGGCCCGACATCACGGCCTACGCGGCCGGGCTGCGCGGGCACCGGCGGGGTACGGAGGTGGAGCTGGTGACGGAGGCGCGGGTGGACGGGGAGGTGGTGTGGGAGGACCGCAGCACGTATCTGGCCCGGCATGGGGGCGGGGCGGGGGGCGGCTCGGCTTCTGGGGGTGTTGGCGGGCGCGGGGGCGGCGACCGGGCGCCGTTGCCCGTGGTGGGCGAGTGGCGGTTGGCCGCCGATCTCGGGCGGCGGCATGCCAGAGTGTCGCGGGACTACAACCCGATTCACCTTTATCCGGTGACGGCGCGGATGCTGGGGTTTCCGCGGGCTATCGCGCATGGCATGTGGACGGTTGCGCGGTGTGCTGCCGAGGTTCCGGAGGCGGAGGGGCTTGAGGCCGTCTTTCACGCTCCGGTGCTCTTGCCGGGGACTGTCACGTACGGGGCTGCCGCCGGGGCCTTCGAGGTCCGCTCGCCCGGGCGTCTCCATCTCACCGGGGTCGTCTCCGGCCCGTAGGTTCGTTGTCTTTGTCTTGCCCTACGGGCCGGGCGGGGCGGGCAAGACAGAGCCCTACGGGCCGGGAACCCAACGCCGCCCAGCCATGAGGTTGGACAGCCCGGCCCACGCGAAATTCATCAGCGTGGCGGCGGACTCCTTGCCCGAGGCGCCCCCCCGATGCGCCGCCCCCCACCCCGCCAACGACTCGGCCGCGCCGACCAGCGCGTGCGCCAGACCCGCGACCTCCCGGTCGGCAAGAGCCTCGTCACAGGACGCCCCACCGTCCCGCGCCGCGGCAGCGATCAGCTCGGTGACGAAGGCGACGATCTCCGCCCGCATCACGGCCACTTCGGCCGCGAAGGGCTCACCGACCGTACGGGCCTGGCTGTAGAGCACGGTCCAGCCGTCCGGATGGGCCTCGGTGTGCTCGAAGAAGCCGAGCAGCCCGCTCCAGAGCTGCCGGTCGGCCGCGGCGCCGGGCTCCACGGCGGCGCGCACGGCCGCCTTCAGCGCCTCGGCCTCGCGGCGGATGCAGGCCGTGAAGAGGTCGTCCTTGGAGTTGAGGTAGAGGTACACGAGCGGCTTGCTGACCCCGGCCGCCTCGGCGATCTCGTCCATGGACGCGGCGCGGTACCCGCGCCGCGCGAAGGTCGCCACCGCCGCGTCCAGCATCTGCTGCTCGCGTACGGCTCGCGGCACCCTCTTGCCCCGCACAGCCACCAGCCCCACCTCTCCCCTTGCGACTCCCCCCGGGGGGACACCCCGAGGGCCACCCCGGGGCAAGCCTAAGGGGCAGGCGTCAGGCGGTGTGCGGCTCGGCGTCGCGCGCGGTCTCGCGGGCGGAGTCACGCGCGGCGTCGTCCGCCTCGTCCTCCATGGTGATGTTCGCGGCGAGGTTCAGCCGCGTGCGCTCCACCCGGTCGGACACCTGACGGGCCGCCTGCTCGCGGGCTCCGCGCAGGAGCACCCAGCTCAGGGGCGCCGACACGATCAGCGCGAGCAGGACCACCCACAGGTAGTTCGAGTCCCCCAGCCCCGCTGGCAGGACATGCAGCCGGACCAGCCCCCAGATGACGCCGAAGGAGGCGACGATGAGGCCGAAGCGCAGTGCGGTGTAACGGAACATGCCTTCAGTGAAGCACGCCGCCTCCGCGCCGGAGGAAGAGGGTGTGCGACCCGGAGCACCGGCCGCCCCTCGGAGCGTCGCGCCGACGTCACAGCGTCAGGAGCATCACGATGTCGTCGCGGTCGTCACCGGGGGCGACCCGGATGGCGGCCGGAATGCGGCCGACCTCCTTGTAGCCGCAGGCGGCGTAGAAGAGGTCGACGCCGGTGCCGCCGCGGCAGGTGAGGCGGACGGCCTCGATGCCGTGGAAGCCGCGGGCCGCTTCCTCGACGGCGGCCATGAGCGTACGGCCGTGGCCGCGGCCCTGGTGGGAGGGGTGGACCATGAGCGTGTAGAGCCAGATCCAGTGCGTCATGAGCCGGTGGCTGTTGTACGCGAGGAAGGCGGTGGCGGCGACGCGCCCGTCCTCGTCGCGGCCGACGAGCAGGCGGCGTTCGCCGGAGCGGACGGCGGCCAGTGACCGGTCCATGTCGGGACGGACGTCGTCCGGGGTGACGGGAGGCACGAAACCGACGGCACCCCCCGCGTTGGACACATCGGTCCACAGGGCGAGGATGCCGTCGGTCAGTTCGTCGTCAATGAGCGGATCAAGCTCACAGGTAAGACCCATAAGGGCAGCTTACCCATTACTAAAGCGGAGCGCTGTCACCGGCGTCACACCCGCATCGGCTGCGGCGACTCCCGGCGCGACTCGTCGGGGCCCGGGTACTCCCGGATGATCTCGTAGCGGGTGTTCCGCTCGACCGGCCGGAACCCCGCGTCGCGGATGAGGTCCAGGATGTCGTCCCGCGTGAGCTTGTTGGGCGTGCCGTAGTCGTCGGCGTCGTGCGTGATCTTGTACTCGACGACCGAGCCGTCCATGTCGTCCGCGCCGTGGTTGAGGGCGAGCTGCGCGGTGGACAGGCCGTGCATGACCCAGAAGACCTTGACGTGCGGCACGTTGTCGAAGAGCAGCCGGGAGACCGCGAAGGTCTTGAGCGCTTCCGCGCCGGAGGCCATCGTCGTACGGGCCTGGAGGGTGTTGCGGACCTTGCCGTCCTTCATGTCCACGAAGTCGTGCTGGTAGCGCAGCGGGATGAAGACCTGGAAGCCGCCGGTCTCGTCCTGGAGTTCACGCAGCCGCAGGACGTGGTCGACGCGGTGCTTCGACTCCTCGATGTGGCCGTAGAGCATGGTCGAGGGGGTCTTGAGGCCCTTGGAGTGCGCGAGGCGGTGGATCCGGGACCAGTCCTCCCAGTGGGTGCGGTGGTCCACGATGTGCTGGCGGATCTCCCAGTCGAAGATCTCGGCGCCGCCGCCGGTCAGCGACTCCAGGCCCGCCTCGATGAGCTCGTCCAGGATGTCGGAGGCCGACATGCCGGAGATCGTCTCGAAGTGGTGGATCTCCGTGGCGGTGAACGCCTTGAGCGACACCTGCGGCAGCGCTTCCTTGAGCGCCTTCAGCGAGCGCGGGTAGTAGCGCCACGGCAGCGACGGGTGCAGGCCGTTGACGATGTGCAGCTCGGTGAGGTTGTCGCCCTCCATCGCCTTGGCGAGCTTGACCGCCTCCTCGATCCGCATCGTGTACGCGTCCTTCTCCCCCGGCTTGCGCTGGAAGGAGCAGTACGCGCACGACGCGGTGCACACGTTCGTCATGTTGAGGTGCCGGTTGACGTTGAAGTGGACGACGTCACCGTTCTTCCGCGTGCGCACGTGGTGGGCGAGGCCGCCCAGCCACGCGAGGTCGTCGGACGCGTAGAGCGCGATGCCGTCCTCGCGGGTCAGCCGCTCACCGGCGTAGACCTTCTCCTCCAGCTCGCGCTTGAGCCCAGCGTCCATCTGCTCCTCCTACCAAGTCGACCTCACCGAGGCTACTCCCCCGGCCATCGGCCGGGAGGCACCCCCGTTCACGCCTCTTCGGGAAGCGCCCCGACGCGGTTCTCCCACTTGGTGGACAGCACGATCGTGGTACGCGTCCTGGCCACGCCCTTGGTGCCGGACAGCCGCCGGATGGTGCGCTCCAGGCCGTCGACGTCGCCGACCCTGACCTTGAGCATGTACGAGTCGTCGCCCGCGATGAACCAGCAGTCCTCGATCTCGTCCAGGTCGCGCAGCCGGGTGGCGACCTCTTCGTGGTCGGCGGCGTCACTCAACTGGAGGCCGACGAGCGCGGTCACGCCGAGGCCGAGCGCGGTGGGCGCGACGGTGGCGCGGTAGCCGGTGATCACCCCGGCCTGTTCGAGGCGGTTGATGCGGTCGGTGACGCTCGGACCGGAGAGACCCACGAGTCGGCCCAGCTCCGCGTACGACGCCCGGCCGTTCTCGCGCAACGCCTGGATGAGCTGCCTGTCCACCGCGTCCATCAGAATGGACCCTCCCGTTCGTGCCGCGACTGCGCTGTCCGGACAAGAATCTAAGGCATCAACGGGTGTGCGCCCTGCGCATCTGCTCTTCCGATGCCCGAATCACCCAGGTCCGGACCATCCGGCCCGCAGGAATCGCGCGCCGCGCGGCTCAGCCGCCCGATCCCTCGCCCAGGCCCCCGCCCAGCTCGCCGCGCCAGCGGCGGTACAGCTTGTGCGGCACCCCCGCCGCGTCCAGCGTCCGCCCCGCCACGAAGTCCACCAGCTCCTGGATGTGCGTGGCGCCCGCGTAGAAGGCGGGCGAGGCCGGGAGCACCACGGCGCCCGCGTCGTCCAGCGCCACCAGGTGACGGAGCGTCTGGCCGCCGAGCGGCGTCTCGCGGACGGCGACCACCAGCGGGCGGCGCTCCTTGAGCGTGACGCTCGCCGCGCGCTGGAGCAGGTCCTTGGACAGGCCGAGCGCCACCCCGGCCACGCACGCGGTGCTCGCGGGCACGATCAGCATCCCCTTGGCCGGGTACGAGCCGGAGGAGGGACCGGCCGCCAGGTCGCCCGCGGGCCAGTACCGTACGGCCGACAGGTCCGCGAGGCCGGTGTCGCGGGTGATGTCGGTGGTGCCGTCGGCGCCGCGGGCCAGCCAGCGGGCCAGGTCCTCGCGCCAGTGCGCGTCCCTGAACGGCTCGCCGGTCTCGTCCAGCAGCGTCAGCCGGGCGGCCCGGCTGACCACCAGGTCCACCGCCTCGCCCGCCGACAGCAGCGCGCGCAGCACGGCCGCGGCGTACGGCGTCCCGGAGGCCCCGGACACGCCCACCACCCACGGCCTGCGCTCGGTGTCGTCCATACGGTCGACCCTAACGACCCCGCGATCGACCCGCGCGAGCGGGAACCCGGGAGGCGTGCGCGGACGTTGTGCACACGGGAGAGCACTGGACCTGAGGGGGGCTTCGGTGACGTACGGACAGACCGCGGGACGATCAGCCGGTACGGGAGGGCGCGCCGACTCGCTGCTCGCACCGCTGCGCGCGGGCGGCCGGGTGACGGCCGCCGGCGTCCTCATGCTGGGCTGGGTCGGGCTGCTGTGGGTGATCGAGGCGGTCGACGTGATCGCCGGGCACCGTCTCGACTCGCTCGGCATCGTGCCCCGCAAGCCGGCCGAGCTGATCGACGTCGTCCCGTCCGCCTTCATCCACTTCGGCTTCGGGCACGTGGCCTCCAACAGCCTGCCGCTGCTCGTCCTGGGCTTCATCGCCGCGCTGCGCGGCATCGGCCGCTATCTGGCCGTCGCCTTCACCGTCATCGTGATCGGCGGTCTCGGCGTGTGGCTGATAGCCCCGGCCCACACCAACACCGCGGGCGCCTCCGGGCTGGTCTTCGGGCTGTTCAGCTATCTGCTGGTGCGCGGCTTCGTGGACCGCAGGGCGCTGGACATCGTGGTCGGCGTCGTCGTCGGCGCGGTCTACGGCTCGATCCTGTGGGGGGTGCTGCCGACCGCGAGCGGAGTCTCCTGGCAGGGGCACCTGTTCGGGCTGATCGGCGGCGTGGTGGCCGCGTTCCTGTTCCGCGAACGGACGGTGGCCGTCACGGCGTGACGGCCACGGCACGACGGCCGCGTCGGGACGGGACGGTGTCACGCCGTCAGTCCGCGTCACCGGGTCACCGCTACACCGGGTCACCGCGACACCCGCGACCCCGTGACACCCGCGACCCCGTGACCGTGATCACGCGCTGAAGTGCGCCGATCCCCCGCCAACAGCCCCGTGCCGGGCGGAAACTCCCGCGAGTCACAGCCTCCGCACAGTTATCCTTCTAGTCATACTTTCTTCCGTCACGTCCAAGGAGTCCGTCATCATCACCATGCGCAAGGGCCTTGCCGCCGCCGGAGTCGTGGCCATGATCGCCGCCGGTTCCGCAGCCTGCGGGACGGCCGCGGCCTCCAGCCCGGACACGAAGGTCAAGAACGCTTTCGAGAAGCTCAACGGCGAGAAGTCGCTGACGCTCGGGGTGCGCTTCGACGCCTCGGCGGACCAGATCTACACCGCGCTCCAGGGTGAGGAGGACTTCACCAAGGAGACGGCCAAGACGCTGGCCGACCTGCGGGTCGCGGTCGCCCTCAGCGCCGACAAGGCGTTCAAGGACCTCAAGGACGGCGACAAGAGCTCCTTCGCCTTCCAGCTCGGCGCCGACGGCTCCGGCAAGAAGAGCCTGGTCGACGTCCGGGCCGTGAACGACAAGGTGTACCTGCGCCTGGACCTCAAGGGCTTCGAGACGCTGATCGGCTCCTCCAGCAAGGACGCGGCGCAGCTCAACGAATTCCTCGGCATGGCCGACGAACTGCCCGCCTCGCTCGCCTCGGTGAAGTCCGCCCTCAAGGGCGACTGGATCAGCCTGGACCTGAAGTCCTTCGAGTCCTTCGCCAAGTCCATGTCCAAGGACGGCGACTCGCCGCTCGGCGCGCTCCCCGACACCAGCAAGGGCCTGGACGCCAAGACGCAGCAGCAGGTCGTGGACGCGCTGCGCAAGGCGCTGGTGAACAACGCCAAGTTCAAGGAGCTGGGCAACCACGACGGCGCCGACCACGTCGAGGTCACCGTGCCCGCGCGGCAGGTCGCCAAGGAGCTGGAAGGCAGCCTCGGTTCGCTGACCAGGCAGATCCCCGACTTCAAGCCGTCGGACCTGGAGAAGGTGCCGAACAAGACGGTGGCCGTGGACGTCGCCGTCAAGGGCGGCAAGCTCGCCGGGATCAGCCTGGACGTCGCCCAGTTCGACACCAAGGCCAAGGGCAAGCTGCCCCTGGTGGTCGACGTCAACGGCGGCGCCGACCCGGTCGGCGCCCCCTCCGGCGCCAAGGTCCTCAACCCGCAGGACCTGATGGGCCTGTTCATGTTCGCCTTCGGCCACGGCGACGACAGCTCGGCGGACGACTCCGGCCTGGAGTCGTAAGCACCCGCGCGGGGCCGTACGACCTACGGCCCCGCGCATCGCCTCGCGTGCGCGGCCCGGTCACCAGGACGGCGGTTCTACAGACCGAGGCCGCGCACGCTCAGGTCGAGCAGCGCGCACACGAAGAGCGCGATTCCGATGAAACCGTTCACCTGGAAGAACGCCCGGTTGAGGCGGCTCAGGTCGTGCGGCCGGACGATCGAGTGCTCGTAGAGGAACGCCGCGCCGACGACCGCCAGGCCGATCCACCAGAAGACGCCCGCGTGGGTGGCGAGTCCGTACCAGACCAGCAGGCCCGTGGTCACGGCGTGGCAGACGCGCGCGCCGTACAGCGCGGCCGGGATGCCGAAGCGGGCGGGGACGGACTTCACGCCCTCGGCGCGGTCGGCCGCCACGTCCTGGCAGCCGAAGATCAGGTCGAAGCCGCCGATCCAGACGCCCACCGCGAGCCCCAGGATCACCGCGTCCCACGACCAGGCGCCGGTCACCGCGAGCCAGGCGCCGATCGGGCCCATCGCCTGCGCGACGCCCAGGATGGCGTGCGGGAAGTTGGTGAACCGTTTCCCGTACGGGTAGACCACCATCGGCACCACCGCGATCGGCGCGAGCGCCAGGCACAGCGGGTTGAGCAGCGCGGCGGCGCCGAGGAAGACCGCGACGGCGATCAGCGCGCCGGTCCACGCGGACCGTACGGAGACCGCGCCGGTGACCAGTTCGCGCCCGGCGGTCCGCGGATTACGTGCGTCGATCTCGCGGTCGATGATCCTGTTGCACGCCATGGCGAAGGTCCGCAGGCCCACCATCGCGACGGTGACCAGCAGCAGCTCCAGCCAGTGCACCGAGCCGTCGTCGAGGAACATCGCGGTCAGCGCCGCGGTGTAGGCGAAGGGCAGCGCGAAGACCGAGTGCTCGATCATCACCAGCCGCAGGAACGCCCGCACCGGTTCGCCGCCGCTCGCGCGGGGAGGCCCGGCCTTCGCGCTGCCTCCGTCCAGGATCGCCTCGCCGCTCACAGCCCGTACTCCTTCCAACGCTTGGTCACCCGTTCCGCGGTCTCCGGGTCGGAGAGCACCATTTCCGGCCAGCCGCCGTCGCGGGTGTAGCCCTCCTCCGGCAGCTTACGGGTCGCGTCGATGCCCGCCTTGCCGCCCCAGAACTGCTGGTACGAGGAGTGGTCGAGGTGGTCGACCGGGCCCTCGACGACGGTGAGGTCACGGGCGTAGTCGGTGTTGCCGAGCGCCCGCCAGGCGACTTCGTGCAGGTCGTGGACGTCACAGTCGGCGTCCACGACGATCACGAGCTTGGTGAGGGACATCATGTGCGCGCCCCACACGGCGTGCATCGTCTTCTGCGCGTGCTTCGGGTACTTCTTGTCGATCGAGACGATCGCGCAGTTGTGGAAGCCGCCCGCCTCCGGCAGGTGGTAGTCCACGATGTCCGGAATGATGACCTTCAGCAGCGGCAGGAAGAACCGCTCGGTGGCGCGGCCCAGCGGTCCGTCCTCGGTCGGCGGGCGGCCGACGACGATGGACTGGAACAGCGGGCGCTTGCGCATCGTGACGCAGTCGACGGTCAGCGCGGGGAACGGTTCCTGCGGGGTGTAGAAGCCGGTGTGGTCGCCGAACGGCCCCTCCGGCAGCGTCTTCCCCGGCTCCAGCCAGCCCTCCAGCACGACCTCGGCGTGCGCGGGCACCTGGAGCGGCACCGTCTTGCAGTCGACCATCTCCACCCGCTTGTTCTGCACGAAGCCCGCGAACAGGTACTCGTCGATGTCGCCGGGGAGCGGCGCGGTGGAGGCGTACGTGACGGCGGGCGGGCAGCCGAAGGCGATGGCGACCGGGAGGCGTTCGCCGCGGCGCTGGGCGACCTGGTAGTGGTTGCGGCTGTCCTTGTGGATCTGCCAGTGCATGCCGATGGTGCGCCGGTCGTGCCGCTGGAGCCGGTAGAGGCCGAGATTGCGGACCCCGGACTCGGGGTCCTTGGTGTGCGTCAGGCCGAGGTTGAAGAAGGAGCCGCCGTCCTGCGGCCAGGTGAACAGGGCGGGCAGCGCGTCGAGGTCGACGTCGTCGCCGGTGAGGACGACTTCCTGTACGGGCCCTTCCTTGATCTTCTTCGGCGGCACGTGCGTCATCCCGGCGAGCTTGCCGAACGCCTCCCGCATCCCGACGAAGCCCTGCGGCAGTTCCGGCTTGAGCAGCCCGGCGATCTTGTCGCTGATGTCGGAGTACGCGCTCAGGCCGAGCGCCTTGAGCAGCCGCCGGTCGGTGCCGTACACGTTCATCGCCAGCGGGGCGACCGAGCCGCGGACGTTCTCGAAGAGCAGCGCGGGGCCGCCCGCCTTGTTGACCCGGTCGGTGATCTCGCCGACCTCCAGATACGGGTCGACCTCGGCCTTGATCCGCCGGAGGTCGCCGTCCTTCTCCAGGGCCCGCAGGAACGAGCGGAGATCGTCGTAAGCCATGGGCCCCAGTCTTCCATCCCGCTCCGGCGTCGGACGCGCCGCCTCGTTAGGCTGGGCGTCCTGAGCAATGTTCCGTGGGGGGCCTCTGTGCTGAAGTACCTGCCGTACCTGATGGTGATCGCGCTGTGGATCTACGCCTTCGTGGACTGCCTCGGCACTCCCGAGCGGGAGGTGCGCGGGCTGCCGAAGCTGGTGTGGGTGCTGATCATCCTGTTCTTCGGCGAGGTGCTGATCGGACCGGTGGCCTGGCTGCTGATCGGCCGGCGGCGCGGCCCGGTCCGGGTGCGCACCTCCGAGGGCGCCACGCCCTCGGAGTGGCACCGGGACCACGAAGGGACCCGCGGGCGGCACGAGGACCCGCGCGAGGTCGACGAGCCGCGGCCGCGTACCCGCCAGGTGTGGGTCGCCCCGGACGACAATCCGGAGTTCCTGCGCTCGCTCAGCGAACTGAACAAGCAGAACAGGGAAGGCAAGGACGGCGGCGCGGCCCCGTCCGAGGGCGACCAGGAGGACCCCGCGGGCGACCGGTGAGGAATCCGGCCCCGGGGAATCAGACCCCGGCGTACGAGTGCTTGCCGGTGACGAAGATGTTCACGCCGTAGTAGTTGAACAGGAAGCACGCGAAGGCGATCAGCGCCAGATACGCGGCCTTGCGGCCCTTCCACCCGGCGGTGGCGCGCGCGTGCAGGTAGCAGGCGTACGCGACCCAGGTGATGAACGCCCAGGTCTCCTTCGGGTCCCAGCCCCAGTAGCGGCCCCAGGCGGCCTGCGCCCAGATCGCGCCCGCGATGATGGTGAACGTCCACAGCGGGAAGACCAGCGCGTTCATGCGGTACGCGAACTTGTCGAGGCTCGCCGCCGCGGGCAGCCGGGACATGACGTCGGCCCAGCGGCTGTTCTGCGTGCGGTTGGCGGCCAGCGCCGTCTCGTAGCGGTCGCGGAACAGGTAGAGCAGCGTGCCGACCGCGGCGAGGTAGAAGATCGCGCCGGAGATGATCGCGCACGACACGTGGATCCACAGCCAGTACGAGTGCAGCGCGGGCACGAGCTGGTCGCTGGAGGTGTAGAGCACCGACAGGGCCAGGCCCAGGTCGAGCAGGACCGTCGTGGTGAGGAACAGACCGATCCAGCGGACGTTCTTCTTCAGCACGAGCAGCAGCAGGTACGCGCCGACGGCGACCATGCCGAAGGTGGTGGAGAACTCGTACATGTTGCCCCACGGGGGGCGCTGTACGGAGATGGCGCGGAAGAGGACGCCGCCGAAGTGCAGCAGCCAGGCGAGGGCGGTGAAGGCCACCGCGATCCGGCCGTAGAGGTCGCCCTTCTCGTCGTCGCCCGCGGCGCCGGGGCCGTCGGCGATGCCGCGGTCGCTGGCGGAGGCGCGGGTGATGACCTTGGGGACGATGCTCGGGCGCGGGCGCTCCAGGGTGGTGGTGGCGCCGCCGCGCTGGGCGACCTTGACGGTGACCGCGGGGGCCGCCGCCTTGGCCGCCTCGGCCTCGCGCGTCTCCGCGGCGAGGGCCGCGGACTGCACGGCGACCTTGCTGCGGCTGCCGAAGACCCACTCCGCGAGGTGCGCGAGGAAGGCCAGCGCGTACACGAACATCGCCGAGCGGATCAGGCAGTTGCTGTAGTTCGCGAAGTTCTCGTTGACCGCGGACGCGATATTCACGCGCGGGCTCCTTCGTCGTCTGTCCGGGGGGTTGACTCTACGGGGACCGGATTGTCCGGTTGGCCGGTGCCCTCGCCGGGGCTCTCGACCGTGTTCTCAGCGTTCGCTGCGTTCTCGGCGTTCGCGGCCGTCTCGGCGTTCCCGGCGGAATTCCCGACCGGGTCCTCGTCCTCGTCCGGGAGGGCCGGGGCCTCCGGCTGGAGCTGGAGCGCGATGTCGCCGATCTCCTCGGCGATCCGCACCGACTCGCTGCGGCCGAGGCCGCCCATCTCGACCACGGTGGTGCCGTCGGGGCCGGGCACGGCGCGCACCCAGATCCTGCGGCGCTGGATGAAGAGCGAGCCCATCAGGCCGAGGATCGCGGCGACACCGCTGATCAGCGCGGTCTCGTTGCCCGACTGGTGGGAGACCTGGAAACTGGCCCAGGTCTTGACCCCGGTGAAGGTGAGGCTGCCCGCGCCGTCCGGCAGGGTGATGGCCTCGCCGGGCTTGAGCGCGACGGCGTTGATGCCGGGCGTCGAGGTCTCCAGCTTGAACTGCTTCATCTTCGTCGTGTCGAGCTGGTAGACGTTCTTGGAGACGCCCCCGTCGATGCCGAGGTCGCCGTGGTAGGCGTTGAGGAACAGCAGCGGGCTCTCCAGGCCGGGGAAGAACGAGCGCGGGCCCTGGCCCGCGTCACCGGTCGGCGTGAAGTAGCCGGTGAAGGCGAGCTGCTGCGGCTTGCCGTCCTTGCCGACCGCGTCGGGCACCTTGATCGTGCCGGTGGACGTGATGTTGCTGTCCTGCGGCAGGAACGGCACCGGGCCCCGGAAGGCCACATTGCCCTTGGCGTCCTTGACGGTGACGATCGGCGCGTAGCCGTGGCCGATCAGATAGACCTTCTCGCCGCCGATGCTCAGCGGGTGGTTGGTGTCGATCGTGCCCTTGACGGGCTTGCCGTCGGCGCCGTCCCAGTAGTGGATGTTGGCCTTGAAGACCCGCGGGCTGCCGATGTCGGGCCCGCTGGTCTCGTACGCGGAGTCGAAGCTGTCGAGCTTGAAGCCGAACGGCTTGAGGTCGTCCGCGGTGTAGAGGGTGGACGGCGAGAAGTCGTCGTACTGCGTGAGGTTGTTGGTGAAGCCGTCGCCCTCGACGATCAGCTTGCCGCCCTCGGCCTTGTTCAGCGAGGTGACGGCGAAGGAGATCAGCAGGCCGAAGAGCGCGATGTGGAAGAGCAGATTGCCGGTCTCGCGCAGGTAGCCCTTCTCCGCGGCGACCGAACCGCCGCCGCCCTTGCCGTCCTTGCCGGTGCCGTCGCTCAGCGCGGTACGGAACCGGCGTCCGCGCAGCGCCTGGTGCGCGGCGTGCAGCACCTGCTCGGGCCCGGCGTCGGTGCGCCAGGTCGAGTACGCGGGCAGCCGCGTGAGGTGGCGCGGCGCGGCCGGCGGCCTGGCCCGGAGCTGGCCGACGAACTGCCAGGTGCGCGGGACGATGCAGCCCGCGAGGGAGACGAACAGCAGGATGTAGATCGCCGCGAACCACGGCGAGCTGTAGACGTGGAACATCCCGAGCCGGTCGTACAGCGGGCTGATGCCGGGGTGGGTCTTCTTGAACGCCTCGACCTTGAGCGCGTCGGAGTGCTGCGGGATCAGCGAGCCGGGGATGGCGGCCAGCGACAGCAGGAAGAGCAGGACCAGGGCGATCCGCATCGAGGTGAGCTGCCGCCACATCCAGCGCAGCAGGGCGAGGGTGCCGATCGCGGGCGCGCTGCGCAGGGTGTCGACGGGCTGGGTGCTGAGCTGCGCGCCCGCGGCGCCCAGCCCGTCGCGCTCCTGGGGCGCTTCGCCGCCCGTGCCCTTGTCGTTGCCCTCGCGCGGCTCGCGCTCGGTTTTCTCCGTGACGCTCATGGGTCAGACCCCTGGGGTGAAGCTGCTCGACCAGATCTGCATCTGGTAGGTGATGTGGTCCCAGACGCCGGTGACGAGGAGGACGCCGACCGCGACGAGCATCGCGCCGCCGGCGCGCATCACCCACACGTAGTGGCGTTTGACCCACGCGAACGCGCCGAGCGTACGACGGAAAGCTATGGCGGCCACGATGAACGGCACACCGAGGCCCGCGCAGTAGAACGCCATCAGCAGCGCCCCGCGGCCCGCGCTGGCGTCGTTGAAGGCCAGCGCGTTGACGGCGCCGAGGGTGGGGCCGACGCAGGGCGCCCAGCCGAGGCCGAAGAGCAGACCGAGCACCGGCGCCCCGGCCAGGCCCAGCGCGGGCCGGTAGTGGAAGCGGAATTCGCGCTGGGTCAGGCCGCCGACGATGCCCATGAAGGCCAGGCCGAGGACGATGGTGAGGCCGCCGAAGATCTTGGAGAGGATCTGCCGGTGCACGAGCAGTTCCGCGCCGAAGTTGCCGAACAGGGCGCCGCCGGAGACGAACAGGGCGCTGAAGCCGAGCACGAACAGCGACGAGCCCAGCAGCATCCGGCCCCGCTTGGCCTCGGCGAGGTCGGTGCCGGTGACGCCGGTCACGTACGACAGATAGCCGGGGACCAGCGGCAGGACGCAGGGCGAGAAGAAGGAGATCAGCCCGGCGAACATGGCGATCGGGATGGCGGCCAGCAGCGCCCCGGTGAGCACCGTCTGGTTGGGGTCGGTCGCGGCGCTCAGGGTGACGACCGCGGCGGCGGCGCTTGCCTGCACGTCACTTCTCCGCGATGAGCGGGTCGATGATCCGGTGCAGGTCCTCGACGCTGAGCGGCTTCAGCGCGCGGACGGCGAGCTTGCCCTGCCGGTCGATGACGAGGGTGGCGGGCAGGCTCTGCGGGTTGAGGCTGCCCTTGGGGAAGCGCAGGATCAGCGAGCCGTAGGGGTCGTACAGGCTGGGGTACGGGATCTCGAAGCGCTTGTCGAAGCGTTCGGCGTTGGAGACGTCCAGGTCCCGGGTGTTGATGCCGAGGAACTGCACGCCCTTGTCCTTGTCGGCGTTGGCGACCTCGGCGAGGTTCGGCGCCTCCGCGCGGCAGGGCGCGCACCACGAGCCCCAGATGTTGACGACGACGACCTTGCCCTTGTACGCGGCCAGGCTGTCCGTGCCGCCGGTGACCGTCTTGCCCGAGATGTCGGGGGCGGGTTTGCGGTCGGCGGCCTTGAGGACGTTGATCTCGCCGGTGCCGCCCATGAAGTTGGTGTTGTCGGTCCCCGAGGTCGAGGTCGACGAGCAGGCGGCCGTCGTCATCGCGAGCGCGGCGGCCCCGACGAGTGCCGCGGCACTGCGGGGAAAGCGGCGTCGGAGGGCGCGCGTAGGACTCATGTGAAAAGTTTCGCATGGGCCTTCGCGCGATCTTCCACGCCCCCGACGCCAACCCCAAAAACGGCAATTGCCCCAAGTAAGGATCAGGTAGTCGCGGTTCCGGCGCCGACCGGCGCCTTGCCCGAGCTGCTGGTCCCGCCGCTGCTCACGGCGGGGGCGGCGAGGAATTCCCGCCAGCCGCCGGCGGGCGACTGCCCGACCTCCAGCGTCCTGAGCTTGTCCAGGACGGCCGGGTCCTGCGCGTCCAGCCAGTCCACGTACTGCCGGAAGGACACCATGCGGATGTCGCCGTTGTTCGCCTTGTCGCGGGCCGCGGCGACGTGCTTGAACGCTTCTTCAACGGCGTCCATGTAGATCCCGCCGTTCCACTGCTCGAAGTGGTTGCCGATGTAGAACGGCGCGCGGTTGGTCGAGTACGCCCGCTCGAAGCCCGCGATGTACGAGGCGGTGGCCTGCCGGCGCCAGCCCGGGTAGTTGGCCGGGTCGGACTTGGTGGCCGCGTGCGACTGGTTGGCGAGCATGTTGTAGTCCATGGACAGCACCTCGAAGGAGTGTCCGGGGAACGGGATGAGCTGGAGCGGCAGGTCCCACAGGCCGCCGCGCTTGGAGGGCCACACCTGGTTGCCGCCCGGCGAGCTGGCGTCGTACCGCCAGCCGAGCGCCTTCGCGGTCGGCAGCAGATTGTCCTGGCCGAGCAGGCACGGGGTCCGGCCGCCGACCAGCTCCTTCTCGTAGTCGAAGGGCAGCGGGTCCTGGTCGTGCCAGCCCGTGCTGGTCTTCCAGCTCTTCACGAACGACTTGGCCTGGTCGATCTCGCTCTTCCAGTCGGTCGACGTCCAGCGGCCGACGGTGCCGCTGCCGCCGCAGAAGTGACCGTTGAAGTGCGTGCCGATCTCGTGGCCGTCCAGCCACGCCTGCCGGATGTTGTCCAGCGTCATCCGGACGTGCTGGTCGGTGAGGTAGCCGATGTCCGAGGCGCCCTGCCGGTTGTTCGGCGGCGCGTACTGGAGCTTCTTGCCCTCCGGCAGCAGGTAGAGCCCGGACAGGAAGAAGGTCATGGACGCGCCGTGGTTCTCGGCGAGCTTGCGGAAGCGGGGGAAGAGGCCGTTGCCGACCTCGCCCGCGCCGTCCCAGGAGAAGATCACGAACTGCGGCGGCGCCTGGCCGGGCTCCAGCCGCTCGGGCCTGGGCTGGTTGGGCTGCGTCCCGGTGTACGCCGTCGATCCGTCGCCGATGAGGGTCACGGTCTTCTTCGGGGCCTGGCGGCCGCTCGCCCCCGACTTCTCGCCGGTCTTGCTCGCCACCGGCGTCGCTCCGCCGCCGCTCACCCCCTTCCCCGTGCCGCAGCCGGCGACGCCGAGCCCGGCCGCCGCCGCCCCAGCGCTAGTGGTCAACAGGGTCCTGCGGCTCATGGCGCACATCGTGGAACGGTCCCGTCTCTCGGCTTCTCCGGCCTGACGGCCGAGTGGGCAGAAAAGTGGTCACCCACCATGACGTTCACAAGTTCCTCGCGGTTACGCGGCATGCGGCAAAACTTGCCGAGGTTCCCTCGGGTGGCTCCGGTTCTTCACTCGCCCAGTGGACGGGTCCGCCCCGGCCGGGGCGGGGGGGCGGACCCGTCCTAGAGAAGCCGGGCGGGGACCAGGTCCCGCGCGGGCTCGCTGTAGCCGACGGAGACGATGCGGTCGCCGTCGTAGGTGAAGGAGGTCAGGGACGCCAGCGTGCACTGACGGCGGCGCGGGTCGTGCCACAGGCGGCGCCGCTCGGCGTAGCTGCGGGCGATCCAGATGGGGAGCTGGTGGGAGACGCAGACGGCCTCGTGCCCACGGGCGGCGTCGCGGGCGGCGGCCAGCGCGGCCGTCATCCGGACGACCTGGTCGACGTACGGCTCGCCCCAGCTCGGCCGGAAGGGATTGGCGAGGTACTTCCAGTTCGCGGGCTTGCGCAGCGCCCCGTCGCCGACGCCGAAGGTCTTCCCCGCGAAGACGTTCGCCGCCTCGATCAGCCGCTCGTCGGTGCCGACCTCCAGCTCGTGGGCGGCGGCGATGGGCGCGGCGGTCTCCTGGGCGCGCTCCAGCGGGGAGGCCACGACGTAGGTGATGTCGCGCGAGGCCAGGTGCTCGGCGACCCGGTCGGCCATCTTGCGGCCCAGCTCGGACAGGTGGAAGCCGGGGGCGCGCCCGTACAGGATGCCGTCGGGGTTGTGCACCTCGCCGTGCCGCAGCACGTGGACAACGGTCATCTCGCTCATGCGTGGGCCTCCGCGGCGGCGCGTGCGGCGGCGGGCAGCGCGGCGGCGATCCGCTCCACGGCCCGCTCGTCGTGGGTGGTCGACACGAACCAGGACTCGAAGGCGGAGGGCGGCAGATAGACGCCCTGCGCCAGCATCGAGTGGAAGAAGCCGGTGAAGCGGAATGCCTCCTGCTTCTTCGCGTCCTCGAAGTCACGGACCTCGTCGTCCGTGAAGAAGACGGAGAACATGTTGCCCGCGGTCTGCACGCGGTGCGCGACCCCCTCCTTGCTCAGCGCGGCACTGACCAGCTCCCGGATCTCGACCGACACCGCGTCGACGCGCGCGTACGCGGCCTCGTCGAGCAGCCTGAGCTGCGCGAGGCCCGCGGCGGTCGCGACCGGGTTCCCGGAGAGCGTGCCCGCCTGGTAGACGGGGCCCGCGGGCGCGAGGCGGCTCATCACGTCGGCCCGGCCGCCGAAGGCCGCGGCGGGGAAGCCGCCGCCCATGACCTTGCCGAAGGTCATCAGGTCGGGGCGCACCCCGTCGAGCCCGTACCAGCCGGAGCGGCTGACGCGGAAGCCGGTCATCACCTCGTCGGAGATGTAGAGCGCGCCGTCGTCGGCGCAGAGCTGCTTGAGTCCGGCGTTGAAGCCGGGCAGCGGCGGGACGACGCCCATGTTGCCGGGCGACGCCTCGGTGATCACGCAGGCGATCTCGCCGGGGTGCGCGGCGAAGGCGGCGCGTACGGCGTCCAGGTCGTTGTACGGCAGCACGATGGTGTCCCCGGCCTGCGCGCCGGTCACCCCGGGGGTGTCGGGCAGGCCGAAGGTGGCCACGCCCGATCCCGCGGCGGCCAGCAGCGCGTCCACATGGCCGTGGTAGCAGCCCGCGAATTTGACGATCTTCGCCCGGCCGGTGAAGCCGCGCGCGAGCCGGATCGCCGACATCGTGGCCTCGGTGCCGGACGACACCAGCCGTACCTGCTCCAGCGGTTCGACCCGCGCGACCATCTCCTCGCCGAGCGCGACCTCGCCCTCACCGGGTGTGCCGAAGGACGTACCGCGCGTGACCGCTGCCTGGACGGCGGCGATCACCTCGGGGTGCGCGTGGCCGAGAATCATCGGTCCCCACGAGCAGACGAGGTCGACGTACTCGCGGCCGTCGGCGTCGGTGAGATAGGGGCCCGTGCCGGACACCATGAACCGGGGCGTGCCGCCCACGGCGCGGAAGGCCCGCACCGGGGAGTTCACACCGCCTGGTGTCACGGCCGCCGCGCGGTCGAAGAGTTCCTGGGACACTGGTGCTTCGTACGGATAGCTCACACGCACATGCTCTCAAATGCCTGGCGTTGCGCGGCAACGTCTCAACCCTGCATCTGAGACGATGATCGGGTTGCGTGGTTGGGTCTGCGGATGGTCGGGTAGTGGAATGCAGCAGCGCGGTGGCGGACCGGGTGAAGGACCGGGCGAGCACGAGCCCGAACGCGCCCGTCCCACCGGCAGGCGACGCCGTCCCGCGAACCCCGCCGACCGTGTACCGGAAAACCGTTCAACCGCGAGCGAGGGCAGGAGCAGGGGTGGCCGAGTGGGGGTGACCTACAAGTATTTCGGTGCGCCCGACGGCGCCACCGCCGCACGCGTCCCGATCTCCATGCGCCCCGAGGAACTCGGCGGCGACGAACTCGGCCACGGCATGTACACCAAGGTCAAGCCGGAGACGATGGCCGCGATGGTCCTCACCGGCATCGAGGGCATACCCCCCGCCAAGGTCCCGCCGCTCGAACTGGTGGTGCTGCACCCGGACTACGCGGTGGTACGGCTGCCGCACTCGGTCGTCGAGCCGCTGCGCACCGCCAACGAGGAATCGCTGGGCGCCGCCGCCTTCATATGGTCCACCGTGCCGGACCGACGCGGTCCGAGAGACGCGTTCGTGATCTACCAGATGCTCCATGAATGGCAGGATTTCGCCCGCCGCTGCGAGGAGTCCGGTCACCAGCTCTACTGTCTCGTCTGGCCCTGACCGGCCGCCCCTTCCTCTCGCGTCTTCCTCGTTCTTCCCCGCCTTCGCGGACCTACGCCGCACACTCGCGCCCGACTCCGCGCCACCGCGCGCCTTCTCCGGGCCGCCCGGATTGCGCGTTTCCGGCCAACTGGTCACTGGCGGATCACCGCAACGGCTTGCATGCGCCAAATACCCCCCGCAATACGGGATATCGCACCCTCAAGCGCTCAATTTCCCGCGCGCGCCGCCGACTCCTCGTACAGCTCGATGTCGGCCAGGCCCGAGCCGGGCGTCACCAGACAGCTCACGAGAACCTCGTGCTTCTGCGCGGGCTCGGCGCACTGCCAGGTGCCCGCGGGGACGAGCATCTGGAGATGGGTGACGGGATAGTCATGTCCCGGTCCCAGCAAGGTCGTTGAAGCCTCCGCCGAGCCGTTCTCCACCGGGGCCCCGCCGGTGCCGCCCTGGCGCAGCCGGAGCTGGCCGCCGCGCCGCCACAGCCACAGCTCGTCCGAGCTCACCCGGTGCCAGGACGACCGCTCCCCCGGGCTGAGCAGGTAGTGGATCAGTACGGCGGTCGGCCGGACACCGTCGAGACCCGGCACGGGCACCTCGACCGGTGAGGTGTAGACCCGGCCGTACCAGCCGCCTCCGGGATGGGGCTCAAGGCTCAGTTCATGCGCGGTACGCGGACGTAGACCCATATGACACCTCCTGCGCCACTACGGCTGCGCCCGCGGAGGCGGACGCCGTACCGTCGCGGCGACCGTACCCCGCGGGGGCGGCGGCACCGTAATCAGGCCGTCTTCAGCGTCTTGATCACGCCGTGTTCGGTCACGCTGTCTCGGGTCACGCTGTCTCGGGTCACGCCGTCTCGGGTCACGCCGCCTTCGGTCACGCCGTCTTGAGGCGGAGGATCAGGGTGATCACCGACAGCACCGCGAGGAAGGCGGGGAAGGCGGCGACCTGTGCCGGGTCGTGGACCTTGAGGTGGGTGCCGGTGGCGCCGATCAGCAGCAGGACGGCGCCGGCCGCGGCGGCGACGCCGAGCGGGGCCCAGGCCAGACCGATCAACAGGCCACCGCAGGCGGCGATTTCGAGCAGGCCGATGGCGCGGGAGAGGGACAGGGACAGGCCCAGGTGCTCCGCGGTCTCGGCGGCCTTCGGGTGGTTGATCACCTTGAAGGTGCCGAGCGCGGCGAAGACCAGCGCCAGGACGAGGGACAGCACGACGGTGACGGCGAACATCGGGGCTCCGGGGTGAGGGGAAGGCTTACGGGGACGCGTACGGCCGTCAGATCCAGCTCGACAGCCGGCCGAGCTGGGGGATGATGTGCGCTTCCTCGAGGTCCAGGTGGGCCGCGAGGTGGTCGGCGAGCGCCTGCACGGCGTCCTGCGCCGTGGCCCAGTCGGCGTCGGGCAGCGCGCCGACCGACGTGATCATCGCGTCGAGCAGCGAGCCGAGCGCCAGGTGGTCCGCGGTGAGCCTGTCGACCACCGGGCGCAGCTCGGGGGCGATGCGCAGCACGGCGGGGAAGATCCGGAAGTCCTCGATGGAGTGGTGCGCGTGCACCGTCTGGCAGTACATGTCGCAGAACGACTTGAGCTGCCAGGCTGCCTGACGCAGCGTCAAGTCGTCCATGCGGGCGTGGACTTCGCCGAGCGCGGCCGGGTCCTTCGCGGCGAGCAGCCGCAGGGCCTGGCCGAGCGAGTCCAGGTCGCGGCGCAGGGCGGCGTGCGCGCCGAGCAGCGTACTGACCATGGCGCGGCCCGCGGGCGTGGTGGCCGTACCGCCGCCGCCGCCCGTACCCGGGGTCTGGGGCGTGCTCATCGGTTCGCGCCTTCCTTGCTCACCGCTTCGCGGACCGCCGGGACGACCTCGGCGTGGAAGGTCTCGATCTGCCGGGCGTGGTCGGCCATCGGGGTCAGGACGAAGGCGCTGACGCCGCCGTCGAGGACCAGTTCGGTGAGCCGTTCCGTCCACGCGGCGCTGCCCTCGTTGAAGGGCGCGCCGCCGTTTCCGTCGATCCGGCCGATGATGTTGTAGAGCCGCCGGACGTCGGACGGGGCGCGGCCCGCGGCCGAAGCGGCCTCGTCCATGCGGTGGTTGAGCGCGATGACCGCGGCCGGGTCGAGGTAGGGGAAGCTCGGCAGCCAGCCGTCGCCGAGGCGCGCGGTGACCTCCAGCATCCGGGGCCGGTACGCGCCGAGCCAGATGCCGATCGGGTGCGCGGGCGCGGGTCCGGGGACGACGCCCTCCAGCCGGTAGTGCTCGCCCTCGTACGCGGCGGGGGCGTCCCCGGCCGCCCACACCCGGCGGATGACCGCGACGGCCTCCTCCAGGGCGTCGATGGCGACCTTGGGCGAGCGGCGCGGGCCGCCCATGCCGCCTCCGCCGTGGTCGGCCGCGGCTCCGGCGCCGAGGCCGAGTTCCACCCGGCCGCCGCTGATCAGGTCGAGCGAGGCGGCGGCCTTGGCGAGCATGGCCGGGGGGCGCAGCGGGAGATTCGCCACGTCGGGGAAGAGCCGGATGCGCTCGGTGCGGGCGGCGAGCACGGACAGCAGCGTCCACGCCTCCAGGGCGGCGCCCATGTAGGGGTGGTCCATGAGGCCGAGTAATTCGAAGCCGCGGCGGTCGGCGAGTTCGGCGAGCCGGATCAGCTCGTCGATCCGGGCGGCCTCCGGGTTCAGCGCGATGCCGAATTCCAGCGGATGGACGCGCTCGGCGGTCGTCGGGGCGGGTGCGGTCACGGGCTCGGACATGAGTGGTCTCTCCGGGGGTTCGGCGTGAAGTCGTTGTCATTAAAGCCGTCGGCCGCGGGCCCCCGCTGTACCGTTGGCGTGACGGTAATTGACGCTGGGCGTCAGGAAAACTGACGGTGCCACGGGGCGGGGGGACTGCGGCGTGCTGGACGTACGGAAACTGCTGCTGCTGCGCGAGGTGGAGGCCCGGGGCTCGATCGCCGGGGCCGCGCAGGCGCTCAACTACACGCGGTCGGCGGTCTCCCAGCACCTGTCGGCGCTCGAAGCGGAGACCGGGGTGCCGCTGCTCGACCGGACGAACGGCAAGGCGACGCTGACCGCCGTCGGCCGGTTGCTGGTCAGGCACGGCGAGGACATCCTGTCCCAACTGGAGACCGCTGAATCGGAGTTGCTGGAATTCAGCGGACAGGTCTACGGCGACCTGCGGGTCGGGATGCCCTTCCACGAGGGCCCGGCGCTGCTCGTGCCGGTGCTGGCCGGGCTGCGGCGCGACCATCCCAACCTCCGGATCACCCTGCACGACGTCCGCAGGAGCGAGGCCCGGCAGGCCGTGCGGCTCAATCAGCTCGATCTGGTCGTCGCCTCCCGCTACGACCAGATCCCCGAGCCGGACGTGCCGGGGCTGACCGAGGAGCCGGTCGCGGGCGACCGCATCCGGCTCGCGGTGCCGCCGGGCCACCCGCTCGCGGAACAGGGCGGGGCCGGGAAGCCTCTGCCGCTGGCCGACTTCGCCCGTGACCCCTGGATCTACGACGAGGGCTCGGCGCTCGGCCGGCTGACCCTGCACGCCTGCCACGGCGCCGGGTTCGCCCCGGACGCCGTGGCCGAGACCGACGACATGCAGGCCGTCCTCGGCCTGGTCTCCCACGGCTGGGGCGTCGCCCTCGTCCCCGACCTGGTCCCCGACCGCCCCGGCTTCCCCGTCGTCCGCGTCACCCCCGCCGCCCTCACCCTCACCCGCCACGTCACCCTCGTGGCCCGCACCGGCACGATCGCCTGCCCCTCGATCTCCGCCGTGCTCACTGCCGTGAGGTCCCTGGTCAACACCCGCCCCCCGGCCCCCGCAGCCCCCACCCCCCACTGACCGCCGCACCGGCCGACGAGACCGCGCCCGGCACCTCGACGCCCCCCGCAGGCCGCACGTGCCCGGCCCGGTCAGCCGTCCGCCCCGAGTCCGGACAGGCCAGGACAGGCATCGAGGCCGGCGCCTCAGCGCACCCGCGCGGGCGGCGCGGCCCGCAGGGGTCGCTGAGGCCGGTCGCGGGGCGCGCGCGGCGCGGGGGCCGATTGGGCTGCGGGTCGGACGGCGCACGACCGCCCGGAGGGCTATTTGCGGCCGGTCACCAGGGCGACCGGGCCGTCGAGGGGTTGGGCGGAGCAGGAGGTGAAGCCGGTTTCCTCCAGCCAGCGGACGCAGTCGGCGCCGGTGTAGTCGAAGCCGCCGGGGCTTTCGAGGAGCATGTGGAGGCTGGTGAGGAGGCCGAAGGCGTTGACGCGGCGGTCGTCGTCGATCATCGACTCGTAGACGACGACGGAGCCGCCGTCCGGCAGGGCCTCGTACGCCTTCTTCAGGAGCATCCGCTTGGTGTCGAGGTCCCAGTCGTGCAGGACGCGGCCGAAGACGACGACGTCGGCGGTGGGCAGGGCGTCGGTGAGGAAGCTGCCGGGCTCGAACCGGAGCCGGTCGCCGAGCCCGGCGCGCCGTACCGTCTCGTGGAAGGTGGGCGCGACGGCCGGGAGGTCGAAACCGGTGCCGCGCAGGTGCGGGTGCGCGGTCAGTACGGTGTTGAGCAGGATGCCCTCGGAGCAGCCGATGTCGACGACGGTCGTGACGTCCGCCCAGGCGAAGGCGGCGGCCAGCGCCTGCGAGGCGGCGAGCGAACCGCCGGTCATCGCCTTCTGGAAGCGGCTGGTCAACTCCGGGTCGGCGTACAGGACATCGAAGGGATTGCCGTCCGCTCCCCCGACGTTGTTCTGCGGCTCACCGGTCCGCAGCGCCTCGGTCAAGTGCCCCCAGGACTGGTACCACTGCTCCTGCGCCATCTCCAACAGGCCCCCGATGTACGTGTCCTGGGCGCGGTCGAGGAAGGCCGCCGTGTCGGGCGTGTTCGCGTACACCCCGTCCGTCCGCTCCAGCAGGCCGAGCGCGACCTGGCTGTCGAAGAAGTCGCGGGCGCCGCGCGGGTGCAGACCGAGGCGGGCGGCGAGCGCGGACGCGTCGGCCGGGCCGTGGGCGGCGAGGTCCGAGTACACCCCCAGCTCCACGGCGGTCAGCAGCACCTTGGACTGCCAGAATCCGAGGCCGAGTTGGACCAGTCGGTCCTGGGGGTTGCCGACGGGCGGGCGGGACGCAGTGCTCACGGCGTGTCCTTCCTGGGGTGGGGTACGGGGCGCGGGCGGATGGGTCACAGGGGCCACAGGGGTCACAGCACGACGGCGGGGAAGGGCGGTGACGGCAGCGGCACCCGGCGCCTGAGGGCCGTGGCAGCCGTAACGGCGGTGGCGCGAGCCCCCGCGCGCGGATAGCTCCCGAGGAAGCTGGCCCGCGCCCCGACGTCGGAGAGCGCGGCGACGGCGTGGCGGACCCGCTGGTCGTCGATGTGGCCCTCGACGTCCACGAAGAAGCGGTAGTCGCCCAGGCGCAGCCCGGTCGGCCACGCCTGGACCCACGCGAGGCTGACGCGTCCCGCCGTGAAGACGGACAGGATTCCGGGCAGCGCGGCCGGTGTGCCGTCGCCTGCCGACACCAGCAGGGACGTACGGTCCCGGCCGGTGCGGGCGGGCGGCGCCCCGGCGCGGCGGACCATGACGAAGCGGGTCACGGCGTTCTCGCGCTCGCCGATGTCGGTGGCGAGCACGCGCAGCCCGTACCGCTCGGCGACGGCGGGCGCCGCGACGGCCGCGTCGCGCGGGTCGCCGGACCCGGCCAGGTCGCGGGCGGCGCCCGCCGTCGAACCGGCCGCCTCCGTCACGGCGTTCGGGAGCCTCAGGCCGAGCCAGCGCCCGCACTGGGCGAGCGCGTGCGGGTGGCTGCGGACCCGCTCGACGCCGTCGAGAGTGGCGCCGGGCAGGCCCAACAGCGCGAAGCTGACGCGCAGTTCGGTCTCGCCGACGATGTGCAGGTCGTCGGTGGCGGCGAAGCCGTCGAGGGTGGCGGGGACCACGCCCTTCAGGGAGTTCTCCACCGGCACCATCGCGGCGGCGCAGTGGCCGCGCCGTACGGCCTCCAGGGCGTCGGCGACGGTCGGATACGGCTCGCACACCGGCCCCGGTCCCGGCCCCGGCACCCGCGTGCCGAGCGCGGAGCGCAGCGCCGCCTCCGTGAAGGTGCCCTCGGGCCCCAGATAGGCGTACCTCATGAGGGCCGCTCCCTCAGCTCTCGATGAGGCGGTGGAAGAGGACGGTGTCGAAGATGTCCTCCATGGCGGTGGCCCGGCCGTCGCGCATCGTCCAGGAGTGGACGAACTGGAGGGTCTCGGTGTGCCCGGTCAGCGAGGTGACCTGCCGGATGCCGAAGACCACGATCCGGTCGCCGGACTCGATGAACTCCAGCGGCTCCAGGCGCATTCCGCCCAGCACGGTGGGGACGTGGGCGAGGAACTCCTTCACGCCCGCGTGCCCCCTCTTCGTACCGCCGAGCCCGTAGGTGTCCATCCCGTCCGGGTGCACCCAGTCGACGTCCGGGTGCAGGATCGCGAGCAGCCCTTCGACGTCGCGTTCCGCGAAGGCGCGGTAAGCGGCCCGGACCGCCTCGGAGTTGCTACGCCCGGACACCGGCGCCCACCTCCCCGGCGCTGTGCTCGCGCAGGTGCCCGGGGTACATCGCGGCCAGGGTGCGCCGGATGCCGTCGCGCCAGCCGACCTCGCAGGGGCCGGTCAGCTCGCGGCGCAGCGCCGGGTCGAACTGGTAGGTCTCGCGGGTGACTTCGGACGGTACGAGCGTGGCGGTGACCCCGGTCAGCTCCTCCAGGTACCGCACGCAGTCGGTGATGCCGACCGCTTCGTCGCCGCCCCAGTTGACGAGCGTGGTGGGGACGGCGGCGGCCTCCCACAGGCGCGGGACCTGGCGGACGAGGTCGTCGGTGTAGAGGAGCGAGCACCAGTTCTGGCCCTCGACGGGCACGGGGATCGGCTCGCCGGCCAGCATCCGCTTGAAGTAGAGCATCGGGACGCCGCCGTAACCGCCGGGCCCGTAGGCGATGTTGAGCCGCGCGATGGTGGTCGGCAGGCCGAGCACCTGGCCGAAGGCGCGCACGGTGCCCTCGGCGGCGATCTTCCCGACCGGGTACGCGGGCAGCCAGTCGGCCTTGCCGTCCACGGGGTCGGTCTCGGTGTAGCGGTGGTCGAGGGTCTGGCGGGCGTAGAGCGCGCCGGTAGACACGTACAGGAAGGCGTCGGCGCTGCGGCAGTGGGTCATCAGCCGCCCGGCGGCGATGGAGTTGACGGCGACGGCCGCGTTGAAGTCGCCGTCCTCGCCGCGCCGGACGGCGGAGTGGACGACGTGGGTGAAGTCGTCGGGGAGGCCCTTGAGGGTGTCGGGGCCGAGGTCGTCCATGTCCCAGCGGAAGGTGGTGATGCCGCTCGCGGTGAGTTCGGCGGCGACGCCGGGGGTCCCGAAGCGGCCGAGACACCAGACGTCGTTGTCGGCGGCGAGCGCTTCGGCGACGGGCCTGGCGACCTGCCCCGTGCCGCCGGTGACCAGGATCTTCTTGCCCTTCACGCTGTCACGTCCCCGGTGTCGGTGTCGGTGTCGGTGTCGGTGTCGGTTTCCGCGTCCGCGTATGCGTCTGCGTCTGCGTCCGCGCCGGCGTCGCCCATGGCGCGGTCCAACTCCCTGCGCAGGATGGCCTGGAAGGCGGCGACGTGCTGCGGGCCCATCAGCGTGTAGTGCTCACCCGGTACGTCGATGTAGTCGTTGGGCCCGGTGGTGTAGTCGTCCCAGCGGCGCAGTTCGTTCTCCAGCCAGTCCTGCTTGGTGCCGCGCAGCGGGACGGCGTAGAAGACCTTCATCGAGCGGACGGTGCCGCTCGGCTGGTAACCGCGGCCCAGGTCCGTGAGGCCGTCGGCGAGTTCGGCCCAGGCGGCGAACTTCTCCGCCGTCAGGTCGAGTTCGGCGAGCCGGTCGGCGGGGGCGATGTCGATGAAGTGCTGGAGCTGCCGTTCGCGGGGCAGCCCGCGCAGGGTGCCGGGGATCTCCAGCGACTGCTTCTTGTTGATCAGGGCCAGGAAGAAGGCGAGGTTGGCGGCGGTCTCGACGAAGTCCAGTTCCTCCATGCGGTACTTGATGTGCGGCGGGAGGTTGAAGCTGCCGACGAAGTCGACGCGTTCGCCCTGCGCCTCAAGGACCTTGGCGATCTCGAAGGCCACCGCGCCGCCGTAGGAGTAGCCCGCGACCGCGTACGGCCCGTGCGGCTGCTTGGCGCGGATCGCGTCCACGTAGGCGGCGACCATCTCCGCGAAGGTGGCGAAGGGCTTCTCGCCGCGGTTGAAGCCGCGGGCGCGCAGCGCGTAGAAGGGCCGGTCGGCCACGAAGTACTTGGCGAGGTTGACGAAGACGAGGACTTCGCCGACGCCGGGGTGCACGCAGAACAGCGGGGTCTTGCCGCCGCTGAGCTGCATGGGCACGATCGGGTCGTACGGCCGCTCGCCGGTCGTGGTGTCCCCGGCGGCGAGGTCGGCGGTGATCCTGGCGGCCAGGTCGCGGACGGTGGGGGCGGTCAGCACGGTGATGATCTGGAGGTCGGCGACGCCGAGGCGCCGAGCGACACTGAGCCGCAGCCGCAGGATGTCCAGCGAGGTGCCGCCGAGGTCGAAGAAGCTGGCGGTGGCGCTGATCCGGTCGGCGGTGGTGTCGAACATCTCGGCGTAGATCGCGGCCAGTTGCCACTCGGTCTCGCCCTCGGGCGCGGTGTAGCCGCCGAGTTGACGCGAGGTCAGTTCCTGTACGGCCGCGGTGGCGGCGGCGAAGTCGCCGTTCTCCAGGCGCTTGCGCAGCAGGGAGCGCTGGATCTTGCCGAGGCTGGTCTTGGGGAAGGCGCTCTCGGGCAGCGGCAGCAGCAGCGCGGGGCGGAAGCCCCAGTGCATGACGACGGTGGAGCGGACGGCGGTGAGCAGCCGGAAGAGTCCGGCTTCGTCGGCCGCGGGGATCTCGGGGTGGAAGGCGACGACGAGCTGTTCGGTGTCGGCGCCGGGCACGCGGGTGGGGAAGGCGGCGACGAACGAGCGGGCGACGCCGTCCAGTTGCTCCAGGGCGGTCTCGATGTCGTGGCTGTAGTAGTTGACGCCGTTGACGATGACGCTGTCCTTGCTGCGGCCCACCAGGGTGAGCCGTCCGCCGTCGATCCGGCCGAGGTCGCCGCTGCGGAACCAGCCGTCGGCGGTGAACGCGTCGGCGGTGGCCTGGCCGTTGTTGTAGTAGCCGCCGGTGATCATCGGCCCGCGGAGCTGGAGTTCACCGACCTGCCCCTCCGCCAGCGGCCGGTGGGTCTCCTCGTCCGCCACCCGGATGGCCAGGCCCTCCACGGGCAGCCCTAGGTTGGCGAACTCCTGCCCGGCGTCCAGCTCGGGGAAGCCGGTGGAGTAGACGCTGCCCGCGCACGTCTCGGTCATCCCGAAGGCGGGCCACAGCGCGAAGGACGACAGGCCGTACGGGGCCAGTTCGTCGAGGAAGGTACGGCCGGTGGCGCACACGATGGCCTCGCCGCCGCTGATGATGTGGCGCAGGCGGGACAGGTCGAGCGGTTCGCCGCCGCTCGCGCCCTCGGTGACCGAGGACGCCCCGCTCACGGCCGCGTTGACCAGGCCCAGCAGGAAGTTGGGCGTGAAGGTCATGGTGACCCGGTGGCGGGAGAGCAGCCGCAGGAAGTCCAGCGGCTCCTTGAGCACCACCTGCGGCTCGACGTGGAGTTGGAGCGCCCCCGCGTACAGCGGCAGCAGGTGGCACTCCAGCAGCGCCGCGACATGGTCGAAGGACACCCAGTTCAGCGAGGTGTCGGCGGGGGTGAGGCGGTGGAAGCCGTTCTTGCCCGCCATCGACGCCAGCAGATTGGCGTGGGTGAGCATCACGGCCTTGGAGTTGCCGGTCGAGCCCGAGGTCAGCACCAGCAGCGCCAGCTCACCGGGCTCCGCGTCGTACAGCTCCGCGGCGGGCTCGTGCCCGCGCAGCCCTTCCAGCGGTACGGCCGACAGGCCCGGCACGCGCGGGAGTTCGGCGGCCAGCGCCTCGTCGGCGATCAGCAGCGGCTTGTCGAGCAACTGGTCGACGTGCGCCAGTTGGGCCGCCCAGCGCTCCGGGTCGCCGCGCAGCGGCACCAGCGGGCAGGGCACGAGGCCGCCCAGCAGGCAGGCCCAGAAGACGGTGAGGAATTCGTGCGGGCGCTCCACCAGCAGCGCGACCTTGTCGCCCGCGCGCAGTCCGTGTGCGCGCAGTCCGGTGAGCGACCGGCGGGCGTCGTCCACTAATTGCGGGTAGGTCTGGAGCCGGGTGGATTCACCGGCCATTCCGTGACAGTAGCGGATGCCCGAGTCCTGGTGCTTTTCCGCGGCGCGCAGCAGCAGGTGCGCGATATTGCGGACGTTCTCGTCGGCGGCGGGATTTTCCGAAGCCTCGCGTAATCGCGGCGCATTGGACATGACTGTGCCGGGTCCTTTCGTCGCACTGTCCGGTTCACCAAGGGAATCCGTGTCAGCAAGCAAGCCTCTGAGCAGCACAGTTGACCGGCGAAGGCATGGCGCCGACACCGTAGCGATGTAGCACAGGGGTAACGAAGGAGGTACCTCAGGCAAACTGCCGGAAACACTCGACATTGAGAGAACCGGCCAGCGCGGATTATTTCCGGAAACGCTGGGTGAGGTCGATGGTTGAACTTTAGGAGGTCGCTCACCGCGCATTCAAGGCGGCCAGGGCGACATGGCTCAAAGCAGCCTGACGCGACTGCCGCGCAGCATGAATTCCGCAGTTGGCGGCGCTCCACGTGAGATGAGCCACAACGCGGCGGCGCTGGCCGAAAACACGTGACGTACCCGCCCGACCGCACAGCGCCACCCGCCGACCCCCCGCAGCCCCGATCCGACCCGCCGACCCACCCCGATCCGACCCGCCGCGATCCGACTCTGCCCGGCGCGTACCGCCGCCGACCCGCGCCGCCCGGTACCGGACAACCGGCCGCTTATGCTGCTGCTGCCCAGGGAAAACACCCAGCAGGGCTCTGGCCACAGCAGAGCCCGGGGCCCCGGAGCAGAACCGAGCAGGCACCGTCCGTGGAAGGCAGCACCACATGAGCCCCCGTACCGCAGTGGTCACCGGCGCGAGCAGCGGCATCGGAGCCGCCACCGCGCGCAAGCTCGCCGAGGCGGGCTTCCATGTCGTGCTCACCGCGCGCCGCGCGGACCGGCTGGAAGCACTGGCCAAGGAGCTGACGGAGCAGGGGAGTTCGGCGTCCGTGTACGGGCTGGACGTCACCGACCGGGCGGCCGTGGACGCGTTCGCGGCGGGTCTGGACCAGTACCCGCCGGTGCACGTCCTGGTGAACAACGCGGGCGGCGCCGTCGGCACCGAGCCGGTGGCCACCGCGGACCCGGCCGACTGGCGGGCGATGTTCGAGGTCAACGTGCTGGGCGTGCTCAACGTGACGCAGGCGCTGCTGCCCGCGCTGACCGCCTCCGGCGACGGCACCGTCGTCGTGCTGTCCTCGACCGCGGGCCTGGCCACGTACGAGGGCGGCGGCGGTTACGTGGCCGCCAAGCACGGCGCGCACGTGATCGCCGAGACGCTGCGCCTGGAGCTGAACGGCAAGCCGGTGCGCGTCATCGAGATCGCGCCCGGCATGGTGCGTACCGACGAGTTCGCCCTGACCCGCTTCCGCGGTGACGCCGACCGCGCCGCCGCCGTCTACGCGGGCGTCGCCGAGCCCCTGACCGCCGACGACGTGGCCGACACCGTCTCCTGGGCGGTGACCCGGCCCGCGCACGTGAACGTCGACCTCCTGGTGCTGCGCCCGCGCGCGCAGGCCAGCAACTACAAGGTGCACCGCGAGGAGCCGCAGTGATATCCGAGCCGGAGCTGACGGGCGGCGGACCCCACGAGCACGGCGAGCCGGACTACGGGGTGCTCGGCACGCCCGACGCCGCCGATACGGCCGACGGTCCCGGCGCCTCGGGCCGCACGGCCGACCTCGTCGTGGACTTCGAGGGCGGCCCGCCCCCGCCTCCGGCCGCCGCCTCCCGCGTACGACCGCCGTGGGTGTGGGTGCTCGGCGCGGCCGTCGTCACCTCCGCGCTGTGGGCGGGCGGCCTGTTCGTGTACGACCGGGGCCACAGCGACCTGCCGGACCTGCACGGTTACCACATCGCCGACAGCCCCTGCGAGGGCCCGACCCTCCAGCCGCTGACCGCCGCCGTCCGGGCCAACAGCCCGGGGAAGCTCTCGGTGGAGACGCCCGAGACGTCGTCGCCCGCGATGCAGCACCTCGGCCCCGCCCTCGACCAGGTCGCCTGCGACTTCTCCACCCAGGCGCCGTACGCGCGGGGCGCCACGATGTCCTACATCGTCGCCGTCGCCGTCGACCTGCACAAAAAGACCGATCCCCGCGTCGAGTTCGAGGACCAGGTGCGGATGATGACCGGCAGCCTCCAGGCCGCGAGCGAGGTCTCGTCGGTGCCGGGACTCGGCGACCAGGCGTACTTCCTCACGCGCAGCGACGAGGGCCAGGAGCTGAAGATCCTGCACGGCGGCGCGGTCATCTCGCTCACCCTCAACGCCTACAGCGACGTCAACGTCTCCGAGGACACCATCAACGGCCTCGACGGGGGCGGCTATCCGCTCTCCCCCGACCTCGTCCAGTACCAGCCCGCGCTGATCGAGACGGCGCGGAACATCATGGGCGTGCTCCGGAAGTAGCCGCGGGCCGCGTGTCGCCCTCATGACGTTCCCTGCGGGCACGGCGTACGCGGCGCGCGAGCCGTACCGCCCGCGCCGTCACCGGCTGCCCGATCAGGACACCGGCCAGGACGAGCGCCAGGCCGCCCCACTGCTGCCCGCCCAGCGTCTCGGCCGCGACCAGCGTCCCGAGCAGGACGCCGGTGACCGGGTTGAGCAGGCCGATCAGCCCGACCCCGGCCGCCGTGAGGTGCCGCAGCCCGGTGAACCAGGCGGCGAAGGCGACGGCCGTACCGACCGTGGTGACGTAGCCGAAGCCCAGCAGCGCGCGGCCGTCCAGGGCGGGCGGCACGCCCTCAACCGCGGCGGCGACCGGCAGCAGGACGAGCGCGCCCGCGACGAGCTGCCAGGCCGTGGAGGACAGGACGTCCACGGCGCCGCCCCAGCGCTTGGCCAGGATGTAGCCGATCGAGGACATGGTCATGGCGGCGACGGACGCGAGCAGGCCGAGCGGGTCGATGCCGTCCGAGCCGTCGAGCACCATCAGGCACACGCCCGCGATGCCGACGCAGGCGCCGAGCAGCGGCAGCGCGCGCGGGCGCTCGGACAGCAGCGGCCAGGCGAGCAGCGTCATCACGACGGGCGAGGTGGCCATGACGGTGGACGCGACGCTGGTCGGCAGGAGCTGCGCGGCGACGTACACGAGCGCGAAGAACGCGCCCATGTTGAGCGTGCCGAGCACCAGCGACTTCCACCACCACGCGCCGCGCGGCGCCCGCCTGCGGACCGCCAGCAGGAGCAGCCCGGCGGGCAGGGCGCGCAGCACCGCGCCGTACAGCGGGTAGTCGGCGGGCAGCGCCTCGCGGGTGACGTAGTACGTCGTGCCCCACGCGACCGGGGCGACGGCGGTGACGAGGGACCACCGCACATTAGCTTCCATGGAAGCTAATGTAGCTTCCTCGGAAGGTATTGTGGAGGGCATGAGCGCACGCAGATCGCTGGACTCGTCCGAACCGCTCGATCACGTCGCCCGGATCCAGCGGGAGTGGGCCCGCGAACGGCCCGACGTGGACGTACGGCCGCAGGGCGTCATCGGCCGGCTGCACCGGCTCGCGGGCCGCCTCACCGAGGAGCTGTGCGTCGTCTACCGCGAACACGGCCTCGGCGAGGGCGACTTCGACGTCCTGGCCGCGCTGCGCCGCGCGGGCGCCCCCTTCGAGCGGGCGCCCTCGGAGCTGGCCGAGCACACCATGGTCACGACCGGCGCGATGACCAAACGGATCGACCGCCTGGAGCGCGCGGGTCTGGCGACCCGGCGCCCCAGCGAACTCGACGGCCGCGGCCGGGTGGTCGCGCTCACCGCGCACGGCCGCGAGGTCATCGACCGCGCCTTCACGGCCCACATGGCCAATGAGCGCCGCCTGCTGGGCGCCCTGACCGGCGACGAGGCCGCGCAGCTCGAAGCCCTGCTGACGAAGTGGCTGGCCCGGGTCGAACCGCGCGGCGAGTGACCCGGCCGGTCCGTGGCGGACTCAGTCCTCCGGGTCGAGGTCGACGCGCATCGTGAGCAGGTTGGTCCCGAACGCCCGGACCGCCGCGCTGTTGAACTTCGGCAGCCGCTTCAACCGCTCACGCGGGTCGTCGTCGTCCACGAGGGTGGCCGTACCGGCGTGCCACTTGCCCTTGATCTGTACGCGTACGCGCGGGTCCGCCTCGATGTTCCGCACGTACTGCGACTGCCGGCCGAATTCGCTGACCCACCAGAAGGTGGTCCCCTCCAGCGCACCCCCCACCGGCGTCCGCCGCGGCTTCCCGCTGACCCGCCCGGTCGTCTCCACCACCGCCGCCCCCGGCGTGAACGCCGCCGTCCGCCGCGCCACCGGATTCACCACCCACCGCTGCCCCCAGACCACCAGCCCACGACCCGCCACACCCACCACTCCCTCATCCACCCGCACCAACCCAACACCCCCACTTCTACCCCCCACCCACCTTCGGCGGGCACCCCCGGCCGGGGCGGGATCGCACAGCGCGGGCACGGGCCCCCCGCCCAACGACCCACCGCCGACCCCTCGGCAACCACCCGCCTCCGGCGAACACCCCCGGCCGGGGCGGGATCGCACAGCGCGGGCACGGGCCCCGCGCCCGACGAGCCACCGCCGACCCCTCGGCAACCCCCCGCCTCCGGCGAACACCCCCGGCCGGGGCGGGATCGCACAGCGCGGGCACGGGCCCCCCGCCCAACGACCCACCGCCGACCCCTCGGCAACCCGCCGCCTTCGGCGGACGCCCCACACGCGGCAGCGGGTTCGCACCCGCCCGGCGCGGGCCCGCCCAGCGGAAGGCCGCCGACCCCTCGGCAACCCCCCGCCTTCGGCGGACGCACCCGGCCGGGGCGGGATCGCACAGGGCGGGCACGGGCCCCGCGCCCGACGAGCCACCGCCGACCCTTCGGCAACCCGCCGCCTTCGGCGAACACCCCCGGCCGGGGCGGGATCGCACAGGGCGGGCACGGGCCCCCGCCCGAAGAGCCACCGCCGACCCCTCGGCAACCCCCCGCCTTCGGCGGACGCGCCCGGCCGGGGCGGGGTTGCACAGGGTGGACACGGAACCGTCGCCGGATGGCGGGATGGTGCTGATGTGGTGTGGGTTGACGTGAGCATGTTTGGCGGAGCCAAATCATTGGGGATGATTCCCGCGGCGTTCTTCGCGCGTAGATCCTTACGACAGCAGGGCCGTTGACGCTGGAGCCGCTTGATGCCACACCCTGTGCAGCCAGAGATCAGAGCGTTACCCCGTCCCCCACCCACCCCCACACCCCCCACCCTCACCCCCCACCGTCACCGCCATCGCGGTCTACCGCTCAGAGCCATCTTGACATGCCCACCTCAGCGCACCCCGGCGCAACTCGTTGCTGAAGTGATCGCTGAAGCGATCGTCCCGCCGATGGAGGTTCCGTGAACCGCACCAAGTCCCTCTCCATGCTGGCCACGTTGGCCATGGGCGCCGCCCTGGCCCTCGTGGGCGTCAGCCCGGCCCACGCCGCAGGCCCCGCCTATGTCGCCCTGGGCGACTCGTACTCGGCCGGAAACGGCGCGGGAAACTACGACAGCGCCAGCGGCGACTGTCACCGCAGCTTCAGCGCCTACCCGTACCTGTGGAAGAACGCGCACGCTCCGTCCTCCTTCGCCGACACCGCCTGTTCCGGCGCGGTGACCTCGGACGTGCTGAACAACCAGCTCGGCCCGCTCAACTCCTCCACCGGCCTGGTCACCATCACCATCGGCGGCAATGACGCGGGCTTCTCCGACGTCATGACCGCCTGCGTGACCGGCTCCGACAGCGACTGCGTCAACCGGGTGAACACGGCGGAGAACTTCGTCAGGAACACGCTGCCCGCCCGCCTCGACGCGGTCTACAACGCGATCCACGCCAAGGCCCCCTCGGCGCACGTCGTCGTCCTGGGCTACCCCGACATGTACACCCTCAACACCTTCTGCGTCGGCCTCAGCGCCACCAAGCACGCCAAGATCGACGAGGCCGCCGACGTGCTCGACACCACCACCGCGGCCCGCGCCGCCGCGCACGGCTTCTCCTTCGGCGACGTCCGCTCGACGTTCAAGGGCCACGAGCTGTGCTCGGGCGACGCCTACCTCCACTCGCTGGTCATCTCGCCGAGCTGGGAGTCGTACCACCCGACCGCGACCGGCCACTCCAGCGGCTACCTGCCGGTGCTCAACGCCAACGACTGACGCCCGCCCCGACCCGGCCGAAGGCCCCCCGCCCGCTCAACCCCCCACCGGGCAGGGGGCCTTCGCGTACGCACGTCGCGGCGGCGGCGGCCTCAGAATTCGACGTCCTTCGTCGCGACCGTCCCCGCCGTGCGGCCGGGGGCCGCCTGGAAGCTCCAGTAGAGATTGGTGTGGGCGATCACCTGGGCCGGGGGCGGCGCGCCCCACTCGGTCAGATCCTCCGTCGTGTGGGCGTCCCCGACCAGCGTCGTGTCGTATCCCCGCACGAACGCGCCGTGCAGCGTGGAGCGGACGCACGCGTCGGTCTGGCCGCCGACGACGATCAGGCGCCCGACGCCGAGACCGGCCAGGACCTCCTCCAGGTCGGTGTCCTCGAAGGAGTCGCCGTACACCTTGTCGATGTGCGGCTCGGCGTCGTCCGCGCCCAGTTCCGGCGCGATCCGCCACGGCTCGCTGCCCTTCGTCCGGTCCTCGCCGGAGTCCTGGACCCAGACCACCGGGGCCTGTCTCTCCCGCGCCCGCGCGACCAGCGCGGCGATGTTGGCGACCACCGCGTCCCGTTCATGGCAGCCGTCGAGCACGCCCACCTGCGAGTCCACCACGAGGAGTGCGGTGTGCGGCCGGTTCTTGAGAGTGGTCATGGTCTTTCCCCCTTGCTCACGCGCCGTTCTGCTCACGCCCTGCGTCGCACAGAGCGTCACGTCCTGCGTCACGTCCTGCGTCACGTCCTGCGTCCCGTCCGGCGTCCCGTCCGGCGTCACGCTCCGTGCCGGTCTCCGCCACCGTAACCCCCGCCACTGACAACGGGCCCGACGATCTCTTTGCCGTATCGAGCCGCGCATTCAGGTGATTCCGGTACGAAGGGCGATTTTCAGCCACCTAGTATCTGGTTCCGTGACAGACGGGAAGAGCCGGCGGCGACCGGCCGACCACACCAGCGGGACGGGCGGCAGCGCGACCGACGTGGTCGTCCTCGGGGCCGGTCCCGCCGGGCTCGTGCTCGGCAACATCCTTGTGGACCGGGGGATCGACTGCGTCGTGCTGGAACGGGCCGGTGCCGCGCGGGTGCGGACCCGTGCGCGCGCCGGATTCCTGGCGGCCAACACCGTACGGATTCTCGAACGGCACGGCCTCGCCGAGGGGTTGCGGCGGCGCGGGCAGCCCCACAGCACCTGCGAGTTCCGTACCGAGGACGGCCGGTTCCGGCTGGACTACGGCGCGCTCGGGCAGTGCGAACCGCACACCGTCTACCCCCAACAGGACCTGGTGAGCGACCTGTTGACCCGGTTCCAGGAACGCGGCGGGCAGATTCGTTTCGGCACCGAGGCCGTGGCCGTACGCGACGCCGACGGCGAGCGGCCCGAGGTCGTCGTGCGCGAGGCCGACGGACGGCCGGGCCTGTGGCGGGCGCGGTACGTGGCCGGTTGCGACGGGCGGCACGGCGCCGCCCGGCGTTCGCTGCCGCCCGGCGCCGTCCGCCACCACCGCGATCACGGCGTGACCTGGCTCGGTCTGCTCGCCGAGGCGCCGCCCAGCCTGGACGCGGTCGGATACGCGGTGCACGAGCGCGGGTTCGCCGGGCACATGGCCAGGACCAGCGAGGTCACCCGCTACTACCTCCAGTACGAGCGCGGCGCCCCGGCCGACGCCTGGCCGGCGGAGCGGATCTGGGACGAGCTGGAACTGCGCATGCGGGCACGGGAGTTCGGGCCGCTGCGGCGCGGCCGGTTCGTCCAGCGGTCCGTCGTCGACCTGGAGTCCGACGTGCTCGAACCCCTGCGCCACGGCGCGCTGTTCCTCGTCGGCGACGCCGCCGGTCTGATCAGCCCGTCCGCCGCGAAGGGCGCCAATCTGGCCGTACTCGAAGCGGCGGTCCTGGCCGACGCCCTGGCCGCCGCTCTCATGGCCGGGGACCCGCGCGGCCTCGACGCCTACTCGGCGCGCTGCCTGACGCACATCTGGCGGGCGCAGGAGTTCTCGCACTGGATGATCGGGCTGCTGCACGGCCCGACCGGCGCGGACGGCGAGTCGCTGTTCCACAACTCCCTGCGCCGCGACCGCCTCGCCTCATTGCGCACGTCGCGCAGCCAGCAGGACTGGTTCGCCGAGCATTACGTCGGCGTCTAGCCGTTCCGGGCCGCCGCCCCAACCACCCGCCCGCGCACCGCCGTTCACGCATGCCCGTACGTGCGGCCGTATCCCGCACCGCCGTATCCCGTACCGCCGCATCCCCGCACCCGTCTCGCGTACACCCGTCCGCGTACACCCGTACGCGGACGACCGAACCCCGGAACGAATGAGGGTCCCCCGCACATGATCACGGCACTGTCGGGCGAGACGTCCGACGCGTCCCGCCTGCGCGCGACGGTCGACTTCGTCAGGGAGCAGGACACCGCCACGCTGCTCCTGCTCCTGCTTCCCGGGCTCGACGGCCCGGAGTTGCGGGCGCTGGCGGAGCGCTGCGCCTTCTCGCACGCGGCGCTGCTCGTCTTCCCTTCCGGCCGGGCGGAGTTGGAGGCCACGCTCGCCGACTGCGGGCTGGTGGCGGACGCGCCGCCGACGCCGAGCGTCGTCGTACGCGAGCGGCTGGCCGTACGGCACAAGCGGCGCGCGGCGGAGCTGGACGTCGCGATTCTGCGGCCTGCGGTGGAGTGCCGGGACGGGGTACGGCGGACGGTCGAGGTGTTCGCGCTGACCGTGCCACCGGGCTCCGGCCTCGGCGAGGTCGCGGCGTACGAGCGGGCGCGGCAGCACGAGACGCATGTCGCCTTCGAGGTCGAGGCACCGGACCCGCTGGTGCTGCGCGGTCTGTGCGCGGCCTTCGGGCAGTACGGCGCGACGCCCGACGGCGGCGGCTACAACCCGCACGAGAACGGCACGGTGTTCTACTTCGCCGCGCCAGCCGAGGCCAAGGCCGGTTACGGGCGGGTGGAGTTGTACGTGCCGGGCGACCACCGCGACCTGCTCGACGCCCACATGGAGGCGCACCGGGCGCGGCAGCCCGCCGAAACCTTGCTGCGGCTGCTGACCGGGGCGTGGACGACGCAGGCGCTGGCCGCGTTCGCGCGGCTGGAGGTGGCGGACGCGATGGACGGGGAGCGGGGCGTCGGCCTGGCCGAACTGGCCCACACGGTCGGCGCGTTGGCACCCAACCTGGCCACCTTGCTGCGGTACCTCACCATGGTCGGCGTGGTGAGCGAGGACCGCGACGGCTTCCGGCTCACGGACACCGGCGGGCTGCTGCGGGCGGACGCCGAGGGGTCGATGCGGTCGCTGGCGCTGATGTACGGGGGGCCGTTCTACGCGTCCTTCGCCGGGCTCGACCACACCGTGCGCACCGGACAGGTCGCCTTCGAACGGCACTTCGGCGAGAACCACTTCGAGCACTTCGCCCGCGATCCCGAACTCGCCGGGCTGTTCGACCAGTCGATGGCCGCCGGCGCCCGGATGTTCGACCCGCTGCCCGACCACCCGGTCCTCTTCGCGGCGGCCGAAGGAGCCGAAGGAGCCACCGTGGTCGACATCGCGGGCGGCAACGGCGAACTGCTCGGCCGAATCCTTTCCGCACACCCCCGCCTGCGCGGTGTCCTGCTGGAGCGCCCGCACACCGTCGAGACCGCCCGCCGCCTGCTCGGCGCGGCCGGTCGCACCGAGCGGTGCGCCTTCCTCCCGGGCACCTTCGCCGACGTGCCCGCGGGCGGCGACGTCTACATTCTGTCCCGCGTCCTGCACGACTGGGACGACGACCGCTGCCGCGAGATCCTGCGGCACTGCGCCCGCGCGATGTCCCCGGCCGCCGAACTGCTCGTCGTGGAACGCGTCTTGCCCGACGACGGCTCGGCCTCCCTGGCCACCGCCTGGGACCTGCACATGATGTGCAACGTCGGCGGTCGCGAACGCCGCGCCGACCACTACGCCCGGCTGTTCGCCGACGCGGGCCTCACCCTTGTCGGCCGCTCGCCCCTCCCCCTGGACGGCACCGTCCTGCACGCCCGCAGGGCCTGAGCCGCGCCCCCGCACACGAAGCCGAAGCCGGAGACGAAGCCGTAGCCGTAGCCGCAGCCGCAGGAAGGAACCCGCCACGGGCGCACGGCTCCAGGAGCCGTGCGCCCGACACGTCAGCCCTTGACGCAGACGACCTGCTTCAGCTTGGCCACCACCTCGACCAGGTCGCGCTGCTGGTCGATGACCTGGTCGATGGGCTTGTAGGCGGCCGGGATCTCGTCGACGACGCCGGAGTCCTTGCGGCACTCGACGCCGCGGGTCTGGTCCTCCAGATCGCGGGTGGTGAAGCGGCGCTTGGCCGCGTTCCGGCTCATGCGGCGGCCGGCGCCGTGGGAGGCGGAGTTGAACGCGGCGGAGTTGCCGAGGCCGCGGACGATGTAGGAACCGGTCCCCATGGAGCCGGGGATGATGCCGTGGTCGCCGGAGCCCGCGCGGATGGCGCCCTTGCGGGTGACCAGGAGGTCCATGCCGTCGTAGCGCTCCTCCGAGACGTAGTTGTGGTGGCAGGAGATGACCTCGTCGAAGGTCGGCCGGGCCTTCTTGAACTCCTTGCGGATGACGTCCTGGAGGAGCGCCATCATGATGGCGCGGTTCTTCTTGGCGTACTCCTGCGCCCAGAACAGGTCGTTGCGGTACGCGGCCATCTGCGGGGTGTCCGAGACGAAGACCGCGAGGTCGCGGTCGACCAGGCCCTGGTTGTGCGGGAGCTTCTGCGCCTGGCCGATGTGGAACTCGGCCAGCTCCTTGCCGATGTTGCGGGAGCCGGAGTGCAGCATCAGCCATACGGCGCCGGACTCGTCGAGGCAGACCTCCACGAAGTGGTTGCCGCCGCCGAGCGTGCCCATCTGCTTGGTCGCGCGGTCGGCGCGGAACCTCACGGCCTCCGCGAGCCCGTCGAAACGGTCCCAGAAGGAGTCCCAGCCGGAGGTCGCCATGCCGTGGAAGCGGCCGGGCGCGACCGGGTCGTCGTGCATGCCGCGTCCGACCGGAATCGCCTGCTCCACCTGGGAGCGCAGCCGGGAGAGGTCGCCGGGCAGGTCGTTCGCCGTCAGGGAGGTCTTGACCGCGCTCATACCGCACCCGATGTCGACGCCGACCGCCGCGGGGCAGACCGCGCCGTGCATCGCGATGACGGAACCGACCGTGGCGCCCTTGCCGTAGTGGACGTCCGGCATGACGGCCAGGCCCTTGATCCACGGCAGCGAGGAGACATTGCGGAGCTGCTGCATCGCGACGTCCTCGACCGTGGTCGGGTCCGTCCACATCCGGATCGGCACCCGGACACCCGGCACCTCGGTATAAGACATGACAATCCCCCGTAAACGGCAAAATCAAGGATGCCTCACGCGATAAAACCGCCCCAAGAGGTGGTTTGGGTGAAGCTTGCGGTAGACATTGTGTCCACGGCGCACCCGCTCACGCCAAAGGTTTAGCGCGCGGGAGCGGCAGAACCTGAGGGGAAGGGGGCCCGCCCAGTGCGGTCCACGCGAAGTGTCCCGGCGGCGCGAGGTGCCCAGGCGACGCGACGTGCTCCGGCGGGACGCGGCCTCCCGGCCGCCGTCGGCACGGCCGTGACCGCGGTGGCGCTGGCCCTGGCCACGCTCGGCGCGTGCACCGGCGGCGGGGACTCGGCGGATTCCGCCTCGGACCAGAAGGCGCAGCTCGCGGGCGGCGGCAGTGCGAGCACGGTCTCGCCCGCGCCGCCCGGCAAGTACCAGACGCTGCCCGCCCCCTGCACGGCCGTCGGCCAGGAGCTGCTCAAGTCCCTGGTCCCCGCCGTCCCCGACGTCGCGGGCTCGGAGTCGCTCACGTACGACACGGACCGCCGGGTCGGCTGCTCCTGGCGCGGCACCCGGGCCGACGGCACGTCGAACACCCTGAAGATCGACCTCGAACGCGTCGTGTCGTACGACCCGGCCGTCAGCGACGAGGTCCAGGCCGACCTCGACTTCTCCAACGAGGCGGCCGACGCCTCGATCCCGCCGCTGTCGTCCTCCGCCACCCCGAGCGGCCAGCAGACGACCGCCACGCCGACCGGCGGTACGACGAACGGCAACAATTCCACCACCGGCAGCGGTACGAATGGCGGCAACGGTACGAGCACGGGGTCCGCGACGAGTTCCGGCACGGCCGGTGGCGGCGGCACCGACCTCCTCCCCCGCCGCCTCACCGATGTGGGAAACGCCGCATTTATCAATGACGTCCTCAAGCCCCACGCACAGCCTCCCCGCCGCGACGTGACACTGGTTTTCCGCACCGCCAACGTCCTGGTGACCGTCACTTACGCGGAGTCGTCACCCCGTGGCAGTACGCCACCGGACAGCGCTGACCTGCAAAAAGGCGCCCAGCAGGTCGCGGAGCAGCTCCTGAGGAAAGTCAAGGACTGACCGGGGGCCGACAGCGCGGCCCTTTAGGGTGACCCCCATGGAACGACGACACACCGCCTCCCGCCTCGCTCTGCTGCTCGCCTGTGCGGCCGTCCCCGCGATGGCTCTCGCGGGATGCTCGTCCGGTTCGGGATCATCCGACGCGAAGTCCTCGGCCTCCTCCCCCACGGGTTCCGGCCCGTCCGGCGGCTCGGCCACCCCGACCCTCGCGCCCGCGAAGTTCGCCGCGCTCCCGGCGTCCTGCAAGGCGATCACGCAGGCCACCGTGAACGCGCTGGTGCCCAAGGCCAAGACGCCCGGCGGCACCCCGGTGAAGTCCGACGACATCACCTCGCGCGCCGGCTGCTCCTGGACGGGCAACGGCAAGGACGGCTACCAGTACCGCTGGCTGTCGGTCACCCTTCAGCGCTTCACGTCCTCCACCGCGCTCGGCACGGCCGAGGACCAGGCGAAGAAGCGGTACACCGAGCAGGTCGGCACGTTGAACCAGGTCCCCGGCGCGGCCTCCGCCACCCTCACCGGCCTCGGCGACCAGGCGGCCTCGGTGGTCAGCAAGGCCACCGTCGCGAAGGTCACCTCGCAGAACGACTCGGTGGTCGTCCGCAGCGGCAATGTCGTGGTCCTGGTGGAGTTCAACGGCGCGGGCCTCGAAGGCAAGAAGAACCCGTCGGCCGGCGACGTACAGAGCGGTGCGCAACGGGCGGCGAAGGAGGCCGTCGCGGCGGTCGCGGCGGCGAACGCGTAACAACTCCCGCTCCCCTCGCCCCGGTATTCGCGCGTTTGTACGGCGTTCGTTCGTCAACACCGCGCCTCTCCTTCTCACCCGTATGGCAGTCTGGGGCCCGCCGGAGCCGGTACGGCTCCGGTCCGCCAGTGAGGCTGGAGCCAAGGGGTAGGAGGGGTCGCGGGTGGCCGCGATACGTTTGACCCGGACGCACCGCATATTGATCGGCGTGGTCGTCACCGGAGCGGTGGTGATCGCGGGGATCGGCTTCGCCGGTTCGTACGCGGCCGTGCGCTCGCTCGCCCTGGACAAGGGCTTCGGCTGGTTCGCGAACGTCTTCCCGATCGGCGTGGACGCGGGCATCGTCGTCCTGCTCGCGCTCGACCTGCTGCTGACCTGGCTGCGCATCCCGTTCCCGCTGCTGCGGCAGACCGCGTGGCTGCTGACGGCCGCGACGATCGCCTTCAACGGCGCCGCCGCCTGGCCCGACCCGCTCGGCGTCGGCATGCACGCGATCATCCCGGTGCTGTTCGTGGTCTCGGTGGAGGCCGCCCGGCACGCGATCGGGCGGATCGCCGACATCACCGCCGACAAGCACATGGAGTCGGTGCGCATCACGCGCTGGATCCTCGCCCCCCTCCCCACCTTCCGGCTGTGGCGCCGGATGAAGCTGTGGGAACTGCGGTCGTACGAGGAAACGATCCGGCGCGAGCAGGACCGCCTGGTCTACCGGGCGCGGCTGCGGGCGCGGTACGGCGTGGCGTGGCGTCGCAAGGCCCCGGTCGAGGCGATCATGCCGCTGCGGCTGGCGAAGTACGGGGTGCCGCTGGCGGAGACGGCCGACGCCGGACTCGAAGCGGCGGGCATCGAGATCACGCGCCCCGCCAAGGAGTTGACGGCCGGGCCCGACTCGGCCGCGCCGATCGCGGCGGAGGCCGCGGAGCCGGTGACGGCGGCGCCGTCGAAGGCCGCCGCGAACGGGACGGTCAACGGGGCGGTGAGCGGAGCCGTGAACGGGGCGGTGAACGGCCATGTGAACGGCCACGCCCTCCCGAACGGCGTTCCCGACCTCGCGGCCGAGGCGGCCGCGGCCCTCGCGGAGGCGGCCCGGCAGCAGCAAAGCGCCCAGCAGAACGGACTCGCGGGCGGACAACCGGGCGGACAGCAGGCGGGGCAGCAGGACGGGCGCCAGTTCCAGCCGCAGTCGGAGTTCGAGCACCAACAGGCGTACGAGCAGCGGCAGTTCGAACAGTTCCAGCAGTATCAGCAGTACAACCAGCAGCCGTACCCGCAGGAGTGGCCCCAGCAGGACACGCCGGGCGCACACGACAGCCCGTGGTTCGCCGCCGCCCAGCTCCAGGCCCAGCGCGAGCAGCAGGCGTTCATGGCGCAGCAGATGCAACAGGCCCAGCAGCAGGGGCAGCAAGGCCAACAGCAGGGGCAGCAGGGGCAGCAGATCCAGCAGCAGCCGGAGCCGGAGCAGCCGCAGATCATGGTCCCGGCCGGCCCCAACCGGTCGCGCCCGCTGGGCGGTTCCGGACTGAACGGCAGCGCCGCCGCCGCGCAGCAGCGCTTCCAGCAGGGCCCCGAGCCGCAGTACGCCGCTCCGGAGCCGGAAGCGGTGCCCGCACCCGAGCCGGAGCAGCCTCCGGCGCCGGAATTCGTCTCGGGCCTCGAATTCCCCGACGGCATCTCGCAGGACGAGGCGTTCTTCGGCGCCTACCGCCGCTACGTCCGCGAATTCGGCACCTTCCCCAACGCCCGGCAGTTCGCCCGCTACCTCTCCGACATGTACACCGGTACGCCGCCGGAGGAGCGCGAGCTGGTCCCGTCCCTGCGCGACCTGCGCTACCGCTTCCAGTCCGAGTCGGACACCGAGCACATCCCGTAGACCGGGGGCCGTGAACCACAGGCCGCAGGCCGGGGGCCACGCATACGACGGGGGCGGAACCGCGGTCGCGGTCCCGCCCCCGATGCCGTACGAGCCCCTACGCGCCCTCGCCCTCGCCCGCGCCCAGCAGCGTGCGGACGCGGTCGGCGCCCACCGCGAGGAGCAGCGTCGGAAGGCGCGGACCGGTGTCGCGGCCGACCAGCAGCTCGTAGAGCAGGGCGAAGAACGACCGCTGGGCGACCTTCAGCTCAGGAGTCGGCTTAGCGTCCGGCTCAAGACCGGCCAGCACCTTGGGCACGGCGTAGACGAGGGTCGTCAGACCGTCCAGCGACCAGTGCGAGTCGAGGCCGTCCACCAGGAGCTTGAGCCCGGCGCGCTCGCTGTCGCCGAGGGCGGCGAGGCGGGCGGTGTCGGGCTCGGCGCGCACCACGGTGCGCTGCTCGGCCGGCACCTGGGTGGTGATCCAGGACTCGGCGCGGTCGAGCCGGGGCCGCACCTCGTCCAGCGAGCCGATCGGCCGGTCCGGGTCCAGCTCGGTCAGGATGCGCAGCGTCTGGGCCTCGGCGCCCGCGGTGATGTCGGCGACGGACGCCAGCGTGCGGTACGGCAACGGCCGCGCGGTACGCGGCAGCTCACCGGCGGCGGTGCGGGCGGCCCTGCTGTGCGCGGCGACGTCGGCCGGGAGCGCGGTGCCCTCGGCGACCTTCCGCTCCAGCGCGTCCCACTCGTCGTAGAGCCGCTGGATCTCCTGGTCGAAGGCGATCTTGAAGGACTGGTTGGGGCGGCGGCGGGCGTAGAGCCAGCGCAGGATCTGCGGCTCCATGATCCGCAGCGCGTCGGCGGGGACGGGCACACCGCCCTTGGACGACGACATCTTGGCCATGCCGGAGATGCCGACGAAGGCGTACATCGGGCCGATCGGCTGCTTCCCGCCGAAGATCGGGCCGACGATCTGCCCGCCGACCTGGAACGAGGAGCCCGGCGAGGAGTGGTCGACGCCCGACGGCTCGAAGATCACGCCCTCGTACGCCCAGCGCATCGGCCAGTCGACCTTCCACACCAGCTTGCCGCGGTCGAACTCCTCCAGCCGGACCGTCTCCCCGTGCCCGCAGGCGCAGGTGTACGTCAGCTCGGTCGTCTCGTCGTCGTACGCGGTGACCGTGGTGAGGTCCTTGCCGCAGACCGCGCAGTACGGCTTGTACGGGAAGTAGCCCACGCCGGAGCCGCTGCCGTCGTCCTCGCCCGCCGCGCCCGAGCCCTCGGCGGCCTCCAGCTCGGCCGCGTCCACCGGCTTCTGCGACTGCTGCTTGGCCGGGGCCTTCTTCGTCCGGTACTGGTCGAGGATCGCGTCGATGTCGGCGCGGTGCCGCACCGCGTGCAGGATCTGCGCGCGGTAGGCGCCCGCCTGATACTGGGCGGTCTGGCTGATGCCGTCGTACTCCACGCCCAGCTCGGCCAGCGACGCGGCCATCTGCGCCTTGAAGTGCTCCGCCCAGTTCGGATACGAGGACCCGGCGGGCGCGGGCACCGAGGTCAGCGGCTTGCCGATGTGCTCGGCCCACGACTCGTCGACCCCGGGGATGCCGACCGGGACCTTGCGGTACCGGTCGTAGTCGTCCCAGGAGATCAGGTGCCTGACCTCGTGCCCGCGCCTGCGCACCTCGTCGGCGACCAGGTGCGGGGTCATGACCTCGCGCAGATTCCCGAGGTGGATCGGGCCCGAGGGGCTGAGCCCGGACGCGACGACAACGGGTTTCCCGGGTGCGCGGCGCTCCGACTCGGCGATGACGTCGTCCGCGAAACGGGAGACCCAGTCGGCCTCGTTGCTCTCAGCCACGGTCCTCTTCTTCCTGAGGGTTCGATGGGGGTGTTCCGACGGCTCCGATTCTCCCAGACATCCGGCCCCCGATCGCCAGCGGATAACCCGGCCTGTGGATAACTCGCCCGCTCCGTCCCCACCTGTGGATAACCGGCTCGGCCCATCGGGGCTCGCGTGGGACACTGGGACCTCGCCTCACCGCGAGGCGAAGTCCGCTATCCACGACACACGGAACGGCACACCCATGGCCTCGGTCACCTCCCTGTCCGCTTCACTCCAGCAGCGTGTCTCGGCCGCCCTCGCGGCCGCCGTGCCGTCGGCCGACGGTGCCGACCCGCTGCTGCGCCGAAGCGACCGGGCCGACTTCCAGGCCAACGGCGTGCTGGGCCTCGCCAAGAAGGCGAAGGCCAATCCCCGGGAGCTGGCCGCCGCCGTGCTGGCCGGGCTGCCCGCGGACGGCCCCGACGGGCTGATCGGCGAGATCGAGGTGTCGGGACCCGGCTTCCTCAACATCTCGGTCACGGACACCGCGATCACCGCCAACCTCGCGCTGCGGGCCGAGGACGACCGGCTCGGCGTACCCCTGGCCGAGCACCCCGGCACCACCGTCATCGACTACGCGCAGCCGAATGTCGCCAAGGAGATGCACGTCGGGCACCTGCGGTCCTCCGTCATCGGCGACGCGATCGTGCGGATTCTGCGGTTCAGCGGCGAGACGGTGATCCCGCGGCACCACATCGGCGACTGGGGCACCCAGTTCGGCATGCTCGTCCAGTACCTGATGGAGCACCCGGACGAGCTGGAGAGCACGCAGACCACCGCGGACTCCGCGGTGGCCGGTGAGGCGTCGATGTCCCGGCTCGACCGGCTCTACAAGTCGTCGCGGACGCTCTTCGACTCCGACGAGGCGTTCAAGGACCGGTCCCGCAAGCGGCTGGTCGAGCTCCAGTCGGGCGACGCGGAGACGCTGAAGATCTGGCAGTGGCTGGTCGACGAGTCGCTGATCTACTTCCACTCCGTCTACGACAAGCTCGACATCGCGATCCAGGACGAGGACATCGTCGGCGAGTCCGGGTACAACGACATGCTGGTGGAGACCAGCGACCTGCTGGAGAAGTCCGGTGTCGCGGTCCGGTCCGACGGCGCGCTGTGCGTGTTCTTCGACGACATCAAGGGCAAGGACGGCGAGCCGGTCCCGCTCATCGTCCGCAAGTCCGACGGCGGCTTCGGCTACCCGGCCACCGACCTGTCGGCGGTGCGGGACCGGACGCAGAATCTGCACGCCACCACCTTGCTGTACGTGGTGGACGCCCGGCAGGCGCTGCACTTCCGGATGGTCTTCGAGACCGCCCGGCGGGCGGGCTGGCTGACCGACGAGGTCACCGTCAAGCACATCCCGTTCGGCACGGTGCTCGGCAAGGACGGCAAGCCGTTCAAGACCCGGGCGGGCGAGAGCGTCAAGCTGGAGGACCTGCTGGACGAGGCGGTGGAGCGGGCGACGGCCGTCGTCAAGGAGAAGGACACCAAGGGCGAGCTGTCGGACGCGGAGGTCGCCGAGCGCGGCACCGAGGTCGGCATCGGCGCGGTGAAGTACGCGGACCTGTCCACGTCCCTGGGCCGGGACTACGTCTTCGACCTGGACCGGATGGTGTCGCTCAACGGCGACACGAGCGTGTACATCCAGTACGCGTACGCACGGATCCAGTCGATCATCCGGCGCTCGGGCGACGCGCGGCCCGCGGCCCACCCCGAGCTGCCGCTGGCACCCGCCGAGCGCGCGCTGGGGCTGCTGCTCGACGAGTTCGGCGAGGCGCTGGCCTCGACGGCGGAGACGTACGAGCCGCACAAGCTCGCCGCGTATCTCTTCTCGGTGGCCTCGGCGTTCGCGACGTTCTACGAGCAGTGCCCGGTCCTCAAGGCGGACAGCCCCGCCGTGGTGGAGAACCGGCTCTTCCTCTGCGACGTCACCGCTCGCACCCTGCGGCAGGGTCTGACGCTGCTCGGTATCCGTACCCCCGAGCGCCTCTAGGAGCTAGGACCCCTCGGGCCCCTCCGGCTCGCGGAAGATCGCCGCTGTGTCGAAGTCCCCCTGGACGACGTCGTAGGCGAGCGCCGCGAGCCGCAGGTGGTGCGCGCGGGCGTAGCGGCGGAAGGCGCCGAAGGCGTCGTCCACCGACAGACCCCAGCGCTCGGCGAGCACGCCCTTGGCCTGCTCGATCACGATCCGGTTGGTCAGCGCGGTCTGGAGCTGCACGCGCTCGACCTGGCTGCGCTCCAGGGTCCGCTGCTGGAGGATCGCGATCGTGGCGATGTCCGCGAGCGCCTGCGCCAGCAGCCGGTCCTCCTCGCTGATCGGCGTCGACTCGCGCTGGAAGAGGCTGAGCGCGCCCACCACCCGCTGCCGCAGCCGCATCGGGAAGGCGTGGGTGCGGACGAATCCGGCCTCGGTGGCCCGCGTGGTGAAGTGCGGCCAGCGGGTCCGGGTGATCGGCGCGGTCAGGTCCACGTCGATGCGGGCGTCGCCGGTGCGGAAGCACTCCACGCACGGGCCCTGGTCGTGCTGGGACGCGAAGAGTTCCAGCAGCCGGGTGCTCTCGTCGGACGCGGCCAGCGGGTGCAGCGTGCCGTGCTCGTCCACGAGCAGGATGCCGACCGTCGCGATGTCCAGCAGTTCCGCGCAGCGCTGGGCGAGCCGCTGGAGGAAGTCGATGATGTCGAAGTCGTCGGTGAGCGAGTCGGCGACCTCCACGAAGACTTCGGTGAGGCGTTGCACACGCGTCATGGGGATCAGTCCTTGTCTGCTGCGGTGGAGGGGAGGGTGCCGTCGCCGTTGACATCGAGGCGCAGCCGTCTGGCCACCACATCATGCGCCACGACGCGGATGGGCCGCCCGCTCCGGAAGGCGTGCGCCCGCAGCCGCAGGAGCGCGTCCGCGAGCGGGAGGCCGAGTTGCACGCTCGCCATGCCCGCCGCCTGGTGGACGACGGCGCTGTACAGCGTGCCGGGCAGTTCGGCGCCGCCCTCGTCCCCCAGGTAGCGGGCGGCCAGCGCGTCGGCGAGGACGAGGGCGTCGCCGGTCTGTTCGGTGCCGAGCGCCCCGGCCGTGGCGCGTACGGCGGTCAGCACGCCGATCCGGATGGCGCCGAGCGCGATCGGGAAGCAGAACACCGCGCGGACCGGCAGCCGTTCGGCCTCCGGCACCAGCGCGGGCCAGCGGTCGGCGCGCACGCGGCGCAGGTCGGGTGCCAGGACGGCGTGGCCAGTACGTACGGCGTCGGCGGCCGGGCCCTCGCCGACCGTGTACTGCAAGTCCTCGAAGGCACGGCTCAACGGGCCGGAGCACCAGAGCACTTCGGCCGCCTCCCGGCTCCCCGGGGTCTTCCCCGGCGAGGTGTCCCCCGCCAGAGCCGTCGACACGCCGTCCACCCCGAGCGCCACGGCCGCGAGACGCGCCCGCTGCGGCCACTCGCCCCGGCGCAGCGACACCAGTGCTTCCGCCATCGCGTCACTGATCACGGCTCAGCGCCCAACACCCTTTGTCCTGCGGCTGATCTGTCCGAGCGGCCACCCGCATGGCGTCCCCTCAGCCGGGTGTTGTACGGACGACGGACGCCGTGCGCCCGCCGACCTTATCCCCTGCGTGCGCGATCGCCCCGTTTTCCGGAGGTTACGGGCGCACGCCACGTTGACGGTGTACGTCGTCGGGGCCGCGCGCGCCGCGAAACCCCCGGCTCGGGGTGTCCCGGCTCCGTTTGACGCGGGTAGTTATACGACCCACAATCATTGTTATGACTACAACCAATTCGGCATCCGGCAAGCGCGTCCTGCTCATCGGCGCCTCCCGCGGCCTCGGCCTCGCCCTCGCGCGGGAGTGGCAGCGCGAGGGGTGGCACGTCGTCGCGACCGTGCGCGGCACCCGGCGGACGGAGCTGCACGACCTCGCCGAGGCGCACCCGGACAGCGTCGAGATCGAGACGGTGGACGTCACGGTCCCCGAGCAGGTCACGGCGGTGCGCGAGCGGCTGGAGGGGCGCGTCTTCGACCTCCTCTTCGTGAACGCGGGCGTCACGAACGAGCCCGAGGGGACGGTGGCGGAGACGTCGACCGAGGAATTCGTGCGGGTCATGGTGACCAACGCGCTGAGCCCGCTGCGGGTCGTCGAAACGCTCTCGGACCTCGTGACCGGGACCGGCACCATCGGGGTCATGTCCTCGGGCCAGGGCAGCGTGGCCAACAACGAGCGCGGCGGGCACGAGGTGTACCGGGGCAGCAAGGCCGCGCTGAACACTTTCATGCGCAGCTACGCGGCGCGGCACGAGGGCGAGTCCCGGCCGCTGGTGCTGATGGCGCCCGGCTGGGTGCGGATCGGCGTCGGCGGACCCGGCGGGCGGCTGACCGTCGAGGAGAGCATTCCGAACGTCGTCAGGACGCTCGACTCCCTCCGGGACAGCCCCGGCCTGCACTACGTCGACTACCTCGGCAACACCGTCGCATGGTGACCCCGCCCCCGGACCCGGAACCCGCCGTCCCCTCCGCCTCCGCCGAGACCGTCTGGGCCCTCATGCACGGCTTCGTCGAGGCCCACAACCGCCACGGCGAGCTGGCCGAAGCCCTCGGCTTCCGGCTCGGCGCCGGACGCGGCAAGGCCCTCTTCCTCCTGCGCGACGCGCCCCTGACCCTCACCCAACTCGCCGCGTCCATCGGGGCCGACGCCCCCTACACCACCCTGATCGTCGACAAACTCGAATCCCACGGCCTGGTCGAACGCCTCCCCCACCCCGCCGACCGCCGCCGCAAGCTCGTCACCCTCACCCCGGCGGGCCACGACGCCATCGCCACCGCCGACGCGATCCTCCACCGCCCCCCGCCGGCCCTCTCCGCCCTCTCCCGGAAAGACCTCGCCCACCTCACCGCCCTCCTGACCCGCCTCACCTCCGCGACCGGCCCCGCCGAGCCCGCCGAACCGGCCGACCCCGCCGAACCGCCGCGATGAGTTCCGGGCCCGCCCCGAGTCTCTTGTAGTGACCGCCGCCGGAAATCCGGCGCCGGACACGGCCGAGAACACTCACGACAGAGCGCGGAGGACATCGTGACGAGCACCCAGGGCGAAGCGGGCGGCGGACGGCCGCCGGTGGTGGACATGGAGACGTGGCAGGCGGCGCGGGACGAGCTGCTGATCAGGGAGAAGGCCCATACGCGCGAGGGGGACGCCATCGCGGCGGCGCGGCGCCGGTTGCCGATGGTGGAGTTCGACGGGTCGGTGGAGGTGACGGGCGCGCAGGGCCCGGTGCCGTTCAGGGACCTGTTCCAGGGGCGCAACGAGCTGCTGGTCTACAAGCACATGTGGCACGACGGGGCGCCGCACCAGGGCCAGTGCGAGGGGTGCACGGTCACGGCGTGGCACATGAAGGACGCCGCGTATCTGAACGCGCGCGGCATCTCGTGGGCCGTGCTGACGACGGGACGCTGGGAGGAGGTCCCGCCGTTCGTGGAGTTCATGGGCTACACCGAGCCCTGGTACTCGGTGCGCGACGTGGCCGCGCCGGTCGGCGGGGCGATGGGCCACCTCACCTCCTACCTGCGCGACGGCGACCGTACGTTCCTCACGTACGACACGACGGGCCGTGGCACCGAGGCGGCCAGCGGGAGCTTCGCGCTGCTGGACATGACGCCGTACGGGCGGCGCGAGGCGTGGCAGGACACGCCGGAGGGCTGGCCCGAGGGGAACGGTCCGTGCTGGTACTGGCGCGCGGACGTGGACGGGAACGCGACCTGGGGCCCGACCGGCCGGCCCGTACCGCAGTGGACGCGTCCCGGCGTGACCGCCGAGCAGACCCTGGGCCGCGGCGGCGAACACCACTGACGCGCCGCGGACGCCGTTGACGCGCCCGCCCGCCCGCACGCCACCCCGCCCCCGCCCTCACTTCCGTGAGACGAAAAACAGATAAGGCAGGTTGATAAGGTAGCCTTAGCATATGACCGAGGATCTGGACCCCGCAGCCGTCGCCGCCTCCCTCCTGACCGGCGTCGGCGCACTGGTGCGCCGCGCCCGGCAGGTGCCCACCGGCGGGGGCCTCACCATGCCCGAGCGGACGGCGTTGTCGCTCCTGAACCGCTCGGGCCCCACGACCTCCTCCGCCCTGGCCCGGCAGGTGCAGATCACCGCCCAGGCCATGGGCACCACCCTCGCCGGACTGCGGGACCGCGGCCTGGTCGACCGCGGCAAGGACCCGGACGACGGCAGGCGCGTGGTGCTGACGGTGACCGAGGCGGGCCGGCGGGCGCTGGAGGACAAGCGCAACGCGCGCACCGAGCAGATCACCCGGGCCCTGACCAGCGGCGCGTTCACCCCGGCCGAACTGGCACAGCTCGCGGCGGCGGCCCCCCTGCTCGACCGGCTGGCCCAGGCCGTCTGACGCGACGGACCCCGCCCGAGGACACGTCGGGAAGCCCCCGGACGCGACAGGAAGCGAGCCGATGTCCCATCCCTCCCAGGCGCTGGGCGACCGGTACAAGTGGACGGCGCTGACCAACACCACCGCCGCCGTCTTCATGTCCGCGCTCGACGGCTCGATCGTCCTGATCGCGCTCCCCGCCATCTTCCGCGGCATCCACCTGGACCCGCTCGCGCCGGGCAACATCGCGTACCTGCTGTGGATGATCATGGGGTACCGGCTGGTCCAGGCCGTCCTCGTCGTCACCGTCGGCCGCCTCGGCGACATGTACGGCCGGGTCCGTATCTACAACTCCGGTTTCGCCGTCTTCACCTTCGCCTCGATCCTGCTCTCCTTCGACCCGTACGACGGCGGCCACGGCGCGATGTGGCTGATCGGCTGGCGGGTGCTGCAAGCCGTGGGCGGCTCGATGCTGACGGCCAACTCCGCCGCGATCCTGGTCGACGCCTTCCCCAAGGAGCAGCGCGGCTTCGCGCTCGGGATCAACCAGGTCGCGGCCCTGGCCGGGATGTTCATCGGCCTGGTCGCGGGCGGCCTGCTCGCCGCGTGGGACTGGCGCGCGGTGTTCTGGGTGAACGTGCCGGTCGGCGTCTTCTTCACCCTGTGGGCGTACCGCACCCTGCGCGACACCGGAAAGCGCGGCGGCGGCCGTGTCGACTGGTGGGGCAACATCACCTTCGCGGTGGGCCTGAGCGCGGTGCTGATCGCGGTCACCTTCGGCCTCCAGCCCTACGGCGGCCACACCATGGGCTGGACGAATCCGCTGGTCGTCGCCCTGGTCGTCGGCGGCCTCACCCTGCTGGCGGCGTTCGTCGTCATCGAGAGACGCGCCACCTCGCCGATGATCCAAATGGGGCTGTTCCGGCTGCGGGCCTTCACCTTCGGCAATCTGGCGGGCCTGGCCATCTCGATCGGCCGCGGCGGCATGCAGTTCGTGCTGATCATCTGGCTCCAGGGCATCTGGCTGCCGCTGCACGGCTACGACTACAGCGACACACCCCTGTGGGCGGGCATCTTCATGCTGCCGCTGACCGCCGGTTTCCTCGCCGCGGGCCCGGTCTCCGGCTATCTGTCGGACCGGATCGGCTCCCGCGGCCTGGCCACCGGCGGCGCGCTGCTGTTCGGCGCCAGCTTCCTCGGCCTGATGCTCCTGCCGATCGACTTCAGCTACTGGATCTTCGCGCTGCTGATCGCGCTCAACGGGATCGCGAGCGGCATGTTCGCCTCCCCCAACTCCTCCTCGATCATGGGCAGCGTGCCGGACGAGCTGCGCGGGGTCGCGTCCGGCATGCGGGCGACCTTCCAGAATTCGGGCACCGCCGTGTCCATCGGCGTCTTCTTCTCCCTGATGATCGCCGGGCTGGCCAGCAACCTCCCGCACACCCTCACCAGTGGCCTGCGGCAGCAGGGCGTACCGGCGCACGTCGCGGCCCAGGTCGGCGGCCTGCCCCCGGTCTCGTCCCTGTTCGCCGCGCAGCTCGGCGTCAACCCGGTGCAGCACCTGCTCGAACCCACCGGCACCCTGGCACGTCTGACGGCGGCGCAGCGGCAGACGCTGACCGGACACGAGTTCTTCCCCGACCTGATCTCGGGGCCCTTCCACTCCGGCCTGGTCATCGTGTTCGCCTTCGGCGCCGTCCTCGCCTTCCTCGCCGCCGTCGCCTCGATGCTGCGCGGCGCCAACCCCGCCGCTCCCGGCCGCGAGCGCCGGAAGCGCGAGCACCAGCCGTCCACGGCTCCCTGACGCCGCCGACGGCCCCTCACCCCAGGAGAGACACATGCCCCTGCTCGGCCGACTCCTCAGCAACCGCAAGTCGGGCGACGCCCACGCGGCGTGGCACCTGCCCAACCTCCAGGGCCCCGACCTGCTGACCCTCACCAGCGAGGACTTCACGGACGGCGGCCCCCTGCCGCTGGAGCAGTGCGCGAAGAACGTCGGCGGCGCCGACCTCTCCCCGCGCCTGGCGTGGACCCCGCTGCCGGACGGCACCGCCCAACTCCTGCTGTCCGTCGAGGACATCGACGTCCCCATGTCCAAGCCCGCCGTGCACTGCCTCGCCCTGATCGACCCGGCGACGGCCGGCCGCCTGGACACCGGCGCCCTGTCCGCGCGCCAACCCGCCCCGGGCGTACGGGTGCTGCGGTCGACCATCGGCCGCGGCTACCACGGTCCCGCGCCGATCAAGGGCCACGGCCCGCACCGCTACGTCTTCCAGCTCTTCGCCCTCGCCGCCCCCGTGACCGACGGCGCCCCGACCACGAAGGACCTGACCCGCGCCCGCCCCCGTACCGTCCTGCCCGCCGTCGCCTCCCCCGTCCTCGCCCGCGGCCGGCTGACCGGGGTGTACGAGCGCTGACCCCGGCCGGCCGCGGCCTTGTGATCCACACTCTTGACGGCATATCGGCGCGTCATATGCGCATTTCGGGCGAACGGCTGTAATTCTGGCGGCCGTTGCGTCGCTCTCCGTCTCCCCCCGCCCGGACCGTCCCGTCCGGGCGGCGAGCGACGCGTGCCCGCCTCACCCAAGGAGCGCAGATGTCCCTGTCCCGTGCCGTGTCCCGCACCCGGTCCCGCCTTCTGGCGGTGCTCAGCGCCGCAGCCGTCGCAAGCGGGCTCGCGGTCGCCGTTCCGGCGGCGCCCGCCGCAGCGGACGGTTCGTTCGTCGTCAGCGAGGCCCAGTTCGGCCAGATGTTCCCGGCGCGGAACTCCTTCTACACCTACCAGGGCCTGGTCCGCGCGCTGGACGCCTACCCCGGCTTCGCCCGCTCCGGCGACGGCTCGGCGCGCAAGCGCGAGGCGGCGGCCTTCCTGGCCAACGTGAGCCACGAGACCGGCGGCCTGCGGTACGTGGTCGAGCAGAACACCGCCAACTACTCCCACTACTGCGACCGCGGCCAGCCCTACGGCTGCCCGGCCGGCACCGCCGCCTACTACGGGCGCGGCCCTCTCCAGTTGAGCTGGAACTTCAACTACAAGGCCGCCGGTGACGCCCTCGGCATCGACCTGCTGCACAACCCGTCCCTGGTGCAGCGCGACGCCGCCGTGTCCTGGAAGACCGGGCTGTGGTTCTGGAACACCCAGAGCGGCGCCGGAAGGATGACCCCGCACAACGCGATGGTCAACGGCAAGGGCTTCGGTGAGACCATCCGCAGCATCAACGGCGACCTCGAATGCAACGGCAAGAATCCGGACGAGCGCAACGACCGCATCAACCTCTACAAGAAGTTCACCCGCCTCCTCGGCACCGACGTCGGCGGCGGCAACCTCTCCTGCTGACCCCCTTGCCGGGGCGGCTGGCCGGTCTTTTCAGGGGCGCGCCCCTCGGCGGTTCCCCTGCCAAGACGGCTGGCCGATCTTTTCAGGGGCGCGGGGAACTGCGCGACCAGCCCCCACCGGGCTGTCAGCCCGAAAACAACAGCGTCTGCCCCGCTGGGGCCGGTTCTCAAAGGCGCACCACCGCGCGGGCTGAGCGCGCAGTTCCCCGCGCCCACGGTGGGCAACCTCCTGCGCAAGGGGAGGGCACAGGGGCCGCGCCCCCAAAAGCATGGCCCTGCGCAAGGGCACCGTGGGGCTACTTGGGGGAAAGGTGGCATATGCGCGTAGGGGAGGAGGCCGGGGTGGTAGGGATCAGGCGTCCCTGTCCCCCAGGTCAACAGGAGTTTGAGCATGCGGAAGTTGCTCGGTCGGACGGCTGCGATCACGGCGCTGGCAATACTTTTGCTCGCCTCTGTGTCAGGCCCGGCCTCGGCCGCCGGACCCGCACGACAGGGGCGGCCCTCGGCGATGGCCGACGAGTGCTACCGGCACCACGGCGTCTGGTACTGCGCGGACGGCTGGGACTGGTATCCCGACCGCCACAGCACGGGCCCGGTCCTCTGACGAGGCCCCGCGGAGCCGGGCCGGGGCCCGGCGCCTGACCGCCGGGAAAGCCCGGCCCGCAGGGCCGCACCGTACGTCCCGGATCCCGTCCCCACGGTCCGGGACGCACGGCTGTCCGGCTGTCAGTGGTCGCCCCTAGAGTCGGGCGCATGGCGATGCTTCCTAACCCCCTGCCGCGACTCGCGGAGTTGGACCTGCGGCTGCCCGCGGGCACATTGGTCGACACGACGTTCGAGGGCCGCTGGCACGAGCCGCTGCTGTGGATGGCGGACGGCCCCGCGGCGGACGACGCGTGGGCGAGCCTGCTGCCCGCGCGGGCGGCGGGCCTGCAACCGCTGCTGATAGAGGCGAGCGCGCCGTACTCGAAAGGCCCGGTGGACTGGCAGTTGATGCCCGACCACGCGTCGTACGCCGGGGACCACGACGCCGAGGAAGTGCTCGCCGAGTTCTGGGCGGGCCTGATCGAGGAGGACGCCGAGGACGTCGAGGAGGACGACGTCCTCGCGCCGTACGGCGCGGCGTGGCCGGGCCTGGCCCCCGCCGCGAAGGCCGTGGACGACCCCGACGACCTGGCCGCCGAGGTCACCGCCGACATGGTCGGCTCCGGCTGGCTGGAGAATCCGCGCGCGGCCCTGGTCCACGCCCGCCGCAGCGCCGACATACCCGCAGCGATCGGCTGGAGCGGCCCGCTCAACTACGAGAGCGACCCCGCCCGTCTGTGCGCCGTGCTCCGCTCGTGGGAGGACCGGTTCGGCATACGCGTCATCGCCCTCGCCTTCGACCGCCTCACCGTCTCCGTCGCCGCGCCCCCGAGCACCCAGGAAGAAGCCGAGGCCGTCGCCGCCGAGCACTACGCCTTCTGCCCGGACAACATCGACCAGGGCACCTACGAGACGCTGCGCGAGTACGCGGAGAAGGCCGTCCTCGACGTCCACACGTGGTCCTTCTGGTGGGACTGACGCCCGGTCAGCGGGCGGCGAACTCGCACCACACGATCTTGCCGGGGTTCCGCTCCCCCACGTCCCACTTGTCGGCCAGCGCGTCGACCAGGACGAGCCCGCGCCCGGACTCCTCCTGATCGCGCTCACGCCCCGGCCGGTCGGCCAGGTGCGGACGGCCGCCGCCGCTGTCGTGCACCTCGACCCGCAAGGTGGTGCCGAGGTCGCGGCGCAGCAGTAAGAGGAAGCCGCGCCCCGGGGGCACGCCGTGCAGCAGCGCGTTGGTCGCCAACTCGCTCACACACAGGAGGACTTCGTCCTCCCGGCTCTCGAACCCCCACGCGGTGAGGGCTTCCCGCGCGAACTCCCGCGCGGCGGGGACCGAGCGCCGTTCCCGACGGTAGAACCGCTCCCGGCGGTCCAGGTGCTGGACGTCTTCGTTCATGAAGCTCAGCGTCGCGCAGCGTGTTCGGGGTGTACTAGACCTGTTACTCGTACACGCCGCGTGTACGGGTTAGGACCGATACACGTCGAGTGGCAGTGGGGTAGTTACGGTCGTATGGCACCTCGCAAACGGCGTCCGCCGAACAAGGAAAAGAAGAACCTGTCTCCCTTCCACTCGCTCGGCGCGCAAGTGGCTCTGTTCCGTGCTGCGGCGGGGTACACGCAGGCCCAGTTAGCGCCAATCGTTATCGTGAGCCTGGCCAAGTTGGAGTCGATTGAACAGGGACGTCGCCCCTTGACTCTTTCCCTGGCACAGGAGCTGGACCGCTTGCTGGACACCAAGGGAGCACTGGAGGTGGCGGTACGTCACCTGCCGGAGGTCGACGACGCCATCCCGACCTTCGCGGCGGAGTTCGTCGAGCTTGAGCGCGAGGCACTCACGTACAACTCGTACCAGAACCAGGTGCTGCCCGGCCTTCTCCAGACGGAGGAGTACATGCGGGCGGTGTTCCGTAACGACATCCCCGCTCTCACCGAGGAGGAAATCGAGTTCCGCGTCACGGCTCGCCTGAAGCGACAGGAGATCTTGCAGGGGAAGATCCCGCCGGCCGCGAGTTTCATCATCTCCGAGGCCGCGCTCATGGACCGGATCGGCGGTGACGACGTGTGGCTGAACCAGGTGCAACACCTCCGCGAGTGTGCCGATGTGCCGGGCATCAGCATCCAGATCATCCAGTTGGGCCGGACCACACACGCGGGCCTTGATGGCCCCTTCGTTCTCTTGGAGACACCGGAACACGATCACCTCGCCTACGCTGAAACTCAGCGCGGCAGCCTGTTCATTCACGACCCCGACGGGGTGAGCATCCTTGCGCGCAAGTATGCGATGCTGCGCGCTCAGGCCCTCGATCCCGAGGACACGAAGGGTCTGTTGGACCGGTTGCTAGGAGAGTGATGAACGACCCCCTGAAGTGGTTCAAGTCCAGCTACAGCGGCAGCCAGGGCGGCGACTGCGTCGAGATCGCCTACGACTGGCGCAAGTCCAGTTACAGCGGAAGCGACGGCGGCAACTGCATCGAGGTCGCGGCTCACCCGGCCGCCGTGCACGTGCGGGACTCCAAGGACCCCCAGGGTCCGAGCCTCACGTTCACCCCGGCCGCATGGGCGGCCTTCGCCACCTTCGCCGCGACCGCCACCGCCACGGCGGCGCCGGGTTCCGATATGACCGATAAAACGCCACTTCTTTAGGACATTCCTAAAAATTACCCGGGGGTAAGGTGGGCGGAATCCCCAATTCGCCTCAGTTCACCTCTAGGACACCCCGCCTATGAGCACCGTTGTTCGCGGAGATGCCGCCCCCACCGGCTCCGCGCCGCTGCCCGACCTCGCACCGGTCCCTGAGCCCGCCGCCGGAGGCAAGGCCGGGAGCGCGGCACCGCAGCCGAAGAAGCGGCTGTACGTGCTGGACGGTCTGCGGCTGATAGCCGCGCTCATGGTGGTCGCCTACCACTACATGGGCTTCGACGACTGGTTCGAGTCCCCGTGGGGGAAGTCCTCGCGCGCGGTCTTCCCCGGCGTCCACGAGGTGGCCGGGTACGGATGGCTGGGCGTCGAGCTGTTCTTCCTGATCAGCGGGTTCGTCATCTGCATGTCGTGCTGGGGGCGGACGCCGAAGCAGTTCGCCGTGTCGCGGTTCGTCCGGCTCTATCCGGCGTACTGGTTCGCCATCGCGGTGACCACGACGGTGCTGGTGACGCGGCCGGGGGGAACGACCCTTGCCGCGAGCGACGTGCTGACGAATGTCACGATGTTCCAGGAGCTGCTGGGCGCGCAGGACGTGGACGGCGTGTACTGGTCGCTCTGGGTGGAGCTGCGGTTCTACCTGCTGTTCATGGTCGTGGCGATGATGGGGCTGACCTACAGGCGAGTGGTCACCTTCTGCATCGCCTGGCTGCTGCTGGCCGGAATCGCGCCGCAGTCGGGGATCGATCTGCTGCAGTTGATGATCGTTCCCCAGTACGCGGCCTTCTTCGTCAGCGGCATCGTGATCTACCTGATGCACCGGGTGGGGCCCACGCCCATACTGTGGCTGCTGCTGGGGGCGTCCTGGCTGATGGCACAGAACCAGCTCACGGATCTGGTGGCCAGCGCCGAGGCGTCCACCCACACCAATCTGTCGTGGTGGTGGTCGCTGGCCGTCGTGAGCATCTTCTACGGTCTCGTCCTGGGCGCCGCGCTCGGGAAGCTGAACTTCTTCAACTGGCGCTGGCTGACGGTCGCCGGCGCGATGACGTATCCGTTGTATCTGCTGCACGAAGACATCGGGTGGGAGATCATCCGGCACACGCACGGGGTGCTCCCGGCCCGCATCCTGGTTCCGGCGCTGGTCGCCGTGATGCTGCTGGCGGCCTGGCTCGTCCACACATACGTGGAGACGCCGCTGGCCAAGGCGCTGAAGAACTGGCTGCTACCCAAGAAGCCGGCCAAACCGGCCAAGCCGGTCCCCGCGCCGACAACCGGGGCCGACTCGAAACCGCCCGCCGGGTAGCACCAGAAAACCCACCGGACTCGGGCGTATCTCCGCGTATCGCCTTGGACGAAACCGCGCACCGCCGGTTACCGGCGGTGCTACGGTCTGCCAATCGTCCGCCGCTTTCGGGGCGTACAGGCACCGGAGAGCACCAATGCAGAGCCGTATCTCCTCAGGTCCATTAGCCTCCACTCCCCCGCTCGAATCGGGCCCGCCTGCGTCCGATCACCTTCTGCGCGGATTTCGGCAGTCGGAGTTATCCCGAAGGGCCAGACCGCCCGCTTCCCGTTATGCCGTGGACTTCGCGGTACGGGTCGCGCTCATGTCCGCCGGATACGTTCTGGTACTCGCCTTCGCACGGTCGCCGTTCGTCTCGCCCGGCGGTATCGCGTGGTTCGGCGGAATCACGCTTTTCGCACTGGCGTCCGTTTCCATGGTCGGGTCCTGGTTCCACGACGCGGTGCACGGAAATGTGCGCGGCGGCCGGTGGAGGTCGGAAGCCGTACTGCGTGCGGGGTCGGCGGCGATCGGCCTCGGGCCGCGCTGGTGGTTTCACAAGCACGTGCGGTTGCACCACCGGTACGTGGGAAATCCGGCGTTCGACCCGGACATCCAGTTCGGCTGGTTCGGGCGGGTGACCGCCGAGCAGCCGTGGCACGCCCTGCACCGCGCGCAGCACCTCTACATGTGGCTGCTGCTGCCGTTCTCCACGCTGAACATGCTCAAGCCGAGCGAGCTGTGGACGACACGGCAGGCGGTCGTCCGGCGGGTGGTCGGGCCCCGGGGGCGCGGCTGGCCGTGGTTTCTGCTGGCCGACAAGTACCTGCCGCACGCCGTTGTCTGGATTCCGGTCTTCCTGGTGCTGCCGACGCGCCGGGCACTGCTGACGTATCTGCTGTTCCACTTGATATCCGGGACCTTCGTCTCGCTGATCACCCAGGTGCAGCACAATACGGATCTGGCCGAATACGGTCCTTCCGTCGACGGAACGGAATCGCTTTCCGCTCAGCTCTCCCGGTCCACCGACGTGGGCGGCAGCCGGGGATTCTGGTACTGGCTCAGCGGCGGCACGACGTATCACTGCGTCCATCACCTCGCGCCCACGCTGACCTTTCCCGAACTCCCGGCGGCGACGGAACGTCTCGTCGCCCTGCTCGCCGGAACCGAAATGACGGTACGGACGCATCCGTCGATGTGGGCGGCCGTGAAATCGCACGGCCGGCTCATCCGGGCGCTTTCCGTGCCGGAGAGCGGCACGGGACAGAACTGCGCGGGAAAGAACTCCGCAGGACAGAACCCGGCACCGCAGGACACCGCTGGACACGGGGGGAAACTGTGACCGCACCGACCACCGGACCGATTCCCGCGCCGACCGCCGGAGGCGCCGGAGGCGCGGGGGGGCCGACCCCGGTCCCGCCCCCTGGCCCGCCTCCCACGCCCGTCCCGATCACCTCCGAAGCGCTGAACATCAAGCCCTTCCTCGTCGAGCCGATCCTCGTCTCGCGGCTGCTGAAGAAACGGTCCGTGACGCCGGGCCCCGCCGGCAGCCCCGAGGACGAGCGGTCGCCGTACGTCGTCGCGATCTGGGCGGTGCTCCTCGCCTGCCTGCTCGTGTCCTGGTCGGCGCTGATCATGAACTCGTTCTACCGGCCGCACTGGGACCTCAGCGTGCTCTCGGACGTGTGGTCGTTCCTGTCCCGGCGTGAGAGCGCGGACCCGGACGCGAACGCCGTACCGTTCCTGCGCGACTACCCCTCCTGCATCCTGACCTTCTCGATCGCCTGGTCCGTCCCGCTGGTCTACGGCATCTTCCGCAGCCTCCAGACCCTCCACGAGAGCCTGGACAAGTCCGGCTGCATCCGCTGCGACGACCAGGCGCGCGCCCACCTGAAGTCGGCCGTGGACGACCTCAACGCCAAATACGCCAAGCACGGCAAATACTCCTGGCTGGTGCTGCTCGGCATCGTCGCCGTCGTCACCGGCATCAACCTCCGCCTCCAGGGCCACCTCTTCCACTTCCTGGGCTCCGACGCGCTGTACGACCAGTGGTGGGGGCGGGCCGCGCCGGTCACCTTCGGCGGTGTGGTGTGGATCTTCATGGGCACGGTCGGGATGTACATGGCGTACGCGGAGGGCGTCGTCGGCATCCACTACGTCAAATTCCTCAAGCAGTTGAAGAACGAGTACAAATTCGGCACCAACCCGCTCAACCCCGACAACTTCTACGGCTGGGCGAAGCTGCGGCAGGCGGTGTCCAACCTCCAGGGCGGACTCACCTGCACCTTCGCGACGTCCTTCGCCATGTTCTTCTTCCTCCAGCCGGCCATCGGCACCTATCCGACGCTGTTGTGCCTGGCGGCTTTCGTGGGCATGGTGCTCTATGTGTTCATCGGCTCGATGACGCACATCAGGCGGCAGGTGCGGGTCGACCGCAAGGAGCAGATCGACCAGATCATCGCCGCCATGCCGGACCCCGACTCGACCGATCCGTCCGCGGGGGTGCGCTACCTGGTGGCGCTGCAACGCCTGCGCGACGTACAGAAGTTGCCGTCCATGCCGATCCGCAACGGCCTGCTGTTCGCGGGCGCGTTGTCCGTCCTCGCGCCGACGGTCGCCATCGCCGTCCAGGTCATCAAGCTCATCAAGCCGTAGCCGTAGCCGTAGCCGTAGCCGCTGGCCGTGGTCGCCATCCCCGCGATCACCGTACTCACCGTAGTCAAGGAGCCCCGATGCTTTCGGTCGCTGTTCAAGGTGGCGCGATGCGGTCCATCTACGCGCTGGGGGTCGTCCGCGGCATGGTCGACCTCGGCATCCACAGCAAGGTGGGTTCCGTGCACTCCTCCAGCGCCGGGTGCGTGGCCGGGGCGGTGCTCGCCGGGCAGGCGCGGGCCGACGACGCGCCGGACCTCACCGGGCTGGTGAAGACGTTCCTGGACGACCTCAGCGGCCGGAACTTCATCGACAGCAGGCGCGTGACGAAGATGGTCGACGTCGACCTGCTCGTCTCCGTCATCCGCGAGCAGACCGGGCTCTCGGTGGCCAGCCTGACCAAGCACGCGCTGACCTTCGAGGTCGCCGTCACCAACGCGGTCACGTCCATCGCCGAGTACTTCGACCTCGGCCGGTGCACCTCGGACGCCGAACTCTTCGAGGTGCTGCGGGCCACCATGGCCATCCCGGTGCTCTACCACCGGCGGGTCCGGCTGCGGTCCCAGACGTACGTGGACGGCGGCATCTCCGACCCGCTGCCGCTGCTGCGCGCGCTGGCGCGCAATCCGAGCGCCGTCATCGCCGTCTCCACGGTCGGCGCGGGCTCGCTCGGCCACCACCTCAGCGGCAAGGAGGCGCTGGTCATCCGTACCGCACCCGGCATATCCGCCCCGGTGCGCGGCCTGATGCTCGCCTACAACCCGCTGGCGCGGGTCTCCGAACAGATCATGGTCCAGGGCTCGTTCGGGTCCGTCCCGATCCACCGCGTCACCCCGTCCGACCCGGACGTCCTGACCAGCCGGACGGAGACCGACCGCAGACGGCTGCTGCGGGCCGAGGAGTTGGGGTACGCCGACGCCCTGGCGGCGCTGTCCGACTGCGAGTTCGAGGACTTCTCGGAGGCAGGGGCGGGCTAGGGCCTGTCCGGCGGACCCTAGAGCCGCTGGGCGGCCTCGGTCGCCCAGTACGTGAGGATCATGTTCGCGCCCGCCCGGCGGATGGACGTCAGCGTCTCCATGATCGCGCGGTCGCGGTCGATCCAGCCGTTCGCGGCGGCGGCCTCGACCATCGCGTACTCACCGGAGATCTGGTACGCGGCGACGGGCACGTTCACCTCGTCGGCGACGCGGCGCAGCACGTCCAGGTAGGGCAGGGCGGGCTTGACCATCACCATGTCGGCGCCCTCCTCCAGGTCCAGCGCCAGCTCGCGCATCGCCTCACGGAGGTTGGCCGGGTCCTGCTGATACGTCTTGCGGTCGCCCTTGAGCGAGGAGTTGACGGCCTCGCGGAAGGGGCCGTAGAAGGCGGAGGCGTACTTCGCGGTGTACGCGAGGATCGCCACGTCCTGCTTGCCGATCTCGTCCAACGCGTCGCGTACGACGCCGACCTGACCGTCCATCATGCCGGAGGGGCCGACCACGTGGACGCCCGCGTCGGCCTGGACCTGGGCCATCTCGGCGTAGCGCTCCAGCGTGGCGTCGTTGTCGACGCGGCCCTCGGCGTCGAGCACGCCGCAGTGACCGTGGTCGGTGTACTCGTCCAGACACAGGTCGGACATCACCACGAGCGCGTCGCCGACCTCGGACACGACGTCGCGGATGCCGAGTTGGAGTATGCCGTCGGGCTCGGTGCCCTGGCTGCCGACCGCGTCCTTCACCTCGGGCACGCCGAAGAGCATGATGCCGCCGACCCCGGCCGCCGCCGCTTCCGCCGCCGCCTTGCGCAGCGAGTCGCGGGTGTGCTGGACGACGCCGGGCATGGAGGAGATCTCCTGCGGCGCGCTGATGCCCTCGCGGACGAACATCGGCAGGATCAGCTCCGCCGGGGACAGCCGGGTCTCGGCGACCATGCGGCGCATCGCCGGGGTCGTCCGCAGACGTCGCGGGCGCGCGCCCGGAAACTCGCCGTATTGGCTGCTCATGGCTGCGCCGCCTTCCCGTGGGTCCGAACCCGTGGAGATCGAGGCACCCTCACGATCGAGGGCTCTCTCCCACGGTACGCCCGCTCCCGGTGTGCTTTTCCCGACGCCCAGTCGGCTCCGCAAAGGCCCGCGGCAATGCGGAGGAGAAGAAGATCCGTTCGCTTCCGCGCCGCGCAATTCGTCGGCCGCCGCCGTATCCGCGGAAAGGCGGCCACCGGAAATTCGGGCGTTGCCGACGGGCCATCGGTGTCGCGGCCCAGGGGGCGTCGCAACCTGGTGCATGCGCCTTGCCGATGCGGGCCGGGCTCACCCGCAGAAGAGGCGCGCCTCCGGGCAGCGGTGCGAGGGGCGGGCGTAGCCGCGCGAGGCGAGGTCGTCGTAGAGCTTGGTGCCCATCGAGCGCGGGTCGCCCGCGCCGGGCGAGCAGAGGACGACCGGGTACGGGCCGCGGGGCACGAGAAATCCCCGGTGGGCAATTGCCGACCGGGGATCGCCACGCGTATATTGGTTTCTTCTGCGCGCATTCAGCGCACATGGGAAAGGCCCCGATCACGGGGCCAACAAGAAGAACCATATCCGACGGGGAGCCGTTTTGTCAAATCGGGAAAGCGTCGAATTGCGGGAAGAGCAGGAATTCATCGACCGCGTCCACGCGCGGGTCGACGCGCTGCGCGGTGTCGCGGCGCAGGGCGTCGAGGACGCGCTGACGCCGGTCGGCACCGGCCTCCAGGCGCGGCTCGAACGCGACATCCGGGTCGCGGAGCGCTCCGGCCTGCTCGCGGCGCTGAACGCGGTCGACGGTTCGCTGTGCTTCGGCCGCGTCGACCGCTCCGACGGTGCCACGCACCACATCGGCCGGATCGGCATCCGCGAGGACGACGCCGACCGTACGCCGCTGCTCATCGACTGGCGCGCGCCCGTCGCCCGCCCCTTCTACCTCGCCACCGGGCACACCCCGATGGGCCTGCGGCGCCGCCGCCACATCGCCAGCGAGGGCCGCACCGTCACCGAGCTGCACGACGAGATCCTGGACCTGGCCGACGGCGAACGCACCGGCTTCGAGGACCCCAACGGCGACAGCGTGCTGCTCGCGGCGCTCAACTCCGCGCGCACCGGCCGGATGGGCGACATCGTGCGGACCATCCAGGCCGAGCAGGACACCATCATCCGCGCCCCGCACCGGGGCGTCCTGGTCGTGGAGGGCGGCCCCGGCACCGGCAAGACCGCCGTCGCCCTGCACCGGGCCGCGTTCCTGCTGTACGAGCAGCGCGAACTGCTCTCCAAGCGCGCGGTGTTGATCGTCGGCCCCAACCCGGCGTTCCTGCGCTACATCGAAGAGGTGCTGCCCGCGCTCGGCGAGACCGGCGTCCTGCTCGCCACCCAGGCCGAACTCTTCCCCGGCGTCCACGCCACCGGCACCGACACGCCGCGCGCCGCCGCCGTCAAGGGCGGCGAGGAGATGGCCGAGGCGCTGGCGACGGCCGTCCGCGACCGGCAGCAACTGCCCGAGCCCGGCGCCCCGTTGATCATCCGGCACGACGACGGCGACCTCATCCTCGACTGGGAGATCGCGTACGAGGCCCGGCAGGCGGCCCGCGACACCCTGCTGCCGCACAACCTCGGCCGCCCGCACTTCGTCTTCCGCGTGATCGACGCGCTGACCGCGCAGCTCGCCGAGCGGATCGGCGCCGACCCGTACGGCGGGCCCAACTTCCTCGGGCCCGACGACATCGCGCTGCTCGGCCGGGCCATCGCGGCGAGCAAGGAAGTCCACGCCGCCGTCGACGAGTTGTGGCCGCCGCTGACCCCCGAGGCGTTCCTGGCCGACTATCTGGCCGCGCCGGTGTACCTGCCCGCCGAGGACGCCGACGCGATCCGGCGCCCGCGCCCCGACAACCCCCTCGACGCCCCGTGGACGCCCGCGGACGTCCCCCTGCTGGACGAGGCCGCCGAACTCCTCGGCGTGGACGACAGCGCCCGGCTGGCGGCCGAGGAGGCCGTACGCCAGGAGCGGATCGCCTACGCGCAGGGCGTGCTGGAGCTGTCGCGGGGCTCGGAGTCGTACGAGTTCGAGGACGAGGAGTCCGAGGTCCTGGCCGCGCACGACATCATCGACGCCGAGCGGATGGCGGAGCGGCACGAGGAGGACGACCACCGCAGCGCGGCCGAACGCGCCGCCGCCGACCGCACCTGGGCGTTCGGGCACATCATCGTGGACGAGGCGCAGGACCTGTCGCCGATGGGGTGGCGGCTGCTGATGCGCCGCACCCCGACGCGTTCGCTGACGCTGGTCGGCGACCCGGCGCAGACGTCGGAGGCGGCGGGCGTCGGCTCGTGGGAGAACATCCTGCGGCCGTACGTCGGGGACCGCTTCGAGCACGTCACGCTGAAGGTCAACTACCGTACGCCCGCCGAGATCATGGAGCTGGCGGCCAGGGTCGTACGGGCGCAGGACCCGCGGTACGTCCTGCCGGTGTCGGTGCGGTCGACCGGCGAGCGGCCGTGGACGCGGGACGCGGGCGGGGATCTGGCGGGGACGGTCGCCAAGGCCGCCGCGGAGCTGACGCCGCTGCCGGGGCAGGGCCGCCTGGCGGTGATCGCGCCGCGCGAGCTGCACGAGGAGATCGCCGCCGCGCTGGACGGTGTCACGGCGGGCGAAGCGCCCGACCTGACCCGGCCGTTGGTGCTGCTGGCCCCGCGCCAGGCCAAGGGCCTTGAGTTCGACCATGTGCTGGTCGTGGAGCCCGCCCGGTTCGGATCGAGCGACCTGTATGTGGCGCTCACCCGCGCCACGCAGCGCCTGGGCGTCGTCCACCGGGAGCAACTGCCCCCGGCGCTGCGGTAGTCGTGGGCCCGTGGGGCCCACCAGGTCCTCGACGCGGGCCCTGGGTCCGGGCCCTGGGTCTGGGCTCTGGACGCGGGCCTCAGATCCGGGCCCTGGACGCGGGCCTCAGATCCGGGCCTCAGACCCAGGCCCTAGACGCGGGCCCTTCTGCGCGAGCCGGGACGGCGCTCGCTGGGACGGGTCACCGGGTCGCCCGCCTCCTCGGCCGCGACCCGGCGGGCCGTACCGAAGTCGGCGAGGGCCTGCGCGAGGGCGAGCACGGACGGCTCGGGCGACATGACGTCCACCCGCAGCCCGTGCTCCTCCGCCGTCTTGGCGGTGGCGGGCCCGATGCAGGCGATCACGGTGACATTGTGCGGCTTGCCCGCGATACCGACGAGATTGCGCACGGTCGAGGACGAGGTGAACAGCACCGCGTCGAATCCGCCGCCCTTGATGGCCTCACGGGTGTCGGCGGGCGGCGGCGAGGCGCGCACGGTCCGGTAGGCCGTCACGTCGTCCACCTCCCAGCCCAGCTCGACCAGTCCGGCCACCAGCGTCTCGGTGGCGATGTCGGCGCGCGGCAGGAAGACGCGGTCGATCGGGTCGAAGACCGGGTCGTACGGCGGCCAGTCCTCCAGCAGCCCGGCCGCGGACTGCTCGCCGCTGGGCACCAGGTCCGGCTTGACGCCGAACTCCACCAGCGACTGGGCGGTCTGCTCGCCGACCGCGGCGACCTTGATACCGGCGAAGGCCCGCGCGTCGAGCCCGTACTCCTCGAACTTCTCGCGCACCGCCTTGACGGCGTTCACCGACGTGAAGGCGATCCACTCGTAGCGTCCGGTCACCAGGCCCTTGACGGCCCGCTCCATCTGCTGCGGGGTGCGCGGCGGTTCGACCGCGATGGTCGGCACCTCGTGCGGCACGGCGCCGTACGAGCGGAGTTGGTCGGACAGCGACGCCGCCTGCTCCTTCGTGCGCGGCACCAGGACCCGCCAGCCGAACAGCGGCTTGGTCTCGAACCACGACAAGTGCTGGCGCTGGGCGGTGCGTTCGCCGACGACGGCTATCGCGGCGATCGGTCCCTCGGGCGTCGGCAACGCCTTGGTCGCCTTCAGCTCCGCGGCGATGGTGGCCAGCGTCGCGGTCCAGGTGCGCTGCCGGGTGGTGGTCCCGGCGACGGTCACCGACAGCGGGGTGTCGGGCTTGCGTCCGGCGGCGATGAGTTCCGCGGTGGCGATCGCGACGGTCTGGAGCGTGGTGGAGACCACCAGCGTCGCGTCGCTCGCGCCCACCTCGTTCCAACAGCGGTCGCCGGCGGTGGCCGCGTCCACGAAGCGCACGTCACTGCTCAAGTGCACGCCCGCGTAGGCGGGTACGCCGACGGCGGCGGCCACGCCGGGCACGACCTCGAAGGGGATGCCCGCGTGGGCACAGGCCAGCATCTCCTCGGCCGCGGACGAGTCGAGGCCGGGGTCGCCCGCGACCGCACGGACGACCCGCTTTCCGGTCCGCGCGGACGCCATGACAAGCTGGGTGGCAGCAGCCGAGACAGCGGAGATGTCCAACACCTCGCCGTCTGCGGCGGGTTGGGCCGTGCCCACGTCCGCGCGGGCGTGCGTGCGGACCACGTCGAGCACCGGCGCGTCGCCGACCAGCAGGTCGGCACGGGCCAGCGCCTCCACAGCGCGCAAGGTCAGCAGCCCGGGGTCTCCGGGCCCGGCACCGAGGAAGGTGACGTGGCCGGAAGAAGGTCGGTTGGAACCGGCGGTCCCGGCGGTGTTCGTCGTTGCAGCGACGGCGGCGGGGTTCAAAGTGCGCGCTCCCCCATAAGACCGGCCGCACCCTTGGCGAGCATCTCGACGGCCAACTCGCGCCCGAGGGCACGCGCTTCGTCGTCGGACGCCGGTACGGGGCCGGTGATGGACATCTGCACCAGTGAGGCGCCGTCGGTCGTGCCGACGACACCGCGCAGGCGCAGCTCGGTAGTCTGCCCGTCGGCCACGAGGTCGGCGAGCGCGCCCACAGGGGCGGAGCAGCCGGCTTCGAGGGCGGCGAGCAGGGATCGCTCGGCGGTCACGGCGACCCGGGTGAACGGGTCGTCGAGCTCGGCGAGCTGTGCGGCCAACTCCTGGTTGGAGGCGGCGCATTCGACCGCCAACGCTCCCTGGCCGGGAGCGGGCAGTACGGCGTCGGCAGCGATCAGCTCGCTCGCCTCCGCGAGCCTGCCGATACGGTTCAGCCCGGCGGCGGCCAGTACGACCGCGTCGAGCGTGCCGGAAGTAACGTACCCGATGCGGGTGTCAACATTGCCACGGATCGGCACCGTCTCCACGGCCCTGCCGTGTGACCGTGCCCACGCGTTGAGCTGCGCCATCCGTCGCGGGGAGCCCGTGCCGACCCGCGCTCCGTCGGGCAGCGTCTCGAACGTCAGGCCGTCGCGGGCCACGAGTGCGTCCCGCGGGTCCTCCCGTACCGGGATCGCCGCGAGCGTCAGGCCGTCCGCCGCCGCGGTGGGCAGGTCTTTGAGGCTGTGCACCGCGAAGTCGATCTCGCCGGCCAGGAGGGCGTCCCTCAGGGCCGACACGAAGACGCCGGTGCCGCCGATCTGGGCCAGATTCTCGCGCGAGACGTCGCCGTACGTGGTGATCTCGACCAACTCGACCGGGCGGCCGGTCAGTTCCGTCACCTGGGCGGCGACCATGCCCGACTGCGCCATCGCCAGCTTGCTCCGCCGGGTCCCCAGCCGAAGGGGCTGCGCCCCGTGCGAGGAGGGTGCCCCCTCGACGGCTTCCTCGCGCACGGAGGGTGCCCCCTCGGGGGCGTGGGGCACCGCGGCCTCAGCCGCGGCGGCGCCGCTCGTCTGCGCCGGGTCCAGCGGGGCACTGCCGGTTGTTCCCGGACCACCGGCCGTCACCGGCCGGCCGCGCAGTTCCCCGCGCCCCTGCGGGGCACGTCCAGCCGCGTCCGGCACCGCCTCAGACACCTCGCGCCCACCCGGCGGCAGCCGCACATCAGACACAGGCCCGCGCCCCTGCGGGGCACGTCCAGCCGCGTCCGGCACCGCCTCAGACACCTCGCGCCCACCCGGCGGCAGCCCCAGATCAGACACAGCCCCGGGCTCGTGCGGGGCACCCGTCTCGTTCATTCAGCGGCCTCGATTCGGTTCTGGGACGCCCAGGGTGGTGCGGGTCGGCGCGGAGCGGACGGCGGCTACGGCCTGCGGGTCGAGGTCGAAGAGCTCGCGCAGGGCGTCGGCGTAGCCCGCGCCGCCCGGTTCGCCCGCGAGCTGCTTGACCCGCACGGTGGGCGCGTGCAGGAGCTTGTCGACGACGCGGCGCACCGTCTGGGTGATCTCGGCGCGCTGCTTGTCGTCCAGATCGGGCAGCCTACCTTCGAGGCGGGAAAGTTCACCCGCCACGACGTCGGCGGCCATGGCGCGCAGCGCCACCACGGTGGGCGTGATGCGAGCGGCACGCTGAGCCGCGCCGAAGGCGGCGACCTCTTCGGAGACGATGCCGCGCACGGCGTCGACGTCGGCGGCCATGGGCGCGTCGGCGGACGCGGCGGCCAGCGACTCTATGTCGACCAGGTGCACGCCGAGCAGGGCGTGCGCGGCCGAGTCGATGTCGCGCGGCATGGCGAGGTCAAGCACGGCGAGGTCGGTGCCCGCCGGGCGCTCGGCGAGGGCGGCGCGCAGGTCGTCCGCGCTCAGCACCAGGCCGGTCGCGCCGGTGCAGGACACCACGACGTCGGCGGTGCGCAGCGCGGCGGACACCTCGGACATGGTGATCGCGCGGCTGTCGAGGGCGCCGTTGTCGGAGGCCAGGGTCGCCGCGAGGCGCTCGGCCCGGTCGACCGTGCGGTTGGCGATGGCCAGCTCGCGCACACCCGCGCGCGCGAGCGTGGCGGCGGCCAGGGAGGACATGGAGCCCGCGCCGACGACGAGGGCGCGGCGGCCGGCGAGCGGTCCCGTCGTCACGGCGAGCTGGTCCAGGCCGAAGGTGACCAGGGACTGGCCCGCCCGGTCTATCCCGGTCTCGGAGTGGGCGCGCTTGCCGACCCGCAGGGCCTGCTGGAACAGGTCGTTGAGCAGCCGCCCCGCGGTGTGCAGCTCCTGCCCCGCGGCCAGCGCGTCCTTGATCTGGCCGAGGATCTGGCCCTCGCCGACGACCATGGAGTCCAGCCCGCAGGCCACGGAGAGCAGGTGGTGGACGGCCCGGTCCTCGTAGTGCACGTACAGGTGCGGGGTCAGCTCTTCGAGGCCGACGCCGCTGTGCTGGGCGAGGAGCGTGGACAGTTCGGCGACCCCGGCGTGGAACTTGTCGACGTCCGCGTACAGCTCGATGCGGTTGCACGTCGAGAGCACCACCGCCTCGGCCGCGGGCTCCGCGGCGAGCGCGTCCTGGAGCAGCTTGGCGCGGGCGTCCCCGGTGAGCGCGGCCCTTTCCAGGACGCTCACGGGTGCGCTGCGGTGGCTGAGTCCGACGACGAGAACGCTCATGCGGGCATCACGGCGGGTACGTCACCGTCCGGGTCCTGGCGGTCCTCGCCCGCCTTGCGCTGCTCGTGGAAGGCGAGGATCTGCAGCTCGATGGAGAGGTCGACCTTGCGTACGTCGACGCCGTCCGGAACGGTCAGCACGGTCGGCGCGAAGTTGAGGATCGAGGTCACACCGGCGGCCACGAGGCGGTCGGTGACCTCCTGGGCGGCGCCGGCGGGCGTGGCGATGACGCCGATCGACACCTGGTTGTCGTCGACGATCGACTCCAGCTCGTCGATGTGGCGGACCGGGAGCCCGGCGACCAGACGGCCCGCGAGGGCGGGGTCGGCGTCCAGCAGCGCGGCGACCCGGAAGCCGCGGGAGGCGAACCCGCCGTAGTTGGCGAGCGCGGCGCCGAGGTTGCCGATACCGACGATGACGACCGGCCAGTCCTGCGTGAGGCCCAGCTCACGGCTGATCTGGTAGACGAGGTACTCGACGTCGTAGCCCACGCCACGGGTCCCGTAGGAGCCGAGGTAGGAGAAGTCCTTGCGCAGCTTGGCCGAGTTGACCCCGGCGGCGGCGGCGAGTTCCTCCGACGACACGGTGGGCACCGAGCGCTCGGAGAGTGCTGTCAGTGCCCGCAGGTACAGCGGAAGTCTGGCGACGGTGGCCTCGGGAATCCCTCGGCTGCGGGTCGCCGGTCGGTGAGATCGGCCAGTTGCCACGGTGCTCCTGCGGGTAGAGCTGGGCTGAAGACGACCACGGTCTTTGGGGCCGCCCCGTGGACAGCAGGCTATGTCTTTGTGAACGCGTGCACAAAGATGGTGTCCGATTTGCCCGGCGGACGTGACCGGCATCACGCGCTCCCATTACGGACATTGGGCACCATTCGCCGTGCGGAATCGTTGCTGCGGCGCTTCCAGAGTGCGTCAACGACCCCCGGTAGGCCAGTGGCCTGCGGCCATTCCACCGCGGCGGCCTGCGCCAGCCGCTCGTCCAGAACGGCGGATTCCGCAAATTCGACCGATTCCGCACCCCGAACGTAGTGCGAGAACAGCTCAGCCGTCGCACGGGCGTCACCCAGCGCGGTGTGCGCGTGCCACTCCGTGACGCCCGCTGCCTCGGCGCAGTCGCGCAGTGACAGTCCGTGCGGAGCGGGCAAGCGGGCGGCGGCCATCCGCATCGTGCAAAGTTCTGGTATAGACGGCAGCCGCACCCCGACGCGGGCGTACTCGGCGGCCAGGAACGAGCGGTCGCACCCCACGTTGTGCCCCACGAGCACCCGGCCGCGCAGCAGGCTCAGCAGCCGGGCCGCGATGCCGTCGAACGAGGGCGCCCCGCCGAGGTCGCCGCCCTCGATGCCGTGGATGTGCGTCGGGCCGACCGGACCGTGCGGATCGACGAGCGTCGTGAACTCGCCCTGCGGAGTCAGGTCCTTGTCCAGCAGTACGACCGCCAGCTCCACCACCCGGTGCCGCCGCGACGACGAACCGGTCGCCTCGACGTCGACCACGGCAAAGCCGTACGCCGAAGCCTGGCTCGGAGCCGAGAGCACGCGGTCACACTCCTCACGCATCGCCCCCGGCCGTACAAAACGACCTCGATCGTAATCGAATGTGCGCGAGTGCGAGTAACGCCCGCATATCGCCTGTGACACAGGTGCAGTACGGCCGCACGGAGGGTCACGGGTGACAGGTGGTGCGACCCGGCGCCGTACGGGGGCCCGGACCGTCCGGCGCACAATGGCCCGTATGACGAACGACGACACCGCGGCGGCCGTGCGCACGGTCACGCTCATCGGCAAGCCCGGCTGCCACCTGTGCGACGACGCGCGCACCGTGATCGAGAAGGTGGCGGGCGAGACCGGCGCGGCCGTGGAGGAACGGGACATCACCCGGGACGAGGCGCTGTACGCGCGGTACTGGGAGCAGATCCCCGTCGTCCTCATCGACGGCGAGCAGCACACGTTCTGGCGCGTGGACGAGAAGCGGCTGCGCGCGGCGCTCACCGCGGGCTGACCCGGCCGGGACCCGCAGCCGGTCACTGTCCGGTCGTGTGGCGTTCACGCCCCCGCATCGTGCGCGAACAGGGCTTGACGCGCCGGGTGGTTATGCTCGCGGTATGGCCGCACGCAGATGGCTCACCCCCCGTAGGCAGGCCGGCACCGAGCGCAGTGTGCTGGCAGGCGAGGCCGCGGCACTGGCCGCGGAGACCGCCCTGGCCACCAAGACCCGGCCGCGGGACGCGGTTTCCGCCGGGCCGGAGGAAACCGTCACGTCCGCGAGATCCGCGGCGTCCGCGAAATCCGCCAGGACGGGGAAGCCGGACGAGCCCGCGGAACCTGAGTTCCCGGCGCACGACCAGCCCCGCGCGGCGGCCTTCTTCGACCTCGACAACACCGTGATGCAGGGCGCCGCGATATTCCACTTCGGCCGCGGCCTGTACAAGCGGAAGTTCTTCGACACCCGCGACCTGCTGCGCTTCGCCTGGCAGCAGACGTACTTCCGCATGGCGGGCAACGAGGACCCCGAGCACATGCGGGACGTGCGCGAGAGCGCGCTGTCCATCATCAAGGGGCACCGCGTCGAGGAACTGATGTCCATCGGCGAGGAGATCTACGACGAGTACATGGCGGGCAAGATCTGGCCCGGCACCCGCGCGCTCGCCCAGGCCCACCTGGACGCCGGGCAGCGCGTCTGGCTGGTGACCGCCGCACCCGTCGAGACCGCCACGATCATCGCCCGCCGCCTCGGCCTGACCGGCGCGCTCGGCACGGTCGCCGAGTCGATCGACGGCGTCTACACCGGGCACCTGGTCGGCGAGCCGCTGCACGGACCCGCGAAAGCCGAGGCCGTACGCGCCCTGGCCGCCGCCGAGGACCTGGACCTGTCGCTGTGCGCCGCGTACAGCGACTCCTCCAACGACATCCCGATACTGTCCCTGGTCGGCCACCCCTACGCCATCAACCCCGACAGCAGGCTGCGCAAGCACGCCCGCGCCGAGGGCTGGCGGCTGCGCGACTACCGCACCGGGCGCAAGGCCGCCAAGATCGGCATCCCCGCCGCGGCCGGGATGGGCGCGGTGGCGGGCGGCGCCCTGGCCGCCGTCGCGATCAGCCGCCGCCGGCACTCCTGACGCAGCCGTCACGGGACGCCTGTGACCCCCGTGACGCCGCGGATCCGCCGCGCCGCGGGGCGTCCGAAGTGGCGGGAGCGACACGCGTGAACACGACCACAACACGCTCTCTCCGCGACCATTTCACGAGCAGAAGTGGTCAACTAAGGGCGCCTGTTCGATAATTGCTCGATCACCATTCCGCTTAGGAAGTGGCGGAAACGGCGATTTGAGCAACTCGGTGTAGCGTCGCCTGTACGAAGCGTTATTCTCCTCAGACGCATTCCGGTACCCACACGTCGCCACGACGAGTGAACGGTCCCGTACTGCACGTGATGGAAGTTCTGCCTCTGGGAGTCCCGTGTACCCACACGACGGGGTTGACACCTCTGGCCTGGCTGCGTTGCGCGCACTGGTGGTTGACCGCCTGATGCGCACAGTCCCCACGTACGCCGTGCCCGCCTTCGCCACGTCCGGTCCCACCGTCCCCGGCCACGCTTACGCGCTGGCCGAAGTCAGCACAGCCGCAGGCAGACGCACCCGCAGCAGCTCCACCAGCACCACCGGCGCGGGCAACGGCTCCGGCGGCGGTCAGTCGACCGCCACGACCACCGCCCGCCGCCCGGCCTCCGACACCGACAGCGGCCGGATGATGGACCTGGTCGAAAGGGCCCAGGAAGGCGAGACCGAAGCCTTCGGACGGCTCTACGACCACTACTCCGACACCGTCTACCGCTACATCTATTACCGCGTCGGCAGCAAAGCCACGGCCGAGGATCTGACGAGTGAGACGTTCCTGCGCGCCCTGCGCAGAATCGGTACCTTCACCTGGCAGGGCCGTGACTTCGGCGCGTGGCTGGTCACGATCGCCCGCAATCTGGTCGCCGACCACTTCAAATCGAGCCGGTTCCGGTTGGAAGTGACCACCGGTGAAATGCTCGACGCGAACGAGGTCGAGCGCAGCCCCGAGGACTCCGTTCTGGAGTCGCTGTCGAACGAGGCGCTGCTCCAGGCCGTGCGCAAGCTCAATCCGCAGCAGCAGGAGTGCGTGACGCTGCGGTTTCTCCAAGGTCTCTCGGTGGCCGAGACCGCCCGCATCATGGGCAAGAACGAGGGGGCGATCAAGACCCTCCAGTACCGGGCGGTCCGCACCCTGGCCAGGCTGCTACCGGAAGACGCCCGGTGAGTCCGCGTTGTCCCGTACCCCGGCAGGCCGTCATTCGGCCTATCAGTCCGATCATCAGAGCCGACCCGATCATCAGACCTGCGTAACCCAACTGGCCCGGCACTCGTTGCATCACATGCAGACATATCTGTGCCGCGCGCTGCCTGTTGCTGTTCACTCGATCGGGTGGACGGCAGCCGGGAACGCAACCTTCCGGGCGGCATGGGGAGTCGAGTGTGGATGACGAGAGGAGGTGCCGCCCGTGATCGGACAGGCAACGGCACACCGCCGGGCGAACGCCTTCGCCCAGGCCCTTGAGGACGCTGCTGTCCTCGACGAGACCACCGGCGAGCGCGGTGGCGGCGGTGCCGGACCGGCGAGCGGGCAGCACGGCAGCCATGCCGCGGCCCGGCACGCGGATCCCGAACAGGACTCGCTGCTGTCGCTCGCCGCGGCCATCGGCGACCGGCCGGCGCCCGTACTGGACGCCGAGAAGAAGACCGTCCAGCGCGCGCAGCTCATCGCCGCGATGGAACAGGCCATCGCCGACGGCAGTTTCGAGGTCACCGGCCGGGTTCCCGAGCAGCGCTCGGAGGGCACCGGCGGACACGGGGCCCACCGGCTGCGCAAGCTCACCCCGCGCTCCCGGCTGTCCCGGCGGCTCGCGGTCGGCGGCCTGTCCGTCGGCGTCGCCGCCGGTGCCTTCGGCGGAGTCGCGGCGGCCAGTACGAACGCGCTGCCAGGTGACACCCTCTACGGCCTCAAGCGGGGCATGGAGGACCTGAAGCTCGACATGGCGGGCAGTGACGCCTCCCGCGGCAAGGTCTACCTCGACATGGCCTCCACGCGCATGCAGGAGGCCCGGCGGCTCATGGACCGGCAGCGCGGCGGACAGCTCGACGACGAGTCCGTCGGCGATGTGCGCAAGGCGCTGTCCGGCATGCGGCAGGAGGCCGCCGAGGGACACCGGCTGCTCACCCAGGCGTACGCGAAGGACGGCTCGCTCCAGCCGATGGCGCTGCTCAACACCTTCGCCGCGTCGCACCGGCAGAGCTGGACCGAGATGCGGGGCAAGCTGCCCAGCCAGCTCACCGATGTCTCCGACCAGGTCTCGTCGGTCTTCGCCGCCATAGACGATGACGTCAAGCCGCTCGAATCCGTGCTCCCCAAGCCGAAGGACGACAGCTCCTCCGGCTCCCGGGGCCACCGGCGTTCCGGCGGCGGAAGCGACGACGGTACGGGCAGCGGTACGGGCTCCGGCTCCGGCACGCCGTCCGCGCCCGCGTCCGGGGACAGCAAGTCCGGGCAGGCGCCGAGCGGCAACCCGTCGGCGTCGCCCACCACCCCGCAGCACGAGGGCCTGATCGGCGGCCCGCTGCTCCCGCCCCCGCCGAACAGCACTCCCGGCAGCGGCAACGGCGCCACGGACACCCCGTCCACCTCCGCCACCCCGCCCCACTCCGTCACCCTCCCCCCGCTCCTGCCCGGTCTCCTCCCCGGCCTCGGCCTCGGCGTGGACGACTCGAACGACTAGCACCACCGCACACCCAAGGGCGGCCGGCTCCCCGCGAGGAGAACCGGCCGCCCTTTCACGTTCAGAAGAACACCGCCCGCCGCGTGGCGGGGCCGCCCTCAGAAGAAGACGGACCGCCTGTCCACCAGCAGCTTGTACAGGGTGTGCTGGATCGTCTCGCGGACCTGGTCGGTCAGGTTGAAGACGAGCATGGGGTCCTCCGCCGCCTCGGGCGGGTAGGCGTCGGTGAGGATGGGCTCGCCGAACTGGATCGTCCACTTGGTGGGGAGGGGGACGAGCCCGAGCGGCCCCAGCCAGGGGAAGGTGGGGGTGAGGGGGAAGTACGGGACGCCGAGCACGCGCGCGAGGGTGCGGGAGTTGCCGACCATCGGATAGATCTCCTCGGCGCCGACCACCGAGCACGGAATGATCGGCACCTTCGTCTTCAGCGCCGTCGCGACGAATCCGCCGCGCCCGAACCGCTGGAGCTTGTACCGCTCCGAGAACGGCTTGCCGAGTCCCTTGAAGCCCTCCGGCATGACCCCGACGACCTCACCGCGCTCCAGCAAGACCTCGGCGTCCTCCGCGCACGCCAGCGTGTGCCCGGCCTTGCGGGCGAATTCGTTGACCACCGGCAGCATGAAGACCAGGTCGGCGGCGAGCAGCCGCAAGTGCCGTCCCGCCGGGTGGTGGTCGTGCACGGCGACCTGCGTCATGAGGCCGTCGACCGGCAGCGTCCCGGAGTGGTTGGAGACCACCAGCGCCCCGCCCTCGGCGGGGATGTTCTCGATGCCCTTCACCTCGACCCGGAAGTACGTGTCGAAGAACGGCCGCAGCACCGACATCAGCACCTGCTCGGTCAACTCGGCGTCGTAGCCGAATTCGTCGACCTCGTACTCGCCGGTGACCCGGCGCCGCAGGAACGACAGGCCGGAGGCGACCTTCCGCTCCCAGTCCCCGCCGAGCAGCCGGTCGGCGACCCCGCCGAGCGCGGCGGCCAGCCCCGGCCCCTCGTCCCCCGCGGCGGAACCGGAACCGGAAGCGGACCCTGAGGCGGACCCGAAAGCGGACCCGGAACCGGAACCCGTACGCGCCCCCGTGGCGGATTCCGCTTCGGTCCCGCCGCCGCTTGCCTGCGCGGGGACCGCTGCGCCCGTACCGCCCGGGTCTGAGCCCGCCTCGGCCGTCTCCTGGGTCTCCGGCACCTCGGGCACCGCCGCCAGCGGCTGCGTGCCCGGCCCGCCCGCGCCGGACGACCCGGCGCCGTCCTTCTTCCTGGCGCCCGCGGACCGGCCGCCGCGCGACCGGCCGGAACCCGAGCCGGACCCCGGACCCGAGCCGGAACCCGAGCCCGTACGCCGCGCCCGCGAATCGTCGCCGAACGGGATCACCTTGGCGTCTGCCATGGTTCGACTCCTTCTGCCTGGTGCGGTCACGCGTGGTCGGCGTCGGTGGCGTCCGCGGCGTCGGGCGCCAGCGCCGCCGCGGCGAGCCGGTCGACGGCGCGCGCCATCCGGTCCGGCGGCAGCAGCCCGGGCCCGCGGCTGCGCGCGAAGTCGGCGAACGTCTCGGCCGTCGTGTACGCCGGCACGAAACCGAGCGTCTCACGCATCTGCCGGGTGTCCACCACCCTGCCGTGCGTCAACAGCCGAATCTGTTCGCGCGAGAAGTCGGTGACGCCCGCGGCCTTCAGCGTCCGCCCGATCCAGGTGACCGCGGGCAGCAGCACCGGCACGGTCGGCTTGCCGAGCCGCCGCGCGGTCTGCGACAGCAGCAGCACCCCGTCGCCCGCGATGTTGAACGTCCCGCTGTTGAGGGTCCCGCGCCGCGCGTCGAGCGCGGCCAGTACCAGCACCTCGTTCACGTCGTCCTCGTGGACGAACTGCAACCGGGGGTCGTAGCCGAGGACGGTGGGCAGCACGGGCAGCGCGAAGAACTCCGCGAGCGGGGTGTCGGCGTGCGCGCCGAGGATGTTCGCGAACCGCAGCACCGCGACCGCGACGTCCGGGCGGCGGCGCGCGAAGCCCCGTACGTACCCCTCGACCTCGACGGCGTCCTTCGCGAAGCCGCCGCTCGGCAGCGACTTGGCGGGCATCGTCTCGGTGAAGACGGCCGGGTCGCGCGGCGCGGCGCCGTAGACGCTGGTGGTGGACTTCACGACCAGGCGCCGTACGGTCGGGGCCTTCTGGCAGGCGCCCAGGAGCTGCATCGTGCCGATGACGTTGGTCTCCTTGACCTGCGTCCGGCCGCCGGAGCCCATCGTGGTGGTGGCGCTGACGTCCAGGTGCACGACGGTGTCGACCGACGTCTGCGCGAGGACCTTGGCGATCATGGGCTGCCGGATGTCGGCGCGGACGAACTCCGCGGCGCCCAGATCGTGCTCGGGCGGTACGGCGTCGACCGCGATCACCCGGTCGACCTCCGGCTCCCGCAGGACGCGGCGGACGAAACGGCCGCCGATCGGTCGCGCGACTCCGGTGACGAGCACCACCTTGCCCACGGTTCAGCGCCTTCCTACGGGGTTGTACGCACCGTACCCGTTCGTTGTTGCGCCGCAGTGACGGCCCGCTGTGCGGGCCGCCGACGTCACGCCGCTGCCCCCTCAGTCACACCTGCCCCGGAAACGCCACTGCCCCCTCCGCCGCCTACGGGCGGTGGAGGGGGCAGGAAGAGCGGCGTACTGCGTCGAGCCCGCTTACTTCTTGTTGCGACGCTGAACGCGCGTCCGCTTCAGCAGCTTGCGGTGCTTCTTCTTGGCCATACGCTTACGCCGCTTCTTGATGACAGAGCCCACGACTACCCTCGCTTCGTTTTCACTCGGTGCGGGGCGTCCGAGCCCACACGACCTACGTCGGCCAAGCCTACCCGCCCGAGGCGGACGAGCATAAACCGAGCCCCACGCAGGCGGTCAGCGGCCCTCGGCGGGCGAGATCAGGCAGATTCCCCCACCCCCACCCCCACATAGGACTCACGCAGGTAGTCGTGGACGGCCTGCTCCGGAACCCGGAAAGACCTCCCCACCCGGATCGCCGGCAGATGACCGCTGTGCACCAGCCGGTACACCGTCATCTTGGACACGCGCATGACCGCGGCAACTTCGGCCACGGTAAGGAACACGACCTCGTTGAGAGGCCTGGTTTCGCTTGAAGCCATGACACACCTGAACTTTCCGCACCTGACGGCCACCGGCTTCCCCTCCGGCGACTCCAACAGTCAAGTGCGCTCCCCCTCAGATTAGGGGCGCATGATGCAAGTGGGGAAGAGGAGTTGCCAATAGTTGATTACTGTGACAGCCACGCCCGATGGAGTACGTAGCGGGTAAGCGGCCGGTAGTAATCGGACCGCACGGTGTCGTCCAGCGGTACCGCGACCGACACCCTGCCCTCCGCTTCCGCGACGAACACCGCGGGGTCGTCGGAGTCCGCGAGACCGATCGCCTCGATGCCCAACTGCCCTGCCCCGCATACGAATCCGTGGTCCCCGACCACCAGCCGCGGCAGCACTCCGCCCTGCTCCGCGGCAGCCGCGAGGGCCGCTCTGACGGGCAGCGGGGAGTGCGTATGAGCACCCGGTTCGCCCGCCCCCGCACCCTCCTGCGAACCCTCCGCACCAGGCACGGGGCGCACCACGGCGACACCTCCCACGTACCAAAGATTGTGACGCCGTACCCCGAACTGTGTCGGCATATCGACGTAGCCGCCGTACGCAGGGGTGAGAATCACACATCCCGCCGCCGACAGCGCGGCGGCCAAAGAGGCGTAGAAGCCCAACAGCCGATGAGGGTGGCCCGTCCCCAGCAGAACGGGGATACGATCCTGCGCCGCCCTGCCAAGACGCTCGGCGAAGGCGTCCAGCGCCGCCACCGTGCAGTCCGGGTCGATCGTGTCCTGCCCCGAGGTGTCCGCCGGGTCCGGCGACACACCGCAGCGGTCGGCCATCAGCCGCAGCAACTCCGCCGTGCCCCACTCCCCTTCCGGATCCAGCCCCAGCGTCTGGCGCGGATCCCGCGCCGCGAAGAGCCGGTAACTGTGCAGACTTTTCTCCCTCGGGGTCGAGACCCGTCCCGCCAGCCCGGCCGCCACCAGATGCGCGCGCAGCGCGCCGACACTCAGCACCCCTTGATCGTCCCGACTCCCTCCGCCCGCCGGGTACGAAACCGCCAAAAACACCCCGTGCGGGTGACCCGCGCCGAGTGCGCTCCGGACGTAGAAGACCTACGCCACACGCGTACGCGTCCCGCTGTAACGGGTTACCGAACAACGCGGTGACGGCGTGTGCGAAATTGGGGGATTCCGTGGAGAAGGAGCGCCACGCTCGCCGGAAAAGGGGACAACGCGCTACGGCGTGCCGCCGGACAGGCCCTACGGCAGCAGGCCGTGGAGCGGGAAGACCGCGCGGCGGGTGGCGATCACGGCCTGGTCGAGCCGGTCCGCCGGGTCGTAACCGGAGTCGGCGAAGTCCGCCCAGTGCGGATCACGGCCGTCCGTCATCCGCAGCGGCCCCTGCTGCCGGGTCCGGGCGTAGACCTCGTGCCGCCACTCCTCGGGAACCGGCGTCTTCGGCGCCACCGGCGCGCCCGCCGCGATCCCCACCAGATGCGTCCACGTACGCGGCACCACATCGGCCACCGCGTAACCCCCGCCGCCCAGCGCGACCCAGCGGCCCTCCGCGTGGTCGTGCGCCAGCGCGTGACACGCCTCCGCGACCAGCCGCTGCGCGTCCAGCGACACCGCCAGATGCGCCAGCGGGTCCTCGAAGTGGGTGTCCGCGCCGTGCTGCGAGACGACCACCTGCGGCCGGAACGCCGCCACCAGCTCGGGCACCACCGCGTGGAAGGCCCGCAGCCAGCCCGCGTCACCCGTCCCCGCGGGAAGCGCCACATTGACCGCGCCGCCCTCCGCGGACGGCCCGCCCGTCTCCTCCGGCCACCCCGTCTGCGGGAACAGCGTCCGCGGATGCTCGTGCAGCGAGATCGTCAGCACCCGCGGGTCGTCCCAGAACGCCGTCTGCACACCGTCGCCGTGGTGTACGTCCACGTCCACGTACACCACCCGCTCCGCGCCCAGCTCCAGCAGCCGGGCCACCGCGAGCGCCGCGTCGTTGTAGACGCAGAAACCCGCCGCCGCGCCCGGCATCGCGTGGTGCAGCCCGCCCGCGAAGTTCACCGCGTGCAGCACATCGCCCTGCCACACCGCCTCGGCCGCGCCCACCGACTGCCCCGCGATCAGCGCGGACGCCTCGTGCATCCCCGCGAACGCCGGATTGTCCTCGGTACCGAGCCCGTACGACAGATCCGCCGCGGCCGGATCGGCGGACGCCGCCCGCACCGCCGCCACGTAATCCGCCCGGTGCACCAGCGCCAGCGTCGAGTCGCCGGCCGCGGGCGCCGCCACCACCGACAGCTCCCGGTCGAGCCCGAAGGCCCGCACCAACCCGCGCGTGAGCGACAGCCGCACCGGGTCCATCGGGTGGCCCGGACCGAAGTCGTACTTGGTTACCCGCTCATCCCACATCAACTGTGCTCGGCCGCTCATGGCCGACACCGTACCCGGCGGGCCCGGCCTCGAAGGACTTGGCGTACAACAGCGTGGCCCCCACCAGCACCATCGGCACGAGCATCGCCCCGCGGTAGCTCCACACATCGCCCAGCGCGCCCACCAGCGGCGAGCCGACCAGGAAACCCACGTAGTTGAAGATGTTCAGCCGCGCGATGGCCGAGTCCGAGGCACCGGGGAACATCCGCCCGGCCGCCGCGAACGTCTGCGGCACGATCACGCACAGCCCGAGCCCCAGCAGCGTGAAGCCCAGCATGCCCACCCACGCCCCCGGCGCCACCGCCACCACCGCGAAGCCCGCCATCGCCAGCACCGTCCCCAGCCGGACGACGGACGCGGCACCGTACCGCCGCACCCCGAAGTCACCCACCGAACGGCCGATCAGCGTCGTCACCATGTAGACGGCGTACGGCACGGTGGAGAGCTGCTCCGAGCTGTGCAAGGTGTCCTGGAGGTACTTCGCGCTCCAGTTGGAGACCGTCGAGTCACCGATGTACGCGAAGGCCATCACCAGACAGAGCGGCATCAGCAGCCGCATCACGACGGCCTGCTTCTCGCCCCCCAGCTCGGTGACGGACGGCTGCTCCTGGTCGGCGTACCAGCGGCTCGCCACCAGCGTCAGCGGGATCAGCAGCGCCACCACCGGCCCGTACAGCGCCACCAGCGAGATGTGCCAGTGCGCCCCCGACCACGCCAGACACGCCCCGACGATCCCGCCCAGGCTGTACGAGGCGTGGAAGCCGAGCATGATGCTGCGGCCGTAGGTGTGCTGGAGGCTCACCCCGAGCATGTTCATCGACGCGTCCAGACCGCCGACGCACACCCCGAACAGCGCCAGCGTCACCGCCGCCATCCACAACTGGTCGCCCGCGCCGAGCAGCAGCAGGACCAGGGCCACCACCGGCTGCACCCAGCGCAGCACCGCACTCGGCCTGATCCGCTTCACGACGTACTCGGTCGCCACGCTGCCCAGGCCCGCGAGGATCGGCACCGCCGCCAGGAACACCGGCAGCAGCCCGTCGCTGATGCCGTACCGGTCCTGGATCGCCGGAATCCGGGTGACCAGCAGCGCGAACAGCGCGCCCTGCGCGAAGAAGCTGATCGCGAGCGCGGCCCGCCCGTGCCGCAGCCGGTCGTCCGGCTGCCGGTACTTCACGGGGGCGGCGGGCCCCCCGGGGGCGCTCTGCGCGGCTTCGTCCATGAGCGAGCAGCGTAAACGCGGAAGCTACGGATGAGTAGGTGGCGGGGGTCACAATTGTGATCAACCCGCGCCGGACGGCTCCCCGGACCGCTCCCGCTCACCTCAGCAGCAGGTCGGGCAGCCCTTCCATCGCACCGAACAGGGCCGTCGCGTCGGCCACCTTCTCCGCCGGGGTCATCGCCGTGAACGCGTACACGTCCATCCCCGCCGCGACCGCCGCCCGCACCCCCAACGGACTGTCCTCGACCACCGCGCACCGCTCGGGGGCCACCCCCATCACGGCCGCCGCGTGCAGGAACAGATCCGGCGCCGGCTTCCCCCGCCCCACGTCCTGCGACGAGAAGATCCGCTCCTCCCCGAACCGCTCGTACAGCCCGGTCCTGCGCAGCGCCACCCTGATCCGCTCATGGCTCCCCGACGACGCCAGGCAGTACGGCACCCCCTCCGCCACCAGCCGGTCCAGCACCCCGGCCGCCCCCGCCACCGGCTCCAGCTCCCGCTCGAAGGCCGCGAAGACCCGCGCGTGCAGCTCCTCGTCGAACCCCTCGGGCAGCCGCCGCCCCGACCGCTCCCACACCACGTCGTGCACCCGGTGCACCGCCGCGCCCATGTAGTCCCGGATCGAGTCCTCATACGTCGTCGGATGCCCCACCTCCGTCAGGTGCCCGGCGAGAATCCGGTTGGATATCGGCTCGCTGTCCACAAGGACGCCGTCGTTGTCGAAGATGACCAGGTCATACCGCATACGGCCACTGTAGTTGGGGGCACGCATCCGGTAGCGTACGGGCCATGTCGAGCCCCGAGGCATCCAAGGCGGGGGCTTTCGGTCACGCCGTCAGCCCCCTGAACCACTGAGTTCGCAGCTCCCTTTCACCGTCCGCCTTTTTCGCACGCTCCTTTTGCGCGGCCTTTCGCGGCCCTCCGCGCTTTGAGCGGCCCTCCGGGCTTTCGTGGCCCTCCGGGCTTTCGTGCGACTCTTCGCGCGGCCATGGCTGGACGGCTGCCGCACCCCGGGTGCTGACCGCGGTGACGAGACGACGTTTTCACGTTTCCTCTCGTGCATCTCCTCACCTCGGAGCCTTTCCCGATGCCTCTCCGTCTCCCTGTTCCGCTGTACCTGCTCGCCATGGCCGTCTTCGCCATGGGCACCTCCGAATTCATGCTGGCCGGCCTCCTGCCGGACATCGCCGCCGACCTCGACGTGACGGTCGGCACCGCGGGCACGCTCACCTCGGCCTTCGCGATCGGCATGGTCGTCGGCGCCCCGCTGATGGCCGCCCTCGCCCGCGCCTGGCCCGCCCGCAGCAGCCTGCTCGCCTTCGTCGTCGCCTTCGCGGCGGCGCACGCCGCGGGCGCCGTCACCGGCAGCTTCCCGGTCCTGTTCGCCACCCGGATCGTCGCCGCGCTCGCGAACGCGGGCTTCCTCGCCGTCGCCCTCACCACCGCCGTCACCCTCGTGTCCCCCGACCGCAAGGGGCGCGCGCTGGCCGTACTGCTCTCCGGGACGACAGTGGCCACGGTCGCCGGGGTGCCCGCGGGCGCGGTGCTCGGCACCCTGCTGGGATGGCGGGCCACCTTCTGGGCGGTCGCCGCGCTCTGCCTGCCCGCCGCCGCCGGAATCCTCAAGGGCGTTCCGGCCCGGCCGTCGGCCCGTACGTCCAAGGCCGGACCCGGCCTGCGCACCGAGCTGGCACTGCTCACGTCCCCCCGCCTGATGACGAGTCTGCTGCTCGGCGCCCTGGTGAACGCGGCCACCTTCGCGAGCTTCACCTTCCTCGCACCGGTCGTCACCGACACCGCGGGCCTCGGCCGCCTGTGGATCCCGGTGGCCCTGATGCTCTTCGGCGCCGGCTCCTTCGCCGGAGTCACCCTCGCGGGCCGCCTCGCCGACCACCGCCCCGGCCTGGTCCTCACCACCGCGGGCCCCCTGCTGCTCCTCGGCTGGCTCGCCCTGGCCCTCCTGGCCGCGCAGCCGGCCGCCCTGCTCCCCCTCGTCTTCCTCCAGGGCGCCCTGTCCTTCCTCCTCGGCGGCACCCTGATCACCCGCGTCCTCTACGAAGCAGCCGCCGCCCCCACCATGTCCGGCTCATACGCCACCGCCGCCCTCAACCTCGGCGCGGCCCTCGGTCCCCTGACCGCCGCCGCCACCCTCCGCACAAGCGCCGGCCCCCTCGCCCCCTTCTGGACCAGCGCCCTCCTCGTCCTCCTCGCTCTCCCGCTCCTCCTGTCCTCGACGCCCGGCTGATAGGCGGACTCGAAAACCGGTTTTCCGGTGGGTGGCGGAGAACGCAAAAGAGGCCCGGCGTCGGATCCTAAGATCCGAGGCCGGGCCTCTTCCATAAAAATTGTTCGGCGGTGTCCTACTCTCCCACAGGGTCCCCCCTGCAGTACCATCGGCGCTGAAAGGCTTAGCTTCCGGGTTCG
>NZ_JBIBIC010000027.1:0-70782 GCF_042957385.1 Streptomyces sp. NPDC008079
CCTCCACACCTACAACCACCACCGCACCCACACCGCACTCGGCGGCCAGCCACCCATCACCCGCGTCAACAACCCTCCAGGTCAATACATCTAGGACGTGGTGGGAATCGGGGTGGGTGTGCGATCCTCGGTGCGTGACCGGGACGGACCTCTTCGCGCGACGCCATGTCGATCTCATGCGCGTCTGCGTCGCCGCCTGTCGTCGTTGATCCGCACCACGCCGTTGGTGCCGAAGCGCGGCCTGCCCTCCTAGGAGCGCCGCCGCTCGTCAGAATCGAACCCAGACCGCCGCCGCCGGTACCGGCCGCGCCGCGCCTGGGTGTCGTGGGGGTCAACTCGACAACATCTGAGGTCAACCATGAGCATGCTCGACCTGCGTCGCATGATGCTGCTACGCGATCTCGCCGATCTCGGCACGGTCACCGCCGTCGCCGAACGGCGCAACATCACCAACTCCGCCGTCTCACAGCAACTCCGGGTCCTGGAGGTCGAGACCGGCTCGATCCTGTTCCGCAGGGACGGGCGCACCCTGGGCCTCACCCGCAGCGGCCGGATCCTCGTGGACCACGTACGCGTCGTGCTCGGCGCCGTCGACGACGCGATGAGCGCGCTCGCGGCCACCCGCGACCAGGTCTCGGGACAGATCGCGATGGTCTCCTACAACCTGGGCATACCCGTCCTGGCGGCGCCGCTGATCCACCTGCTGAGCGCCGAGGAGCCGCACTTGCAGATCCACCTCCAGCAGGCCGAGGCCGATGACGCGCTGCGCCTGCTGCGCCAGGGCGAGGTCGACGTGGCCGTCACCTACCGGTGCGACTTCGAGGCGCAGGACCTGCTCAACGGGCTGAGCCGGGAGGTGCTGCTGGTCGAGCCGTTCGTGCTCCTTGCGCCGACCGGGCTGCACGCGCGGGTCCGCAGCCTGGGGCTCGCCGCGCTCGCCGAACAGGTGTGGGTCACCGGTCTGGCCAACTCCACCCTGGACACCGCGCTGCTGCGGGCCGCCGAGCGGGCCGGGTTCACCCCGCGGATCACCCACCGGCTGGTGACCGCCCAGATCGTCTGCGACCTGGCCGCCACCGAGGTCGTCTCGGCGATCGTGCCCCGGCTGTCCGTACCGGCGCACCTGGAACACCTCATCGTCGAGGGCGTGCCGATCGGCTACCGCACGATCAGTTCGGTCACGCGCACCACCCGCAGGAACGACCCGAACATCGCGCTCGTCCTGCGCACGCTGCGCTCGATCGGTGAACAGGCGCTGCACAGACGGGTCCTGCGCGTCGCCTCCTGACCGCGCCGCCAGGACCGCGTACCGCGCCGCGCACCCGCGCGGTCCGGGACCGGGACCGCGCCGCGGTGACGAGCGCACCTCGGCCCGACAGTTAAGCGCAGCCGCAACGACGCCGTAGCCGAACCTTGTTGATCGGCTACGCCGCCGGATCGACGCTGAGGTGCCACAGGAACCGGGTGCCACAGTGAGCAGGGGAGCACGCATGACGGAAACAGCCGAGGCCACGAGCGGTGTCACCTTCGGCTCGGCGCGACTGCGGGAGCTGATCGAGCACATCGGCGACGGCGCGATCGGGCGGGACGAGCGCGACGAACTGCCGTACGCGGCCGTCGAGGCGGCGAAAAGGGCAGGGCTCGGCGCCCTGCGGGTGCCGGTCGAACGGGGCGGGGGCGGCGCGAGCCTCACCCAGCTCTTCGAGGTGTTCATCGACCTGGGCGCCGCGGACTCCAATGTGGCGCACATCCTGCGCAGCCACTTCGGTGTGGTGGAGGGGCTGCTGCGCGGCGCCCGCCCCGAGGACGCGGTCTGGCTCGACCGTGTCGCGCGCGGTGAGCTGATCGGCTCCGCCTCCACCGAACTGGGCGCGAAGGCGGGGGCCACCGACTTCCCGTACCGGACCACCGTCAGCCGCACGGACGGCGGCCTGCGGCTGAACGGCACCAAGCACTACACCACGGGCAGCCTGTACATGGACTGGCTGGTCGTCGGCGTCACCGACGTGGACGGCGGGAGGGCCCAGGTCATCGTCCCCACCGACCGCCCCGGCGTGCTGCGCCCCAACGACTGGGACGGCTTCGGCCAGCGCTTCACGGGCAGCGGCACGGTGACCTTCGACGACGTCGCCATCACACCCGAGGACTACTTCGTCCGGGCGACCGACGCCCGCGAATCCGTCCCGTACCCGGCGACGTTCTTCCACATCCAGCTCAACGCGATGATCGCGGGCATCCTGCGCCGGGTGGCGGCCGACGCCGTCGCACACGTCCGGGCCAAGAAACGGGCTTTCTACCACGCGCCCGCCGACGCGCCGACCGAGGACCCGATCGTGCAGTACAGCGTGGGGCTGCTGCACAGCCAGGCGTTCGCCGCGCAGGCCCTGGTCCTGACCGCCGGACGCGCGCTGGAGGACGCCTACGCGGCGCACGGCACCCCCGAGGAGGCCGAGCTGTCCGCGCGCGCGTCGCTGCTCAACGCCAAGGCCAAGGTCGTCGTGGACGAACTCGCCAACCGCGCCGCGTCCGAGCTCTTCGACATCGGCGGCGGCTCGCTGGTCCGCCGCGGCGCCCACCTCGACCGGCACTGGCGCAACATCCGTACGATCGCCGCCCACAATCCGAAGACGCTCAAAGCGGTCGCGGTGGGCCGCTACGAACTCAACGGAACGCCGCTGCCGAACCAGGGCTTCTTCTAGGAACCGCCCCGACACGTCCGGCGCCGCGGCGCTTGCGCTGGAGTCCACTCCAGCTCCTAGCGTGTGAGGCATGACAACGACTCAGCACGCGATCGGCTCGGGATTCGGCGCACAGACCACCGCGCGGGAGGTGCTGGAGGGGATCGACCTGACCGGCAGGCTCGCCCTCGTCACCGGCGGCTACTCCGGCATCGGCCTGGAGACCACCCGCGCGCTGGCCGCGGCGGGCGCCCACGTCGTCGTACCGGCCAGGCGGCCCGCGACCGCCAAGGACGCGCTCGACGGTGTCGACGGCGTGGAGGTCGACGAGCTCGACCTGGCCGACCTCGACAGCGTCCGCGGTTTCGCCGAGCGCTTCCTGGCCACCGGGCGCGGCATCGACATCGTCATCAACAGCGCCGCCGTCATGGCCTGCCCCGAGACGCGGGTAGGACCCGGCTGGGAGGCGCAGTTCGCCACCAACCACCTCGGGCACTACGCGCTGGTGAACCGGCTGTGGCCGGCGATCGAGGACGGCGGCGCGCGCGTCGTCGCGGTCTCCTCGGCCGGTCACCACTACTCCGCCATCCGCTGGGACGACCCGCAGTTCGCGCGCGGCGGCTACGAGAAGTGGCAGGCGTACGGCCAGGCCAAGACGGCCAACGTGCTGTTCGCGGTGCACCTCGACCAGCTCGCCGCGCGGCGCGGGGTGCGGGCCTTCGCGCTGCACCCCGGCGGCATCCTCACCCCGCTCCAGCGCCACCTGCCCCAGTCGGAGCTGATCGAGCGCGGCCTGATCGACGAGAACGGCGAACCGCTGGAGTCCGCCGGGCTCAAGAGCACCGAGCAGGGCGCCGCCACCCAGGTCTGGGGCGCCACCTCGCCCATGCTCGACGGCAAGGGCGGCGTCTACCTGGCGGACTGCGAGATCGCCGAGCCCGCGCCCGCGGACGGCACCAGGATCGGTGTGAAGGACTACGCGATCGACCCGGACCAGGCCGCCCGGCTGTGGACGCTGTCCGCCGAACTGACCGGCGTGGACGCCGTCACGCCCCGGTAGGCCGCCCGCTCACGCCCCGCCCGCACCCGCGACCCCGCACTCCCCAGCAGCCGGTAGGGGGTCGCGGCACCGGGCGGCGTAATGTTGCCCAAGGCAAACAGAGCAGCATTACGGGAGAGGAAGCAGCACCATGAGTGCTCAGGCAGACGCCGCGCCGGCCGGCACCGCGGCGCCCCCGACGGAGTACACACACCGGCAGATCATGGTCATCCTCTCGGGGCTGCTGCTCGGCATGTTCCTGGCGGCACTGGACCAGACGGTGGTCTCCACGGCCATCTACAAGATCGGTGAGAGCCTCAACGGCCTGACCGCCCAGGCGTGGGTGACCACCGCCTTCCTGATCACCTCGACGATCAGCACACCGCTGTACGGCAAGCTCTCCGACCAGTACGGGCGCAAGCCGTTCTTTCTCTTCGCCATCGCGATATTCATCGTCGGCTCGGCGCTGTGCATGCTGTCGACGTCGATGTACATGCTCGCGGGCTTCCGCGCCCTCCAGGGCATCGGCGCGGGCGGGCTGTTCTCGCTCGCGCTCGCCATCGTCGGCGACATCATCCCGCCGCGCCAACGAGCCAAGTACCAGGGCTACTTCATGGCCGTCTTCGGCACGTCCAGCGTGCTCGGACCGGTCATCGGCGGCGCGCTGGCCGGGCAGGACTCGCTGCTCGGCATCGACGGCTGGCGCTGGATCTTCCTGATCAACGTCCCCATCGGCATCCTCGCCCTGTTCGTGGTCGCCAGGGTCCTGCACGTGCGCCAGGAACGACGGCCGCACCGGATCGACTACCTCGGGGCGACCGCGCTGATCGTCGCCCTCGTACCGCTGCTGATCGTGGCCGAACAGGGCCGCGAGTGGGGCTGGGGCGCCGCGTCCTCGCTGTCCTGCTACATCATCGGCGCGGTCGGCATCGTCGCCTTCCTGCTGGCCGAGCGCCGGGCGGGCGAGGAGGCGCTGCTGCCGCTGCGGCTCTTCCGCAACGGCGTCTTCGCGGTCGGCTCCGCGCAGTCCGCGATCATTGGCATCGGCATGTTCGGCGGCATCACGCTGCTGCCGCTCTACCTCCAGCTCGTCAAGGGCAACTCGCCGACCAAGGCCGGTCTGCTCACCCTGCCGCTGGTGCTCGGCATCATGATCTTCTCGATGGTGTCCGGCCAGATCACCTCGCGCACCGGCCGCTACAAGATCTTCCCCATCATCGGCTGCGCCCTGCTGGTGGGCGGCATGCTGATGCTGTGGCAGATGTCGGCCGACAGCAGCCTGTTCTACGTGGACGTGTCGATGTTCGTCGTCGGCGCCGGACTCGGCCTGAACATGCAGACGATCGTGCTGGCCATGCAGAACGCGGTGCCGCCGCGCGACATCGGTGTCGCCACCTCCTCGACGACCTTCTTCCGGCAGATGGGCGGCACGCTCGGCGTCGCCGTCTTCCTGTCGATCGTCTACTCCGTCGTGGGCGGCAAGATCGGCTCCGCCTTCGCCGCCGCCAAGGGAGGAGAAGCGTTCCAGCAGGCCGCCGCCGCGCACCCGGACCAGCTCAAGACGCTCACCTCGGCGTCCTCGGGCAGCACCGGCACGCTCAACGACACGTCGTTCCTCAGCCATGTCGACCCGGCGCTCGCCCACCCCTTCAAGACCGGCTTCACCGACGCGATCAACGTCGCCTTCCTCGTCGGCGCGGGCGTCCTGGTGATCGCCTTCGTGCTGTCGCTGCTCATCAAGGAGGTCCCGCTGCGCACCACGGCGGGGGACTTCTCGCAGGAGGAGAAGGTGGAGGCGGCGACCTCCTGAGTCAGGGCGTGTCCCTCGGCTCGCCGCACAGCCGGTACAGCAGCGCGTAGGCCGTCTTGACGATGCGGCAGCCGCGGTCGTGCCGGGTGGCGCATCCGGCCACCGCCGTACCGGTGGCCGGGTGGAACCCGAGGAACGTCTGCTGCCCGAAGGTGGCCCCCGCGTGGAAGAGCAGGGGGCCACCCGGCGCCGGATGGTGGTACCAGGTCAGCGTGTGCGTGTTCCGGTGACCGAGCCCCCGGCGCAGTTGCGGGACCTGGACGTCGCGCAGCGCCGCCTCCAACGCCGTGCCGCCGGGCCGCAGGTGCGCCTCGGCGTAGCGGAGCAGGTCGGTCGGTGTGGACCGGACCCCGCCCGCCGCCGTGAAGGCCGCCATGTCGGTCGGCGGCAGCGGCGTACGCCCGTCGGTCCGGTAGCCGACCGCCGCGAGGACACCGCCCGGCCCCGTCGTGGTGCCGGGCAGCCCCAGGGGCGCCAGCACCCGCCCCGCCAGCAGCGTGCCGTAGTCCGTTCCCGTGGCGTGTTCCATCGCGGGTCCGAGCAGCGCGATGCCGAGGTTGGAGTAGTGCCAGCGGCTGCCGGGGGCGTGGCGGGTACGGGTGTCCGCGAAGGCCCGCAGCAGCCGTCGGGTGTCGTAGCGGGCGTAGCTGTTGGTGTACGGCCGCAGCACCGCGCCCGCCACCAGGTCACGCGGCACGCGCGGCAGCCCCGAGGTGTGGGTCGCCAGGTGCCGCAGCGTGATCCGCCGCGCGTACGGGTGGGGGAGCGGCAGGTCCGGCAGGTGCGCGGCGAGCGGGTCGTCGAGACCGAGTACGCCGTCGCGGGCGAGTGCCGCCAGCAGCAGCACGGTGAACGTCTTGGAGAGCGAGCCGAGTTCGTACCGCGCCTCCTCGCGCGCCGCCCGCGGCGGCGCGCTGCCGCCGCCCACCAGTGTCCGCCGTCCCGCGCGGGAGACGGCCAGCACGACATCGGGCGCCCTGACCTCGGTGACCGCCCGCTCCAGCAGGTCGCGGACCGGCGCGCCGTCGGCCGTACGGTCCTCGGCCTCGTCCGGCGCGAGGCGGTCCACCGCTGTGGCGCTCACGCGACCGCGTCCGTGTCCGCCGACAGCGCCCGCGAGGTGGCCATCGCGGAGGCGAAGGCGGCGACCAGCGTCGGGTGGTGCACCTGGTCGAAGACCTCGGCCGCGTTCCCGTCCGGCATCCCGTTGCGCACCGGCATCGCACCGCTGTCGGACTGCGCGGCGGCGTACCGCTCCCACACCTCGCCGTCGAGCGCCGGGCGCGGCAGACAGGCGTCCACGACCAGCAGTTCGCCGAGCAGGTCCCAGTGGGCGAGGTCGGCCCAGTCCTCGGTCCAGGCCGGGAGATACCGCGTCAGGTAGTCGACGATCGCGGGCGGGATGCGGTCCGGCGCCTCGCCCCAGTTGGTGAGGTGGAAGACGGTGTGGGTGAGGTCGTACGCGATGTGGAACTGCACCGTCCAGGGCTCCGGCGTCTGGCCCAGCCAGGTGCGCTCCACGGCCAGGTCGAAGTCGCCGCTGGGCACCAGGCCCAGCTTGCGCTCGGCGTTGAGCAGGCCCAGGCGCCGGTTGGGCACCATCTCCAGGGCCCGCCAGGACGCCGTGCGGCGCGAGAGGGCGACCGCGTCCTCCACACCGGGGTGCCGGTGGCCCAGTTCGTAGAAGGTCGCGTAGATCTCCAGCGGCACGGGGGAGAGCGGTTCGTCGCGCTGGAGCGCCGCCAGTACGTTGCCGCCGTCCAGCAACTCGCGCCAGGCGAAGTCCAGCAGCCGCAGCGACCGGTCGCGCTGCCGTGACCCGGCCACGCCCTCGCGTGAGAGCACCCGCATGTTGATCGCCAACTCGCCGATGGGCTTGAGGCGTTCGATGACCGCGCCGCTGGTGGCGCGGTCGTCGTCGGTGAGCCGGAAGTGCTCCCGGTTCGCGTCGAGCCAGGCCAGCGCGCGCTCGCCCACCTGGTGCAGGAGCGCGGGGGATGCGGCCGTCGTCATCACGATGCTGCCTCGCTTTCCAGGACCGGGCGCCGTACGCCCGCGGTCGGGCCCGCCGGCCGCGTCGGGCCGATCCGGGCCAGGGTGGCCGCGAAGGCGGTCACCAACGTGGAGTGGTAGCAGGCGGTGAACGCCTCGGCGGCGGCCGTGCCCGGCGGCGGCGCGGCGCCGATCTCGGGCACCGCGCCGTCCGCGCCCTGCGCCCCGGCCAGCAGCCGCCAGGCCGCCGCGTCCGGGACGGGCGCGGGCAGGCAGGCCGCCACGGCGAGCAGTTCGCCGACCAGATCCCACAGCTCCTCCTCCAGCCAGCTTTCCAGCCAGGACGGGATCCACAGCCGCAGATACTCGGCGCGGTCGGCGGGCATCCGGTGCGGGGCGCGGCCCCAGTCGGTGAGGTGGAAGACGTCGTGCGTCACGCCGTAGGCCGCCTTGCGGTCCAGCGTCCACGGCTCGACCGCCCGGCCGAGTCCCGTCATGGCCAGCACCGCGTCGAAGTCGGCGTGGTGGCGCAACCCGATCCGCCGCTCGGCGTTGAGCACGCCGAGGGTACGGGTGTGGTCCTCGCGCGCCACCCGCCAGCCGCGCAGCCCGGTCATGGTGCGCACCAGTTCCTCGACGCCCGGATGGCTCAGCCCGGTCTGCGCGAAGACCCCGTACAGCTCGACCGGGTAGGTCGCGCGCGGCTCGCCGCGGATCAGGTCGCCGAACAGCTCACCGTCGCGCGTCTCACGCCAGGCGAAGCGGAAGAGGCCGTCCGCGAGGTCGCGGACGGCGGGCAGCGGGTGGTGCGTTCGGATGAGGTGGCTGAGTTCGGCCAGCTCGCCGAGGGGTTTGAGCGTGGTGTTGGGATCGGCGTCGGTCGTCACGTCCGGGGGCAGCCGGAAGCACGGGCGCATGCCGTCCAGCCAGGTGAGCGCCGAGACGGCCATGCGGTCCAGCGGCTCCGGGCCGGCGCCCGCCGCGGGGACCCGGCCGCCGGTCACGAACCGCGCCCGTGGAAACGCGCCGCCGCGGTGATGTGCAGCGCCACGCGGGGGTCGTCGCCGCTCATCTGACGGACGAACACCAGGCCGCTGTCCAGACCGAGCGAGTCCGGAACGTCCGGCAGGCCCGCCAGCCAGCGGCCGAGTCCGGCCGCCTGGAGCCAGTCGCGACGGCGGACCGCGCGGACGAAGCCGCGGGCCAGGTCGTCGGTGCGCTCCGTCAGGCACCCGGCCAGCGGGGTGTCGAGCCCCGGCAGCGACAGTGAGGCCAACTGCGAGGCCCGGTGGGCCAGTCGCGGCCACGCGTCGGTGGCGGCCCACTGCGTCGCGGCGGGCGGCTCCGGCGGCCGGCCGTCGGCGTCCGCGGGCAGGAAGGCGCGCGCCGCCGCCGCGAGCCCCCGGTAGCTCCACACCGACACCTCGGAGGCGTCGGCCCCCGGCGGATAGGCGGCGAGCGCGGCGCGGACGAGGGCCTGGTCGGCCGTGCCCGCCGCGCCGCCCGTGTCATGGGCGGGGTCGCGGTCCAGCGCGTACGGCGCCAGTACGTCGGCGCCCAGTACCCGGATCGCGGCCGATGCCACCGCTTCGCCCTGTGGGAGTACGCGCGACAGCGCATAGGAGCCGCCCCCGCCCCGAAGGGCGAGGGCGACTGCCTGTGCGACGTCGGCGACCACAGCGCTCAGCGGGGATGTCCCCTGCGCCTGCTCTGCCAACGTGACCCCTCAGTTCAGGACGCGTCCGTCTTCGTCGGACGGGGGGTCGGGGGCGAGATCAGCAGAAGTCCTACGAGGAGCAGACCGCCGCCGCACTCGCGCGTGTCGCGGTAGATGCCCTCGGGTTCCGCGGAGTCCAGCAGTCCTTCGACCTCAGCGGCGAGGACCGCCGACTCGACCGGGGCTGTGAGATCCGAGTTCATGGAATCATCTCCTTGTTCGGCTGGATCTCCTTCAGCATGGCCGAGGTTCCAAAGTGCCGCAAACGGAACAAATCGCCCAAGTGGCGACCCGTATCGCGGCCCGTGCGACACCGGCGCGTACGGCCCGATCCGCGCCCCGGACACCGCGGCTCTTTCCTCGCCCGCGCGGCATCCGTCGTGGCCCGACGCTCCCGTACGACCGCGCGGGGAAGGGGAGTTCACGGCCATGAATATTGTCTGACAAGTGAGGTCGGGTGCCCGGCGCTGCCCGACGCGGGACCTCTGACCTGCGCCGGGACGTCGTCATGCGGCGCGCGTACGGCGGTATCCGGGGCGTCCGCGCGGGGCGCGGAGGTGGGGGCGGGTAGGACACGGGTCGGTCACGGGATATCTTGATGTCGAGCAATGTTGCAGACCTGGACGGAGTGACCGGTGGCTGACTCGACCATCATCTACACGCATACCGACGAGGCTCCGGCCCTGGCGACGTACTCGCTGCTGCCGGTGATCGAGGCGTACGCCTCCACCGCCGGTGTCACCGTCGAGACCCGCGACATCTCGCTGTCGGGGCGGATCATCGCCGTCTTCCCCGAGTACCTGCGCGAGGACCAGCGGATCGACGACGCGCTCGCCGAGCTGGGTGAACTGGCCAAGACGCCCGCCGCGAACATCATCAAGCTGCCGAACGTCTCGGCGTCGATCCCGCAGCTCAAGGCCGCCATCGCCGAGCTGCGCGAGCAGGGCTACGCGCTGCCCGACTACCCGGACGACCCGAAGTCCGACCAGGACAAGGACGTCCGCGCCCGCTACGACAAGGTCAAGGGCAGCGCCGTCAACCCGGTGCTGCGCGAGGGCAACTCCGACCGCCGCGCCCCCGCCTCGGTGAAGAACTACGCCAAGGCGCACCCGCACCGCATGGGCGCCTGGACGCCGGAGTCCAAGACGAACGTCGCGCACATGGACGGCGACGACTTCCGTTCGACCGAGAAGTCCGCGGTCGTCTCCGAGGCCGGATCGCTCCGCATCGAGCTGGCCGGGGACGACGGCAGCACCACCGTGCTGCGCGAGTCCGTACCCGTACTGGCCGGTGAGGTCGTGGACGCCGCCGTCCTGCGGGTCGCGGCGCTGCGTGAATTCCTCACCGCCCAGATCGCCCGCGCCAAGGCCGAGGGCGTGCTGTTCTCGGTGCACCTCAAGGCCACCATGATGAAGGTCTCCGACCCGATCATCTTCGGCCACGTCGTACGCGCCTTCTTCCCCAAGACCTTCGCCGAGCACGGCGCCACGCTCGCCGCGGCCGGTCTCACCCCGAACGACGGCCTCGGCGGCATCCTCAAGGGCCTGGAGTCGCTGCCCGAGGGCGCCGCGATCAAGGCGTCCTTCGACGCCGAACTCGCCGAGGGCCCCGAGCTGGCCATGGTCGACTCCGACCGCGGCATCACCAACCTGCACGTGCCCAGCGACGTCATCGTGGACGCGTCCATGCCCGCCATGATCCGCACCTCGGGTCACATGTGGGGGCCTGACGGCCAGGAGGCCGACACCCTCGCGGTCATCCCGGACCGCAGCTACGCGGGCATCTACCAGGTCACCATCGACGACTGCCGCGCGCACGGCGCCTTCGACCCGGCCACCATGGGCTCGGTGCCCAACGTCGGCCTGATGGCCCAGGCCGCCGAGGAGTACGGCAGCCACGACAAGACCTTCGAGATCCCCGTCACCGGTACGGTGCGCGTGGTCGACGGAGCCGGCCGGGCCGTGCTGGAGCAGGCCGTCAGCGCGGGCGACATCTTCCGCATGTGCCAGACCAAGGACGTGCCGATCCAGGACTGGGTCAAGCTCGCCGTCACCCGCGCCCGCGCCACCGGCACCCCCGCGGTGTTCTGGCTGGACGAGGACCGCGCGCACGACGCCAACCTGATCGCCAAGGTCGAGCGGTACCTGCCCGAGCACGACACCGACGGCCTCGACATCCGGATCCTGCCGCCGGTCGACGCCATCGCCTTCTCGCTGGAGCGGATCCGCCGCGGCGAGGACACCATCTCCGTGACCGGCAACGTGCTGCGCGACTACCTCACCGACCTCTTCCCGATCCTCGAACTCGGCACGAGCGCCAAGATGCTCTCGGTCGTCCCGCTGATCAACGGCGGCGGACTGTTCGAGACCGGCGCCGGCGGCTCCGCGCCCAAGCACGTGCAGCAGCTCGTCAAGGAGAACTACCTGCGCTGGGACAGCCTCGGTGAGTTCCTCGCCCTCGCGGTGAGCTTCGAGCACCTCGCGCAGAGCACGGACAACCCGCGCGCCCAGATCCTCGCGGACACCCTCGACCGGGCGACCGGCACCTTCCTCAACGAGGACAAGTCGCCCAGCCGCCGCCTCGGCGGCATCGACAACCGCGGCAGCCACTTCTACCTGGCCCTCTACTGGGCCCAGGAGCTGGCCGCGCAGACCGACGACATCAAGCTCGCGGAGGCGTTCGGCGCGCTCGCCACGACGCTGGCCGAGCAGGAGCAGGCCATCGTCGGCGAGCTGATCGCGGTCCAGGGCTCGCCGGTCGACCTCGGCGGCTACTACCGGCCCGACGCGGCCAAGGCCGCGGCCGTCATGCGGCCGTCGCAGACGCTGAACCAGGCGCTGTCGACCCTGGGCTGACGCCGCCGCCACCGGGCTGACCTGTACGGATCGACCCCGGCGGACATCACCGCATCGCACATCCCCGCGCCCCGACCGGCATGTCCGGCCGGGGCGCGGGCACGAGTCCCGGTGCTTTGCGATAGTTGAGATGTCCCGCTTGTACGCGGACCCCTTCCGATCCACGGGGTCCCTGTCCGATCCGAGCCTGGTGAGGAACGCATTGACGACACAGGAGAGCGGCGTGCCCGCGGCACCGTCCCCGGCGGCGGAACCGCAGGCGGTGCTGAGCCCGCTGACCACCGCGGCGACCTTCCTGGTGGTGACCGTCGACCCCGGCGGCGAGGCCGTGGCGCGCGACCTGCTGGCCGACCTCGCGGGCTTGCAGCGGTCGATCGGCTTCGGCAGCCCCGAGGGCAGGCTGAGCTGTGTCGCGGGCATCGGCTCCGCGGCGTGGGACCGGCTCTTCGCCGGACCGCGCCCCGCCGGGCTGCACCCCTTCGAGGAACTGCGCGGCGCCCGGCACCGGGCCGTCTCCACCCCCGGCGACCTGCTCTTCCACATCAGGGCCACCCGGATGGACCTGTGCTTCTCGCTCGCCACCGAGATCATGAACCGGCTGCGCGGCTCGGTCACCCTCCGCGACGAGACCCAGGGCTTCGTCTACCGCGACGCCCGCGACCTGCTCGGCTTCGTCGACGGCAGCGAGAATCCGGTCGGCCCGGCCGCCCACCGGGCCGTGCTCATCGGTGACGAGGACGCCGACTTCGCGGGCGGCAGCTACGTCATCGTGCAGAAGTATCTGCACGATCTCGACGCCTGGAACGCGCTGCCCGTCGAGGAGCAGGAAAGGATCATCGGCCGCCGCAAGCTGAGCAATGTGGAGCTGGACGAGGACGCCTCGCACGTCGCGCTCAACACCATCACCGAGGCCGACGGCACCGAGCGCAAGATCCTGCGCGACAACATGCCCTTCGGCAGTCCGGGCAGGGGCGAATTCGGCACCTACTTCATCGGTTACGCGCGCACCCCCGACGTCACCGAGCAGATGCTGCGGAACATGTTCCTCGGCCTGCCGCCCGCCACCCACGACCGCATCCTGGACTTCTCCACGGCGGTCACCGGGACCCTGTTCCACGCCCCGGCCGCCGGTTTCCTGGACGACCTCCCCGACCCGCCCGCCCGCGCGTCCGCGCCGGGCATCGCGACCCCGGCCGCACCCGCCCCCGTCACGGTCCCCGTCGAATCCGCCACCGTCGAATCCGCCCCCGCCGTACCCGACGACTCGCTGGGTATCGGCGACCTGAAGAGGAGCACCACGCCGTGAACAACCTGCATCGTGAACTGGCCCCCATCTCCGCCGCCGCCTGGGCCGATCTGGAGGACGAGGCGCGACGCACGTTCAAGCGCAACGTGGCGGGGCGCCGGATCGTGGACGTACCGGAACCGGCCGGATCCGAGCTGTCCGCCGTCGCCACCGGGCACCTCGACGCCATCGAGTCGCCCGCCGACGGCGTCGCCGCGCACGTACGGCGCTCGCAGCCGGTGGTCGAACTGCGGCTGCCCTTCAGCGTCGACCGCCGCCAGGTGGACGACGTCGAGCGCGGCGCGAAGGACGCGGACTGGCAGCCCGTCAAGGACGCCGCCCGGCAGCTCGCCTTCGCCGAGGACCGGGTGATCTTCGAGGGCTACCCGGCCGCCGGTATCGACGGCATCCGCGCCGCCTCCTCCAACCAGGCGATCACCCTGCCCGACGACGTACGCGACTACCCGAACGCCGTCAGCCAGGCGATCACCGCGCTGCGCCTCGCGGGCGTCGACGGCACCTACCACCTGGCGCTCAGCGCCGACGCGTACACCGCGGTCAACGAGACCTCGGACCACGGCTACCCGATCCACCAGCACCTGGCCCGGCTGCTGGACGGCGACATCATCTGGGCGCCCGCCATCGACGGCGCCTTCCTGATCGCCGGCCGCGGCGGCGACTTCGAACTGCGCCTCGGCCAGGACCTGTCCATCGGCTACCTGTCCCACGACGACACCAGCGTGCGGCTCTACTTCCAGGAGACCCTGACCTTCCTCGTCCACACCGCGGAAGCCGCTGTCTCCCTGAAGTCCGCCCCGCGCGCCATCGCGGTCTGAGTCAGGGCGACCGGGTCCGGTCGGGTTCCAGAAACGCCAACGACTGCCGGAGGTTGTGCTCGACGACGCCCAGCATGAAGTCGCGGTCGGGGAAGTCGCCGTCGAGCAGGCGCAGCGGCCCGGCGACGAGCGACAGCCGCATGGCGAGCGCGTAAAACCGCAGCCGCCGCCCGTCCAATTCCGCCCCGCCCCGGTCCGGACCTCGGCCGGGCAGCAGCCGGGCGTAGTGGTCGCCGAAGCGGATGCGCAGGAAGGCGTGCTCCCACTCGACGTCGAAGTACATCAGCCCCTCGACGTCGATCAGGACCGGCCTGCCTCGGGCGTCCACGAGTACGTGGTCGGGACCGAGTTCGCCGTGCACGACGGCGAACCGCTCGCGCGCGGGCACCGCGGCGTACGCCGTCCGCACGACGTCCTCCAGCCGGTCGCGGACGACGGCGATACGGGTGTCGCGCCGGGCGGCCTCGTACAGGTCGTCGAGGGCGGGGTCCAGGACGGCCCCCTCGCACGAACCGCCTTTCGACACACCGCCGTTGTCGACCAGTGCGACCTTGCCGAAGCCCGGAGCGGTGTGGTCCGCCATCAGGCCGAGCGCTTCGGCGAGGCGGTCCATGACCGGGGCCGCGCTCCGGGGGTCGGCGCGCAGCATCTCCTCAAGGGTCGGGCCCCGCACGTCCTCGACCACCGCGATGTCGGCGGGGTAGTGCGCCTTGCTGGTATCGGTCAGACGGATCCGCGGTGAGCGGACGCCGAGGGCGTGAAGGCGCCCGTGCGCGGCCTCGAAGAGGTCGATGCCGGAGGCGTGCGAGAACGGGTCGGTGTGGTCAGCGTCCGTGCCGTCGCTCGGCCAGTAGTCCTCGGTGTCGTCCCAGATGTAGACGATGACGGTCGAGTCGTCGTCGAGCGTCAGCCGGTAGACGCCCTTCTTGCTGCCGCCGCGCAGTCGGTCGACCCGTGCGATGCGGCGGCCGGGTCCGAGGGCGGCCCGTGCCACCCCTTCCAGCCGCTCGCGGTCCGGAAATCCGCGTTCCGTGTGCATGCCCCACCCCTCCTGATCGACCGTGCAGTCTCCCACGGGCGGCGGTGACGATGCGTATTCCCTTGTCCCCGTACTCCCGTGCCGCGTCGCGGAGACCTGGCCCATCCCGGATAGCCGGCCGTGCGCGGGGGCATACGCCGAACACAGGAGCGACGAAGACGGCGTACGGGGAACGGTGACAACGACCGCACAGGGCTGAACTCCGGCTGAGGAGGGGGACGATGGTGGATCTGCGCCGGGTCTGGGAAGGCTCGGCGGCCGGACGCGTGTGGCGCAAGGGCGCCGAACTGGAGCTGCTGCAACGCTCGATGGGCTTCGCCGCGCTCGGCCTGGTCACGTTGATGCCGCTGCTGATCGTGGTCGCCGCGGCGGCGCCCTTCCAACGCACCGGCTTCGCCCAGTGGGTGGTCGACGGCATGGGCCTGTCCCCGCACCCGGCCGAGTCCGTGCAGCGCCTGTTCGCCACACCACGGCGGGTGTTGAGCACCACCAGCGCGCTCAGCCTGGCCTCGCTCGCGATCTTCGGACTGTCCTTCGCGGCCAGCGTCGAGACCGGCTACCGCAAGGTCTGGGAGCTGCCCGCCAGCCCCTGGCACAGCGTGTGGCGGCGCGCGGTGTGGCTCGCGGGCCTGACGGCGTATCTCTTCGCCGAGGCCCAGAGCGGCGCTTTCCTCAGCCACGGCTGGCGGCAGGCCGTGGTGCGCATCACCCTCACCCTCGTCTTCGGCGTCCTCTTCTTCTGGTGGGGCCAGCGCTTCCTCCTCGGCGGCCTCATCACCTGGCGCGCGGCCCTGCCCGGCGCCGTCCTCACCATGGCGGGCCTCGTCGGCCTGCGGGGCTTCTCCTGGCTGGTCTTCTCGCCGCTCATCGTCACCAACGCCGTCACCTACGGCTCGGTCGGCACCGTCTTGATGGTGCAGTGCTGGCTGATCGGCGTCGGCTTCGTCTTCTTCGGCGGCCCCCTCATCGGCTGCGAGATCCAGCAGACCCGCGCCCGCCGGGCGGCCGGCCCCCAGCAGACGGGGACGGAGGCGGAGACAGCGACGGAAGCGGAGACGGAGACGGAAGGAGAGGCGGTGGCGGACGGGGAGGGCCGCGTCGCCGGGTGGCGGCGCGGCCCGTAACGTCGGACGGTTCAGCCCCAGGGCTGGGAGACGACCCAGCTCGTGTCGTCGCTCCAGGACGTGGCGCTGTCCCAGGCGTTGGAGCCCCCGTTGCCGCCGATGTAGACGGTGTTGTTGTAGTGGCGGATGTCCTTGTCGGTGTAGTTGACGGACTGGAAGGTGTTGCCCTGGCCGTTGTTGCCCGGCTGCGGGCAGAAGGTGGCGTCCTGGGCGTAGAGGGAACCACCGTCATTGGCATTGAGCTTGAGCTGGAAGTTGGAGTGGCGCAGGTACTGCCCCGAGGTGTTGGCGGACTCGAAGGAGAGGCAGGCGCTGTTGGCCAGACCCGCCCGTACGATCCAGGTCGCGTCGGCCTTGTCGGTCGCCGAACTGGACGCGGACACCGGGGAGATGACCACATTGGCGTCGCTGTCGTCGTGCCGGATGTAGTCGGTGGTGCAGCACGCGGTCGTGGCCCGCAGCGAGATCCGCGAGCCGGGGGTCAGCGAACCGGAGCCCGACGACTGGGTCGTGTACCCGACGGAGGCGATGTTGGTCTGCACCGCGTTCTCGGTGGCGTCGGAGGGGTAGCCGGACGTCATCACGCCCTCGTAGAACGTACCGGCGGAGCCCTTGCTGTTGTCGCCGCCGATGCCGAGGATGATCGCGCCCTCCTTGTGCATCGGGTTGTAGCCCGAGACGTTGGGGCGGACGCCGCTGTAGTACGTCGACAGGCCGCCCGACTGCGCGTTGCCGCCGCGGATCGCCCACTGGTTCGGGCCGCCCTTGACCATGGCGGTCAGGTAGCGGAAATTCACCGTCGGGTCGTTGGCGTTGTAGTGCTGGTTCACGCCGGAGAACAGGCCGTTCTCCAGGTCGGCCATGACCCAGGGGCCGTTGCCCGCGCCGTAGCCCCAGACCTTGATGTTCCCGAAGTAGATGGCCTCCATGTGGCCGTTGCCGGTGTCGTTGTTACTGGTCTCGGCGTTGCCGTAGTCGAAGCAGCAGCCGCCGTTGTAGTGCGTGCCGTCGAGGATCGCGTACATCCCCTCCGGCTGGTCGCCGGTCGCGATCCCGCTGGTGTGGTCGTTGCGGTAGCCGGTGCCGGGCGCCACGTAGACGCCGTACGCCTTGTGGCCGCCCACCGTGGTCGGCGCCGCGGTCGCGTTCGCCAGATTGTCGGGTCCGCCCGCGGCCCCGCCGCCGGGCGCCTGGGTGAGGTTGTTGCCGCGTCCCGACTGGTCGTAGATGACCGTGATCACGCAGGTCGTCCCGGAGCAGAACGAGTCCTGTGCGGCGGCGTTGGCGTATCCGCCCGTGCTCAGCACGCCGATGTTCTGTGTGGCGTTGTCGGAGGCGCGCCTGACCTGGTAAAGCGAGCCGTTGTACGTGGAGTACAGCGCCCGTGTGGTGCTGTGGGCGGCCACACAGGGGGTGCCGCCCGCGCTGTACGCGTCGCAGGGGAGCGAACCCGCCGCGTGGGAGGTGCCCGTGCCGCCGAGCAGGAGACCCGCGACGAGGGTCGCCGCGGCGGCGAGGCAGAGCGCCCATTTCCTGAAGCGGCCCGCTAAGGGATTCGTTGCGGTCAGGGACATGAATGTCCTCCTCGATGTGAGTGGGGGGACCGCCGCCCGGCAGCGGGCGGCGGCGCATCGCACCTGGCCGCACGGCGTCTCCGTGACGGTTGCGGTGAGCTTGAATTGTGATCGCTAACAACGCGACATGGTCCAGTGCTGCGGCAACGCGAAGGCGGCACGCGGCGGGTCCGGCACGCCGAGGCGCGCCGACCGTGCGTGAACGGTCCTGGCCCGCGCCGTCCCTGGCGGCGGCGGGATACCGGAGGGCCGTTCGCCCCGCCGACGCGCTACCGACTCCCGGGCCCGTCCGTGGCGGCTCGGCCTGGACGCAGAGCGCGAGAGCGCGTCACGCGGGGGTCTGACCCTCTATCGCTTGGCCGTTATTGTTAGCGCTCACTGTGGCGGCGTCAAGGCGTTGGGCAGAAGAAATCCCGCCCTGGGCGCCCCGGCCTCCGTTCGTCGGGCGCCTCGGGGGACGGGGGCGGCGGTGCATGGGAGACGTCAAGATCCCGCCCCGGAGTCGGCCGGGCCGCACGGTCCGGGGCGCGGGGGAGGACCATGGAGGGGAGGGCGGCTTTTGTCGCGATTTGCGCGGTGCGCGGTGGGCGGGGGCTGGAGGGTGCGATGAACGGATCGGTGCGGTTGGGCCGGATCGCCGGTGTGCCGCTGCGGATGCACTGGAGCGCGCCCCTGCTGATCCTCTTCGTCAGCGTCGCCCTGGGCGGCGGCGTGCTGTCCGCCTGGGCGCCGGGCCACTCCGCGGCCGCCTACCGCACCGGGGCGCTGATCGGCGCCCTGGCCCTCGCCGTGAGCCTGGTCGCGCACGAGGCGGCCCACGCCCTGGCGGCGCGCCGCGCGAAGATCGAGGTCAAGGACGTGACGGTCTTCGCGCTCGGCGGCGTCACCCGGATGGGGTCGGCGACCACGCCCCGCGACGAGGGCTGGGTGGCGGCGATCGGGCCGTTGACCAACCTGGTGCTCGGCGGGCTGTTCCTGACCGCCGCCGTGGCGGTCGACGACACGCTGCACTGGGCCGTGGCCGCGGCCGTACTCGCCTGGGTCGCGTGGGCCAACGGACTCCTCGGCGTCTTCAACCTGCTGCCCGCCGCCCCGCTCGACGGCGGCCGGGTCCTGCAAGCGGTGATCTGGCGGATCCGCGGCGACCGCGAGCGCGCGGCCAGGATCTCCGGGCGCTGCGGCCAGGTGTTCGGCGTCGCGCTGCTCGCCGGCGGCTGGCTCGAAGTCCTCATGGGCCAGGCCGTGGGGCTGTGGCTGGTCCTGCTCGGCGCCTTCATCTCCTTCACCGCCTACGCGGAGGTCCGCCGCTCGGTGCTGTACGAGACCCTGCGCGGCGTCCGTGTCACCCAGGCGATGCACCCGGCGGTCGCGGGCCAGGACTGGCACACCGTGGACGAATTCCTGGCCACCTCGGCCTCCGGCGTCGGCGTCCGTACGGTGATTCCGCTGACCGACCTCGACGGCCGGCCCAGCGGCGTCGTCACCGCGTCCGCGCTCCTGTCCGTCCCGGCGGTGCGCAGGCGGGACACCCGGGTACGGGACGTCGCATTGCCGTTGGACCGCTGCCTGCTGGTCGACCCCGACGACCGGGTCACCGACGTCTTCGACCGTCTCGCCACCACCTCGGGCAGCCCCGTTCTCGTTCTGCACGACAACCGCGTCGTCGGCGTGGTCACCGCCGAGGACATCGCCGGGCTGACCCGGCGCCACCCGCACCCGCCGGCCCGGCCCCCTGCCGCCCGCGGAGCGGGCCACACCACCTGACCGAAGGCCGCACCCACGCGGCGGCACGGGGGAGAGGCGACGGAAAGAAGGACTTCTGCCATGGATCCTGAACGCATCGAGCGCATGGTGACCGCCCTGCGCGCACGAGGCGTCATGGCCCACCGAGCCGACGCGGGCGTCTACGAATTCGGCATCGGCGTGGCGCTGGGGGACGGCAGCGAGGCCCAGTGGAACCTCGGCGGAGCCGCCGGGCTGGACGCGGTGGTGACGCGCGACGGCGTCCTCATCGGCTTCCTCCCGCACGTCCTCGGCGGCGCCGCCTTCACCGACGACCAGATCGTCGACGCCATCGCCACCGCCCGCTACCCGGAGGAGGGCCTCTACCCGGCCCAGGACGCCGGCCCGCGGCCCGATGGTCCGACGCCGCCCGGCGCGCCGGCGCCGCCCGGCCCGCCCGTGCCGCCCGCGACCTCCCGGCCGTCCACCGCGGACCGCCGAACCTCCACCCGGCCCGCGAATCCCCAGCCACCCCCCGCGGACCCTCGGCCGTCCCCCGCGAAGAACGTGCCGACCGCACGGCACCGCACGCTCCTGGCCAGGCTCCGCCGCCTGCGGCGCCTACAGCGGCTCCGCCGGGCCTCGCGCTGACGACGGCCGCTGACCGGCCGCTGACCGGCCACTGACCGACCGCTCACGAACGCTGTCGCCCGCTGACGGCGCCCACGACGGACATCGAGGGCGCGCACGCGTGCGACGGGGCACCGCCGTGGTGGCGGTGCCCCGTCAGGCGCGGGTGGTGCGGGGCTCACACGAGCCAGCGGTGGCGGGCGACGAGGGGGACGCGGGCCCAGGCCCGGCCGAGCCCCCAGGTGGTGCCCGCCGCGGCGAAGGCGAAGAGGATCATCGCCAGGGCGTAGATGAGGTGGTAGTCCACGAACGGGTTGGAGGACATGCTCGGCGCGCCGGTGGACAGGTGCTGCGCGGGCGGCCATTCGGCGGCCCACATCATGGCCATCAAGACGGTGCCCGCGGCGGCGGTCAGACGCAGGGCGACGCCGCTCATGAGGGCGACGCCGATGCCGAGCAGGCCGAGCATGAACAGCCAGTCGGTCCAGCCCTTGCCCGCGATGTCGTGGAAGAACGACTCCAGCGGACCGGCGGAGACACCCGACAGGAACCCCTTGGTGGGCGACCCGCCGTCGATCCAGCCCTTGCCGGAGCCGGTCGCGTAGTGCCAGCCGAAGGTCTTGTCGAGGAAGGCCCACAGGAAGACGAAACCGGTCGCGATCCGTACGGTGGCGAGCGACTTGGCGACGAGCACGGAGTCGGTGCCGACGGCCGTCGCGTCGCCGCCGCGGTCGGCGGACGCCTTGTTCCGAGCGGGGAGGCGGAACCCTGCGTGCTGCCGGGTGTGGTCGTGGACTGCCATGACGGCTCCCAGTTCAATGGGGGTTGACGTTCGGTCAGACACCACTGTGCCGCGCGGTGTTGGCCGCGCGCTGGGGGCTCACGGCCCGACCCGCAGGGCCGAACGGCTCTGCCCGGCGGCCCGGTTGGGCCGAGAGCCCCGAGGCGTCACGTGCCGAGGCGTCGAGGCTTCGAGGCGGCAGGCGTCCCACGGCGGGCCCGGCGGCCACCGTCCGCCGCTGATACCTTCCGGCGCCCCGACAGACCTCACCCGTCCGGCCATCGCGCGACCACTCACCGTGTGCTCATGCCTGCTCCGTTTCGGTGACGGGTGGGCGAAGCACTCATGCGGTCCGGCCGCGGAGCCCGGCGGCGTCCCACGCGGTCCGGTCCACCCACCCGACAGGGCCGTTCGGCCCTCCGCAGACGGCGCGGGAGGCGGGAGCGTGGAGACACGGGGTCAGTCGGCCCCCGTCGTGTCGCTCGACGAGGAGGGACCGACCATGGAACGCGGAATCTGGCTGTGGCGTCTGCGGAAGAATCCGCTGCGCCGACGTTCGTACGCCGTGGAGGCGTGGGCCTTCCTCGCGGCGGCCCTGGCCGCGCTGGTGGTAGCGGTGCTGGTCGGAGTCTCGACCGCGCACGGTCTCGAGCGCGAGTACGCGCAGCAGCGTCTCGACCGGCACAGCACCAGCGCGGTCCTGACCCAGAAGGCCCCGGACGGCTACCGGCTGTCCCGGGTGGACGTACCGGCGCAGTGGAAGGCGCCCGACGGCACCGTGCTCACCGGCATTGTCACCGCCAGTCCCGGCACCTCCCGCGGCGCCGTCGTTCCGGTGTGGACCAACAGCCAGGGTGTCGAGGTCGCGCAGCCGCTGTCCCCCTCCTCCGGGGAATTCCAGGCCGATGTGATCGGCGCGGGAGCGGCCTTCGCCATCTGCGTCGGCGTCCTGATCGGCTGCGGGATCACCACCAAACTCCTCGACCACCGCCGGTGTGCCCGCTGGGACGCCGAGTGGACGGACGCCGACTCGCGCTGGGGCCACCACAGCGTGTGACCGACGGTGCTGGCCCGGCCACGGTCCCGCCAGTACGGTGAGTGACCCGCCGGTCCTTCCGTCTGCCAGGAGACCCCGCCTGTGAGCTTCGCGACGCTGGCCGTCCTGTCCCTGGCCGCCCTGCTGGGCCCGCTGCTGGCCCTGCCGAAACAGTGGCACCTGCCCGTCGTCCTGGGCGAGCTGGCCGCCGGTGTCCTGCTCGGACCCACCGTGATCGGCTACCTGCACGCCGACGATCCGACGTTCGCCTTCCTCGCGGACATCGGCTTCGCCCTGATCATGTTCGTCGCCGGCGCACGGGTACCGGTGCGTGACCCGCAGTTGCGCGCGGGACTGGGCAGCGGGGCCGGGCGCGCCCTGGCCGTCGGCGTCCTGGCGGCGGTCCCCGCATTCCTCCTGGCGCGGGGCTTCGACACCGGGCACACCGCTCTCTATACGGTGCTGATGGCGTCGTCGTCCGCCGCGCTGATCCTGCCGATCGTCGACTCGCTGTCGCTCGGCGGCCCGCAGATCCTGCGCATGCTGCCCCAGGTCGCGGTCGCCGACACGGCCTGCATCGTCGCCCTGCCCCTGGTGATCGACCCGCGCCACGCCGCCCGCGCGGCGCTCGGCGCGTGCGCGGTCATCGCCTGCGCGGCGGCGCTGTTCCTGGTCCTGCGCCGGTTCGAGCGCGACGGCCTGCGGCGCAGAATGCACCGGCTCTCCGAGGAGCGGCGCTTCGCCCTGGAACTGCGGATCAGCCTGGTCATCCTGTTCGCACTGGCCGCGCTCGCCGTGCGGACCCATGTCTCGATCATGCTGGCGGGCTTCTCCTTCGGCCTGGTCGTCTCCGCGATCGGCGAACCCCGCCGCCTGGCGAAACAGCTCTTCGCCCTGACCGAGGGCTTCCTCGGCCCGCTGTTCTTCCTGTGGCTGGGGGCGTCCCTCGATCTGCGCGCCCTGGCCGGTCACCCCTCCTTCGCGGTGCTCGGCGTGGCGCTCGGGCTGGGCGCGGTCGCGGTGCACGCCGCGCTGCGGGTCACCGGCCAGCCCTTCGCCGTGGGCGTCCTCGCCTCCGCCCAGCTCGGCGTCCCGGTGGCCGCCGCGACCCTGGGCACCCAACTGCGCCTGCTCGAACCCGGTGAGGCCGCGGCCCTCATGCTCGGCGCCCTGGTGACCATCGCCGCCGCCACCCTCGCGACCTCCCTCACCGGCCCGAGCACCCCGAAGGACCACGGCCTCGCGGCACCGGCCGCCCCTTGACCGCGAGCCCCGCGCGGCGACGGCGGGCCTCCCGGAATCCGGAAGGCCCGCCGTTCCCACCTCTAATCGTTCCCGGCCCTCAGCCGGTCCAGGACCAGTCGGCGACCTCGGGGAGGTCGACCCCGTGTTCGCGGATCCAGTCGTGGTGGCGCAGCCGGGTGTCCTCCATCTTCTGACGGACGGGCGCCGCCGCCACCGCGAGGCCGGGAACGCGGTCGATGACGTCCATGACCAGCCGGTAGCGGTCGAGGTCGTTGCGGACCACCATGTCGAACGGCGTGGTGGTCGTGCCGTTCTCCTTGTAGCCGCGCACATGCATATGGGCGTGGCCGGTGCGGCGGTAGGTGAGCCGGTGGATGAGCCACGGGTAGCCGTGGTACGCGAAGATCACCGGCTTGTCGGGGGTGAACAGCGCGTCGTACTCGGCGTCGGGCATGCCGTGCGGGTGTTCGTCCTTGGGTAGCAGCCGCGCCAGATCGACCACGTTGACGACCCGTACCGACAGGTCGGGAAGGTGCTCGCGCAGCAGGGACACGGCGGCGATGGTCTCCTGCGTGGGGACGTCACCGGCGCAGGCCAGGACCACATCGGGTTCCGCGCCGTCCTCGGAGCTCGCCCATTCCCAGATGCCGGCGCCGCGTGCGCAGTGCGCGCGGGCGGCCTCCAGATCGAGCCAGTCGAAGCAGGGCTGCTTCCCGGCGACCACGACGTTCACGTAGTCCTTGGAACGCAGCACGTGATCGGCCACCGACAGCAGGGTGTTGGCGTCCGGCGGCAGATAGACCCGCACGACCTCGGGGGACTTGTTGAGGACGTGGTCCACGAAGCCGGGGTCCTGGTGCGAGAAGCCGTTGTGGTCCTGCCGCCAGACATGCGACGTCAGCAGGTAGTTGAGCGACGCGATGGGCCGCCGCCACGGCAGCGGCCGTGAGGTGCGCAGCCACTTGATGTGCTGGTTGGCCATCGAGTCGACGATGTGCACGAACGCCTCGTAGCACGAGAACAGGCCGTGACGGCCCGTCAGGAGATAGCCCTCCAGCCACCCTTGGCAGGTGTGCTCGGACAGGATCTCCATCACCCGGCCGCCGCGCTCCAGGTGCTCGTCGGTGTCGAGTACCTCGGCCTCCCACGCCTTCCCGCTCACGTCGTAGACGGCTTCGAGCCGGTTGGAGGCGGTCTCGTCCGGGCCGACCAGCCGGAAGTCCCGGTGCTCCGCGGTGTCGGCCATGATCTGCTTGAGCAGCCCGCCGAGCACCCGCGTGGGCTCGTGCAGATTCACCCCCGGCTTGTCGACCGCCACCGCGAAGTCCTCCAGCGGCGGCACCGGCAGGTCGCGCCGGAGCAGACCGCCGTTGGCGTGCGGGTTCAGACCCAGCCGCCGCTCGCCGTCCGGCGTGCAGCTCAGCACCTGGGCGCTCGGGCGGCCGTCCCGGTCGAAGAGCTCCTCGGGGCGGTACGAGCGCAGCCACTGCTCCAACTGGCGCAGGTGCTCCGGGTTGTCACGGACCCCGGCCAGCGGCACCTGGTGCGCCCGCCAGGTGCCCTCCACCGGCAGCCCGTCGACCTCGGCGGGTCCCGTCCAGCCCTTCGGCGTACGGAGCACGATCATCGGCCACCGGGCCCGCTCGCCGTCGTCGCCCGCACGCGCCGCGTCCTGGATGGCGGCGATACGGTCCAGCGCGGTGTCCATGGCCGCGGCCATCGCCCGGTGCACGTCGTGCGGGTCGTCGCCCGTCACGTGGATCGGGTCGTGGCCGTAGCCGCGCAGCAGTTCGTCCAGCTCGTGCTCGGGGAGCCGGGCCAGCACCGCCGGGTTGGCGATCTTGTAGCCGTTGAGGTGCAGGATCGGCAGGACGGCGCCGTCGTGCACCGGGTCGAGGAATTTGTTGGAGTGCCAGGAGGTGGCCAGCGGACCGGTCTCCGCCTCGCCGTCGCCCACGACGCACGCCACCAGCAGGTCCGGGTTGTCGAAGGCCGCGCCGTACGCGTGGGACAGCGAATATCCCAGCTCGCCGCCCTCGTGGATCGAGCCGGGCGTCTCGGGCGCGACGTGGCTGGGGATGCCGCCGGGGAAGGAGAACTGCCGGAACAGCCGGGCCATGCCGTCCGCGTCCCGCCCGATGTCGGGATAGGTCGCGGAGTAACTGCCGTCGAGCCAGGAGTTGGCCACCACCGCGGGGCCGCCGTGTCCGGGGCCCCACACGCAGAGCGCGTCCAGCCCGCGGGTCCTGATCACCCGGTTGAGGTGGGTGTGCACGAGGTTGAGGCCGGGGGAGGTCCCCCAGTGGCCGAGCAGCCGCGGCTTGATGTGCTCGGGGCGTAGCGGCTCCTCGAGCAGGGGATTGGCGAGCAGGTAGATCTGGCCGACGGACAGGTAGTTGGCCGCCTTCCAGTGGGCGACCAGGGCGGCCAGTTCGGTGTCGTCAAGAGCGCTGCCCGGCTGGGCCGGGGGTGCCTGAGACATGTCTTCCTCCGCGGAGTCGAAGTCGTCGTCCCAGACTCGGAGGTCTCGCCCGCGGTCCGACAGAGCCGACCGGGCAGTGATCGGGGGCCGTTCGGGCCAGCGCCCCCGGGTCGGGACACGGCGTTCCTCGCGCGAGTCTGCCATGAGGTGCCGGTCGGCCGGGGTAACCGCCCGAGGCGTGTGGCGCGATCCGGGCGGAGACGCCTTCCGTATCGCTCACGGAGCAACCGCCCCGGCCGCGTGGTGCCGACGCCCCGTCGGGCGGAGCGCCGCGCGTGACTCAGCCGTCCTGCCTGGCCTGGTGGCCGCGGAGCAGTCGGCCGTGGGCGGCACGGGAATGGGTGACGACGCATACGTCGATGTCGTCGCCCGAGCCCTCGACGATGATCTCGCCGACACCCCGGCTGAACAGCCTCTGGAGGCGGGTGCGCCGGGTGGCGCCGATCAGGATCTGGCTGGCGCTGACCCGCCGGGCGAAGTCGAGGACGGCGCGGGCCGGGTCGCCGCTGGTGAGCGTGTGGTACGTGCCGCCGAGCTCTTCCACCAGCGCGCGCTGTTCGGCCGGCAGGTAAGCGGAAGGGGACGTCGACGCGTCGTCGGGCTCGACGTGGACGGCGAGGAATTCGCCTCCCGCGCCGCGGGACGCGGTGCGCTTGGCGCGCCGGATGAGGGTGTCGCCCTCCGCGCCGCCGGAGAGGGCGACCAGCACCCGCTCGCGCGCGGACCAGGGCTGCTGGATGCCGTGGCCCTCGCGGTAGCGCTGAAGAGCCTCCTCGACCCGGTCGGCTGCCCACAGCAGGGCGATCTCGCGCAGGGCGGTGAGGTTTCCGGCGCGGAAGTAGTTGACAAGTGCCAGCTCGGCCCGCTCCGGCGGATAGATGTCGCCGTCGGCCATCCGCTGCCTCAGCGCCTCGGCGGACATGTCCACGAGCTCGATCTGGTCCGCGCCGCGGACCACGTCGTCCGGAACGGTCTCGCGCTGTTTGGCCCCGGTGATGTGCTCCACCACGTCGTTGAGCGATTCGAGATGCTGGATGTTGACGGTGGAGATCACGTTGATGCCCGCGTCGAGCAATTCGTGGACGTCCTGCCAGCGCTTCTTGTTCCGTGCGCCGGGGATGTTGGTGTGGGCCATCTCGTCGACCAGCGCGAGTTGCGGGCGGCGGGCGAGGACGGCGTCGAGGTCCATCTCCGTGAAGGCGCAGTCGCGGTATCCGACGGTCCGGCGCGGCACCTGCTCCAGGCCCTCCGCCATCCGGTGGGTCAGCGGCCTGCCGTAGTCCTCCACGAAGGCGATGACCACGTCGGTGCCCTGGTCGGCACGCAGGTGGCCCTCGCCGAGCATCGCGTACGTCTTGCCCACCCCTGGGGCCGCCCCGAGATACACCCGCAGGCTTCCGCACGCCATGGCCGTTCCCTTCTCGCCGCCGAGGCCGAACCGGCCCGCACATCGACCGGACGTCCCGAGATCTCACTGTTTTACCCTTTATCTCTCCATTCTCCTGGTTATACATATGAACGGGAGGCTTCGCCGCGGGCTCCGTGCCGGTACCTGGCCGACGTGGAGCGGAACCGGGCGGCGGCGCGAGCCGGCCCACCGGCCCCGGCGCCGGGACCTCGCGAGGGCCGGTCGGCCGGGGCGGCCACCCCTTGTGGCCCTGGAACACGGAGTGCGCGCGCCGCACCGTGAAGGGAGAGGGGCGGCAGGCGAGCGCGTCCGCGGAGGAGTGGGTCATGAAGCAGCGTGAGGTCGGGATCGTGATGACGAGTGACGTCGTCAGCGTCCGCCCCGCGACACCGTTCAAGGACATCGCCGGGCTGCTCGGGAAGCACCGGGTGAGCGGTGTGCCGGTGGTGGACGACGACGAGAAGGTGATCGGGGTGATCTCCGCGACCGACCTGATGTTCCGCCAGGCGGAGCAGGCGTGGAACGTCCCCGCGCGGCGCATGTCCTTGAACCGTGCCGCGTACCGGAAGGCGGCCAAGGCCCGCGCCCGCACCGCGGGTGAGCTGATGTCGGCCCCGGCCGTCACCGTCCAGGCGTACGAGTCGGTCGTCGGCGCCGCGCGCACCATGCTGGAGCACGGGGTGGAGCGGCTGCCCGTCCTCGACGAGGAGAGCCGCCTGGTCGGCATCGTGACCCGGCGCGACCTGCTGCGGGTCTTCCTCCGCCCGGACGACGAGATCCGCGCCGAGGTGATCGACGAGGTCTTCGTCAAGACCTTCTGGGCGCCGTCGGACGCGGTGGGGGTCACGGTCTCCGGCGGCGTGGTCACCCTGGAGGGCCGGCTGGAGCGGGCGGACCAGGTGCCGGTGGCCGGCTGGATGACCGGACGGATCGACGGGGTCGTCGGCGTCGTCAACAGACTCACCTCACGCTTCGACGACTCCCTCGCCGAAGCGAAGCGACCGGAAGGGGCACGGTGATGAGAACCGCTACCACTGGCCTGTTCAGCTCGCTCCCGTCCCCCGGACGGCAGCGGCTGGAGAGCCTTGCCCGAGAGGTGTCGTTCCCCGCGGGCACCCGGATCTACGAGGAGGGCGAGCGGGCCGACCGGTTCTGGGTCGTGCGCACCGGCGCCGTCACCCTCGACCTCCGGCGGCCCGGGCGCCCGGCCCCCGAGGTGGAGATGCTGGGCCCCGGAGACCTGCTCGGCTGGTCCTGGCTGTTCCCGCCGTACGTCTGGCAGATGGGCGCCCAGGCCCAAAGCCCCGTGCGGGCACAGGAGTTCGACGCCACCGTGGTACGGGCGCTGGCCGAAGCGGACCCGGTGTTCGGACGAGCCCTGGCGATGAAGGTCGGCGAGGTCGTCGCCCACCGGTTGCAGAGCACCCGGGCCAGACTGCTCGAGCGGTGAGCAGCCCGTGAGCCGCGGAGAACGCGGAAGCGAAGCAGGCTGAGCGGCCTCCCGGCCGTGGGCCCGCGATGGGCGACAACTGCGCTCCAGACTCTGCCCCGACGTCCGATACCGGCCAAGGGACCGTTCGGCCCTAGCAACGGGTCCGTACGACCGTTCATGATCGGAGGACCGGGCGCGGCACACGACAGGGCGAAGGATCGGCGCACATGACCGAAGTACGGCAGTTCTCACCGCAGGCGCCGATCAGGGTCTTCCTGCTGGACGACCACGAGGTCGTCCGGCGCGGCGTCCACGACCTGCTCGACTCGGAACCCGACATCGAGGTGGTCGGCGAGGCCGCGACCGCCGCACAGGCCGAGGCCCGCGGACCGGCCCTGCGGCCGGACGTCGCCGTCCTGGACGTCCGGCTGCCCGACGGCGACGGCATCACCGTCTGCCGCGAGCTGCGGTCGCGGATGCCCGGTCTCGCCTGCTTGATGCTGACGTCCTTCGACGACGACGACGCGCTGCTCGACGCGATCATGGCGGGCGCGGCGGGCTATGTGCTCAAGCAGATCAAGGGCTCCGACCTGGTCGCCGCCGTGCGGACCGTCGCCTCGGGGCAGTCGATGCTCGACCCGGCCACCACCTCCCGGCTGATGAGCAATCTGCGCGGCGGCGGCCCGACAGCGACGGCGGAACCCGAGGTCGAGGCGCTCGCCTCGCTGTCACCGCGCGAGCGCGAGATCCTCCAACTCGTCGGTGAGGGACTCACCAACGGCCAGATCGGCAAGCGCCTGTACCTGTCGGAGAAGACGGTCAAGAACAACGTCTCGCGGCTGCTGGCCAAGCTCGGCGTGGAGCGCCGCATCCAGGCGGCCGTCATGGCCACGCACGACACCGCCCAGCACTCCGGGCCGGAGCACGGCCGCCGCTGAACACGGGGCCGACCGGCCCTCCGGCCGGGCACCAAACGGCCCCTCCCGCCGCCCGTCGTGCTCCGTCAGCCTGGAAGCAGGACGGCCGGGAGGAGAACACGATGCGGACCGCACCACTGGACGCGGAGACCCTGGAGAAGCTGATCTCCGCGGCGGGCGCGGCGCCTTCGATCCACAACACTCAGCCGTGGCGGTTCCGGCTCGACCCCGACACCAGCACGCTGGAGGTACGGGCGGCCGTCGACCGCGGGCTGCGGCACGTGGACCCGATGGGACGCGCCGTCCACCTGTCGGTCGGCGCCGCCCTGTTCAACCTCCGGGTCGCGGTCGCCCACTTCGGCTGGGACCCGGTGCCGCGGCTGCTGCCCGACCCCGCCGAGCCCGACCTGCTGGCCTCCGTACGCCTGGCCGGACCGCTGCCGACCGGTGCCCGCCGCGACCGGCAGGACCTGTACGACGCGATCTGGCGGCGGCACAGCAGCCGTCTGCCGTTCTCCGAGCAGGCGCTTCCCGCCCAGGTGCTGACCGAACTGGCCGAGGCCGCGGACGCCGAGGGCGCCCGGCTGGTACGGCCCGCCGCGGAGGAGACGGCCCGCCTGCTGGAGTTCACCACGGAGGCCGAGCGGCGCGGCATGAGCGATTCCGACCGCCGGGCCGAGAGCCGGAGCTGGATCCGCGAGGGGAGCGCGGACGGCCTGCCGGGCCGGGCGCTCGGCCCCCAGGACAGCGCGGGCCGACTGCCGCTTCGGGACTTCTCCGCGCTGCGCCCGGAGAACTACCAGCCTTCCGCGGCCTTCGAGCGGCACCCGGTGATCGCGGTCCTGTCCACCTGCCACGACCGCCCCGCCGACTGGCTGCGCGCCGGTCAGGCGCTGGAGCACGTCCTGCTCGTCGCGACCGCTCACACTGTCCGCGCGTCACTGCTCCATCAGGCGCTGGAGTGGGACGACCTGCGGTGGCTGCTGCGCGACCCGCGCGGCGGCATGGAACACGTACAGATGCTGATCCGCCTCGGCTACGGACCGGAGGGCCCGGCCACACCCCGGCGCCCCGTCGCCGACGTCACCGATGCCGGAACGCACACGCTCTAGGTGTATTGACCCGGAGGGTCGTTGACGCGCGCGGCGCCCGGCTACGCCTTGGGCCCCGCCGAGGGCGGGGCGGCCGGCACCCGCCAGACCAGGCGGGTGCCGCCGCGGGGGCTGGCGGAGAGGGACAGTTGGCCCCCGAGCCGCGCGGCCCGCTCCTCCAGATTGCGCAGCCCGCTGCGGTGCCCGCCGGAAGGGGCGCCCACGCCGTCGTCGTCGACCGTGACGGTCAGGGTCCCGGAGGCGACGACCAGGGAGACCTCGGCGGAGGTCGCCCGGGCGTGCCGCCCGACGTTGGAGAGGGCTTCGACCAGGACGGCGACGGTCTCCTCCGCGACCGGCGTGGGCACATCGGTGTCGATCAGCCCCTCCATCCGCAGGGCGGGGGTGAAGCCGAGCGTCGGGACCGCGTCCTCGACCGCCATCGAGGCACGTATCCGAAGGCCGCGCGCGGTCCGCTCCCGGTCGTGCGAGCGCAGCCCGAAGATCGTCGAGCGAATGATCTTGATGGTCTCGTCCAGGTCGTCCACCGCGCGCAGCAGCCGCTCGCTCGCCTCCGGATGCTGGACGAAGCGCACCGCGCTCTGCAAGGTCATCCCCGTGGCGAACAGCCGCTGGATGGCCAGGTCGTGCAGGTCACGGGCGATCCGGTCGCGGTCCTCCAGCAGCGCGAGCTGCTCGGCGCCGCGCCGCCGCTCGGCCAGCTCCAGCGCCAGCGCGGCCTGCCCGGCGAAGCTCAGCAGCGGCGAGGACTCCGCCTCGGTGAAGGGGACAGAACCCAGCTCGCGGGCGAGCAGCAGCACACCGCGCACCGCGCCGCCCGCCATCATCGGCACGGCGATCGTCGGCCCCAGGCCGTTCCAGCGCGGCGGCCCCGACGTCACCCGCGGGTCCTTGGCGATCTCCACCGTGGTGATCGGCCGCGCCGCGGCCATCGCGGCGCCCATGAACGAGCCCTCGCACGGCAGCACCAGACCGCGGTGGGTCTCGGCGTCCACCCCCACGGCGATCATCACCTGGAGGTCGGTGGTCCCCTCGACGGGCAGCGCCACCACGCCCAGGTCCGCGGCCAGGATGTGCCGGCCGTGCTCGACGATCAGCCCGAGCACATCCATCTCACCGGCGCCCGACAGCAGCTTGCTCACGATCTCCGCGTTGGCCGCCATCCACCGCTGCCCCTCGCGGGCGGTCTTGTACAGCCGCGCGTTCTCGATCGCGACACCCGCCGCGACCGCCAGGGTCGACAGCAGCGTCTCGTCGTCGCCGTCGAACTCCCGGCCACCCCGCTTCTCGGTGAGGTAGATGTTTCCGAAGACCTCGTCGCGCACCCGGATCGGCACCCCGAGGAAGGAGCGCATCGGCGGATGGTTCGCCGGAAAGCCGTACGACGCCGGGTGATCGGACAGCTCAGCGAGCCGCAGCGGCTCCGGGTGGCGGATCAGCTCGCCGAGCAGACCGTGCCCCGAGGGCAGCGGCCCGATCGCGCGGGCCTCCTCCTCGGACACCCCGACGGTCAGGAACTCCGAGAGCCGCGCGTCGTCGCCGATCACGCCCAGCGCGCCGTACTCGGCGTCCACCAGGACGACCGCGGTCTCCACGATCCGCCGCAGCACATGTGCGAGGTCCAGCTCCCGGCCCACCGACAGCACGGCCTCCAGCAGGCTGTGCACCCGATTCTGCGTGCCGCGCACCGCCCCGATGCGGACCTGCAACTCGTCCAGCAGCTCATCGAGCTGCAAACGGGGCAAGCGCCCGCCCGAGCTGTCGCCGTCCTCTCCCACCGGTCCTCCACGCGCACCGCGAACCCCGAGCATCAGCCCCTGCGTCCTACCGTATCGGCTGGGGTGCCGGGCCGGTGGTCGAGCGCCGGGGCCTCCTACACCCTGCGGTCAGATGACAACGGTGCCTGCCCCCTCCCGCAGCTCTTCCGCGACCGAGCGCGCCCACGCGCGGATCCGCTCCGGGTCGCGAAAATCGCCGCCGCGTCCCTGCTGGAGGATCTGCCGGGCGACGAAGCCGCGTGCGCCCTCGGTCAGCCGTCCGCCGAAGGTGACATGCGCGCGGGCGTCGATCCGGTCGGCGAGCCGGGTGACCGCGGGTGTCGCGGGCAGATCCCCGGCGGCCGCCGAGGAGTCCAGCGGGCCGCTGCTGAACAGCCACACGGGCCTGTGGGCGAGCCGCGCCCGCTGCCGACGTGCCAGCCGGACCGCGTCGCGCTGCCAGCGGCCCGCGTACACCCCCGCGCCGAGGATCACGGCGTCGTAGGGGCCGACGTCCCTGACCCCGCCCGCCGCACGGACGTCGGCCGCGATACCGCGCTCGCGCAGCGCCTCGCCGATCCACTCGGCGACCTCGGCGGTGGAGCCGTTCCTGGTCCCGTACGCCACGAGAACGCGGATGGTCTTCACCCTGCTCACCTCGATCGATCGGTGCGGATCAGCGCGGCCATCGCGGGCACGGGCCGGATACCTGACCGGTCCGCCCGGCGGCCCCGGTACCGGCGGCGTGCGGTATCCGAGACGGCCCGCGCTCTTCCGCTCGTGGGCTGCCCCTTCCACGGTCCGCCGGTCGCCGCGCGGCCCGCCGGTGCCGTCCGGGGCGCAGCCGAGGGCCGATCGGCCCTGCTCCGGGAGAGTCGGCCATGCCGCGTCGGCGTCCGACCGCTCAGGAGGACTGCGCGACGTCCCGCGATACCCGAAGGCGCGGGGTCATGGGCGCCTGGTCCGCGGTGCGGCCGAGGAACTCCTGTACGCCCGCCACCAGGTGTTCGACCGCGAAGTGCGGGCCCGCGCCGGTGTCGGCGGGTGTTCCCGTCGCGGCGCCGACGGCGAACACCTCGGGAGCGGCGCGGGACTGGAGGGTACGGGGGTCCACCCGGACGAGACCGCACGCGTCGCCGAGTCCGGCGGAGCGTACGACGTACCTGGCGCCGCCGTACAGCACACCGTCCGGCGTCGGTACGGGCCGCGCTCCGGTGGCCACCACGAGGACGTCGTAACCGATCGAGGAGCCGTCGGTGCAGCAGACCTCCCGCCGGGCCACGTCGACACTGCCGATCTCCGTGTGACGGAAGTCGATCCCGGCGCGGAGCCGGCCGTCCTCCGGCGGCAGGAGGGTGCGCGAGCCGAGGACACCGATGGCCATGAGAAGTTCGACCTCGTGGTCACGCGTGTCGTATTTCCCGACCACGACGATCTGGAATTCGCTCTCGTCGTACCGGCGGCGCAGTCTGTTGGCCGCCAGGATTCCGGTACTGCCGTTTCCCAGGATGACGATTCGCTTCTTCATACCCGCACTGTCCGGCAGCCCCGGTCACGTCCACCACGGGCCAACCGGCCTTCCCCCCGAGGCCGTTCGGGCACCGAACGCCCGGTTTCCCGAGCCGACGGTGCGGGAGCCGTCGTGGACGACCGTCCACCGGCCCGTGGACCGGGACCGTTCGGCCCTGCCGACGCCGCTCGACACGCGGGAGGCTGGAGTCGGACCCAAGGAGGCGTGCCCTCGTGCCGAACGCCCGGATCACGGACCTGTACGGGGTTCCCATGGCGCGCTCGTACCAGGCCGACCACACGACGACGCCTGCCGCGTTCGACCCGCACGTGCGGTGCCGTACCGGAGTGCGGGGGAGCCGAAGCGGGCGGAGGAGCAGCGCATGAACCACCACAAGAGCCATCGCATGAGCGCACCGTCGCCAGGTGACCCGGGTATCGCGGGCCGTGTGGCCGAGCGCGGGCGCGCACTCGGGCTGAGCATGGGCCAGGTGGCCAGACGAGCCGGTATGGCCCCGCGCTATCTGAACGACCTGCTGCGGCAGGACACCGACTTCGATCCCGACGGGCTGTTGCGCGTCGCGGCGGCCCTGAGCATGTCCTACCCGGAACTGCTCCACGGCCCCAGCCACCCGCCTCCCGGGCAGGCCGCGCCCGCTCCGCGTCCGTCTCTTCGGAGCCTGACCACGGCGGAGTGCTGGGATCTGGTCGGCGGGCATGGGGTGGGCAGAATCGCGCTGGCCGGAGCCGCCGCGCCCGTGGTGATCCCGGTCAACTACACGGTCGACGCGCGCACGGTCGTCTACCGGACCAGCCCCGGGAGCGCCGCCTGTCCGGAGAGCGGGCAGGCCGTCTCCTTCCAGGTGGACAGGGTGGACGACCGTCTCAGCCAGGGCTGGAGCGTCCTGATCACCGGCACCGCGGAGCGCGTGCGGGACGAGGAGACCGAACGGCGCCTCGCGGCCGCAGAGGGCGAGGGTCCCTGGGCGGGAGGCCCGCGGCCCGTGTGGACGCGTATCCGACCCGGCGCCGTCTCGGGACGGCGCGTCGAGAGCGGCCTGGAGCCGGAACCCGGCGGCGGGGCCGCGCGGAGTGAGGCAACGTACCGTCCACAGTGACGTCCCGCTACCGCTCCGACCGTGTGGGCACGGCCCCGCCCCGGCTCGGGCTGCGGGTGTCCGCCCGAGCCGCGACCATGGAGGGTGACACGGGAAGGGACCGCCGATGGAGCCCGAGTGGACCTGGCGCTACGCGGGCTACGACCCGTCGCGGGAGCGGTTGCGTGAGGTGCTCTGCGCTCTGGGCAACGGATACTTCGCGACAAGGGGGGCGTTCGCGGAGGCGGCAGCCGGTCCTGTGCACTACCCCGGCACATATGCGGCGGGCTGCTACAACCGTCTGACGTCCGAGGTGGCGGGACGCGAGGTCGACAACGAGGACATGGTCAACCTTCCGAACTGGCTGCCTTTGCGGGTACGCGCGGTCGGTGGTCCATGGTTCGGCCCCGAGACCAGCACCGTGCTGGCCCACGAACAGACCCTCGACATGCGCCGGGGCGTCCTGCACCGGCGGACACGGATGCGCGACCGCGAGGGGCGCGAGCTGACGGTGGAGGAAACCCGCCTGACCCACATGGGCGACGCGCACCTAGCAGCGCAGCGGGCGCGGTTCACCGCCCACGGCTGGTCCGGCGAACTGGAGATCGAAGCCGGAATCGACGGCGACGTGCGCAACACCGGAGTGGAGCGCTACAGCGACCTGGCGGGTGCTCACCTCACCGACCACCGTACGGGGACCACCGGCACGGACACGGTCTGGCTGACCTGCCGTACCTCCTCCTCCCGCATCGCCGTCGCCATGGCCGCCCGCGTCCGTGTCAGGGAGCACCCTTGCGAGGCGACGCCGCTCGCGCCCGGCGGAAGGGCCAGCTTCCACCGGATGACACTCCCGGTCGTCCCCGGGCGGGTGATCACCGTCGAAAAGGTCCTCGCGCTGCACACCTCGCGCGACCCGGCGATCGGCGGTCCCCGGCAGGCCGCCCTGGACCGTGTGGCCCGCGCGCCCGCGTTCCCCGCCCTGCTCAGCGCGCACACGGGCGCGTGGGACCGGCTGTGGAAACGCACGGAGATCGAGGTGGCCGGTGAGGCCGGACACGTGCTGCGCCTGCACCTGTTCCACGTCCTCCAGACACTGTCGCCCCACACGGCGGGCCTGGACGTCGGAACACCGGCGCGCGGGCTGTACGGGGAGGCGTACCGAGGGCATGTCTTCTGGGACGAGCTGTTTGTGCTGCCCTTTCTCGACGTACACCTGCCGGAGGTCTCCCGTGCGCTGCTGATGTACCGTCACCGCAGGCTCGGCGCCGCCTGCCGGGCCGCGGACGCCATCGGCAGACCCGGGGCGATGTACCCGTGGCAGAGCGGCAGTGACGGACGCGAGGAAACGCAGCGGCTGCACCTGAATCCCGTCTCCGGCCGGTGGCTGCCGGACCACACCCACTTGCAGCATCACGTCGGCTCTGCCGTGGCGTACAACATATGGCACTACTGCCTGGCCAGCGGCGACACCGCGTTCCTGCACACCGAAGGCGCCGAGATGCTGTTGCAGATCGCCAGGTTCTGGGCGCACACCGCGGCATGGGACCCGGCGTACGAGCGCTACCGCATACGTCAGGTCGTCGGCCCCGACGAATATCACGACGCGTACCCGGACGCGGAGATCCCCGGCATCGACGACAACGCCTACACCAACGTCACAGCGGCCTGGGTGCTGGCCCGCGCGCTTGAACTGGCCCGCTCCCTGCCGGCTCCCCGCAGGGACGAACTGTTCGAGCACATCGGGCTCGACCCGGCGGAACTGTCCTTGTGGGAGGACGTGTCACGACGCCTGCGTGTGCCGTTCCACGAAGGCGTCATCAGTCAGTTCGACGGCTACGGCGACCTCGCCGAACTCGACTGGGCGGACTACCGGGCCAGATACGGCGACATCCGCCGTCTCGACCGCGTCCTGGAGGCCGAGGGCGACAGCGTCAACCGCTACCAGGCGTCCAAGCAAGCCGACGTGCTGATGCTCGGCTACCTCTTCCCGCCCGCCGAACTGGCCGCTGTCTTCGAACGGTTGGGGGAGCGGCTCGACGACGCGACCTGGTCGGCGACCGTCGACCACTACCTCGCCAGGACCAGCCACGGCTCCACGCTCAGCGGGCTGGTGCACGGATGGGTGCTCGCTCGCTCCCGCCGCGACGACGCATGGACCTACGTGCACGAGGCGCTCGTCGGCGACGTGGCCGACGTGCAGGGCGGCACGACCGGTGAGGGTATCCATCTGGGGGCCATGGCCGGCACGCTCGACCTCGTCCAGCGGGGCCTGACCGGCCTGGAACCACTGGGTGACGCGCTGCGACTGGATCCGGTGCCGCTGCCGCAACTGTCCCGCTTCCGCCTGTCCTTGCGGTACCGGGGCCACTGGGGCGTGGGCCTCACCCTGCGCTCCGGCCGGCTCCACATCTCCGTCCCGCTCTCCGGCCAGGAGCCCGTCCGTTTCGTCGTCGGCGACCGGACGGTGACCGTGGCCCCGGGCGAGGAGGTCGTGACCGAACTGCCCGGGTGGCCCGAGGCGAATCACCGCTCGCCGCCGCCTGGAAGGCGCGGCGGCGAGCGGTGATTCGCCTCAGGTGCCCGCCGGGGCGTGCGGCACGATCGCCACCGGCAGCGTCACCCGGCGGAGAACGGCGTGCGCGGTCGAACCGAGATGCGCGCTGACCGGGGTGGTACGGGGGCGGCGGCCCAGGACGAGGAGCGCGGCGTGCGATGCCGCCGCCGCGAGCCGCGCGGCGGCCCCCGCGACCACGGCCTCGGTGACCACCGGGGTACGGGGGTGCTTCTCGGCCCAGGGGCCCAGGGCAGCCGCGAGCGCCTGATCGGGATCAACGGGACCGGCGCCGTCGTGGAGCGGCTCGCTCCAGCCGTGGACGACGCGCAGCCGCGCGCCGCGCCGGGCGGCTTCGTCGAAGGCGAATTCGACCGGTCGGCCGTCCGGCGCGGCCAGGTCGAGGCCGAGGACGACGTCACCGGCGCCGTCGGCTCCCGGCGGAGCGCCCGTGCCGGAAGCGGCGCTCACCAGGACCACGGGGACCGGTGCCCGGCCCGCGATGGTGAGCGCGGTCGAGCCGAGCACAAGCTCCTGCACCGCCCCCGCGCCTCGTGTGCCCAGCACCATCAGCTCGGCGCTGTCGGCGCTGTCGGCGGCGGAGAAGAGCACCGGAAGCACCTGCTCGGCGATCTGGTCGACGGTGACGGACAGGTCCGGATGCCGGCGGCCGATCTCGTCCGCGGTCGGGTGGGCGGACCACGCGGGACGCGTCACGCGCTCACGGGGACCCGCCAGCGGGACCGCCTGTACGAGACGCAGCGGGAGGCCGCGGCGCACGGCGTCGTCCGCGGCCCAGTCCGCCGCCGCGAGGCTCTCGGCCGAGCCGTCCGTCCCCGCGACGACGGCGCCCTTGACGATCGCGCGGGTCATGAGTGGACCTCCTTGGCGTGTTCCGTCCCCCTGCCTCCAGCATCCCCGCTTTCGGCGCTCGGCGTGCGGGACCGACGGCCCCGTACCCGGACCGAACGGGCCGGAGCCGTGCGATTGCGGCGGGGTCGGCCGAGATTCGCCGACGAGAACGCCGGATCAGAAGGTCGGATCAGTACGCCGGACCAGGACGCCGGATCACATGGTCGGATCAGAAGATCGTGCTACGCCGATCCGCCGGGACGTACGGCGTGCGGGTGAATTCGTCGTCGCGTGTACATCCATCGGGACCGCCCGCGCATCCCCTGGTCGAGTCGCGTTCTTGAACGCCCGCGCAGGGTTGACCGTTGGAGTATTCGTCGTGAAAACCGGCAGTAATATCATTCGTCGCATGTCCGTGGCGGCCCTCACGGCAGGGGCCGTTCTGGCGTCCACCGGGCTCGCGGTCCCGGCCCGCGTCGAAGCGACCCCGGCGCCCGAGGCGACGGCGTCCCGGACCGCCGCCCCCGCGATCGTCGCCAAGGGCGGCTTCGTGATGGACGACGGCACCGGCCGGACACTGTTCACGAAGGCCGCGGACACCCGCCGTGCCACCGGATCGACCAGCAAGGTCATGACGGCCCGGGTGGTGCTGGCCGACAGACGCCTCGACCTGAACGCGCAGGTCACCGTCCAGAAGGCGTACCACGACTACGTGGTGGCCAAGCGCGCGTCGTCGGGCGGTCTGGTCGTCGGCGACCGGCCCACCGTCCGGCAGTTGCTGTACGCGATGATGCTGCCGTCCGGCTGCGACGCGGCGTACGCGCTGGCCGACACCTTCGGCAGCGGCCGGACGCGGGCCGCCCGCGTGAAGTCGTTCATCGCGAGGATGAACTCCACGGCGAAGGGCATCGGTCTGAGGAACACCCACTTCGACTCGTTCGACGGCGTCGGCAACGGATCGAATTACTCGACTCCGCGCGATCTGACGAGGATCGCGAGCAGCGCGATGCGATACCCCACGTTCCGTGCCGTGGTGAAGACGAAGTCGGTCAGGCAGAGCGTCGCGATGAAGAACGGCGGCCACCGCACCATGACGTGGACCAATACCGACACGCTGCTCGGGAGTTATCGCGGCGCCGCCGGGGTCAAGACCGGATCCGGGCCCGTGTCCCTGTTCTGCCTGGTCTTCGCGGCCACCCGCGGCAAGAGGACCGTCATCGGCACGGTGCTCGCCGCCCCGACGCAGGCGGCCCGCACGGCGGACGCGCGGAAGCTGATGGACTACGCGCTGAAGGGGTAGCGGTACGGGGGCGGGAAGCCTCCCGCCACCTGCCCGGCATGGCGTTCGCGGGCGGGGGTAGGGGACGTTCATCCCCCGCAGGGGACTCGCAGGGGACCGCGCCCGGCCGCCCATCGCCCCACCGGCATGGCGGCCGGGGGCCCCGACCGTCACCGGAGCCGGGGCTCGGTCGGCGAGCACACAACGACTCGGTGCGGGAGCGTGCGAGATGTCCGTGAAAGCAGTCGGCTGGGCCAGGTCGTTCCCTGTCTCGTACGGCGTCAGGGCCGGGCGCGAGTGGGCGCGCGAGCACCTGGACGTGCTCGGCTGGAGCACGCAGGCGCCCGACACGGCGGACTCCGTCGTCCTGACCGTCTCCGAACTCGTCACCAACGCCCATGTGCACGCGCACAGCGAGGCCCAGGTCGTCATGGTCTGGGACGGCTGCTGCCTGCACCTGAGCGTCAGCGACTCCTCCGACATGCTGCCCGCCGAGAAGGCGCCCGACGAGGAGCGCACCCATGGCCGGGGCATGGCCATCGTGGACGCGCTCGCCGACGAGTGGGAGGCCCACCCGCGCCCCGACGGAAAGACCGTCACCGCCTGCTTCCACGCGCCCGGCGGCACCTGTACGCACTCCTGGTGAAGCGCCCCGTCGCGGGTGAACTCCAGTCAACTCCTGGGAACTCCTGGGAACTCCCGTGAACGCCGCCCCATTTCGGTATCAGTGCGGCGACACATTCGCAGGGCGATAATCCGACCGCAAAGCCGCGAAAACGGCGTTTTCGCGCTGTACAGACCGTCCCCCGCACGGGCATACTCGGTCACCGGCCAACAGGCCGATCATCGTCGGCGGCGAGACTCCATCGCAGGCCACCGGGCACGAGTCTCGCGCACGGCGTAGGGTCCGACCCGCTCCGCCTGCCTCCGCTGCCCGTTCACAGTGCAGGGAGCAGATTCAGTGCAGCGTTCCATCACCAGACGAGCCATAGGCGTGGTCGGCCTCGGCTCGCTCACCGCCGCCGTCACGCTGGCGGGCGTCGGTACGGCGCAGGCGTCCGGCAACGACAAGAACAACTGCGGCCGGTCGCACATCGAGCACTCCGAGGACGGCGGGAAGACCTGGTCCGACAACGGCCGGATCAACGACCCGGCCCCGACGAAGATCACGGTCCGGCTGACGGACAAGGTCAACAAGGGCTGCACGTACGTCGTCTCGCTCGCCTCCTACAGCGCCGAGGGCCCCACCTGGGACACCTCGGGCACGCAGGCGTTCCTCGGCTGGGACACCACCCAGCTCGACCACAAGAACACCCGGGCCACCCTGGACGTCAGCGCCTACGCGCCGTCCTGCTTCGGCCAGATCGACCTGTACGGCAACGGCATCAAGTACGACGGCGGCGAGGGCAAGGGCCACGGCAAGCTGCCGCGCTACCCGTACTCCGCGACCCCCGAGAACCTGATCACGGCGTGGAACGGCAGCGCGCCGTGCTCCACCCCGTCCCCGTCGCCCAGCGACTCGGTGACCGACTCCCCGTCCCCGTCCCCCAGCGAGACGACGGACAGCCCCGAGCCCAGCGACTCGACCACCACCTCGCCCGAGCCCTCGGACAGCGAGACGACCAGCCCGTCCCCGACGGACTCCGTCACCGACACCCCGTCGGACTCGCCGTCGGACACCCCGTCCGACACTCCGTCCGACACTCCGTCGACGACGCCGAGCTCCAGCGCCCCGGTCGTCGACGACACCACGTCACCGACGGCGTCGCCCACGAACTCCGCGGGCCCGGTCGGCTCGCCGGTCGTGGAGCCGGCCTCCGACACCTCCAGCGGTGACCTGGCCGAGACCGGCGGCAACGGCTCGCAGACGGTGGCCTTCGCGGGCGGCGGCGCCGCCCTGCTGGTCCTCGGCGCGGGCGCGGTCTACTTCACCCGCCGCCGCAACAGCAGCGCCCACCGCTGACGGATCCGGCGTACGCGGGCCGGGAGCACGCCGTGACGACGTGCTCCCGCCCGACGTACGCCGGTCCGCGCGGTACGCCGACTCGGCGCGTCCGCCGCTCAGTTGAGGTGGGCGCGCCAGTCCGCCGGGACCCGGCCGGCCGGGCCCGGCACCGGCTGGTCGGCCGGACGGCTCTGCGGCGGGGCCAGCGCCACGTCGGTCTCGACGTACGCGTCGGTCGTGAAGTCCCAGAACCAGTCCTCGCCCGGCTCGAAGGTCCGCATGATCGGATGGCCGGTGGCCGCCGAGTGCGCGCTCGCGTGCTGCGCGGGCGACGAGTCGCAGCAGCCGATGTGCCCGCACTGGGCGCAGCGGCGCAGATGGAACCACCAGCCGCCCGCCGCGTCGCAGTCGGCGCAACCGGCCCCGCTGGGCCGGGCGGTGGGGTCGATACCTGGGGTGGTCGTCATGACGGCTCCCGCTGATTGTCGGACGGACTGTCGGAGCTGGCCTGCGGTGCCGCCTCCGGCCGGGCGTCGGACGCGGCATCAGGTGCGGCCTCCGGCTGCTCCGCCGTGAGCGGCAGGCGGACCAGGAAACGGGTGTCGCCGGGCACCGACTCCGCCTGGAGGTCGCCGTGGTGCTTGTTCACCACGATGCGCCAGGAGATGTCGAGTCCCAGCCCCGTGCCCTCGCCCACCGGCTTGGTGGTGAAGAACGGCTCGAAGATCCTTTCCCGGATCTCCGGCGCGATACCGGCTCCGGTGTCACGGAACTCGACCAGAAGCTGCTCGCGGTCCAGCGCCGTACGCACCGTCAGCGTGCCCGTCCCCTCCATCGCGGCCACCGCGTTGTCGATGAGATTGGTCCACACCTGGTTCAGCTCACCCGGATAGCCGGGGATCTTCGGCAGCGTACGGTCGAAGTCCTTGACCACCTTGATGCCCGGACCGAATTTGCCGGTCAGCATGTGCAGCGTGCTCTCCAGCAACTCGTGCACGTCCACCACCTGGTACGGCGCCCGGTCGAGCTGCGAATACTGCCGCGCCGCGTTGACCAGGGTCGAGATCCGGGCCGTGGAGTCCTGGATCTCGTTCATCAGCAGCTCGGTCTCGACGGTGTAGTTCAGCCACCGCATCGCGCTGTCGAGGGTGTCGGGCGTGACCGTCGCGGCCACCCGCTCCAGCCAGTCCGTGTCGAGCCCGGCCTGCACGAAATTCGGCGCGAGGTCCCACCCGGCCGTCACGCCGTGGTCGTCGAGCCAGTCGGAGATGGCGTCCTCGCGGTCCGAGGTCTCCATCGGGGTGAGCTGCACGGCCTTCGCGGACTGCTCGACCGCCCGCTCCTGGAGCTCGATCAGCGTCGCGAGCGTGGCCCGGTCGAGCGGCCCCCCGGCGATCATGCCGAGTTTGTGCCGCATCCCGGCCACCCGTTCGCGCAGCGTGGCCGTCGCCCGCAGCGCCGCCGCGGCCGGATTGTTCAACTCGTGGGTGAGGCCGGCCGACAGCGACCCCAGGGCCAGCAGCCGCTCACGCTGGCCGATGGCCTGCTTGGTGCTGCGGTTGCCGAAGAACAGCCCCTCCAGCATGTGCACGGCCATCGGGAACCACTCGCGCATCAGCTCGGCGAAGTGGTCCGCCGACAGCACGTAGAAGCGCGACGGCTCGGTGACGCGCAGCGAGCTGTTGTAGACCTGCGGCACCCGGTCGCCCAGATACGACTGGAAGGCGCCCGCGTAGACCCCGCGGTCCGAGGTGCGCGAGACCTCCACGTCGTCGGCGCCCACCCGGCGCGACATCACCACCGTGCCTTCGAGCAGCACGTAGAAGCAGGTCGCGGGCTCGCCCTCCAGATAGACGGCGCCCGGCTCCTCCATCTGCACCCGGCCCTTGCGGCACAGCCAGTCCAACTGGTCGTCGGTCAGCTTCTCGAACAAGAAGAGCGAGCGCAGCTCGGCCACGTCGCACGGCAGGTACTGGACGCTCATAGCCGCTCCAGGTATCGGTGGACGAGCATGACGGCCATGGCGCCCTCGCCGACCGCGGACGCCACCCGCTTGGCGGACTCGGCGCGCGCGTCACCGGCCACGAACACCCCCGGCACGCTGGTCTCCAGGTGGTACGGGGGCCGCTCCAGCGGCCAGTCCACCGGGCGTTCGCCCGGCGGCGCCAGATCGGGACCGGCCACGACGAACCCGCGTTCGTCGCGCAGCACCACCCCGTCCAGCCAGTCCGTCAGCGGGGCGGCGCCGATGAACACGAAGAGCCAGCCCGCGTCGACCGTCTCGGTCAGGCCGGTCGTGGTGTCGCGCAGCGTGATCCGCTCCAGATGGTCCTCGCCCTCGGCGGACACGACCTCCGTGCGCGTACGCACCTTGATCGCCGGGGTGGCCCCGATCTGCTGCACCAGATAGTGCGACATGGACGAGGTCAGCGAGTCGCCCCGGACCAGGATCGTCACGGACTTGGCGCCCCTGGCCAGATACACCGCGGCCTGCCCGGCGGAATTCGCCCCGCCGACGATGTACACGTCCTGCTCCTGGCAGCGGGCCGCCTCGGTCAGCGCGGAGCCGTAGAACACACCGCGGCCCGTCAGCTCCGACACGCCGGGCGCGTCGAGCTGCCGGTAGGACACGCCGGTCGCCAGGATCACCGTGTGCGCCGAGACCGCGGAGCCGTCGGCGAAGGTCACGGTCCGCGCCGAGCCGCTGACCTCGAGCCCCGTGACCTCGCACGCGGTCAGGATCTCGGCGCCGAAGCGGGTGGCCTGCCGGTGCGCGCGGTCGGTGAGCTGCCCGCCGGAGACCCCGTCGGGGAAGCCCAGGTAGTTCTCGATCCGGGAGCTCTGCCCCGCCTGCCCGCCGGTCGCGGTGCGCTCCACCAGCACGGTCCGCAGCCCCTCGGACGCGCCGTAGACCGCGGAGCCGAGACCGGCGGGGCCGCCGCCGATGACCACCAGGTCGTAGAAGCGCGCCGAGGGCGTCGTCGCCAGACCGACACTGCTGGCCAGATCCTGGTCGGTCGGCTCCACCAGCGGCTTGCCGTCCGGGGTGATCACCACCGGCAGCCGTACCCCGTCCTCGTCCGCGGCGGCCAGCAGCTTCTGGCCCTCCGGCTCGTCCGAGGCGTACCAGTGATACGGCACCTGATTGCGCGCCAGGAATTCGCGGACCCCGGACGACCGCGCCGACCAGCGGTGGCCGATGACCTTCGTCTCCCGCACCGGCCGGTGGTCCGAGGCGCGCCAGGCGTCGAGCAGCGCGTCCACCACCGGGTACAGCTTCTCCTCCGGCGGGTCCCAGGGCTTGAGCAGATAGTGGTCGAGGTCCACCACATTGATGGCGTCAATGGCCGCGCCCGTGTCGGCGTACGCCGTCAGCAGCACCCGGCGGGCGCCCGGATACACATCCATCGCCCGTTCGAGGAATTCGATGCCGTTCATCGCGGGCATCCGGTAATCCGCCAGGATCACCGCGACCGCGTCACCGCGCAGCCGCATCTCGCGCAGCGCCTCCAGCGCCGACTCCCCGGACTCCGCCCGGACGATCCGGTGCTCCTCGCCGTAACGCCGCCGCAGGTCGCGTGCGACCGCACGCGACACCGAGGGATCGTCGTCGACGGTCACGATCACGGTCCGTGTCGCGCCGCTGGGCTCTGTCCCCAGCATCCATGCCCCCATTCGTGCGGATCACCGGTGCCGGGCCACGGCATGGCGCCGGGGCCCGCCACTCCCATCCTAGGTACGCGGCCTGCCACCCGCAGTTCCACCGTGTTCGCCCTCGGAGGACGCGCCCGGCGGCGCCTCGGAGACCCCCGGCAGCCGCGCCGTACGCGCTCACTGTCAGGCGCCGGTCACCACGGAGCGTGACGGTCCGACCGGCTCGACAGGAGGTCCGGGCCCATCGACGGCACACTGAGGGACGGACCAGGACGATCCGCCCCGCCGACCCGGCGGCCCGCGGGAACGCGTCCGGCCCCGCGTCGAACCCGTCAGGTGGTGATTGCCGTGTCCATGCGCCAGAGCCCGCGCCCCGGGACGGGCGCGACATCCAGCGACGCCGTCTTCGGCGCGCCGTGCTGGGTCAGCCTGACCTCGCGCGACCTGGCCGCGACCCACCGCTTCTACGCGGCGGTCCTGGGCTGGACCTACCGCGGGACGAAGCTGGGCGGCCGGTTCAGCGTCGCGCTGGACGACGGCAGGCCGGTGGCGGGCATCGCCGAGCTGGCCTCCGCCTGGCAGGTGCCCGTCGCCTGGACGCCGTACTTCGCGGTCGAGGACGCCGACGAGACCGCGGCCAGGATCAGGGAGCGCAGCGGCACCGTCGCCGTCGGCCCGATCGCCTTCGAATCCGGCCGCGCGGCCCTGGCCGCCGACCGCAACGGCGCCGTCTTCGGCATCTGGGAGGGCCTGCTCTCCGAATCCTGGCCGCGCTGGCGCGACGAGCAGCCGGTGTGGCTGCGGCTGCGCACCCCCGACCCGTTCGAGGCGGCCATCTTCTACGGCGAGGTGCTGCTGTGGGCCAGCGACCGGCCCGGCGCCTGCGAGGTGGCGTACGAGGGCGACGAGGTGGTGCTGCGCAGCGCGGGGCGGGTCGTGGCCCGGCTCGGCCGCGGCGCCGTCCAGGCCGCGCCCGACCCTGTCGAGCGCCCGCACTGGGAGGTCTTCTTCACCCTGCGCGACCTGCCCGCCGCGCTGCGGGCGGTCCGCGCCAACGGCGGCGGTGTCGTGGCGCACCACGCGGGCCCCGCGGGGGAGTCGGCGGTCGTCCGTGACCCGGACGGCGGACTGTTCACGCTGACCGCGCCGGAGGTCACGTAGCCCGTTCGGGGCTGCCCGTCAGCCGTGTGCGCGCGACGAGGTGCGGGCCGGGCGGTACCGGGTCACGGTGAAGGCTCACCCACCAACACACAGGAGAGTGACATGCTTCGTCGTATCGCCATCACCGTCGCCGCCGTTTCCGCCGCCGGGCTCATGTCGGCTGTTCCGGCCGCTGCCGCCGTCTCGCACGACGGCGGTCACGCCGGGATGGGCGGCTTCCACACCGCGGGCGGCTTCGCCGGCTTCGAGAAGACCAACCTCGGCGGCCCGTACGGGATCACCACCGTCAAGGGTGAGATCGGTGGCTTCGAGGCCGGTGGCGGCTACGCGTTCGAGGGCCACCACAGCTCCCACTGACGTCGCGGCCGTCCGCTGACGGCCCGCGTCCGCGCGTGCGGCGGCCCCGCGCCCACGGTTCCTCCCTGCCGTGGGCGCGGGGCCGCCGTCGTGCCCGCTCGGGTGCCGCCCGCTCGGGCGTCGTGCGCTCAGGTGTTGTTGGCGAGATTGCGCAGTCCGCTCAGCGCCCCGTTGAAGTAGTCCTGGTCACCGGGGAAGACGCCGGAGTCGGCGTGCTGCCAGAAGGTGTAGAACGGCCAGCCGGCCGGCAGGGTGCCGACGCTGGAGGCGTACCGCGCGATGAACAGCGGGTCGTTGGCCGAGTAGGCGGAGGTGTTGCCCGTGCAGGTCGTCCACCAGTTGGTCGTGGTGTAGATCGTCGCCCAGCGGGTGGTCTTGGCGTGCACCTCATTGATGAACGACGTGATCCAGGTCCGCATCGCGGCCTGGCTCAGCCCCCAGCAGGTGGACGACGGCCCGTACTCGATGTCCAGCATGGGCGGCAGTGTCTTGCCGTCCTTGGACCAGCCGCCGCCGTGCGCGACGAAGTAGTCGGCCTGGGCCGCGCCCGTCGAGGCGTTGGGGTTCGCGAAGTGGTAGGCGCCCCGGATGAAGCCCGCGTTGTACGAACCCGTGTAGTTCGCCGAGAAGTTGGGGTCACGGAAGGTCGTGCCCTCGGTGGCCTTCATATAGGCGAACCGGGCGCCGTTGGCGTACGCGCCCGCCCAGTTGACGGCGCCCTGGTAGTGGCTCACGTCGAAGCCGAGGGTCTGGGCGGCGTTCGGGGTCACCGCGCCGCCGCCGTTCGACCGGCCCTCGTGGGCCGCGACGGTCGAGCCCATCCAGTCCAGTTCGGGGTGTGCGATGGGGCTGCCGCCGCCGGAAGGGGAGGCCGCGGTGGCCGCGCCGGGAGCCGCGACGAACAGGGCGAGGAGAGCGGTCAGCGTGCCGATCGCCGCGAGCGCGCGGCGTGGCACCGACCCGCGCCGGGAGTCGTGTCCGGCGTTGTCCATGTGCGCCTCCAAGGGCGAGGGGGGTGGTGCCTTGGTGGTGTGGCCATGACAATGAAGGAGGTTACGCGCGTAGAGCCCTGGGGCGGAAGGGGCTCCGGTGACCGTCATTGGTCTATGCCAGTACGCGGGGCCGGGAGCTGCGGCGCGCCCCGGCGGTGAAAGTACGCAGGACGCCGCCGGAGGCGGTGTGGACAGCGTGCCCGGCGGTGTGGTTAATCGAGGCATGGACCCCGGCGGTCGGCGACGCGGCCACGGCCGGGGCGCGGACGACCGGGCGGCGCGGCCCGTGCATCCGGCACGTTCGCTTCCGGCACGATCGGTACGTTCTCGCACGTCGGCGCGGTTCCAAGGAGGGGGAGACCCGGTGAGCAGCAGCCTCAACAAGGGCAGCGGGAAGATCGAGGTCCAACTGCGGTGGGATCCGAGTCCGTTGGGCTCGCCCGACACCGATCTCGACCTGATCGCCGCGACGTTCGCCACGGACGACCGGCACGGCGAGCCCGCGTACCTCGTGTACTTCGACAGCCGCTCGCCCGACGGCACCATCACCTTGAACCGCGACAGCAAGACCGGCAAGGGCTTCGGCGCCGACGAGAGCATGACCATCGAACTCGACCGGCTGTCGGCCTCGTACGGCCGCGTCGTGGTGGGCGTCGCCATCCAGCAGCGCGACGGCCGGCTCACCTTCGGCCAGGCGGCGAACCCCGACATCCGGTTACTGGAGGGATACAACGCCCTCCTGGAGTACGACTTCGCCGACGTGGCCGACGCCACCGCCGCGACCGTCGCCGAATTCACCCGCGGGGACGCGGGGGAGTGGCGGTTCCACCGGAACATCCGCGGATACGACGCCGATCCGGCCGCCTTCGGACGGCTGATGGGCGGCGGGGCCGCCTAGGGCCTGTCCGGCGGATCACGAACGGCCCCTTCGACTCCTGGCACGCACGCCCGCCGCGTTGCCGACATACCCGAACAGCTCCGCTATGAGGCCGTCCCGGCGCCTTGCGCTCGCACGCGCCAGGCGCCGCCTGGACCGCCCATGATCCGCCGGACAGGCCCTAGAGAGCGGCCGTTGCTTCCTGGCGCGCGCCCGTCGTCTGGTCCAGGACGACGAGCCGGGGCGCGCCGTCGGCCTGCCCGCGGATCGCGGGAGGTGGCCGCACGCCCGGAGACGGCGCGAGCGGAACGGCAACTGGCGTCCTGTGGGCGGAGATTACGCGCCGCCGGTCAGCGGACACGTCATCACATAAGTCGCCGAATGGGTGAAGACGCCATCATGTCGGCGCCGGGCGCGGCTCCGGCGCTGCTAGCTTCCGTGATGTTGGTCTGATTACACCGATTCGTCCTTTTGTGGACGGATCTGTGCTGATCGGTTGTCCGGATGCACGGCGCACGGGTCGCACCTGGCCGTTCTGACCGAAGGCGTGGAAATCTGCATGTCCGACAAGGCCGGACCGAGCGATGGCAGCGGCGGCGGCACGCTGGGGCGTCTGGAGAACCGCCCTCCGGTGTCGTTCGGGATGGAGGTGCTGCGCGGCATCGCGCAGGTGGACTTCATGCCGAGCGCGCTGTGCGGGGCGGTGTTCCTCGCGGCGCTGTTCGTCTCGGGCTGGCAGCACGGGGTGTACGGGCTGCTGGGCGCGGCGGTCGCCACCGCGACGGCCCACGCGCTGGGCATCGAGCACGCGTTGGTCGGCGCGGGGCTGCGGGGGTTCAACGGCTGCTTGGTCGGCACCGGCTTCTCGGTCTTCCTCGGCCCCGGCCACTGGTCGACGTTCCTGCTCGCCGTCTTCGCCTCCAGCCTGGTGGTCGTGGTGACGACGGCCCTGGCGATCATGCTGGGGACCTGGGACGTACCGACGTTCACCATTCCGTTCTGCCTGGTCACCACCGTCATGACCGTCGGGGCGCCGGGATTCGAGAAGGCGTGGCACCAGGGGCACAGCCTCGCCGCCCTGCCCGCGACCGCCAGCGGCCGGACCGCGCTGACGTGGGATCAGACCTGGCACGCCTTCCTCTCCAGCTTCGGCCAGATCTTCTTCATGTCCCAGTGGTACGTCGGCCTGATGTTCCTCATCGGCATCGCGCTGGCCAACCGGCTGGCGGCGGTGATGGCGTGTGTGGGGAGCGCGACCGCGCTGGCCGTCGCGGTCCTGCTCGGCGCACCGGCGGCCGAGGTCGGCCAGGGGCTGCTGGGGTACAACGCGGTCCTGGTAGCGATGGCGCTGTGCGGGGTGTTCATCGCGCCCGGCCCCTGGAGCCTGGTCTACGCCATTGGCGGCGCGGGGGTGGCGACGGTGGTGACCGCCGCCCTCGACAACATCGTCGCGCCTTTCGGCGGACACGCCCTCACCTGGCCGTTCGTGCTGACCGCCGTGGTCTTCGTCGCCGCCGTCCCCTCGATCCCGCGCCTGCGCCGCACGTGACCGCCCGTATGTGACCGCCCGCATGCGACCGCCCGTATGTGATCACCCTCGGGCGGCCTCCCGCCCCCTGTCCGTACCCCTGAAGCCGAAGAGCCCAACCGAAGAGCCGAAGAGCCCAAGAAGAGAGTGAACGGATGAACCTCGCCCCTCGCGAAGTCGACAAGCTCCTCATCTACGTGGTGGCCGATCTGGCCCGCAAGCGCCGTGACCGCGGTGTGAAGCTGAACTACAGCGAGGCATGCGCGCTGATCAGCGAGGCGATCCTGGAGGCCGCGCGCGACGGGCGCTCCGTCGCGGAGTGCATGGAGCTGGGCAAGCAGGTCGTCGCCGCCGGTGACGTGATGCCGGGCGTACGCGACATGCTGCCGCTGCTCCAGGTGGAGGCCGGATTCGTCGACGGCACCAAGCTGGTGTCCTGTCACGACCCGGTCGGGGCATGACGGCGCCGAGCTCCGTCACTGTGCGCACCCCGGCCGCCGCCGCGAGCGTGGTGCTCGTCGGCGGGCACGAGAGCGCCGCCGCCCGCGACCTCGCGCCGTGGGCCGGGAGCGGCGCCGGGGACACGTACACCGTGGTCCCGGCAGGCGCGCCCCTCACCCAAGCGGTCGCCCGCCTGCTCGCCGAGCGCGACGCACCGGTCTGCGTGATCCCGATGACGCTGGGCCGCGACCGCGCGCTGGTCGCCGAGGCGGCGCGGTCGCTGCGCTGGGCGCAGGAGGGCGGCGGCAGCGGACGTACGGTGCTGAGCGCGCCCTTCGGCACCCAGGACCACCTGGTCGGCTGGCTGCGCGCCGCCGCGGGACGGGGCGCGGGGGACGCTACCGCCGTCCTGGTCACCGCGCCCGCCGCCGACCCGTTCGCCGACGCCGAGCTGTTCCGGGTGGCCCGGCTGGTGCGCCAGTACGGCGGCCACCGTTGGGTCGAGGTCGCCTTCACCGACGGCGACCCCGATGTGCCGCAGGGCGTGGAGCGCTGCCGACGGCTCGGCGCCGAGGACGTGCTGCTGCTGTCGGCCGGGTTCGGGCCGCCCGCCACGTCGTCCCCGCCGGTCGCGGGCGCGGTCGACGGCGGCCCGCTGCTGAGCCGGGCGGCCGTCGAGGGGGTCGTCGCGGCCCGCCGCACCGAGGCCCTGCACCGGCTGGCGCACGGCGACGACGGCGTCGCCGCGGGCCTGGACGCCGAACACGGCCACGGCTTCGCCCACACGCACGCCGACATCTCCGCACCATCCGCACCAGGTGCGCACACCCACAGCCACCCGCACGCCCATCTCCCGCACTGAACCGACCGGTTGCCGCCGTTCCCGCGAGAAAGAGAGACCAGCCATGCCGAATTACTTGTACGGCGATGATCCCGTCGAGATCAACGCCGGCCGCGCCACGGCCACGGTCACCGTGTCGAACACCGGTGACCGCGGGGTCCAGGTCGGCTCGCACTACCACTTCTTCGAGGCCAACCGGGCCCTGGAGTTCGACCGCGAGGCCGCGTACGGAATGCACCTGGACATCCCCGCGGGCACCTCGGTGCGCTTCGAGCCCGGCGACTCGCGGGAGGTGACGCTGACCGAATTCGGCGGCCACCGGCGGCTGGTCGGCTTCAGCGGCCTCGTCAACGGCGGCCTGAACTCGGCCACCACCCGGATCGCCGCCGAAGCCCGCGCCGTCGCCCTGGGGTTCAAGGGCGCGACGGGGGACACCGCCGGCGGCGCGGGCAAGAGCGCCGCCGCCGACGGCACCGCGAAGAACGACAAGGGCGCGAAGAGCGCGAAGAACAAGACGAAGGGTGACCGGTGATGGCGACGCTCCCGCGCAAGCAGTACACGGACCTGTACGGCCCGACCGTCGGCGACCGCTTCCACCTCGCCGACACCAACCTCGTCGTCGAGGTCGAGAAGGACTTCAACGAGGGCCTCTACGGCGACGAGGCCGTCTACGGCGGCGGCAAGAGCATCCGTGACGGCATGGCCCAGGACCCGCAGGCCACCGCCGCCCAGGGCGCGTTGGACCTGGTCATCACCAACGTGGTCGTGCTGGACCCGGTGCTGGGCGTGGTCAAGGGCGACATCGGCGTCAAGGACGGCTTCATCGCGGCGGTCGGCAAGTCCGGCAACCCGCACACCCAGAACGGCGTCCACCCCCTGCTGACCATCGGTCCCGGCACCGAGGTCATCTCCGGCGAGCACCTGATCGCGACGGCCGGCGGCATCGACACGCACATCCACTTCGTCTCCCCGCAGCAGGCCGAGGCGGCGCTGAGCAACGGGATCACCACGCTGGTGGGCGGCGGCACCGGACCCACCGACGGCACCAACGGCACGACCTGCACGCCGGGCCCGTGGAACATCGGCCGGATGTACCAGGCGGCCGAGGATCTGCCGGTCAACATCGGGCTGTTGGGCAAGGGCAACGGCTCGCAGCCCGACGCGCTGGTGGAGCAGGTCGAGGCCGGGGTGTGCGGTCTGAAGGTGCACGAGGACTGGGGCACCACCCCGGCCGTGATCGACACCGCGCTACGGGTCGCCGACGAGTACGACGTGCAAGTGGCCATCCACACCGACTCGTTCAACGAGTCCGGGTTCTTCGAGGACACCCTGTCCGCGATCGACGGCCGTACGATCCACACCTTCCACACCGAGGGCGCCGGCGGCGGGCACGCCCCGGACATCATGCGGATCGCCGGTGAGCCCAACGTCCTGCCGTCGTCCACCAACCCGACCCTGCCGTACACGGTGAACTCGGTGGACGAGCTGCTGGACATGGTGATGGTCTGCCATCACCTCAGCCACGACATCCCCGAGGACGTGTCCGTCGCCGACTCGCGGGTCAGGGCGGAGACGATCGCGGCCGAGACGGTGCTGCACGACGAGGGCGTCATCTCCATCTTCTCCTCCGACTCCCAGGCCATGGGCCGGGTCGGCGAGTCCTTCACCCGCGCCTTCCAGACCGCCCATCACTGCAAGGACCAGCGCGGCAAGCTCGACGGCGACAGCGAGCGCAACGACAACCTGCGCGTGCTGCGCTACCTCGCGAAGATGACGATCAACCCGGCCATCGCGGCGGGCATGGCCGAGCACATCGGGTCGCTGGAGGCGGGCAAGCTCGCGGACATCGTGCTGTGGCCGATCAACGCCTTCGCGGCCAAGCCGAAGATGGTCATCAAGGGCGGCCTGGTCAACTGGGCGCAGATGGGCGACCCCAACTCCTCGCTGCCCACCCCGCAACCGGTCTACTACCGGCCGATGTTCGGCGCGAAGGGCCGCGCCAAGCAGGCCACCCGGGTCTCGTTCATGTCCCAGGCGGGCATCGCGGGCGGTGTCCCGGAGCGGCTCGGCCTGGAGAGCAGGATTCTGCCCGTACGGCACTGCCGCTCGGTGGGCAAGCAGCACATGGTCCGCAACAACTCCCTGCCGAAGATCACCGTCGACCCCGAGACGTACAAGGTGACGCTGGACGGAGTCCCCACGACCATCGACCCCGCCCGCGAACTGCCGCTCACCCAACTGTTCTTCCTGGCATGACGTCTTCGAACGGCGCGTACGCCTCGAACGACGCGCACGCTCCGGCCGCTCCGGCCGACTCCGTCATGGGGCGGCCGGGGCGGCTGGGGGCGCTGCTGGTCAGCCTCCAGCTGACCGACTCGGCCTTCCCCAGCGGCTTCTACACCCTCTCGCACAGCCTGGAGGGCTTCGCCCAGGCCAAGGCCGTGACGGCGGCCGACGTGCCGGGGCTGCTCGCCGATCTGCTGCGGCACGGGATCGGTCCCTGCGACGCCACCGCCCTGGTGCTCACGCACCGGGCGGTGTGCGCGGGGGACTGGGACCTAGTCGCGCGGGTCGACCAGCGGTTGCACGCGGCCAAGCTCAACCGCGAGATGCGGGTGGCCTCCACCCGCGTCGGGCGCCAACTCCTCGACATCGCGGGCACCGTGATCGGCGGACCCGTGCTGGAGCGCTACGCGGCGCTCGTGGCGGGCGGCGGTGCGCCGGGGTCGCAGGCGGCGGTCGCGGGCGCCGTCTACGCCGCCGCCGGGGTGGACGCGGAACAGGCGGTGACCGGCGACCTGTTCGCGCTCGCGGTCAGCTTCGTCGGCGCGGCGCTCCGGCTGCGGCTGACCGACCACGTACGGGCCCAGGTCGTCCTGCGGGCGACGGCGCCGGTGATCGAGGAGGTCGTCGGGCGGGCCCTCGCCGCGGAGTTGGCCGACCTCGGGGGCTGCGTACCGATGGCCGACGTCATGTCGGGCCGCCACGAACGCGCGCAGGCCCGGCTGTTCATGACCTGACGTTGCGTCATGTCCTGACTCCGGCCGCACGGCCGGACCCCACCACGACACACACATTCAGCGACGGAAGGCAGCACCCCATGCACAACGAACGCCACGTCCTGCGCGTCGGCATCGCGGGCCCGGTGGGATCGGGCAAGACGGCACTGATCGAGGCCCTGGTGCCGATCCTCACCAGCCGCGGGCACCGGCCCGCCGTCGTCACCAACGACATCTACACCCAGGAGGACGCCCAGCACGTCCGGCGGACCCTGGAAGGCGTGCTCGACCCCGAGCGGGTGGTGGGCGTGGAGACCGGAGCGTGCCCCCACACGGCGGTGCGCGACGACCCGACGATGAACCTGGCGGCGGGCGCGGAACTGCTGGACCGTTTCCCCGACGTGGACACGCTGCTCTTCGAGTCCGGCGGCGACAACCTCACCCTCACCTTCAGCCCGGTCCTGGTCGATCTCTTCCTGTTCGTGCTGGACACCGCCGAGGGCGAGAAGATGCCCCGCAAGCGCGGTCCCGGCATCACCGAGTCGGACCTGCTGGTCATCAACAAGATCGACATCGCCCAGTACGTGCGGTGCGACCTGTCGGTGATGGAGGCCGACGCGCACCGGGTACGCGACGGCGCGCCGGTCATCCTCACCAACTGCCTGAGCGGGCAGGGTCTTGAGGAGATCGCCACCTTCCTGGAGACGTACCGCAAGGTCGCCGCCGTATGAGCCTCACCGGCGCCGCTCGTGCCCGGGCGCCGCGGCAAGCGCCGTCGCCGGCCGTACGGGTGGCCGAACCGGACGGCCCCGAGCACCCGGTGCGTACGAGGGGCTCCGACGACCGGGTCGCCGCGCCGTCGGGCCCCGCCCGGCTGGACCCGGCGCACTACGAGCCCGCGCGCGTCCCCCGGGAGGTCCGCCGGCACGCGGCCGTGCCCGACACCCTGCCGGTCGGTCACGCGGGAAAGGTCGGGCTGCTGGAGCTGACCTTCGAGCGCCGCGCCGAACGGACGGAACTGACCGGCCACTTCCAGAAGACCCCGCTCCAGATCATGCGGCCGCTCTACTACGACCCGGCCAGGCCCGACCTGCCCATCACACAGGTGATGTCGACCGGCGGCGGCATCCTGCAAGGCGACCGGCTCCGTATCGACGTCACCTGCGGACCGGGCGCGGCCACCCACCTCACCACGCAGACGGCCACCAGGGTCCACCGCATGGAGTTCGACTACGCGACCCAGCAGGTCGCCGTCGACGCCGGAGCCGACTCCTACGTCGAGTACCTGCCGGACCCGACGATCCCCTACGCCGGGGCCCGTTACTACCAGCGCACCACCGTCACCGCCGACGCCACCGCGACCGTCCTGGCCGCGGAGACGCTCTACGCGGGCCGCCTGGCGCGCGACGAGCGCCACGCCTACGAGATCTTCGCCTCCGACGTCGAGATCCGGCGCCCCGACGGCGCGCTCCTCGCCGTGGACGCCATGCGGCTCGAACCCCGCGCTGCCCCGGTGACCGGCCTGGCCGTCCTCGGCGGCCACGACATCGTGTCCACCTTCTACGTCGTCACCGCGCGCGCACCGGCCGCGGCCGTCGCCGACACCCTGCACGAGGCCCTCGCCGACAGCCCGGCGCTCTTCGGCGTGAGCGTGCTGCCCGGCGACAGCGGGGCCTGGCTGCGGCTGCTCACCGACGACCCGCGGACCGCCGCGAGCGCGCTGCGTCTCGCGTGGGACGCCGTACGCAGGCTGCTGATCGGCGTACCCGCGCCCGCGATGCGCAAGCCCTGACCCCCGCACGCCCCGCCGACGACGACAACGGCGCCGACCTCGACCGATCGCCGTACGTTCACAGGAGTTCCCCTTGCTCATGGCCGCCACCGCCAACACGGGCGACACCGCCTGGCTCCTGGCGAGCACCGCGATGGTGCTGCTGATGACACCCGGCCTGGCCTTCTTCTACGGCGGCATGGTCCGCACCCAGCACGTGCTGGTGATGCTCAAGATGAGCTTCGTCTGCCTGGCCCTGGTGACCGTGCTGTGGCTGGCGGTCGGCTACTCCCTCGCCTTCGGCCCCGACCTCGGCGCGGGCCTGCTCGGCAACCTCGACCACGCCTTCCTGCGCGGCGTCACCATGACCGACCTGCACGGCAGCGTCCCCACGCTGCTGTTCTCCTGCTTCCAGATGTCGTTCGCCATCATCACCGTCGCGCTGATCAGCGGTTCCATCGCGGGCCGCGCCACCATGCGCGGCTGGCTGGTCTTCGTGGCCGCCTGGACCCTGCTGGTGTACGTACCGCTGGCGCACTGGGTGTTCGCCCCCGACGGCTGGGTGTCCGCGCATCTGAAGGCGCTGGACTTCGCGGGCGGTCTCGTCGTCGAACTCAACTCCGGCGCGGCGGGCCTGGCCGCGGCCATCGTGCTGCGCAAGCGCAAGGACTTCGAGCGCCAGCCGGTGCGCCCGCACAATCTGCCGCTGGTCGTGATCGGCCTGGCCCTGCTGTGGTTCGGCTGGTTCGGCTTCAACGCGGGATCCGCGCTGCACGTGGCGGGCGCCGCGCCCACCGCCTTCCTCAACACCCAACTCGCCGCCTGCGCGGCCATGATCGGCTGGCCGCTGATCGAGAAGTGGCGGCTGGGCAGCGTGGACATGCTCGGCGTCACCTCCGCGGCCGTCGCGGGCATGGTCGCCATCACGCCGTCCTGCGGTGAGGTGTCGCCGCTGGGCGCGGTGTGCATCGGCTTCGCCGCGGGTGTGGTGTGCGCCTTCGCCATCAACCTCAAGTTCAAGATCGGCGTGGACGACACCCTGGACGTGGTCGGCGTGCACGGCTGGGGCGGCATCGTCGGCACGGTGTCCATCGGCCTGTTCGCCACCTCCGCGATGAGCGGGCGCGAGGGCCTGTTCTACGGCGGCGGTCTCGATCTGCTCTGGCGCCAGGTCGTCGCCGTACTGGCCTGCGGCTCGTTCTCCTTCGTCGTCACCTGGCTCATCGCCCAGGCCGTCAACCGCACGGTCGGCTTCCGTACCGAGGCGGAGTACGAGGACGTGCCGGGCCGGGACGAGGAGATCGCGTACGACAACGCGACGCTGGACGAGGTCAGGGCCCGGCTGGACGAGCCGCGCCACCCGGCGCGGGTGGGCGCCCCGACGGCCCCGGACGACGACATGGCCCGCGTCAACAAGATCCTCGACGTCCTGGAACGACGCGAGCGCGACCGATGACCGCGCCCGCGTACCCCTCCGCAGCCGTACTCGTACCCGAATCAGCGGCCACGCCCGGCCGTCCGTGTGAGGACCTGTCATGAACCAGCACTTCGACTCCGGCAACACCGCCTGGCTGATGATGGCCACGGCCATGGTCCTGCTGATGGCCCCGGGACTCGCCTTCTTCTACGGCGGCATGGTCAGGACCAGTCAGATCATCGCCATGCTCAAGATGTGCTTCGCCTGCGTCGCCGTCGTCACGCTGATCTGGTGGGCGGTCGGCTACTCGCTCGCCTTCGGCCCCGACGCCGAGGGGCTGGGCATGATCGGCACCCTCGACCACGCCTTCCTGCGCGGCATCTCCCTCAACAGCGCGACCGGTGACGTGCCCACCGTGATCCACTCCGTCTTCCACATGAGCTTCGCCATCGTCACCGTGGCCCTGATCAGCGGATCGGTGGCCGGGCGCGCCACGATGCGCGGCTGGACGGCCTTCGTCTGCGTCTGGACGCTGCTGGTGTACGTGCCCATGGCGCACTGGGTGTTCGACAGCGACGGCTGGGTCGCCAAGGAGGTCGGCGCCGTCGACTTCTCCGGCGGCACCGTGGTCGAACTCAGCTCGGGCGCCGCGGGTCTCGCGCTGGCCATCGTCGCGGGCAAGCGCGAGGACTTCGAGCGCCAGCCGATCCGTCCGCACAATCTGCCGCTGGTCGTGATCGGCCTGGCCCTGATGTGGTTCGGCTGGTTCGGCTTCAACGCCGGTTCCTATCTGAACGGGCCCGCCAGCACCACCATGGCGTTCGTGAACACCCAGTTCGCGGCGGGCGCGGCCATGATCGGCTGGGCCGCGACCAGCTACTGGCACAACCGGCGCGTCACCCTGCTCGACATCTCCATGGGCGCGGTCACCGGCCTGGTGTCCATGACGCCGCTGGCCGCCGGGGTCAGCCCGGTATGGGCCACCGTCATCGGCTTCCTCGCCGGGCTGACCTGCGCCTTCGCGGTGAGCTGGAAGTACCGGCTCGGCGTGGACGACACCCTGGACGTCGTCGGCATCCACGGCTGGGGCGGCCTGTTCGGCATGCTGATGGCCGGCCTGGCCGCGACCGGCGCGGTCACCGGCAAGAAGGGCCTGTTCTACGGCGGCTCGTGGGGGCTGCTAGGCGACCAGCTCGTCGCCGTCCTCGTCCTGGGACTGTTCTCCTTCACCATGACCGCCGTCATCGGCAAGGTCGTCGACAAGACCGTCGGGCTGCGCCAGCCCGGCGGCATCGTGGAGCACGAGCAGGCGTACGACACGGACGTCGCCAGCCAACTCCAGGACGTCACCGACACGTTGCGCGGTCCCGCCGCCCCGACGGACGACAACGACCCCAGCCACCTCATCGCCCAACTGCGCACTCTGCTCGCCTCCCACGAGCGGAACTGACCTTCGTACGGACCGCCGCGCGGGGGGCCGGACCCGAGGCATCGCATTGGATGCGTCACAAACGTGGCGGTCGCCCGCAAACGGACGGGTCCGGGCCCGCCATGACGGCGGACCCGGACCCGGAGGACCGTGTACGGCTCAGCCCGCGCGGACGATGTTCTCCGCCTGCGGACCCTTCTGGCCCTGGGTGACGTCGAAGGTGACGGGCTCGCCTTCGGTCAGCTCCCGGTATCCGTTGCCCTGGATGTTGGAGTAGTGGGCGAAGACATCGGGGCCTCCGCCTTCCTGGGCGATGAACCCGAAGCCCTTCTCGGAGTTGAACCACTTCACCGTGCCGTTGGCCATGCGTGTGAGTCCTCTGCGTCTGTGGTCTGCACCGGTCGCGGAACCTGGTGGATCCGTGGCCTGTGGACGCCCGCCTACGGGCACCCGCAGCCGTACGTACCCCATCGCGGCGCGCCGCATGCACGCCGATCGCGCGGATGACCGCGGAGGGCGAACATGCGCCGCGCCGCGGCCGGAAACCGGCCCTCGACCGACCCGTCATCCGGAGCAACACTGACCCGTCCGGGGGTGGGCGGTCGCACCGGCCGGGCACGCTCGTGGGATGCTGGGTCGGGATCCGATCTTGACGAGGGAACGCGGCGGCACGATGAGAACGGCACGGAGGATCCGCCACAGGGTCTGGGACCGCTACTCGGCCTCCGACCCCGGCCTGCTGCGGCTGATGGCGGGACTGCGGACGGTCGGCTCGATCGGTCTCGCCCTGCTGATCCTGTCCCTGCTGCACATCTCCGTGACCCATATGGTCGCGGGCGCCATGGCCGCCATGGTCTCCACCTTCGCCATCCGCGAGAAGCGGGTACGCGACCAGGCCGTCACCCTCGCCCTCGGGCTGCCCACCGCCTTCGCCTCGGTGTCGCTCGGCGCACTGCTCAACCCGCACATCGTCATCGGCGACCTCGCCTTCATCCTGCTGATCTTCGGCGCCGCCTACGCCCGCCGCTTCGGCGAACGCGGCACCGCGCTCGGCATGATCGGCTTCCAGATCTACTTCCTCTCCCTGTTCGTCCACGCCACCGGCGCCGGTCTGCCGTCGCTCTACCTCTCGCTGGCCGTCGCCTTCGCGTGCAGCGCCGTCATGCGCTTCGCGCTCGTCCCCGAGACCCCGGAACGCACCCTGGGGCGGCTGCGCCAGGCGTTCCGGGCCAGAACCGCCCAGCTCGTCGCCACCCAGATCGACCTCCTCGAAGCCGACTCCGACCGGCTGGAGAGCGTCATCGGCGACCTGCGCAAGGACGTCGCCCGGCTGCACGAGGCCGCCCTGATGATCCAGAGCGCGCTGGAGGTGGGCACCGACGACGAGGCCACCGCCGCTCTGCTGCAACGCCGGGTCGCGGACGCCGAGATCGCCGTCGAACGCCTCGGCCTGCTGCTGCTCACCGCCCGCAGCGCCGAACGCGCCGACACCCTGACGCTCCACCTGCCGAACGCGCCGCTGCCCGCACCCGCGCGCCGCACCGACGACGAGGACGACGCGCTGCGCAAGCTGCGCGCCGAGCTGCGGGCGCTGCACCTGCTGGTGACCCGGCTGGGCACCGACGACCCCGGCACCGCCGTCACCCAGGTGCGCAACCGCCTGCTGGCCTACCGCGACGACGAGAATCTGCCGCGCGCCTCGCTCGCCGTCCAGGACGCCTTCCGCGGCATCGGCGAGGCCGCGCGCGCCGTCCTCGGCCTGCGGCTGGCGCTCGACGGGCCGGGCGACGAGTCCGACGACACACCCGAGACGATCCGCTCCCGCGAGGAGTTCGAGGCCGAGGACCTGGCGCTGGCGGGGGAGGGCGGGAGCGAGCAGGACCGTACCGGCCTCAAGCGCCGCACGACCCGCGCCGCCGTCCAGGTCTCCGCGGGGTCCGCGCTGGCCATCCTCGGCGGCGAGTTCCTGTCCACGCAGCGCTGGTACTGGGCGGTCCTGACCTGCTGGGTGGTCTTCCTCAACACCTCCTCGACCGGCGAGATCCTGGTCAAGGGCTACCGGCGGCTGATCGGCACGGTGTGCGGCGTGGTGGCCGGTGTGCTGCTCGCCGGGGCCGTCGGCAACCACACCTGGACGGCGTTCACCCTCGTCCTGGTGCTGATCTTCGCGATGTTCTTCACCGCCCCGGTGTCGTACGCGCTGATGTCGTTCTTCGTCACCGCGATGCTCGGCCTGCTCTACAGCCTGCTGCACACGTACAGCGTCTCGGTGCTCGTACTGCGCATCGAGGAGACCGCGCTCGGCGCCGCCTGCGGGGTCATCGCGGCCGTGCTGATCTTCCCGGTCCGCACCGATCTGCGCACCGACGAGCAACTGGTCACCGTCCTGGCCAAGCTCCGCGACGTGGCCACCGCCGCCGTCGCCCAGCTCAGCGGCGGCCCGGCCGTCGACCTGCTGGACCTGGCCCGCGAACTGGACACCGCGCTGGACGACCTGCGCCGCTCCACCCACCCGCTGACCCACCCGATCACCCCGCTGCGGGGCCGCAGGCGCACCGCCCGCTATCTGGTCGCCCTGCTGGAGACCTGCGCCTACCACGCGCGCTCGCTCGCGGCGACCGCCGAACTGGTCCCGTACAGCAAGAGCATCGCCGCCGACCCCCGGCTGACGGCCGTCGGCGTACGCCTGGAGCACAACCTCGACGTGCTCATCGCCCATGTGGAGGAGATCAAGGACGACAAGGGCGGGAAGGGCAGGGCCAAGGACGGTACGACGGCAGCGGACGGGACGGCGCAGGGCGCGATCCGGACCGAGCCCAGCATCGCCTCCATGCTGGAGGGCACCGGCTCCGCCGTACCGCGCTCGGGCTCCGTCACCTTCCGCGTGCTGCGCCACCTCCAGCGGCTGGACGAGGGCGTGGCGGGCCTGGCCCGGCCACTCGGCGTCACGGTCGAGACGCCGGCCGGCAGGACCGGCAGCCGCCGGGCGGCCTGAATCGGTCGCGCGTGAGCCTTGGCAGCCAGGGCCCGGTGGTACGGGGCTCACGCTCCCGCACCACCGGGCCTCGGCGCCGCCGCGGTCAGTTCAGGGCGAACTTCTGCGCGGCCGTGCCGTTGCAGTCGTGGATCCGCAGGCGGGCGCCGTTGGCGGTGGCGCCGTCCGGGGAGTCCAGGCAGCGCCCGGACTGGGGATTGAGCAGCGATCCGTCGGACCGCTGGACCCACACCTGGCCGCCCACCGCGGTGTCGCAGTCGTACAGCTCCACCAACGAGTCCTGCGCGGTGGCGTTGCCCGCGATGTCCAGGCAGCGGCCGAGCGTGGTGAGCCGGTTCGTGGACGTGTGCACCCAGTGCTGGTCGCGGGCGTAGGACTGGCAGTCCCACAACTGCGCCGCGGACAGATTGCCGCCGATGTCGTCGCCCGTGATGTCCAGGCACTTCGCGCCGGGCCCGGCGATCATCGATCCGCCGTTGACGGTGAAGACCTGGGCGGCCGTGCCGTTGCAGTCGTGGATCTGGAGGCGGGTGCCGTTGGCGGTCGCGCCGTCGGTGGCGTCCAGGCAGCGGCCGGACTGCGGGTTGAACAGCGAGCCGTCGGCCCGCTGCACCCACTTCTGCCCGCCGACCCCGTTGCAGTCCCAGAGTTCGACCTGCGTGTTGTTCGCGGTGCCGTTGCCGTTGATGTCCATGCAGCGGCCCAGGGTCCGCAGCGAACTGTCGGGCTCGTGCACCCAGTGCTGATCTGCGGCGCCGCTCTGGCAGTCCCAGAGCTGGACGGCGACGCCCTTGTTCGCGACGTCGTCCCCGGTCACGTCCACGCACTTCCCGCCGGGCGCGGCGACCGTCGCCGGAGCGACCCCGGCCGTGTCGCCCGCGTAGCCGGCCGCCACCACGTTCGCCTGTACGGCGTTGTCCGCCGCGTCGGTGGGATAGCCGGAGGTCATGACGCCCTCGAAGAACGACCCGACCGCGCGGTTGCTGTTGTCGCCGCCGGTGCCGAGCACGATGGAGCCCTCCTGCCTCATCGGCGCGTAGCCCGGTGGCAGCGCGCCGTTCCACCAGGTCGTGAGCCCGCCGGACTGCGAATTCCCGCCCTTGAGAGCGAAGGACGTCTGGCCGTTGTTCTTCAGCACGGCCGTGACGAAGGGGCTCGCATTGCCGCCGTTGACGCTGTGGGCGTTGGTGTCCGCCTGGAAGATGCCGTTCTCCAGGTCGGCCTGCACCCACGGACCGTCGCCGGAACAGGGGCTGCACGCGCGGGCCAACGACATGTTGAGCGCGTCCATGTGACCGGCGCCCGTGTCGTTCGGGATCGCCTCGACATTGCCGAAGTCGAAGCAGCAGTCGCGGTTGACATGGGTGCCGCTGGTCACCATGTATATCCCCTCGGCCTGCCCGTTGACGGCGACACCCGAGCCGACGGCATGGCGGTACCCGACGCCCGGCGGCACATAGACGCCGTAGACGGAGTGCCCCGCCACCGTGACGTGCAGCGCGTTCGCCAGGGCGCCGACATCGGCGGCCCCGGCGGTGCCCGAACCCTCGATGGTCAGGTCGTTGTGGCGCGGCGACTGGTCGTAGATCTTGGTGATGACGCACACCGCGCCGTTGCAGAAGGCGTTCTGCGCACCGGCGTTCGCGTAGCCGCCGGTCCCGGTCGGCCCGATGTCGAGGGCGGCGTCGTCCCGCACGCGGGTGACCTGGTATAGGCCGCCGTTGTACGAGCCGTACAGCGCCCTGACCGTACTGAAGGCGCCCACGCAGGGGGTGCCCGCGTTGCCGTAGATGTCGCACGGCTGGTTCGCGGCGGCGTGCGCGGGACCGGTGACGCCGACCAGCAGGCCGAGGGTCAGGGTCAAGGTCGCGCCCAGGGCGAGCAGGACGCCGCGTAAGCGCCTCAACAGGTGGCGTGCGGATGGTCGGTGGTCGCGAGCGGTCGTCGTCGAAGCGGTCATCGTCGACCTTTCTCCGTGGGGGGATGGCACGGAACACGGTGAGAGATGCGAACTGCTCATACGATTCAGCGACTTCGAAGCTAGAGGCGTCTCGTAGTGCCCGTCAACCCTCGGAACCTGCGGTCATATGCCCGGACGTTCTTGTCCCGAAGGCTTGACGAGCGGTTCGGCGTGACTTAGCGTCCGAGGCGCTGAATCGTTAGAGCAACCCTTGGCGCACCACATCCGGCCGGTATCTTCCCGACGGTGGTTGCCTGCTTCAGGCGGTGGCTTCTTGCTGAGAGGGGTGCCATATGGCGTCGGCGGACAAGCGCGCCACCGTCACGCTCAAGGACGTCGCGACGGCGGTCGGGATCTCGCAGAGCGCCGCCTCGATGGCGCTGTCGAACCATCCGCGGATCAGCGAGACGACCAAGGAGGCGGTACGGGCCGCCTCGGCCAAGCTCGGCTACGTCCCGAACTCCGCGGGGCGGGCGCTGCGGGCGGGCCGTTCGACCTCCATCGCGGTCGTCGTGCCCAACACCGGCCAGCACGTCTTCGGCCACCCCTACTTCATGCACCTGCTGGTGGGGGTGACCGCGGAGGCCAACACCCGCGACGCCGCGCTCATGGTGTCGACCAACCCCGACGAGACCCACGGCGTCGCGGCGTACGAGCGGGTGCTGCGCTCGCAGGCCGCGTCAGGGGCGATCGTCGCCTCGGCCTCGATCAGCGACCCCAACGTCAACCGCATGGTGGACTCCGCGCTGCCGGTGGTCCTCATCGGGCGGTTCGTCCACCTGCCGCACGCGGTGAGCGTCGGGGTGGACGAGATCGCGGGCGCCGCGGCCATCACCCGCCACCTGGTGGAGGACCACGGGCTGACCCGTATCGCCCACATCAGCGGACCGCTCAACCACCAGACCGCGGTGGACCGTTACGAGGGCTTCCGCACCGCGCTCGCCGATTCGGGACGGCCCTGCACCCACACCCTGGCCGTCGGCGACTTCAGCGAGGAATCCGGCAGGCTCGCCGCACGGCAGGTGCTGGACAGCATGTCCGACGTCCAGGCGATCTTCGCCGCCAATGACGAGATGGCCTACGGCGCGATGCTGGAGATCCGCTCCCGCGGGCTGCGCATACCGCAGGACATCGCGCTCGCCGGATACGACGACTTCGGCGTCTCCCGGCTCACCACGCCGGGGATCACCACCGTCCACGTCCCCGCCGAATCGCTCGGCCAGAAGGCCGCGGCCATCCTCTTCGACCTGGTGGACGGGACCGCACCCGACCCGGTCCACACCGTGCTGCCGTTCGACCTCGTGATCCGGGAGTCCTGCGGAAGCCACCCCGGCTGACCGACCGCCCCGCCCAGCCACCGGCGACGGCCGAAGGCCAACGCCGTACCCAACACCCCCGCCCGGACGGGCGGGCCGTACCCAACACCCGCGCCCGGACGGGCGGGCCGTACCCAACACCCCCGCCCGGACGGGCGGTTCACGCCCAGGACCGGCGGTACGCGCCCGGTGACGGGTGGTTCACACCCGCACGCGGCTGACGCACGCCCGCGGACGGGTGATTGACGCCCGGAGACGGGCGGTGCGCGCCCCCGGACGGGCGGTGCGCAGAAGGAGACAGCCACATCGACCCTCCGACCCCGCAGCGACGGGGCACCGAACGGAATGGAACGATCGGTATGTACGTCAGATTCGGGAGAACGGCCGCGGCACTCGCCGCCGCCACCACGGTCTCACTCCTCCTCGCCGGCTGCGGCGACAACGGCGCGGGCGGCGGTACCTCCGGCGGCGTGGTCAAGCTGACCATGCTCACCGGCTTCACCGGCCCCGACGCCCCCTCGTACCAGGCGCTGATCAAGGAGTTCAACGCCGGCCACCCCAAGATCCAGGTTACGATGACGGCCGAACCCTGGGCCACCATCGGTCAGAAGCTGCCCGCCTCCTGGGCCACCGGCCAGGGCCCCGACCTGGCGACCCCCAGCTCCGACCCGGGCGCGATCTTCACCTACATCAAGACCAACTCGGTGCTGCCGCTCGACCCCGCGGTCGGCGCCGGCACCGGACAGATCGACTCCGCCGCCTTCCCCGCCGCCGTGAAGTCCGCCTTCACCGTCGACGGCAAGCTCTACGCGGTACCCGCCAACATGGCCACGCTCGTGCTCTATTACAACAAGGCGATGTTCGCCGCCGCGGGCATCAGCCGGCCGCCCGCCACCGAGGACGAGTTCATCGCCGACGCCAAGAAGCTCACCAAGGGATCGGGCGGCAAGCCCAGCCAGTACGGCCTCTCGCTCGCCGACAACAACACGATCCAGATGTGGCCGATCCTCCAGTGGATGAGCGGCGGCGACATCGTCGGCCCCGACAACTGCGCCGTCGTCAACAGCCCCGCCAGCGTCCAGGCGCTGACCCGCTGGAGCCGCCTGGTCAGCCAGGACCACATCAGCCCGGTCGGCCAGGCGGGCGCGGACGCCGACACGCTGTTCTCCGCCAAGAAGGCCGCGATGGAGATCAACGGCCCGTGGGCCGCCGCGGGCTTCACGTCCGCGGGCGTCGACCTCGGCATCGCCCAGGTCCCGGTCGGCTCCGCGGGCCCGGTGACACTGGCCTCGACGGTCCCGCTGATGATCGCCCGCACCTCCAAGCACCAGGCCGAGGCCAAGGAATTCCTCGCCTGGTACACCGGCAAGGCAGCCCAGACGCAGTTCTCGAAGGTCTCCGGCTTCCCGCCCGCCCGCACCGACCTCGGCGGCGCCGTCAACGGCGATCCCACCGTCGCGCAGTTCGCCGCCGCGCTGCCGCACGCCAAGCTCTACCTCGCGGGCCAGCAGAACTCGACCCGCATCGACAGCGACGTCTACGTCCCGCTGATCCAGAAGATCGAACGCGGCGCCGACGTCCAGTCCGCCGCCGACTCGGCCGCCAAGGCGATCAATTCGCTCACCGGCTGCAAGAAGTAGCCCTCATGTCGAGCACACCCTTCCCCTCCGCAGGGAAGCCCGCACCCGTACGGCGGCGCAGGCCCCGTATCAACAGCGCCTATCTGTTCATCCTGCCGAGCGTCCTGCTCATCGGGGTGTTCATCGCGGAGCCCATCGTCCAGTCCGGCTGGATGAGCCTGCACGACTGGACCGTCGGCGAGGCCCACCACAAATTCGTGGGTCTCGACAACTACACGGCGCTCTACCACGATTCGCGGTTCTGGAACGCGCTGCGCGTCACGGTGATCTACACCGCCGCCGTCTCCGTCGGACAAGTGCTGATCGCGCTGGCCATCGCCTCCCGGCTGCGCAGGACGACCTGGTATTCGGCGCTGCTGCGCACCGCGTATTTCTTCCCTTTCATCGCCTCGCTCGTGGTGAGCGGCATCGTCTGGAAATTCCTGCTCGACCCGCAGGTCGGCCTGGTCGACGCCTGGCTCTCCGGAATCGGCGTCACGCCTCCCGAATGGCTGCAATCCACCTCGCTGGCGTTGCCCACCGTCATTGTCGTGGGCATCTGGAAGAACGTCGGATTCACCATGATCGTGCTGCTCGCCGGTATGCAGCAGATCCCGCCCGACCTGTACGAGGCGGCGGCGCTCGACGGCGCGGGCGCGTGGCAGCGATTCCGCCATGTGACCCTGCCCGCGCTGCGCCCGGCACTGCTGTTCACCACGCTGATCGCCACGGTCACCGGGCTGCAACTGTTCGACCTGGTCTTTTCCATGACCAGCGGCGGCCCGATCTTCCACACGGAATCCGTCGTGATGTACCTGTACCAGAAGGGTTTCGTGGAATTCCAGATGGGCTACGCCAGCGCCGTCGCCTGGATTCTCTTCGTGATCATCCTGGCGATCTCCGCACTCCAACTGCGTCTGTCGAGGTTCCGCGATGCCGACTGACACACTCCGGCCGCGCCCCGCCAAGGGCGGCGCGAGCCCGTACGGGAACGGCCCCCGGCCGACCGGGCCGGTACGCCTGTGGCCCGCGGCCAAGGTCGCCGTCCGGTACGGCGCCAGGTGCGGCACGGTCCTGTCCTGGGCGGCCGTGACCGTCGGCGCGGTCGCGATGATCATCCCGTTCGTCTGGATGCTCGGCGTCGCCTTCAGGACCAACGCCGACCTGTACGCCGACCCCGCCCGGCTGATCCCGCGGGACTGGACCCTGCACGGCGTCCGCGCGGTGCTCGGCCAACTCCCGTTCGGCAAGCTCGTGCTCAACACGTTCGTCTTCGCGGGCGGCACGACCGTGCTCCTGCTGCTGTTCGACTCGATGACCGCGTTCGCGCTGGCCAGGCTGCGCTTCCGCGGTAAGAACGTGGTGTTCCTGCTGATCCTGGCCACGCTGATGGTGCCCTTCCAGATCACCCTCGTGCCGGTCTTCCTGACGCTGTTCCACCTCGGCTGGCTCAATTCGTACCAGGGCCTGATCATTCCCCGCGCGACCAGCGCGCTGGGCATCTTCCTGCTCCGCCAGTTCTTCATGCAGTTGCCGCGCGAACTGGACGACGCGGCCAAAATCGACGGGGCCAACGACTTCACGGTCTACTGGCGGATCATCCTGCCCAACGCCAAACCGGCCCTCGCCTCGCTGTTCATCATCCAGTTCGCCGCGCTGTGGAACGACTTCCTGTGGCCGCTGGTCGTGACGAACAACGTCGACATGCAGACGCTGCCCGCGGCCCTGACGCTGTTCTCCAGTCAGTCGGGTGTGGACCACGCCGCGCTCATGGCGGGCGCCGCGATCTCCCTGAGTCCCCTGGCCATCGCCTTCCTCGTCCTCCAGCGCTTCTTCGTGCAGGGCGTCGCGACCACGGGAATCAAATAGCGCCGCCCGGCCGATTCCCGCCGCCTTTCCGCGCCCGCGGCCGCCCCGCCATCCCCCCGCCACGCCGTACTGCTCCTTCCGCCCGCCCTTTTTCCGCCATGCCCATTTCGCTGAGACATCACAGAGAAACCGGAGACCGGAGTGCTCACCTGCACCGCGACCATCGACCCCGCCTTCGTCATCGCCCCGGTTCCGCCGCGCCTGTTCGGCTCCTTCGTCGAACACATGGGCCGCTGCGTCTACGGAGGCATATACGAACCCGGCCACCCCGAGTCGGACGCCGACGGCCTGCGGCTCGACGTCATCAAGCTCACCCGTGAACTCGGCGTGAGCGCCGTCCGCTACCCCGGCGGCAACTTCGTGTCCGGCTACCGCTGGGAGGACGGTGTCGGCCCCCGCGACGAGCGCCAGGTCGCCCTCGACCTGGCCTGGCGCTCGCTCGAACCCAACACCTTCGGGCTCAACGAGTTCATGGCCTGGGCCAGACAGACCGACGTCGAACCGATCATGGCCGTCAACCTCGGCACCCGCGGCGTCGAGGACGCCTGCAATCTGCTCGAATACGCCAACTTCCCCGGCGGCACCCGCTACTCTGACCTGCGCATCGCCCACGGGGTCCGCGAACCGCACCGCATCAAGACCTGGTGCCTGGGCAACGAGATGGACGGCCCCTGGCAGGTCGGCCAGAAGACCGGCACCGAGTACGGCCGCCTGGCCGCCGAGACCGGGAAGGCCATGCGCCGGATCGACCCGTCGGTCGAGCTCGTCGCCTGCGGCAGCTCCAACGAACGGATGCCGACCTTCGGCTCCTGGGAGGCCGACGTCCTGGACGAGGCGTACGACGTGGTCGACTACATCTCGCTGCACGCGTACTTCGAGCAGCACGGCGACGACCGCGTGGGCTTCCTCGCCTCCGCGCAGGTCATGGACACCTTCATCGAGGGGGTCGTCGCCACCTGCGACCACATCGCCGCCAAGAAGCGCTCCCGCCGCAAGCTCCAGCTCTCCTTCGACGAGTGGAATCTCTGGTACGAGAGCCGGTTCGAGGGCCAGGACAACCTGGAATGGGCCCGGGCGCCCCGGCTGATCGAGGACGAGTACACCGTCGAGGACGCCGTCGTCCTCGGCAACCTCCTGATGAGCCTGCTCCGGCATAGCGACCGGGTGACCATCGCCTGCCTCGCGCAGCTCGTCAACGTCATCGCGCCCATCCGCACCGAACCCGACACCGGCGCCTGGCGGCAGACCATCTTCTACCCCTTCGCCCTCACCGCCCGGCACGCCCGCGGCGAGGTCCTGCGCGTCGAGCCGGACTCACCCGTCCTGCACTCCACGACGCTCGGAGACGTCGCCGCCGTCGACGTCACCGCCACCCGCGACCCCGAGACCGGCGAGACGACGATCTTCGCCGTCAACCGGGACGACACCCAGGCGGCCACCTTGCGGCTGCGGATGGCCGGCGCCGAGCACGACGTGGTCGAACACGTCGTCCTCGGCGGCCAGGACCTGCTCGCCACGAATTCCAGGACGGCCCCCGGCCGTGTCGAGCCGCGCTCCAGCACCCGGCACTTCGTGGACGCCAACGGTCTGTCCGCCGAGCTTCCGCCGGTCTCCTGGACGATGATCCGGACGGCGCCGATCACGAGCTGATCCACCGGACTCTCTGCCTCCTGCCCCGCGCCGCCCGTACCCCGGAGCCGTTTCGACCCGTAGGCCGGATATGCCGCGGGGGGGGCGCGCCGGGCGGGGGCCGCGGGGCGGCCGCCCGCCCCGGGGGGGGGGGGGCGCACGCCGATGACGACCGCTGCCTTGCCGGGGCGGGGGGGCGGGGGGCGCGGGTGCCCCCGCCCCC
>NZ_JBIBIC010000028.1:0-68495 GCF_042957385.1 Streptomyces sp. NPDC008079
TCAAATATGTTTTGTGCCCGGTGTTTGTGGTGTGTTGGGTTGGGGGGGGGGGGGGGGGGCGGCGGGGGCGCGCCGGGGGCGGCGCCCCCCCCCCCCCCCCCCCCCACCGCCCTGACCAGTCAGTTCAACAAACGGGCCGCGCCCGGATGTCAGCTACAACCGCTCGTCGATCCGCAGCCCTCGCACAGGTAGCAGCTCCCCGCGCGGCGCATCTTGGTGCCGCAGGAGAAGCACAGCGGCGCGTCGGCGTTGAGGCCGAGCTGGATCTCCAGCAGTTCCGTGGAGTTGTGCGCTTCCTTGGGTGCCGGTACCGCCGCCGCGCCCGCTTCGGGCTTGGCCACGGCCAGCGGCTTACGGGGTTCTGCCTCGCGGACCTCGCGCGGCGCGGACTGCGCCAGGCCCTCGACGTCGACCTCTTCCTCGGCGGCCTCGTAGGAGCCGGTGTCCAGGTGGCGCTGCCGCTCGGGCGCGGAGTGGATGCCCAGCGCGGAGCGGGTCTCGAAGGGCAGGAAGTCCAGCGCCAGGCGGCGGAAGATGTAGTCGACGATCGACTGCGCCATCCGTACGTCCGGGTCGTCGGTGAGACCGGCGGGCTCGAAGCGCATGTTGGTGAACTTCGAGACGTAGGTCTCCAGCGGGACGCCGTACTGCATGCCCACCGAGACGGCGATGGAGAAGGCGTCCATCATGCCCGCGAGGGTGGAGCCCTGCTTGGACATCTTGAGGAAGACCTCGCCGAGGCCGTCGTCCGGGTAGGAGTTCGCCGTCATGTAGCCCTCGGCGCCGCCGACCGTGAAGGACGTGGTGATGCCGGGACGGCCCTTGGGCAGGCGCTTGCGGACCGGACGGTACTCGACGACCTTCTCGACTGCGGCGGGCGCCTCGGCGGCGGCCTCGGCCGGCTTCTCGTCCTTCTTCTTGGCCGAGAGGGGCTGGCCGACCTTGCAGTTGTCGCGGTAGATCGCGAGCGCCTTCAGGCCGAGCTTCCAGCCCTCGAAGTAGACCTCCTCGACCTCTTCGACGGTCGCCGTCTCCGGCAGGTTGACCGTCTTGGAGATCGCGCCCGACAGGAACGGCTGGGCGGCGGCCATCATCCGTACGTGACCCATGGCGGAGATCGCGCGCTCACCCATCGCGCAGTCGAAGACCGAGTAGTGCTCGGGCTTCAGACCCGGGGCGTCGATCACATTGCCCTGCTCGGCGATGTGGGCGACGATCGCCTCGACCTGCTCGGCCTGGTATCCGAGCCGCTTGAGGGCCGCGGGCACCGTGTTGTTGACGATCTGCATCGAGCCGCCGCCGACGAGCTTCTTGAACTTGACCAGGGCCAGGTCCGGCTCGACGCCCGTGGTGTCGCAGTCCATCATCAGGCCGATGGTGCCGGTCGGCGCGAGCACCGACGCCTGCGCGTTACGGAAACCGTTCTTCTCGCCCAGCCGGACGACGTCCTGCCAGGCCTCGGTGGCCGCGGCCCAGACGGGGGTGTCCAGGTCGTCCACGCGGGTGGCGGCGCCATTGGCGTCGGAGTGCTGCTTCATGACGCGCTTGTGGGCGTCCGCGTTGCGGGCGTAGCCCTCGTACGCGCCGACGACCGAGGCCAGTTCGGCGGAGCGCTTGTAGGAAGTGCCGGTCATCAGCGAAGTGATGGCACCGGCGAGGCCGCGACCGCCGTCGGAGTCGTACGCGTGGCCGGTCGCCATCAGCAGTGCGCCGAGGTTGGCGTAGCCGATGCCGAGCTGGCGGAAGGCTCGGGTGGTCTCGCCGATCTTCTGGGTCGGGAAGTCGGCGAAGCAGATGGAGATGTCCATCGCGGTGATGACCAGCTCGACGACCTTGGCGAAGCTCTCGGCGTCGAAGGACTGATTGCCCTTGCCGTCGTCGCGCAGGAACTTCATGAGGTTGAGCGAGGCGAGGTTGCAGCTCGAGTTGTCGAGGTGCATGTACTCGCTGCACGGGTTCGAGGCGGTGATCCGGCCCGTCTCGGGCGAGGTGTGCCAGCGGTTGATCGTGTCGTCGTACTGGATGCCCGGGTCGGCGCAGGCCCACGCGGCCTCGGCGAGCTTGCGGAAGAGCGCCTTGGCGTCGACCTCCTCGATGACCTCACCGGTCATCCGGGCGCGCAGCCCGAACTTCGAGCCGGACTCGTACGCCTTCATGAACTCGTCGTTGACACGGACGGAGTTGTTGGCGTTCTGGTACTGCACCGACGTGATGTCGTCGCCGCCCAGGTCCATGTCGAAGCCCGCGTCGCGCAGGGCGCGGATCTTCTCTTCTTCCTTGACCTTGGTCTCGATGAACGCCTCGACATCGGGGTGATCGACGTCCAGGACGACCATCTTGGCCGCGCGGCGGGTGGCGCCGCCCGACTTGATGGTGCCCGCGGAGGCGTCCGCGCCGCGCATGAAGGAGACCGGTCCCGAGGCGTTGCCGCCGGAGGAGAGCAGTTCCTTGGAGGAGCGGATCCGGGAGAGGTTCAGGCCGGCGCCGGAGCCGCCCTTGAAGATCATGCCCTCTTCCTTGTACCAGTCGAGGATCGACTCCATGGAGTCGTCGACGGACAGGATGAAGCAGGCGGAGACCTGCTGGGGCTGAGCGGTGCCGACGTTGAACCACACCGGGGAGTTGAAGCTGAACACCTGGTGCAGCAGCGCGTAGGTCAGCTCGTGCTCGAAGATCTCGGCGTCCGCGGGGGAGGCGAAGTATCCGTGGTCCTCGCCCGCCTTGCGGTAGGTGAGCACCACTCGGTCGATGAGCTGCTTCAGGCTCTTCTCGCGCTTGGGGCTGCCCACCGCGCCGCGGAAGTACTTGCTGGTGACGATGTTGACCGCGTTCACCGACCAGGAGTCGGGGAACTCGACGCCACGCTGCTCGAAGTTGATCGAGCCGTCGCGCCAGTTGGTCATGACGACGTCACGGTGCTCCCAGACCACTTCGTCGTACGGATGCACGCCGGGGGTGGTGTGGATGCGCTCGATGCGCAGACCCTTGCTCGCCTTGGATCCCTTGGTACGGGAACCGCGTGCCGGGCCGCTCGTCGTCTCTGTCATTCCGCCTCCCTATACGGGCGAAAACGCCCTAGTGTGCGCGGATCTTCCCGCAACACGGTGATGTCTGCCGCCTCGGCGCACCTGGCGCTCCGGCAAATCTGTGGGTCCCCGCCGTTCCGCTCAGTCGGCGGCGACTGCGGGCGCGGGGACTCCGAGGTCCTCGTCGAGCCCGCCGGGAGTGGTGGGTGGCAGCTGCTCGCGCAGCTCCGTGATGGCCGTCTCGAAGTCCTCGAGCGAGTCGAACGCCCGGTAGACCGAGGCGAAGCGCAGAAACGCGACCAGGTCGAGGTCCTGAAGCGGACCGAGTATGGCCAGTCCCACGTCGTGGGTCGACAGCTCGGCGCTGCCGGTGGCCCTGACCGCCTCCTCGACGCGCTGCCCGAGCTGGGCGAGGGCGTCCTCGGTGACGGGGCGGCCCTGGCATGCCTTGCGCACGCCCGCGATGACCTTGCTGCGGCTGAAAGGCTCGGTCACTCCGCTGCGCTTGATGACCATCAGTGACGCGGTCTCGACCGTGGTGAAACGGCGACCGCAGTCCGGGCACTGCCGACGGCGGCGGATCGAGGTGCCGTCATCGGTGGTGCGGCTGTCGACGACGCGGCTGTCGGGGTGCTTGCAGAAGGGGCAGTGCATGGTTCCCGGCTCCCTTCCTCACCCGCGGTGAGCGCACGACAAAATGGCCTTCGGGGAGCCTTGCCGGCCCCTCGAAGCAGTCCCAAGCATAGGCGATCCCGCGGAGTTTGGGGCCGCCGGCCCCCCGCGAAACCACTACGGGTGGTGGCTGGTGCATATACAACCACTAGATCTGGGGGCGGCGGGCAAACACCGCCGCTCCGCGTGTCGCGCGTGCGGCCGGAGGTGAGCCTAGGGGAAGTGTCGTGACGGCCCGCCGCCGGGGCACGGGTGGCAGACTGAGCCGCACGGAGCCCCCGGGACGCTCGGCAGGCCGTGGATAATCGAACTTCCATTCGACCAATACACCCGATATCTTGATCACGTCAGCGGATTTACGCAGATTCACTCGAACGTGTGTTTGGCGCAACCTTTCGAAACCCACTACCGTTGTACTAACTGCCCGCGACTGCGAAGCGGGCCGGCCGCAGTCCATGCGGTGGGAGAACATCGAAAAGGGGCCGCCGTGACCACCACCGCAGACAGCGCCACATTGACCGCCCATGACCGCTCCCAGGATCGGATCGGCCCGTTGGACGTGACAGGCGAAGACAACAGCCCGAAGCCCGCACGATCGCTCCCCGGGCGGCCCCCCGGTATTCGTGCCGACAGCTCCGGGCTCACCGAGCGGCAGCGCCGCGTCATCGAGGTCATCAGGGACTCCGTGCAGCGTCGCGGATATCCGCCGTCCATGCGCGAGATCGGCCAGGCCGTCGGCCTGTCCAGCACGTCCTCGGTGGCCCACCAGCTCATGGCCCTGGAGCGCAAGGGCTTCCTGCGCCGCGACCCGCACCGTCCCCGCGCGTACGAGGTCCGCGGCTCCGACGGCGGCCACCCGCAGCCCACCGACACGGCGGGCAAGCCCTCCGCCTCGTATGTGCCGCTCGTCGGCCGGATCGCGGCGGGCGGCCCGATCCTCGCCGAGGAGTCGGTCGAGGACGTCTTCCCGCTCCCCCGCCAACTGGTCGGCGACGGCGAGCTGTTCGTGCTCAAGGTGGTCGGCGACTCGATGATCGAGGCGGCGATCTGTGACGGCGACTGGGTGACGGTACGCCGTCAGCCCGTCGCGGAGAACGGGGACATCGTCGCCGCGATGCTGGACGGCGAAGCCACGGTGAAGCGCTTCAAGCGGGACAACGGCCATGTGTGGCTGCTTCCGCACAATGCGGCGTACCAGCCCATCCCCGGCGACGAGGCGACGATCCTCGGCAAAGTGGTGGCGGTACTCCGCCGGGTCTGACCGACCCCAACGAACGGGCCCCGGGACCTCTGCGCCGGTTCCGGGGCCCCGCCATGCCCGCTGAGCGGCCGTCATCCTGTCGACTGAGCCGTACGACTCCCCTGTCAGCCGCTCGCCTGAAGCCCCGCTCCGGTCGGCCCTGTCCCCGCCCTTTCCCTGCCCTGTCCCCGTCCTGTCAGCCGACGACCGCCGCCGTCGCCGCCGCGTCGATCGCCGCCAGAGAACGCCGGACCTGATTGCGGTCGGTGGTGTACCAGAGGTCGGGCATCGAGGACCGCAGGAAGCTGCCGTAGCGGGCGTTGGCCAGCCGTGGATCGAGTACGGCGACCACGCCGCGGTCGCCCATCGCCCGGATCAGCCGTCCCGCGCCCTGTGCCATCAGCAGGGCCGCGTGGGTGGCGGCCACGGCCATGAAGCCGTTGCCGCCGTGCTCCTCGACCGACTTCTGCCGGGCGCTCATGAGCGGGTCGTCGGGCCGCGGGAACGGGATCCGGTCCATCACCACCAACTGGCAGTTCACACCCGGCACATCGACGCCCTGCCACAGCGAGAGCGTCCCGAACAGACACGTCTTGGCGTCCTGCGAGAACGTACGGATCAGCTCACCGAGCGTCTCCTCGCCCTGGAGCAGCACCGGGTGGTCCAGGCGGCCCCGCATGGCCTCCGCGGCGGCCTGGGCGCCGCGCATGGACGAGAACAGCCCGAGGGTACGGCCGCCGGCCGCCTCGATCAGCTCGGCGAGTTCGTCGAGCATGTCCTCGCGGTTGCTGTCCCTGCCCGGCTGGTTGAGGTGCCTGGCGACGTAGAGGATGCCCTGCTTGCGGTAGTCGAAGGGCGAGCCGACGTCGATGCCCTTCCACTGCGGGACGTCCTCGCCCTCGGTGCCCTCGGGGGCCAGGCCGAGCGAGGCGGCCACCCCGTTGAAGTCGCCGCCCAGCTTGAGGGTGGCGGAGGTGAGCACCACCGAGCGCTCGGTGAAGAGCTTCTCGCGCAGCAGCCCGGACACGCTCAGGGGGGCGACCCGCAGCGAGGCCCCGTACCGGTCGTGCCGCTCGCACCACACCACGTCGAATTCGGAGCCGAGCACCAGCCGCTCGCTGACCCCGTGGATGTGCTCCACCGCGGCGAGTGCCTGCTTGCGGACCGCGTCCTCGTCCTGCACGGACTTGTCGCGGGTGTCGCCGATGGCGGTGATGACCTGGCGGCAGGCGTCGCGTAGCGCCGCGAGGACGTACCCCAGATCCTCGGGGATCTCCTCCAGGCGTCCCGGCAGGGCCAACTCCATCACGCGCTCGAAGCCCTCGGCGGCGGTGAGCAGGGCGTCCGCGGCCTTCTCATTGACCAGCCGGGACGCCCGCTTGACCGCGCGGTTGACGGCGCCCGGGGACAGCTCGCCGGTGGCGACCCCGGTGACGCGGGAGACCAGTTCGTGCGCCTCGTCGATGATCAGGACCTCGTGGCCCGGCAGCACCGGGGCGCCCTCGATGGCGTCGATCGCCAGCAGCGCGTGGTTGGTGACCACCACGTCGACCAGTTTGGCGCGCTCACGGGCGGCCTCGGCGAAGCACTCGGCACCGTAGGCGCACTTGGTGGCGCCCAGACACTCGCGCGAGGTGACCGACACCTGGCTCCAGGCGCGGTCGGAGACGCCGGGGGTGAGGCCGTCCCGGTCGCCGGTCTCGGTCTCGTCGGCCCAGTCGCGCAGCCGCAGCAGGTCCTGGCCGAGCTTGCTGGTCGGCGCGGCGGCCTCGAAGGGGTCGAAGAGACCGTCCTCCTCGTCCTGCGGCACGCCCTCGTGCAGGCGGTGCAGGCACAGGTAGTTGGATCGGCCCTTGAGCATCGCGTACTGCGGCTCACGGCGCAGCAGCGGCTTCAGGGCGTCGACGGTGCGCGGCAGGTCGCGCTCGACGAGCTGGCGCTGGAGCGCGAGGGTGGCGGTGGCCACCACCACGCGCTCGCCGTGGGCGAGCGCGGGCACCAGATAGCCGAGCGATTTTCCGGTGCCGGTACCGGCCTGGACGAGCAGATGGGACTGGTCGTCCACGGCGGCCTCGACGGCTTGGGCCATGGTGACCTGACCGGCCCGCTCGACACCTCCGACGGCGGTGACGGCGGCGTGCAGCAGGTCGGTGAGCGCGGGTGGGGGCGTGGCAGTCATAGGGAGGCAAGCCTAGAGGGCCGCACTGACATCGCCGTCCGCGCCAGGTGCCGCGGATCGTTCGGCGGACCGTTCAAGTCGGGCGGTGATAGCTTCTGGACACATGCCGTTCGAGCGCCGCCTGACTCTGGATGCCTCCGCCGCGGAATATGTGATCGACGTCGCGAATGTGGTGCGTGAACCGGCGCTCGGCGGGGAACGGGCGGCGGATCTGGCCCGGTTGTCGGGTCTGCTGGACGCACTGGCGGAATTCACCCGCGATCCCGCCGTCCAGGTGTACGCGATCACCGACCGTTCCCTGCTGACCGACGGCCGTCTGACGCCCGAGGAGCGGCAGCGCCTGGACCGCTGGTATCTCGAAGGGCTGCTGGAGGTCCTGCCGAGGGCGGACGACCGCATCCTGGAGCTGGCCGACGCGCTGGAGCTGCGGGTGGTCAGCGCGGACAATTTCCTGGACTTCCACCGCGCCTATCCGTGGATTCCCGGCAACCGGGACCGTTTCCTGCGGCCCTTCCTCCAGCCGGACGGCGTGATCGGCGTACGGCCGCGGATCATGCCGGTGCCTCCCGAGTGGCAGGTCTCCCGCAAGGAGGAGGAAGGGCTGCTCCTGGAGGCGGGCGTGTACCGGCGCTGGGACCGGTCGGCGCACCGGGCGGTCCTCAGCCGTGACTGGCGTTGTCCCGAGGCCGACTGCCCGCTGTTCGGCGCCGCCGACCGGCCGAGCACCGCGCTCCCCCGCCGCCGGAAATCCCAGGTTCTCTGCCCGACGCACGGGCTGCCCCTGGCGGACGCGGGTCCCCGTCCGTCCCGCGCGCAGGTGAAGGTGGTCATGGACGGGACGGTGCGGGGCCGCTTCATGGTGACGGCGGGCGAGCCGCTCGCGGTCGGCCGGGCGCCCGCCGACGGCGGTGTCGTCCTCGGCGCCTGGATCGACGACACCGAGGTCGAGTCGGTGAGCCGTACCCATGTGATGGTCAGTTACGACGGCACAGGGCTGAGCGTGGTGGACGAGCGCAGTGCGAACGGCACCTGGGTGCGGCGCCGCCGCCCCACTGGTGACGAGTTGGTGCCGCTGCCGCACGGCGCGCTGTGGCATCTGCGCCAGGGGGATTCCGTCGTCCTGCACGAACGGCTGGAACTGCTGCCCAGCGGCCGTCAGTTCGTCTTCGAGGAGGACCCGGCGGAAGGTACCGTCGGACCGCGGGTGAGCGCGGACGCGGCGGGTCCCACCATGATGGCCGTACCGTGGCCGCCGGGGCAGGAGCCCGGGTGAACCGGGCCGCGACGGCGAACGAGCGGGGACGAGGACGACGTGTCGGGGGAGATCGGGATCGGTACGGTCCTCAGCGACCGGTACCTCCTGGAGGAGTCGCTGGGCGGCGGCGGGTACGGGCAGGTCTACGCGGCTCTCGACCGGAGTCTGGGGCGGCGTGTCGCGGTGAAGGTGCTGACGCTGCGCGCCGATTGGGGCGACGGCGAGCGTGACGAGCGCCAGGGTCGGTTCCGCAGGGAGGCGATGGCCGCCGCCGCGCTGAGCCATCCCAATGTGGCCACCGTCCATGACGCGGGCGAGCACCGGGGCAGGCCGTTCATCGTCATGGAGTTGCTGCGCGGCGCGGACTTCCGCCAAGTGCTGCTGGACCGCGGCGGACTGCCGGTGGCCGATGTCATCGCCTATGGCGCGCAGATCAGCGCCGGGCTGCGGCACGCGCATGAGCGCGGGCTCGTCCACCGGGACATCAAGCCGGAGAATCTGATGCTTCTCCCGGACGGCGTCGTCAAGATCTGCGACTTCGGCCTGGTGGCGCACCGCGACGACAGCGCCACGCGGTACACCGATCCGCGGGCGGTCATGGGCTCGCCGCCGTACTTCTCGCCCGAGCAGGCGCGCGGCGCCGAGGTGACCGCGCGGTCCGACCTCTATTCGCTCGGCTGTGTGCTGTACGCGATGCTCGCCGAGGGGCCGCCCTTCTCGGCCGGGACGTCCGTGGGATACGCGTACATGCACGTCCACGAGGCGCCGGAGCCCATCGAGCGGCGGCGCCCCGAGGTGCCCGCCGGACTCGCGCGCCTGGTGCACCGGATGCTCGCCAAGAAGCCGGACGACCGGCCCGCCGACGCCGGGGAGGTGGCCGAGCGGCTGCGCGCGCTGATGCGGCCCGCTCCCGTACGGCGCAGTCCCACGGTGCTGGCCCGGAGCGCCGGCCATGTGCTGTGGGCGCTGCTGGAGGACGCCGAGGGGCTGCTCGCCGCGGACCGGTTCACCGACGCGGACGAGCGCTACTGGCAGGCGCTCCAGCACATCGCGCGCCAGGGTGCGGAAAACGAGGCCGCACCATTTGCGGCGCTTTTCGGCCGGGCGCGGGCCCTGGAGGGTCTGAACGGCACGACCGCCGTCGTCCGCCGCTTCGAGGAGCTCTCGGCCGACGCCGCGCAGGCGCTGGGCCCCGAGCACCCGCTGGCCCGTTGCATCGCCGCCTACGCGGAGGTCAGAGCAGTACGCGGACGGTGACGTCGGCGGCGAGCCGGAGGGTGTCGCCGGGGCGTACGGGTGCCCGCTCGCCGGGCGCGAGCCGGTAGCCGTGGACGAAGGTGCCGTTCGTGGAGCTCTCGTCGGAGATCCAGGCGGAGCCGTCGGGCTCGACGCCGACCATGGCGTGGATACGGGACAGATTGTCGTGCGCGGCGAGGAAGGGCACGGCGGGGCAGTGCTTCGGGTCGCGGCCGAGCCGGATCGAGTTGGCCGGCTCCACCGCGACGATCTCGCCGCTGGGGAACCGCAGTCGCAGCGCCCGCGGCGGTGCGTCCCTGCGCGTCTCCAGGGGTCGGGGCAGCGCTCCGGGGATCACGTTGATCACTCGGGTGTGTTCGGAGTCGGCGCCGTGGGCGCTCGGCAGCAGCGCGGTCGGTTCCGGGGATGCCTCGGGGGCGGCTCCCTGCGGCGGGGTCTGCGCGGCGCGGGCCGCGGCCATCAGCGAGAAGGGCACGAAGCAGCCCTGGCAGAGCAGTTGTCCGGGCCGCGTGGCCGTACCGCACTCCGGGCAGGGTTCGGCGCCAGTTGCCTCCTGCATGGCCGCCCCCACCTTTCCGCGGTGATTCCCGTACGCGTTCCGTACGGGATTCCGTACCGGGTCCCCGTGCTCGGATCGTATCGGCTCGGCCGCGGCGCGCCTCAGGGACGGGGAAGGTGGAGGGGGTTGGCGACCGTGCCGTGCACGGCGGCGTGCGGGCGCTGCGACCGGTCGCGGTAGCCGTCGAGGTGCAGCCGATTGCGGTTGAGGCAGAGCCGGTCAATGCGGGGCGTAAGGAGGTCGAAGGCGGCGAAACGTTCCTTGAGTTCGGGAAAGCGCTCCTGGTGGCGGATGATCTCGTCCCGCACCAGGGTCCAGAATTCGGCTTCGGGCACGTCCAGTTGTGCCTCGCACAGGGGCGCGAGATAGCGCAGGACCCCGATGAAGAGGCCCGCGTGGATGAACTGGGTGAGGAATTCGGGCCGTTCGGTGAGCAGCACCTGGCGTACGTCGTCCGGCATGCCGTCGTGTTCCGGCAGTGGGTCCGCGGAAACGTTGATGTCGTCGACGAAGTCCTTCACCGCGAGGCGTACCGGGATGTCGTGCTCGTCGTAGACCACGATGGTGTTCTCGCCGTGCGGGGAGAAAACCGTGCCGTATTGGTAGAGAAAGCGCAGGAGGGGCGGTAGCAGCGCCGCGAAGAGGTGGCGCAGCCATACGCGGGGCGCGAGACCGGACCGGTCGACGAGTTCGGCGGTGAAAGATCGCCCGTTCGGGTCGGTGTGCAGCAGCGCGGCGAGGGTACGGGCGTGTTCTCCCGGTTCCAGGTGGGCGGCCAGCGGCTCGCGCCAGATGCAGCCGAGCAGTTCGCGGTACTGGTACGGGACGGTGGGCAGCCGGTCGTACTGCGGGTGTTCGACGGTGACGGAGGCGACCTCGCCGAGCAGGATCACCCGCGTCTCGTCCCGCAGGAAGGGGTCGGCGTCCCGCAGGCCCCGCACCCAGGCGGTGACGGCCGGGGCGGCCAGCGTGCGTTCGGTCGGCAGGCCGCGCCAGACCAGGGTGTTGAGGACGGACAGCGGGAGCTTGACGGTGCGCCGGTGCGGGCGGCTGGTGTTGAGGAAGGTGCGGATCGACTGCTGGGGCAGCCGCAGGTCGTTGTCAGTGGTGAGGTGGAGGATGGATCCGTCGCTGATCGCGGGGGCGAAGAGCGGCGCGATCACCTGGTCCCACTGCCAGGGGTGGACGGGCAGCAGCAGGTAGTCGGCGGGGTCGCGGTTCCGGTCGGCGATGGTGTGCCGGAAGGTGTCGAGGGTGCCGGGGGTGAGTTCTTCGGCGTAGAGGAGATCGGGGGTGGCGAGCGTGGGGATACCGCGGTATTGGGCGAGGTCGCGGTGTACGGCGATCCAGGGCAGGCGCTCCGGCTTGCGCGCCTCGGGTGCCCAGCGGGCGGCGTCGGCGGCGGAGAAGCCGATACGTCCCTTGTTGGCGACCAGCCAGGGGTGGCCGGTCTGGTGGCCTTCGAGGTCGGCGTAGTCCAGGTCGGCGAGTTCGGCCGCCGTCAGCGCGGTGCTGTCGAGCCGCACGTCGGCGCGGAGCGTCGCGAGGAGTTCCTGGATCAGGTGCCCTGTGGTGTCGCCGCTCAGGCCGAGCACGCTCTCGTGGCCGTGCAGCAGGAAGTGCAGCGGGTCACCGGTCGGCGTGACGCTGTCCGCGTCCACGTACCAACTGCCGTACGCGCCGCGCCGGGCGCGGAAGCGGTAGGTCACGTCCGGGCTGAGCCGTAGCCGGTACGCGGTCGGGCCCTCGGCGGGCTCCGGTTCGGGGACGATCACCTCCTCGTACGCGAACTCGGCGAGCATCTTGGCCAGCAGGCGCCTGGCCGCGTGCTGCCAGGCGGCGGAGTCGGACACGGAGGGGGTGAGCACAGTGGGGCTCCTGCGGTGGGGACCTGGTGACCTGGAAGGCAGGGGTGAGGAGGGTTCGGGGAACCGCCGTCGAGGCAGCGCCCGAAGGACGCGGTGTCGGGGCGCAGGCGTTGCCGGCCGGGCTCAGAGCCGGTGGCGCAGCGAACGGTCGCGGATCATGAGGGCCGCCCGCTTGCCGGGCAGTTCGAGTTCCGCGGACAGGCGGAAGCCCGCGGTGAGGAAGGCGGCGACGGAGGGGGTGTTGCGCAGGTCGGGTTCCGCGATCACTCGTGGGCAGCCGGGGCGGTGGTCGAGGACGATGTCGCACACGGCGCGCAGCAGCGTGCCGCCGAGGCCGCGTGCCCGGTCGGCGACGCCGCCGATGAGCAGGTGGACGCCGATGTCGTGCGGCCGGGCCGGATAGAAACGGGCAACCGGGTCCAGATCGGCGCGGTAGATCTCCCAGTAGCTCATCGGCGTGCCGTCCAGCACGCCGAGGCAGGGCACGCTGCGTCCGTCACCCTCGGTCTGGCCGCGCAGGTGCCGCTCGGTGACGCGCTCGTCGCCGGCCAGCTCCCAGAATTCGGCGACGGCCGGGTCGTTCATCCAGCGGGTGAGCAGGGGCAGGTCGCGGTCGACGCGGACCGGCACCAGCCGGAAGGAGCCTGCGGGGGTCTCGACGGCCGGCCAGGAGGCGGCCGCGCCGAGGAGTCCTGGCCTCGCGGCGCCCGCCGGGTCCTCGGTGTCCGGTTCGGCGGCGTCGAACGCCGTCGCGGCGAAGAGGGCCAGGACCTCGGGCGGCAGCTTCAGGTCGAGGGTGTCCTCGGTGCTGGAGTCGGCGGGTGTCACGGAAGCTCCTTCCTCTCCTGAGCGGGGTCCGGTCCTCGTCGGGAGTCCGGGCCGGTTCCCGGCGGGGATCCGGTGCGGGTCCGGGGGCGAGGACCGGGGACGGACGCGCGGCCGGACGGTCCGCTCAGACGGTCAGCGGGTTGGGCATGGTGATGTAGACCGACTGGGTGTCGACCGGTCCGACGAGTTCGTCCATTCCGTGCAGCCTGGTCAGCAGATTGGCCTTGCTGCGCAGTTCCGGGGCGTCCAGCAGCCGGGCGGGAAGGCTGCTGCGGCCTCCCGCGGCGGCGGCCAGGAAGCGGCGGAACGCGGCGAGCAGCACCTGCTCGTCCGCGAGCCGCTGGGAGCCGAAGGCGCCGATGAGGCCGAGCACGTTGTTGACGCCGAGGTAGTAGGCGAGCCGCTCGTCCGCGATCTCGTCGGCGACGAAGGTGTCGCTGTCGACCCCGATGCCCGGCTGCTGGCGTTCCAGCTCCGCGCGGTGCGACTCGCGGAAGTAGTACCCTTGGTTGTCGCGGTAGCGCCCGCCGCAGGGCCAGCCGGAGCCGTCGAGCAGGACGAGAGTGTTCTGCTGATGCGCTTCCAGGGCGATGCCCGCCTCGCCGTCGAGCCACAGCACCGGCCGTACGACCGCGTCGAGGTAGCGCAGGAACCACTCGGTGGCGACCGCCGTCGCGGGCCTTCCGGTGCGCTCCGCGAGGCGGGTGACGAGCATGGCCAGCCGGGAGCGCAGCGCGGGCGCGGGAACGCCGGGCCACGGGCGCGGCGAGGTGAGTCCCGCCACGCAGTGCGCCTGGTCGCCGGGGCCGAACGGGCTGTGCCTGAGCACGACGTCCAGGCCGGGCACCGGTGTGCCGTCCGGCGTGTCCACGCCCAGCCAGGCCGGGTCGCGGACGATGTCGAAGCCCGGGTGGGCGGCGTGCCAGCGCGCGACGAGCCCGCTGCGCAGCAGCCGGTGCACCTCGGTGCCGCGCCTCAGCTCCTTGCGGAGATTCTCCCTGCGAGAGTTGGTGATGCGCAGCGCGAGGGAGAGCTTGAGCATCGCGGGCGCGTCGGGACGGTAGACGGTCCGCACGGAAGAGGTGGCGTACCACGGGTCGCCGACCGGGCCCAGGTCACGCAGCAGCCCGGCGTCCAACAGCCGCTGGACGGCGGGCCGGTGCAGGATGTCGCGCGCCTGCCAGGGGTGCAGCGGGAGCGGCGCGGTGCCTGCGGGGCACGCGAGTTCTGGCCCGGCCATCGCGGTCAGCAAATCGGCGGCCGGTACGGGTCGGCCGCGGTCGGTCCACGCGGAGTCGGTGGCGAGGACGGCGGCGTCCACGGCGAGCCAGTGCAGCGCGAAGGAGCCGCGCGTCTCGGGCGAGTACGCGGCGCTCTCGCTCTCGCTGAGCCCTTCGCGGGCCTTGGGCGCGGGATGCGTCGGGTGACCGAGGAGCAGGGCCTGTTCCGACTCCAGGAAGGGCAGTTCCGGCTCGGGCCTGCCGGGCCGCGCACGCCGCTCGCTGACGAACACGGCGGTCCTGCGTACCGAATCGGCCACCCTCGCCACCAGGTCGTCGCCCTCGGCCGCCGCGCCGCCGCCTTCACGGGCCAGCAGCGCGGCGAGCGCGACCGCGGTCAGCGGGCGGCTCGGGGCGGTTGTGAGGCGGACCGGTCCGAAGCGGTGGTGACCGGTCGCCGACCAGTGCAGAACAACCGCCTGGGCCTGCGTGCCGCTGGCGGGCAGAGAGATCCGCAGCAGGCTGTCGGCCGGCTCCGTGAGGCCCGTCTCGCGGACCCAGCAGCGCAGCAGATTCTCGGCGCCCGCCGCGTCGGCGACACGGTACGGGTCCGGGTGCTCCAACGGGTCCGGATCCTGGTCGGCCGCGGCGGCGCGCGGTCGCTGCACCGGTACTGCGGCGGCCAGCGGCACCGCCGCGCCGGGCGGCATGGGGGTGCCGGGGTCCACGGGTGCGGTCATGCCAGGGCTCCACTCGTCGGTACCGCGCGGCGGCACGGCTTCTCGCGGTCGGTCCGCCGGGGTCATGCCGGGCCGCCTCACGTCGCGGTCCGCGCGGCGTCGATGGCGGCGGCCAGCCGGTCGAGCACGGCTTCGGCCTGTTCGTCGGTGATGGTCAGCGGCGGCAGCAGCCGGATCACGGCGCCGTGCCGTCCGCCCAGTTCGACGATGAGTCCGCGGCGCAGGGCCTCCTGCTGGACGCGGGCGGCGAGCGGGGGCGCGGCGGGAAGCGCTCCGTAGTCGTCGGGCTCGGCTTCGGTGTCGACGAGTTCGACGCCGATCATCAGACCGCGTCCTCGGACGTCGCCAATGCAGTCGTGGTGCGCGGCGAGTCCGCGCAGGCGGCTGAGCATGCGCGCGCCGACGGTCTCCGCGCGCTCGTGCAGCGCGTGCTGCCGCACGAAGCGGAGCGTGGCCGTGCCGGCGGCCATGGCGAGTTGATTGCCGCGGAAGGTGCCCGCGTGGGCGCCCGGCTGCCAGGCGTCGAGCTCTTCGCGGTAGACGATCACGGCCAGCGGGAGGCTGCCGCCGATGGCCTTGGACAGCACCATGACGTCGGGCACGATTCCGCTGCGCTCGACGGCCCAGAAGGTGCCGGTACGGCCGACGCCCGTCTGCACCTCGTCGACCACCAGCGGGATGCCGCGCGCTGCCGTGATCTCACGCATCCTGCGCAGCCAGGTGTCGGGCGCCGGGATGACGCCGCCTTCGCCCTGCACCGGTTCGAGGAGCATCGCGGCGGGCGGCTGCACCCCGCCCTTGGGGTCGTCGAGGAGATGCGCGGTCCAGCGCGCCGAGAGCTCGGCCCCCCGGTCGCCGCCGATGCCGAACGGGCAGCGGTAGTCGTACGGGTACGGCAGACGGGTGATCCGCGCGTCCGCTTCACCGACGGCGCCGCGGACCGCCGTGTCACCCGTAGCGGCGAGCGCGCCGGCCGTCATGCCGTGGTAGGCGCCGGAAAAGGCGAGGAGTCCGCCGCGCCCGGTGGCGATACGGGCGAGCTTGATGGCCGCCTCCACCGCGTCGGTCCCGGCGGGCCCGCAGAACTGGATGCGGCCGTGCTCGGCGAGTTGAGGCGGCAGCGTCTCGAACAGCGCGGTGGTGAAGGCGTCCTTGACCGGGGTCGCGAGGTCCAGGACGTGCAAGGGAGCGCCCGAGTCCAGGACGCCCCTGATGGCCTCCAGGACGACGGGGTGATTGTGGCCGAGAGCGAGGGTTCCCGCACCGGACAGGCAGTCAAGATACCGGCGGCCGTCGGCGCCCTCCACGGTCATCCCGCGGGCGCGGACGGGTACCACCGGCAGGGACCGCGCATAGGTGCGCGCGGCCGATTCGCGCTGCGCCTGCCTGCGGAGAATCGCCTCCCCCGTCATGGATTCGTCGGCCGGTCCCTCGGCGGACACCTCGGCCGATGCCGCCAGTCGTTGTCCCGGCGCGCTCGAAATGGCGGCCACGTGCTCACTCCTCCGGGTCGGCGTCCAGGCAGTCGTCCCCCGTCCGTACTAACGACTGGGTGACGGCTCGATCACGGGCGGCCCGGAGACTTTCGGCGCGGAACCGGCGAACACCCCCGGCCGTCCCTCACACCAGCGGCATAGTGGTGGCCACCGCGCATCGGGGGCGGCAACTGCCGTACAGCCGAAGACATCTCAGGGGGAGCAGTCCATGTCATCCATACGAAGGCCCTTGGTGGCCGCGGCGGCGGCAGCCGTTCTCCTCGCGGGCACCGCCACCGCGTGCGGGTCGTCCGGTGACTCCGCGGACGCCAAGCCCAGTTCGTCGGTGACGGCGGGCAACAACCTCGGTCTGCCGACGTCCTTCCCGACCAGCCTCGACGACCTGAAGAAGTGGGAGCAGGCGTACAAGAAGGGCGGCTGGAAGAACTGGGACAAGGCGAAGTGGCTGCGCAAGGCGGCGGATTTCGTCAACCCGGTGATCAACGGGCTGTGGAGCGACGACCGCATGAAGGGCGCGGACCAGAGCGACAAGAAGGTGCCCACCAACGTGTCGGCCGACCAGGGCGAGAGCGACCCTGCGCCGGATCCGGTGCAGGCGAGCCGGGTCACGGCGCCGTACCACGAGGCCGCACCTGGTGTCGGAAAACTCTTCTTCGACGGGCCCAAGGGCTCGATGGTCTGCTCGGCGACGGTGGTCCGGGACCCGGCGCATCCGGGCAAGTCGAATCTGGTGTGGACGGCGGGCCACTGCGTGCACGCGGGCGCTTCCGGCGGCTGGTACCGCAACATCGCCTTCGTCCCCGCCTACAACGACACGGGCAAGAGCGCCGCGGCCCTGGAGGGCGCCTCGCGTGATGTGCTGGCGCCGTACGGCGTGTTCTGGGCCGACTGGGCCAGCACCTCCGACCAGTGGATCAGCACGGGCGCCGAGTCCGGCGGCAGCGGTTCGCCGTACGACTTCGCCGTGCTGCATGTGAAGCCGGAGGAGGGCGCGGGCGGCAAGTCGCTGGAGGAGACGGTCGGAACGGCGATGCCGGTGTGGTTCGACGCGCCGTCCGCGACGCGGATCGGGACGATGGGCGCCTGGGGCTATCCCGCGGCGCCCCCCTTCAACGGGCAGCAGATGTACGACTGCGTGGGCAAGCCGGGCCGGCTGTCGCTGAACGCCCAGGCGCCGACGGAGTACCGGATCGGCTGCACGATGACGGGTGGTTCGTCGGGCGGCGGCTGGTTCGCCAAGCGGCCGGACGGGACGACGGCACTGGTCAGCAATACGTCGATCGGGCCGGTGACGAACACCTGGCTGGCGGGGCCGCACTTGGGTTCCGAGGCGAAGAAGGTCTTCGACGGCGTGAGCCAGAAGTTCAACTAGCAGACGACGCATGGGTAAGGGGCCGCCTCTAGGAGGCGGCCCCTTACCCATGTCAGTGCGCGCGGCGGCGACCCGGCGTCGAACTGCCGTGGCGCCTCAGCCCTGTCAGGTCCTGGCGACGAGCGTGAACGGGGCCAGTTCCGCGGCCAGTTCCTCGTGCACCCGCACCTTGAGCAGCGTGCCGTCGCCGGTGTGCTCCTCGGAGAGGACCTCACCCGCGGCGTGCACCCGGGAGACGAGACCGCCGTGCGTGTACGGCACCAGCGCCTCGACTTCCACGTCGGGCCGCGGCAGTTCCTGGTCGATGATCTCCAGCAACTCGTCGATGCCCATGCCGCTGCGGGCGGAGACCGCGATGGCGTGCTTCTCGTTGCGCAGCAGACGCTGGAGGACCAGCGGGTCCGCGGCGTCCGCCTTGTTGACGACCACGATCTCGGGCACGTCCAGCGCGCCGACATCGCGGAACACCTCGCGTACTGCCGCGAGCTGCTCCTCGGGCACCGGGTGCGAGCCGTCCACCACGTGCAGGATCAGGTCGGCGTCGCCGACCTCCTCCATCGTGGACCGGAAGGCCTCGACCAGGTGGTGCGGCAGGTGCCGCACGAACCCGACGGTGTCCACCAGTGTGTAGAGCCGTCCGCTGGGGGTCTCCGCGCGGCGCACGGTCGGGTCCAGGGTGGCGAACAGCGCGTTCTCCACCAGGACGCCCGCACCCGTGAGCCGGTTGAGCAGCGAGGACTTGCCCGCATTGGTGTATCCGGCGATGGCGACCGACGGCACCTTGTGCCGCTTGCGCTCCTGGCGCTTGAGGTCGCGGCTGGTCTTCATCTCCGCGATCTCCCGGCGCATCTTGGCCATCTTCTCGCGGATACGCCGACGGTCGGTCTCGATCTTGGTCTCACCGGGACCACGCGTCGCCATGCCGCCGCCGGACGAACCGGCGCCACCGCCACCCATCTGCCGGGACAACGACTGACCCCAGCCGCGCAGCCTCGGCAGCATGTACTGCATCTGTGCCAGCGAGACCTGCGCCTTGCCCTCACGGGACTTGGCGTGCTGAGCGAAGATGTCGAGGATCAGCGCGGTCCTGTCGACCACCTTGACCTTGACGACGTCCTCCAGATGGATGAGCTGGCCGGGGCTCAGCTCACCGTCGCAGACGACGGTGTCGGCGCCGGTCTCCACGACGATGTCGCGCAGCTCCAGTGCCTTGCCGGATCCGATGTACGTGGCCGGGTCCGGCTTGTCGCGGCGCTGGATGACGCCGTCGAGGACGAGTGCTCCGGCGGTCTCGGCGAGCGCCGCCAGCTCGGCCAGCGAATTCTCGGCGTCGTCGACGGTCCCCGTGGTCCAGACGCCCACGAGCACCACGCGCTCCAGTCGGAGCTGCCGGTACTCGACCTCGGTGACGTCCTCGAGTTCGGTGGAGAGTCCGGCGACCCGGCGGAGCGACGCACGCTCGGAGCGGTCGAATTGGTCGCCGTCCCGGTCCTCGTCGATCTCATGACTCCAGGCGACGTCCTCTTCCATCAGGGCGTCGGCCCGAAGGCTCTCGGGGAGGCGCTGGCGGTTGTTCGAAGAGGAAGAAGGAGAGGAGGTCATTGGATCCTTTGGTCGAGCGGTCAACGAATCGGCGGTGTTTCTGCCGTTACTACGATGGTCGCACGCCGGACACTCGCGGTCACGCGAGTTTCGCCGCGGATACCCGCGAGGGCTGTCCGCCGGCCGACAGGACCGGATCTCCGGCGGCCGTCGCCGGAATCACTCGTGTGGGTGACGATCACCCCGGAACCTACGATCTGCCACCAGACGTTCACTGGGAGTAACGATCGAAGGAGACAGTGATGACCCACTTCCCGAAGTCCCCGCAGGTGCGCACCCGGGCTTCCGCGCCCGCGTCCTCACGAGAGTCCTCGCGCGCGTCCAAGCGTGTGTACGCCCTGGTCTCAGGGCTGCGCCGCCGTGACGGCCAGTCGCGCGCGGTAGACGTCATAGACACCTGGCACCGACCGCATCGCCCGCATCAGGATTGCCAGCGCCTGGGGGTCGGGCAGCTCCACCGTGTACGTGTGCCGCACCCGGTGCTCCTGCGGGGGCTCCACCGCGGCCGAGACGATCCCGACGCCCTGGGCCGCGATGGCCTCGGTGAGGTCGGCGAGCAGGCGCGGGCGGCTCAGCGCCTCGGCGAGGATCGTGGCCCGGAAGCCGTTGGCGGGGCCGTCGTCGCGCCAGCGTACGGGTACGGGCGCCCGTCCCGCCGTGACCATCCGGGCGGTGCTCGGACACTCGACGCGGTGGACGGCGACGGTGCCGCCGCGGATGACGAATCCGGTGAGGCCGTCCGGAGGCACCGGCGTGCAACAGCGGGCCAGCCGTACGGTCGCGTGCGGCAGGTCGGTGACCGCCACCGGTTCGGCGGCGCGCGCCTGGCCCGCGGCGTGGGTCGGGCGTACCGCAGGGGCCGACGCCGGCTTGTCCTCGTCTGCCGTCGCCGGGTTCTGGGTCAGCCACCTGGTGATGGCGATCCGGGCGGCCGGGGTGATGGCGTGCTCCAGCCAGTCGGCGTCGGGGCCGGAGGTGGCGGAGTCGTCCATCAGGAGCTGGAGGGTGTCGCCGTCGCGCAGCCGGGTCCCCAGCGGCGCCAGCCGCCCGTTGACGCGGGCGCCGACGCACTGGTGACCGGCCTCGCCGTGCACCGCGTAGGCGGCGTCCACGCAGCTCGCGCCGGCGGCCAGCCGCATCGTGCCGATGGACTCGCCGGACTCGGTGGCGAAGACGGTGATCTCGCGGTCCTGGGCGAGGTCGTCCCGCAGAGCGGACCAGAAGGTGTCGGGGTCGGGGGCGTCGCGCTGCCACTCCAACAGCCGGGCGAGCCAACCGGGTTGGGTCGGGTCCACCCTCCCCCAGGTCTCCGCCGCGCTCGCCCCCTGCTCGGCCTCGGCGGCCTGCGGAGTCTCCTCCACGGCGTGCGGGTCACCGAGCGCGATCACCCCGGCTTCCGCGACCCGGTGCATCCGCCGGGTGCGGACCAGGACTTCGGCGATCCGGCCGCGCTCGTCGGCGACGGCGGTGTGCAGCGACTGGTACAGGTTGAACTTGGGGGCGGCGATGAAGTCCTTGAACTCCGCGATCACCGGGGTGAAACAGGTGTGCAGCTCACCGAGCACGGCATAGCAGTCGGCGTCCTCGGCGACCACGACGAGCAGGCGGCCGAAGTCGCAACTGCCGAGTTCCGCGCCGCCGCGCTTGAGCAGGACGCGGTGGACGGAGACCGCGTGCCGCGGGCGGATGGCGACCTCGGCGGCGATGTCCGCCTCGCGCAGCACCTTGCGCAGGTCCTCGGCGACAGCCGCGAGGAGGTCGGGTCCGGCGGCGTTCGCGGCGATCATGGCGCGGGTCCTGGCGTGCTCCTCGGGGTGGAGGATCGCGAAGACCAGATCTTCGAGCTCGGTCTTCAGGGCTTGCACGCCGAGGCGTTCGGCGAGCGGAATCAGCACATCGCGGGTGACCTTGGCGATCCGCACCTGCTTCTCGGGGCGCATCACCCCGAGGGTCCGCATGTTGTGCAGCCGGTCGGCGAGCTTGATCGACATCACGCGTACGTCGTTGCCGGTGGCGACGAGCATCTTGCGGAAGGTCTCCGGCTCCGCGGCGGCGCCGTAGTCGACCTTCTCCAGCTTGGTGACGCCGTCGACGAGATAGCTGACCTCCTGGCCGAACTCCTCCCGTACCTGATCGAGCGTCACATCGGTGTCCTCGACGGTGTCGTGGAGGAGGGAGGCGGTGAGGGTGGTGGTCTCCGCGCCCAGTTCGGCAAGGATCAGCGTGACCGCCAGCGGGTGGGTGATGTACGGCTCGCCGCTCTTGCGCATCTGACCGCGGTGCGAGGACTCCGCGAGCACATACGCCCGCCGCAGCGTCTCGATCGCTTCGGGGCCCGCTTCGGGGTGGCGCGCGCGGTGAACCTTGGTGAGGTGCTCGATGGCGTCGGGCACGCGATCCCGACCGCTGGGGCCGAGCAGCGCCGCGCGGCCGAGCCTGAGCAGGTCGATCCGGCGCAGTCCACGGCGCGGGGCCCCGGCACTGCGGTCGGCGTCCACCGCGTTGTCTGCGCTCATCGGGCACCTCCAGCAGCCTGAACCGGCTGCGGACGCTCTCCACGCCCCGTGGGGCCGCGCCGGTGATTGATGCTACCGAGCCCACCACGTGCGGCAGTCACGCTCTCGCCGAGAGTGATCCCCATCACCCGTTCGAGGGAACGTGTGCGGGAATCCCGGTCGGATACCGCCGGAAAGGTGGTGGTTCAGGCACCGGGGTCGGCGGAGGGACCGCCGCGCCAGGCCGGGTCGATGACGCCCTCGGCGACGATCACCGCGGGTCCGGTCATCTCGATCTGTCCGTCGGCGGTCTCGGTGATCACCAGCCGGCCGCCGGGGACGTCGACGGTGTACGTGACCGGGCGGCCGGTGACGGCCGGGTCGGCGCCGTCGCGGCGGGCCGCGGCGACCATCACGGCGCAGGCGCCCGTGCCGCAGGAGCGGGTCTCGCCGGAACCGCGCTCGTGGACGCGCAGTGCCACGTGGCGCGGCCCGCGGTCGACGACGAATTCGACGTTGGTGCCCGCCGGGTAGGCGTCGGCGGGGGCGACCGCGGGGGCACGGAGGAGGTCACCGGCGTGGTCGAGGGTGTCGACGAAGGCGACGGCGTGCGGGTTGCCCATGTCGACGTGGAGCGCGGGCCAACTGCGGTCGCCCACGGTGACGGTGACGACGCCCTCGGGAAGCGTGGCGCGGCCCATGCGGACCGTGATGTCGCCGGGAGTGCCGTCGTCGGCGTCCTTGGCGATGTGGACGTCGCGGACGCCGGCGCGGGTGGCGACGGACAGGTCGCCCGCGTCGGTGAGGCCGGTGCGCTGGAGGTAGCGGGCGAAGACGCGGACGCCGTTGCCGCACATCTCGGCGATGCTGCCGTCGCTGTTGCGGTAGTCCATGAACCACTCGGCCCGGTCGGCGAGTGCCGCGGCCTCGGGGTGGCAGGCGGAGCGGACCACGCGCAGCAGGCCGTCGCCGCCGATTCCGGCGCGCCGGTCGCACAGGCGGGTGACGTCGGCCGGGGACAGGTCGAGCAGACCGTCCGGGTCGGGGACGATCACGAAGTCGTTCTCGGTGCCGTGGCCCTTGAGGAAGGCGAGCGGTGCGGTGTCGTGGCGCGCGTCAGTCACGTCATCGATCGTACGCGGGCGACGGAGGGGGACGGGCTGGTGGGCGGGGCCGTCAGCGCAGCCGGGCGACGCGCCAGACGGCGAGCACCGCCAGCAGGGCGATCAGCGCGGTGTATCCGGCCACGTAGCGCCAGTCGACACGGGCACCGGAGCCGCGGGCAGGCAGGCCGGGCCAGGTGTAGCCGACCCGGCGGGCGGCCATCAGGCCCCACCCGGCGGAGCAGCAGCACAGCAGAAGGCCGAGCATGGCGACGACAGGTCCCGCGTCGCCGGATTCGAAGGCGAGGGGGAAGGCGAACATCAGCGATCCGCTCACCGCGAGGGCGATGATCGGGGCGAGTTGCCAGATCCGCAGTCGGCGCTGGGGGCGCAGCTCGCGGAAGGACTGGCCCTCCTCCATCGGCGGAAGGGGCTCGATCGCTTCCAGGGAGCCGAGGGAGTCCAGGGGCTCGAAGGGCTCCAGGGTGTTCCTCGACTCGGGGATCGCGCCATTGCGCGGAAACTCCGGGGGAATCTGGGCTTCCGCCGCGGGGTCGCGCCCGGCTGGGGTGTCGCGTGGGCCGGCTTCCATCGCCACGCGCCCTCCCGATTCTCCGACACCGTAGCTAGATGCTCGATGATGGCACGGTCGACCGGCAGGTCCGGGACGCCGGAGCGTCCCGATGCCATCACGTGATCAGGCTGTAACCGCTTCTTGGAGCAACGTCAGCGCCTGGTGCGCGAGTTCCGTGCCGCGGGCCGTGAGCCAGTGCACACGCGGGTCGCGGCGGAACCACGAGTCCTGACGGCGTGCGAAGCGCTTGGTGGCGCGTACGGTCGTGGCGCGGGCCTCGTCCTCGGTGCACTCACCGGCCAGTGCGGCGAGCACCTGTTGGTAGCCGAGCGCGCGGGAGGCCGTACGTCCTTCGCGCAGCCCCGCGGCCTCCAGGGCGCGGACCTCGTCGACCAGACCGGCCTCCCACATGCGGTCGACGCGCAGGGCGATGCGTTCGTCGAGTTCGGGCCGGGGGACGTCGACGCCAATCTGGACGGTGTCGTAGACACCCTCGGGGCCGGGGAGGTTGGCGGCGAAGGGGCGGCCGGTGATCTCCACGACTTCGAGGGCGCGGACGATCCGGCGGCCGTTGCTGGGCAGGATGGCGCGGGCGGCCTCGGGGTCGACCGCGGCCAGCCGGGCGTGCAGGGCGCCGGAGCCGCGCATGTCGAGTTCGGCCTCCAGGCGGGCCCGGACGGCCGCGTCCGTGCCGGGGAACTCCAGGGCGTCGATCGCGGCGCGTACGTACAGGCCGGAGCCGCCGACCAGCACCGGGACGCGGCCCTCGGCGTGCAGCCGGTCGATCTCGACGCGGGCGAGGCGCTGGTAGTCGGCGACGTTGGCGGCCTGTGTCACGTCCCAGATTTCCAGCAGGTGGTGCGGCACGCCCTGGCGTTCGTCCGGGCTGAGCTTGGCGGTGCCGATGTCCATACCGCGGTAGAGCTGCATGGAGTCGGCGTTGATCACCTCGCCGTCCAGGATCCGGGCCAGGGCCACGCCCAGATCGGACTTCCCGGCTGCGGTCGGGCCGACGACGGCGATCACACGGTTCTTCACGTGGCCAGTCTCGCAAACATTGGCCGCTGACCTCGATCGATTGGCGTGAAGCAGGCCAGGGCGGGCACAGGTATGGTCGGAAACAGGGCGGGGGATTCACGATGCTTGGGAAGGTGCCGCATGGGCCTCAAGGACACGTTCAAGGACAAGCTGGGCTTGGCGAAGAGCAAGGCCGGCGACTTGGCGCAGCAGCACGGCGGCAAGATCGAGTCGGGACTGGAGAAGGCGGCGCACACCGTCGACTCCAAGACCGGCGGCAAGTACAGCGACAAGATCGGCACCGGGGTGGACAAGGCCAAGGGCGCCTTGGGCAACCTCAAGGACAAGAGCGGCAAGGACGGCGACGCGACCGCCTGAGCGCGCGCGGCGCCCTGCCGTAGGACGTCCGAGTCGCGCGTCCGGGCGGGGGCTCCGGGTCAGGTATCCGCGTAGCCCTCCGGCTCAGGTCCAGGTCGCCACGGCGTAGCCCACGCCGTACGGCGCCGCCTCGTACAGCAGCTCCCCCGCCAGGCCCGCGCCCTGTGCCGCGCCCGCGAGCACCTGCCACGGCGCCCGGCCGGACACCTTCAGCGCATCGGCCAACCCGGCGTCCAGCGCGGTGAGCGCGTCGGTGTCGGCCGCCGCCAGGGCCGCGGTCACGGCCACGTCGAAGGGCCCGGCGCGCTCGTCCAGGTAGCCGGGCGCCTTGACCGTACGGCAGGCGCTGCCGTCCCCCATCACGAGCAGGGCGACGCGTCCCGCGGCCTCGGCGACAGCGCGGCCCGCGGCGGCGCAGCTCGGCTGTTCCAGTTGCTCGCCGACCCCCAGCCCCTCGACGGGTGCGGCGTGCCAGCCGCGCAGCAGCCAGGCGGCCACGGCGAGCGAGGGCGGCAACGTGCGTGCGGGCTCAGCGGCGGCCTCAGCAGCGGGCTCGGCCGTGGCCTCGGCCGCCGCGCCGCGTTCCGATCCGAGGCGGACGTCCAGCGCGACACCGAACGGCCGGAAAGAACCCGTGGCGCCCTCGGCGAAAGCACCGCGGCGCGGCCGGTCCGCCGGACCGATCACGACCAGCCGGTCGGGCCGGGAAGCGGCCAGGACGCCGATCGCGTCGGCGCAGGAGGCCCGCAGAGCGTCGAGTTCGGGTGCGGCGCCTGCCGCCACCTCCGGGACCAGCAGCGGCGGGCAGGGACAGACGGCAGCGGCGACCAGCATGATCGAAACCTTACCGGCGCGGCCTCGCGGATAGACGGCCGTCGCCGGACAACGGCGTCGGCACGTTCGGCCGCGCACCGGTGTCCGGGACCGCGCGCGTCACTGGACGCTGCATCCGCCCAGCGACGCCGGCTCCGTCACGGCGGGCGCGCCGATCGTCGGCAGACCCAGCATCACGCCCGTGCCGGTCGCGGCCGGGGCCGCGTTGCGCCGCTCCCACGCGTCGCCCGCCCGCGTACGGCGTACGGCGGCGGCGGGCTTCTCCGCGAGCAGATGGTGCGGCGCGGCGTAGGTGATCTCGACGGTCACCATGTCTCCGGGCCTGACCGGCTCGGCCGGGCGCTCGAAGTGCACGAGGCGGTTGTCGGGCGCGCGGCCGGACAGCCGCCGGGTGGCGTCGTCCTTGCGGCCCTCGCCCTCGGCGACCAGCACCTCGATGGTGCGGCCGACCTGCTTCTTGTTCTCCTCCCAGGAGATCTCCTCCTGGAGCGCGACCAGCCTCTCGTACCGCTGCTGGACGACGGCCTTCGGGATCTGGCCGTCCATCTCGGCGGCGGGGGTGCCGGGCCGCTTGGAGTACTGGAAGGTGAAGGCCTGCGCGAAGCGCGCCTCGCGCACCACGTGCAGGGTCTGCTCGAAGTCCTCCTCGGTCTCGCCGGGGAAGCCCACGATGATGTCGGTGGTGATGGCGGCGTCCGGCATCGCGGCGCGCACCTTCTCGATGATCCCGAGGTAACGATCCTGCCGGTACGACCGGCGCATCGCCTTCAGCACCGTGTCGGAGCCGGACTGGAGCGGCATGTGGAGCTGGTGCATCACATTGGGCGTCTCGGCCATGGCGGCGATGACGTCGTCGGTGAAGTCGCGCGGGTGCGGCGAGGTGAAGCGGATCCGCTCCAGGCCGTCGATGGTGCCCGCGGCGCGCAGCAGCTTGCCGAACGCCTCGCGGTCGCCGATGTCGGAGCCGTACGCGTTCACGTTCTGGCCGAGCAGGGTGACCTCGACGACGCCCTCGGAGACCAGGGCCTCGACCTCGGCGAGCACGTCGCCGGGCCTGCGGTCCTTCTCCTTGCCGCGCAGGGCGGGGACGATGCAGAAGGTGCAGGTGTTGTTGCAGCCGACGGAGACCGCGACCCAGGCGGCGTACGCGGACTCGCGGCGCGAGGGCAGCGTCGAGGGGAAGGTCTCCAGCGACTCGACGATCTCGACCTGGGCCTCTTCGGCGATCCTGGCCCGCTCCAACAGCACCGGGAGCTGCCCGATGTTGTGGGTGCCGAAGACGACGTCGACCCAGGGGGCCCGCTTCACGATGGTGTCGCGGTCCTTCTGCGCCAGGCAGCCGCCGACGGCGATCTGCATGCCGGGCCTGGCGGCCTTCTTCGGTACGAGCTGGCCGAGGTTGCCGTACAGCCGGTTGTCGGCGTTCTCCCGCACCGCGCAGGTGTTGAAGACGACGACATCCGCGCCGTCGGCGTCGGAAGGCGCGCGGACATACCCCGCGTCCTCCAGAAGGCCGGACAGCCGCTCGGAGTCGTGGACGTTCATCTGGCACCCGTAGGTGCGGACCTCGTAAGTACGCGCGCTCATAACAATCACCCAGAGTACGTGGTCGCCGGGGCCCGGCGCCCCCGCCTTCCCGGGACCGGCCGCCGCCGACCGCCCTTCCCCGATTCCCGCCCGGCTGGCAGGATCCCCATGCATGGACCTCCCCCGCCCCGTCGTACGCCTGCGCGATGCCGCGCTGGGCAGGCGGCGGCGCGTGCTCCAGGCGCTGCTGGCCGGGGTCTCCGTGCTCGCCCTCCTGCTGTGGTGGCTGCTGCCGAACGCGGGGCCTTCGTATCCGCGGGCGCCGATGTCGCTGGCCACCGGGGTCGCCAACGGGGTGTACGAGAAGTACGGGCTGCTCCTCAAGGGCGATCTGCACACCGCGCTGCCGGGAGTGCGGGTCAATCTCGTGCACACCGAGGGCTCGGTCGACAACATCAAGCGGGTGGCGTCAGGACGGGCGGACTTCACCATCGCCGCGGCCGACGCCGTCGCCGATTACAACGGTCCCGGCAAGGACCAGTTGCGCGCCTGCGCCCGGCTCTACGACGACTACATGCAGCTTGTCGTACCGAGCGATTCCACGGTGCGGTCCGCGCGCGATCTGCGCGGGCTGCGGGTCGGGGTCGGCCAGGCGGACTCCGGGGTCAATCTGATCACCAGGCGGCTGTTCGCGGCGGCGGGCCTGGACATCACCAAGGATGTGGACGCGATACCGGTCGGCATCGACCAGGCGCCCGCGATGCTGCGCGACAAGCAGCTGGACGCGTTCTTCTGGTCGGGCGGGCTGCCGACCGCCGCCGTGGCCGAGATGGCGCACTCCTCGCCGGGCATCAAGCTCGTCCAACTCGGCGACCTGGTGGCGAAGCTGCATTCCATGGGACCGCAGATGTCGTACTACCGGCAGGCCGTGATGCCCGCCGACGCGTATCCGCAGGCGCAGAAGGGGCAGGCGATCGCCACCATCGCCGTCGCCAATCTGCTGGTCACCACGGACCGCGCGAACACCGGCCTGGTCGAACGGCTCACCCGTGCGGTGATCGACAGCCGGGACGCGATCGGCAAGGAGGTGCACGCCGCGCAATTGGTAGACCTGCGGACCGCGGTGTTCACCGATCCGCTGCCGCTGCATGTCGGCGCGGAGCGGTACTACCGGTCGGTGAAGCCGTAGCGGGTGCTCCGCCGTGACCTCGGCCGCGCCGCGCGCTCACCCCGCCGCGCACTCCGTGGTCATGATCAGACGGTCGTACGATCCGACAACCGGACGGTCACACCCCGACCGGCGCCGTCCTCGGCACCGTCAGGATGACCTCCAGGCCGTGCGGGTCGCGCCGCCCGTAACTGATGGCGCCGCCGCCCTGGCTCAGCAGAGCGCGGGCGATGGACAGGCCGAGGCCGGAGCCGTGCACATTCTGGTGGCGGGCGCTGCGCCAGAAACGATCGCCGATCCTGGCGAGTTCCTCGTCCGTCAGACCGGGGCCGCTGTCGGCGACGGAGATCGCGGTGCGCTGGTCGTCCGCCGCCACGCGCACATGGACGGCCTCGCCGCGCGGGGTGAATTTGATCGCGTTGTCGATCACCGCGTCCAAGGCGCTGGACAGCGCGACCGCGTCGGCCCACCCGGTCACCTTGAGCGCCGCCCGCTCCCCCGGGCTCTCGCCCGCCCGCTCCCCCGCGCTCTCACCTCCCCGGTCCTCCGAGTCCTCCCCCTCCACTGTGAACTCCACGGAGATTCCCGCCTGGTCGGCGACGGGTCGCCAGGCCGCCGAGCGGGTACGGGCGAGCGCGGCGAGATCGGTGACGGCCAGATGACTGCCGGAGCGTTCGGCGAGCGCCAGGCCCAGCAGGTCGTCGAGCACCTGGGCGAGCCGGTGCCCCTCCTCCTTCACCGCCTCGGCCTCGTCGTGGCCGTCGGGCAGTTCCAGGCCGAGCAATTCGATCCGCAGCAGCAGTGCGGCGAGCGGATTGCGCAACTGATGCGACGCGTCCGCCACGAAGGCCCGCTGCTGGTCGAGGACTTCCTCGACGTTGTCGGCCATCTCGTTGAACGAACGGACCAGGCGGCGGAGTTCCGGCGGGCCGCCCGCCGTTCCGACACGCGACTTCATCCGGCCGGTCGCGATGTCGTGGGTGACGCGGTCCAAGGTGGCGACCGGAAGCAGCACCCAGGCGGTCAGGCGGACGGCGAAGAGCACGGCGATGGCCATCGCCGCCAGCTCCCCGGCCGCCAGCAGCAGCCAGGCGTGCAGGATGCGGGAGCGCAGCGCGCCGGTCGGCGAATCGGTCACGACGACGGCGACGACGTCCCCGTCCCGGACGATCGGCGAGGCGATGGCGAGTTTGCGGGTCTGCCACGGCCACACCTGGCGGGGGTCGTGGGTGCGGCGGCCGAGCAGCGCCGAGTTGTAGGCGTCGAACAGCTCGCCCTCGTCCGGCACCTTCCAGTCGCCGGGCGCGGCCGCCATCGCGGTGCGGTCGCGGTAGAAGACTCCGGCGTCGATGCCGTACAGCTCTTTGTAGCGGGTGAGTTCGGTGCGCAGGGTGTGCAGCCGCTCGTCGTCGGCGCTGTCCACGGCGGTCTGTTCGTCCCGCGCGGTGACGTACTGCGCGAGCGCCGCGAAGCGCGTGGTGTCGTCGATGCGGTCGACCACGACGCGCTGCTGCTGGGACGCGGCCTGGCTGGCGGCCAGCGGGAAGCCGAGGGCCAGCAGGACACCGGCCATCAGCACGATGAGCAGCGGGAGCAGGCGGGAGCGCAAGGTGGTGGCCTCGACGGGTCAGCCGACGGGGACGACGAGCCGGTATCCGACCCCGCGCACCGTCTCGATCATCGCCGGGGTCCGCAGCTTGGAGCGCAGGGACGCCACATGGACCTCAAGGGTGCGACCCGTACCCTCCCACGCGGTGCGCCACACCTCGCTGATGATCTGCTCCCTGCGGAAGACGACACCCGGCCGTTTGGCGAGCAGCGACAGCAGGTCGAACTCCTTGCGGGTGAGGGCGATCAGATCGCCCTCCACGGTGACGCGGCGGGTGGACAGTTCGATGGTGACCGTGCCGAGCAGCAGTTTGGCGCTCTCCTGCGGGCCGGTCTCGCCGGTCCGCGCGGCGGCCAGCACTCCGGTGCCCGCGACGGTCGCGCCGGTGGCCGTCGGCCCGGCGGCGCCTTGCGCGTTCAGCGGCGGGCGGCGGCTCACGGCGTGGATCCGCGCCAGCAGCTCGCCCGTGTCGTACGGCTTCACCACGTAGTCGTCCGCGCCCAGGTTGAGGCCGTGGATCCGGGAGCGTACGTCGGCCCGCGCGGTCACCATGATCACCGGGGTCGCGGTACGGCGGCGTATCCGGCTGCACACCTCGAAACCGTCCTGGTCGGGCAGCCCCAGGTCGAGCAGGACACAGTCGTACGCGGGGCTGTCGCCGGGCAGCAGCGCCTGGATCGCCTCCTCGCCGCTGCGGGCGTGCCGCACGTCGAAGCCGTGCTTGCCGAGGACCGCGGAGAGGGCGGAGGCGACCCTGTCGTCGTCCTCCACGAGGAGCAGTCGCATCGTCAACCTCCCTGTTCATTCGGTCTTATGATCATTTCGGCTGATCGTGTTGTTCGTGTGCGGTAGCGGTACCTGTGGACCGAATCCACGCCGATCGGCACGGGGTGCGTCAAGGCCCTACCGGCTCGCGCCGTGGACCGTTACCGACCCGGTACGCACCGGAGGTGCCCGAGGGCGCGCACGGAGCACGGAGGGCGCGTGGAGCGGCGCACCGCGCCGAGGCGGGACCGTCGCTTGACGTGGGAAGGCGCAGTGGGTTGCATACGCTTTGTGACCGCACTTCTTCCGGGGGCCTCTCCATGGACCCGGTGATCGTCGCGGGGGCGGGTCCCGTGGGCCTGGCCCTCGCCCTCGCTCTGGCCCGCCGCGACGTCCCCGTCATCGTCCTCGACGAGGCGGAGGCACTGACCGATGCCGACGGGTTACGGCGCCCACGCACCGCGGTCCTCGGCCCCGACACGGTCGCGTTCGTCGAACGGCTCGGCTACGCCGGTGTCCGCGGCGACGGAGCCTCCTGGTCGGCCTGGCGCACATTGCGCCGTCGTACGGAAGTGCTGCGCGTCGAATTCGGACCGCAGGACTCCCCCACGCACATCGCGCAGCACCAATTGGAGCGCGGCCTGCGCGACGCGCTGCTCGCCTGCGGGTCAGTGCGGATCGTGCCGGGCTGCCGGGTGGACGCCTTCGAGCAGGACGGTCTCGGGATCACCGTGCACACCCGCGGGTCGCACGACACCTGGTGGCGCGGCAGTTTCCTGGTCGGCTGCGACGGTCCCCGTTCGACGGTCCGCAAGCTGACGGGCGTACGTTTCCCCGGCCGCACCGCCGTCGACCGGCACGCGGTGGCGGTGATCCGCGCGGAACTCCCCGAACCGGGTGTGGCGTTGCTGCACCGCGACCCGCCGGGGGCGCCCGCGGGCCAGGAGGTGACGGCCCGTCCGTTGCCGGACGGCCTGTGGCGGCTGGACTGGCTGCTGCCCCCGCAGGGACGGCTGCTCACGTCCGACGCGCTGGTGGAACGGCTGCGGTCCACGCTCACCGCCTGGTGCGGCAGCGTCGTCCCGTACGAACTCGTCGGCTCGGCCGACTATCCGGTGCACCAGCGGCTGGCCAGGCGCTGGCGCAGGGGGCGGGTCTTCCTCGCGGGGGACGCCGCACACCTGATGGGCGCGCTCGGCGCGCAGAGCGTCGAGGAGGGGCTGCGGGACGCGGAGAATCTGTCCTGGAAGCTCTCGCTGGCCTGGCACGACGGCGCGTCGAAGATACTGCTGAACAGCTACGAGGCGGAGCGGCGCGGCGCGGTCGGCGCCCGGTTGCGCGCCACCGACCAGGCGCTTCCGCTGCTGCGGGCCAGTGGCGCGTGGCAGACGGTACGGCACGCGGTGCTGTCGGGCTCGGCGCGCGGCCAGGCGGAGCTGCTGACCGACAGCCATCTCGGCCGGGGGTCCGCCGCCGCGTCCTCGGTCTACGGGCGCTCGCCGCTCGCGCTGCCCGCGCCGCGCTCCGGAGGCGGCAAGTCCGGGCCGTCGCCGCTGGTCGCCGGGTGCGACACGCCGCCGGGCGGTGCGGTGACCGATGTGTCGGTGACCGCGCTCGACGGCACCGTCGGACGGCTGCGGGACCGGCTCGGCCGGGGGTTGATCGTGGTGCTGATCGCGCCGGGTACGGGGGTGTGGGACAGCCGTCACTGGCTGACCGCCGGGCTCATGCCCCGGCTCGCCTCCGCGGTCGCCGCGCTGCCGACCCGCGCGGAGTTGGTCGTCGCCGAGACGTATCCGGGGGCGACCGCGCACAGTGTGCTGCTGATCCGGCCGGACGGGCGCCTGGTCACGGCGATGGTGGGCTGCCGCCCCGCGGAGCTGTACTCGTACGCCGACCTGGCCCGCGGCGGTCCGCCGGTGCCGGCGGGCAGTGAAGGTACGGAGCCGGACTCCGACGACGGTGACGGTGACGGTGACGGTGAAGGCGGCGGGCCCGGCGGCGCGGCGGGCACGCGGGTCAGCGGGCACACCCGGTAGCAGCCGGGCCGGGCACGCCCTGCCGGACGGTCACCGTCAGCCCGCCGGGGCTGCCGGTCACCGGCACCGTCTCCATTGGCGGATGGTCCCGGTGCCGGACGGCGGGGCGGTTTTGGGAGGCCCTGGCGGCAGGGCGACGTCCGGTGGCGGGGCCTTCGTGCTCCCTCGCCTTCCAGGATTCCGCCGTCCTCGCCGCCGTCACTCCCACGGCTCCTCTTCGAGCTCCTCCTCGACGCCCTCGGCGGCGAGCGCTTCCCGGACCACCCGGAGGGCCAGGCCCTCGGAGTAGCCCTTGCGGGCGAGCATGCCCGCGACGCGGCGGATCCGCTTGTCGCGGTCCAGCCCGCGGGTGCCCGGCAGCCTGCGGCGTACCAGCTCGCGGGCGGTCTGCTCCTCCTGGTCGTGGTCGAGCAGTCCGACCGCTTCGTTCACCAGCTCCGCGTCCACTCCGCGGTGGCGGAGCTCCTGCGCGAGGGCACGGCGGGCGAGACCCCGGCCGCGGTGCCGGGACTCCACCCAGGAGTTGGCGAACGCCTGGTCGTCGATCAGCCCCACGTCCTGGAAGCGTTCCAGGACGTGCTCGGCGACCTCGTCCGGGATCTCGCGCTTGCGCAGGGCGTCGGCGAGCTGCCTGCGGGTGCGGGGCGTCCCGGTGAGCAGGCGCAGGCACAGCGCCCGCGCCTGCTCCTCGGGATCGAGCGGCGGCTCTCGCGAGGCCCTCGACTCGGAAGAGCCGCCGCGCTCAGGGGACCTGCGCGCCACGGCGTCAGGCCTTGGCGGCGGTCGCCTTGGTCGCCTTCGCGCCCTTGGGCGCGGGGACCTCGGCCTTGGGCGCGTCGGTCTTGGCCACGGCCGCGGGTCCTGCCGCGTCCGCCCCGGGCTGTGCGCCCGGCGCCTCGACCTTCGGCACGCCGACGCCGAGCTTCTCCTTGATCTTCTTCTCGATCTCGTCCGACAGGTCGGGGTTGTCCTTCAGGAAATTGCGCGCGTTTTCCTTGCCCTGACCGAGCTGGTCGCCCTCGTACGTGTACCAGGCGCCGGACTTGCGGACGAAGCCGTGCTCCACGCCCATGTCGATCAGGCCGCCCTCACGGCTGATGCCGTGGCCGTAGAGGATGTCGAACTCGGCCTGCTTGAAGGGCGGCGCGACCTTGTTCTTGACGACCTTGACGCGGGTACGGTTGCCGACCGCCTCGGTGCCGTCCTTGAGGGTCTCGATCCGGCGGATGTCGAGCCGGACGGAGGCGTAGAACTTCAGCGCGCGGCCACCGGTGGTGGTCTCCGGCGAGCCGAACATCACACCGATCTTCTCGCGGAGCTGGTTGATGAAGATGCAGGTGGTCTTGGTCTGGTTGAGCGCGCTGGTGATCTTGCGGAGGGCCTGGCTCATCAGGCGGGCCTGGAGACCCACGTGCGAGTCGCCCATCTCGCCCTCGATCTCGGCCCGTGGCACGAGGGCTGCCACGGAGTCGACCACGATGAGGTCGAGAGCGCCGGAGCGGACCAGCATGTCCACGATCTCCAGCGCCTGCTCGCCGGTGTCCGGCTGGGACAGGATCAGATTGTCCGTGTCGACGCCGAGCGCCTTGGCGTAGTCGGGGTCCAGCGCGTGCTCGGCGTCCACGAACGCCACCGTGCCGCCCGCCCGCTGGGCGTTGGCCACCGCGTGCAGGGTGAGGGTCGTCTTACCGGAGGACTCCGGGCCGTAGACCTCCACCACTCGGCCGCGCGGCAGGCCGCCGACGCCGAGTGCCACGTCAAGAGCGGTCGATCCGGTGGGGATGACTTCGATGGGTTCGTTCGGCCGGTCGCCCAGGCGCATGACCGCGCCCTTGCCGAACTGCCGTTCAATCTGCGCGAGCGCGGCGTCGAGCGCCTTCTCGCGGTCGTTTCCTGCCATGGGCTCCACCCGGGATGTCTGGTTCGATCGCTTCACGTCCACGACGCTAGCGCCTGGCACTGACAACGCGCCCGGCCGTCGCCCCGTGCTGTGGATAACTCCGGCGGAAACACGCTTCGTCACCACGGAAATCCACCCGGCACAAGCCATAAGAATGGATGTTCGAATTTGATGTCAAGCGACCCGCCGGGGGTGTCGGGCCGCTCCTGAATCCGTCGCTCCGCTCGCGACATCGCGTCAGCGCTTGGCGGCGGGCACGTCCATCGAGGCGCACACCGCGCGCCAGACGTCCTTGGCCTCCCAGCCGTCGTCCAGCGCCTGATGCACCGTACGGCCGCCCAATTCGGCCATCACATGGTCCCGCGCGAAGGAATCGGCGTACGCGTCGCCGAAGTGCGCGCGCATCCGCTCCCAGAAAATCGTCAACCGCATGACTGCCAGTATCCCGCGCCCGCACGCGTACCGTCACACAGCCGGGTGGCTCCTCGGCTCAGCCGTGTTCAGGCCGCCGCGCACGACCTAGGGTGCGCGCATGCCAGCAACCCCGCTAGGTCGCGCCGAGCAGTTCGTGTGGCTCACCGCCCGTGTGCTCGAGCAGCGCAGGTTCGCCTTCCACTTCCTCGACGGCGACGGCGACGCGGTCGAGACCGCGCTCGACGCGTACCGCAATGACGACGCCGGATACGGCCACGCGCTGGAGCCCGACCTGCGCGGCCCGGTGAGCCAGCCGCTGCACGTGGCGTACGCGCTGCGGGTGCTGGACGAGATCGACCGGTGCAGGGGCGGCAGGGCCGAGCGCATCTGCCGCTATCTGACGGCGTGCTCGACGGCGGAGGGCGCGCTGCCCGCGGTCGACGCGTCCTTGCGCGGCTATCCGTACGCGCCCTGGATGCGGATCTCCGACGACCCGCCCGGTGACCTGCTCGCCACCGGGCCCGTGGTGGGGCTGCTGCGCCGCAACGAGGTGTGGCACGCGTGGCTGTTCAGGTCGACGGACTTCTGCTGGGCGGCGATCGACGCCCTGGACCGGACGCATCCCTACGAGGTGCTGGCCTCGCTGGCGTTCCTGGCCTCGGCGCAGGACCGGCCGCGTGCGCAGGGCGCGGTGGAGCGGCTGGGACGACTGGTGCGCGAGCAGGGTCTGGCGCTGCTGGAGCCCGAGCGCGCCGGGCGGGTCGCGCCGCCGACCGGATACGCGCCGGGCGAACATCACTTCGCCCACGACTTCGCGCCCTCCCCCGACTCGGCCGCCCGGTCGTGGTTCACCGACACCGAGATGGAACGGTCGCTGGACTATCTCGCGGGGCAGCAGGGCGACGACGGCGGCTGGCCGATCACCTGGCGCGAGTGGGCGCCGGGCTCCGCCCTCGAAGGGCGGCCCATGGTGACGATCGAGGCGCTGCGGACGCTGCGCGCGTACGGCCGTCTGGGCTGACGGCGAGGCCGCGCGGGTAAGGGGCGCTGATCCAGGTGCCCGGTCCTTACGCCGGTGACCGGGCACCGGATGTCGCGGAGGACCGGCCCGTGGCTCACATGCCGGAGACGGCCCGTACGGCCGCGGTCACGACGACGGCCGCGGCCACCACCACGAGGAAGGGCGCCCGCAGCAGGAGGGCGACGGCCGCTGCCGCGAGCCCGGCCGAGCGCGCGTCCACGGCCAGCCGCAGTCCGCTGGTGCCGAAGGTCTGGAGGGCGGTGAGCGCGGCGAGGAGCGCGATGGGCACGAGCCCGGCGAGGCGCTTGACCACGGGGCGTTCCAGCAATCCCGCCGGTACGGACAGGCCCAGCAGTTTGACCGCGTAGCAGCCGAGGGCCGTCACGATGACGGCGATCCAGGTACTCGCTCCTGTGCTCATTCCGCTGTCTCTCCCTCTTCGCGTGCCGGTGCCGGTGCCGATGCCCGTGCCGGTGCTGGTGCCTTTGCTGGTGCTGGTGTCCGTTCCGGCTTCCGTACGGTTCCTGACGCGTCCTTTCCGGTGCGCTTCGCGCGGGTGACGGCCAGGACGAGGGGCGCCGCCAGGGCGGCGACCAGGACCGGGACTCCGGCGGGCAGGAGTGGCAGGCAGACAAGGCCGAGGAGGACGGCGACCGCGGCGACCGCCCGTTCGGCGCGCCCCTTGACCATGGGGGCGAGGAGCGCGAGGAAGACGGCGGGGCCTGCCGCGTCCAGCCCCCAGGAAGCGGGGTCGCCGAGCGCCGAGGCGCCCAGGGCGCCGATGAGGGTGGTCAGATTCCACAGGGCGTAGAGGCTGCCTCCGGTGACGGTGAAGCCCAGCCGCGCGGAGGCGCGGTCCTTCTGCGCCAGCGCGACCGCGGAGGTCTCGTCGATGACCCACTGCGCGGCCAGCGGCCGTATCGCGGCGGGCAGGCGGAGGAGCTGGGAGAGCCGGAGCCCGTAGAAGGCGTTGCGGGTGCCGAGGAAGAAGGCTCCCGCGGCTGCCGCGAAGGGGTTGCCACCCGACCCCAGGGCGCTGACCAGGGCGAATTGCGACGCTCCGGTGAACACCAGCAGGGACAGGGCGCAGGTCTGGGCGAGTGCGAGCCCGGCTCCGGCGGAGGTCACGCCGAAGGCAAAGCCGGAGAGCCCGACGGCGACACCCACCCCGAGGGCGTCGCGGACGACCTGGGCGCGCGCGGAGCGTGGCTGCCGGTCCGCCGGCCCGGTGGATTCTCTGCGGTCGGCGGATTCCGCGGGTTCTGTGGCTATCGGATGTCCCGTCACCCGCATGAGGCTAGGGACGGCGGGACGGCGGGTCTTGTACGTTCTTGCGCTCGCGTTGGTAGGCGCCGGGCGGGACGCCGACGATCCGGGCGAAGTGCCGGTTGAGGTGGGGCTGGTCGGTGAAGCCGACGGCGGCGGCCGTGTCGGCCGGGCTGACGCCTGTGTCGAGCAGGCGGCGGGCGGCCCTGACCCGCTCGCTGGTCAGCCAGGCGTGCGGCGGCAGCCCGTAGGCGGCCTTGAAGGCGCGCAGCAGGGCGAAGGGGCCGGTGCCGACCTCACGGGCCAGTTCCTCCAGGCTCGGCGGAGCCGCCAGGCGGGTGGCCAGCAGGTCACGGGCACGGGCCGCGACGCCCGCGCCCGCGACGGGCGCGGGTCCGAGGGCCGCGGAGTTCGCGTGGCGGGCGAGCATCCGGGCGACGACGAGGCGCAGCTGCGTGTCGGCGGCGAGCGCGTTGTCCCCTTCCGCGGCGCGGTGGACGTCGGCGATCATGCGGGCGGTCACGGGGTCGTCGAGCACCGAGGCGTTGAAGGAAGGGGTGCCGCGCAATGCCGTGGTCTCCGCGGCGACGGCGGCGACCACGGCGGGCGAGGGGTAGAGGACCCGGTAGCTCCAGCCCTCCTCGACGCCCGCGTAGGCGGTGTGCGGGGTCTCAGGGTTGATCAGGACGACTCCGCCCGCGCCCGCCCGCTCGGCTCCGCCGGGCAGCCCGATGCCCTCGACGCCTCCGGTGACCGCCGCGATCACGTAGCTGTCGTGGGCGTGCCGGGTGAAGGTGTGCCGGACATAGCGGGCACGCAGCAGGTCGACTCCGGGCAGTCCGGGGTGTTCCCAGTACCTGGCCTGCTCTCGCACCGTCACACGGCCATTGTGGACCGGTGGCGGGCCGGGGCGTCCAGCGAGTTATCCACAGGCTGAGGGGTCGGCCGCCGCGCGGTGTCGGTGCGGCGAGGCAGGATGGATGCCATGTCCAGTCGCAGCAGTCTCGACGCGTTCTCCCCGGCCACCCGCGCGTGGTTCACGGGGGCGTTCAGCGAGCCCACCGACGCCCAGGCCGGGGCGTGGTCGGCCATCGCCGAGGGCTCCGACGTGCTGGTCGTCGCGCCGACCGGTTCCGGCAAGACGCTGGCGGCCTTCCTCGCCGCCCTGGACCGGCTGGCCAGCACCCCGCCGCCCGCCGAGGCCCGCCGCAGGTGCCGGGTGCTGTACGTGTCGCCGCTGAAGGCGCTCGCGGTGGACGTCGAGCGAAATCTGCGCAGCCCGCTCGCCGGGCTGCGGCAGGAGTCGGTACGGCTGGGACTGCCGGAGCCCGAGGTCCGGGTCGGCATCCGCTCGGGCGACACGCCTCCGGCGGAACGGCGGGCGCTGGTGACCAGGCCGCCGGACATTTTGATCACCACCCCCGAATCGCTGTTCCTGATGCTCACCTCCGCCGCGCGGGAGGCGCTGAGCGGGGTCGAGACGGTGATCCTGGACGAGGTGCACGCGGTCGCGGGCACCAAGCGCGGGGCGCATCTGGCGCTCTCCCTGGAGCGGCTGGACGAGTTCCTTGACCGGCCCGCCCGCCGGATCGGGCTGTCGGCGACCGTCCGGCCGGTGGACGAGATCGCCCGCTATCTGTCGCCGCGCCGCAAGGTGACGATCGTCCAGCCGCCGTCGCAGAAGCGGTTCGACCTGTCGGTGGTCGTGCCGGTGGAGGATCTGGGCGAGCTGGGCGGCTCCCCGGTGGCCGAGCACACCGGGCCGGCGGCGGGTCCCGCCGAGCGGGCCTCGATCTGGCCGCATGTGGAGGAGCGGATCGCCGACCTGGTGCAGGCGCACCGCTCCACGATCGTCTTCGCCAATTCGCGCCGTCTGGCGGAGCGGCTGTGCAATCGGCTCAATGAGATCGCCTACGAGCGGGCCGAGGGCGAGGCTCTGCCCGAGGCGCACTCCCCCGCCGAGATCATGGCCCAGTCCGGCGCGGCCAAGGGCACGCCGCCGGTGCTGGCCAGGGCACACCACGGCTCGGTGTCCAAGGAGCAGCGGGCCCTGGTGGAAGAGGACCTGAAGGCGGGGCGGCTGCCCGCGGTCGTCGCGACCTCCAGCCTTGAGCTGGGGATCGACATGGGCGCGGTCGATCTGGTGGTGCAGGTGGAGTCGCCGCCCTCGGTCGCCTCCGGTCTGCAACGGGTCGGGCGCGCGGGGCACCAGGTGGGAGCGGTCTCCACCGGGGTGGTCTTCCCCAAGTACCGCGGTGACCTGGTGCAGTCCGCCGTGGTGACCGAGCGGATGCGGCAGGGCGCGATCGAGTCGCTACGGGTGCCCGCGAATCCGCTGGACGTGCTGGCCCAGCAGATCGTGGCGATGACCGCGCTCGACACCTGGGACGTGGACGACCTGCTGGCCCTGGTGCGGCGTGCGGCGCCGTTCTCGGCGCTGCCCCACTCCGCCTACATCGCGGTCCTCGACATGCTGGCCGGGCGCTACCCCTCGGACGCCTTCGCCGAGCTGCGCCCGCGCCTGGTGTGGGACCGGGTGGCGAACACGGTGACCGGACGCCCCGGCACCCAGCGGCTCGCCGTCACCTCCGGCGGCACGATCCCCGACCGCGGGCTGTTCGGGGTGTTCCTGGCGGGCTCCGACCCGAAGAAGGGCGGCGGCCGGGTCGGGGAACTGGACGAGGAGATGGTGTACGAGTCCCGGGTCGGGGACGTCTTCACCCTGGGCACCACCTCGTGGCGCATCGAGGACATCACTCGCGACCGGGTCCTGGTCTCGCCCGCGCCGGGAGTGCCGGGACGGCTGCCGTTCTGGAAGGGCGACCAGCTCGGCCGCCCGCTCGAACTCGGCCGTGCGCTGGGCGCGTTCCTGCGCGAGGTGGGCGCGCTGGCACCGGAGCGGGCCAGGGAGCGGCTGACGGCGGCCGGTCTCGACACCTGGGCGACGGACAATGTGCTGTCGTATCTGGCCGAGCAGCGGCAGGCGTGCGGTCATGTGCCGGACGACCGGACGATCGTGGTCGAGCGGTTCCGCGACGAGTTGGGCGACTGGCGGGTCGTCATCCACTCCCCCTTCGGCGCGCAGGTGCACGCGCCGTGGGCGCTGGCGCTCGGCGCGCGGCTCCAGGAGCGCTACGGCCTGGACGCCCAGGCGATGCACGCCGACGACGGGATCGTGCTGCGGCTGCCGGACGCCGACTTGATGGGCCTGGACCTGCTGGACTCCGATCCGGTGCTGCGCGGAGCGGAGTTCGACCCCGAGCAGTCGCCGGTGGGCGCGGCGGATGTCGCGTTCGACAAGGGCGAGGTCGAACAGCTCGTCACCGATCAGGTGGGCGGCTCGGCCCTGTTCGCCTCCCGGTTCCGCGAGTGCGCCGCCCGCGCCCTGCTGTTGCCGCGCCGCGACCCCGGAAAGCGCACCCCGCTGTGGCAGCAGCGCCAGCGCGCCTCGCAACTGCTCCAGGTCGCCTCGGAGTTCGGCTCCTTCCCGATCGTCCTCGAGGCGGTCCGCGAATGCCTTCAGGACGTCTTCGACGTGCCGGGTCTGGTGGAGCTGATGGGCGACATCGAGGCCCGCAGGGTGCGGCTGGTCGAGGTGACCACACCCGAGCCCTCGCCCTTCGCCCGCTCGCTGCTGTTCGGCTATGTGGCGCAGTTCCTCTACGAGGGCGACTCGCCGCTGGCGGAGCGGCGGGCCGCGGCGCTGTCGCTGGACTCGCGGCTGCTGGCGGAGCTGCTGGGCCAGGCGGAGCTGCGCGAGTTGCTGGACGCCGATGTCCTGGCCGAGTTGGACACCGAATTGCAGTGGCTGACCGAGGACCGGCGGGTGAAGAGCGCCGAGGGGGTCGCGGATCTGCTGCGGGTGCTCGGACCGCTGACCGGCGCGGAGTTGGCCGCGCGGGGCGCGGAGCCGGGGTGGGCGGAGGAGTTGGAGACGGCAAGGCGGGCGATCCGGGTGCGGATCGCCGGGGCGGAGCACTGGGCGGCGGTCGAGGACGCGGGGCGGTTGCGGGACGCGCTCGGTACGGCGCTGCCGGTGGGCGTGCCGGTGGCGTTCACCGAGCCGGTGAAGGACCCGCTGGGGGATCTGCTCGCCCGGTACGCACGCACGCACGGGCCGTTCACGACCAAGGAGGCGGCCGGGAGATTCGGCCTGGGCGCCGCGGTGGCGGACGGGACGCTGCAACGGCTGACGGCGGCGGGCCGTACGGTGCAGGGCGAATTCCGGCCGGGCGGCGCGGGCCAGGAGTGGTGCGACGCGACGGTGCTGCGGCGGTTGCGGCGCCGCTCGCTGGCCGCGCTGCGGCAGGAGTTGGAGCCCGTGCCGCCCGCCACGCTCGGCGTCTTCCTCCCGCAGTGGCAGCACGTGGGCACGCACAGCCTGCGCGGTCCCGACGGGCTGGTGCGGGCCGTGGAGCAGTTGCAGGGCGCGTCCGTACCCGCGTCGGCGCTGGAGAAGCTGGTGCTGCCGTCCCGGGTGACGGGCTACAACCCGGCGATGCTGGACGAGTTGACGGCCTCCGGCGAGATCCTGTGGGCCGGGGCGGGCGCCCTGCCGGGCAAGGACGGATGGGTGTCGCTCTACCTCGCCGACAGCGCCCCCCTGCTGCTGCCCGCCCCGCAGCCGTTGGAGCTGTCCCCGCTGCACGAGGCGGTGCTGGCCACGCTGTCCGGCGGCTACGGTCTCTTCTTCCGGCAGATCGCCGAGCAGGTGCGGGCCGCGGGGCAGGACACCACCGATCCCCAACTGGCCGACGCCGTCTGGGACCTGGCCTGGTCGGGACGGCTCACCAACGACACCCTGTCGCCGCTCAGGGCGCTCCTCGGCTCGGGCCGCACGGCGGGTTCCACCGCGCACCGGGCACCGCGCTCCGTGCCGCGCGGTCGGTACAGCTCGCTGGCGACCCGCGCCCCGCGTGCGACGGCGTCCCGTTCCGGTCCGCCGACCACCGCGGGCCGCTGGTCCCTCGTACCGTCCGCCGAGCCCGACCCGACGCTGCGGGCGCACGCCCTCACCCACACGCTGCTCGACCGGCACGGCGTGGTCACCCGGGGCGCGGTGGCCGCCGAGGGCGTCGCGGGCGGCTTCTCCGCGGCCTACCGGGTGCTCGCGGCCTTCGAGGAGACCGGGCAGGCCCGGCGCGGCTATGTGGTGGAGGGACTGGGGGCGGCCCAATTCGCCATGGACGGCGCCGTCGACCGGCTGCGCGCCCTGAGCACGGCGCGCGACCGCGAGGAGGAGCACGCCTCCCGCGCCCGTACGGTGGTGCTCGCCGCCGCCGACCCCGCGAACGCCTATGGCGCGGCCCTTCCCTGGCCCGAGCAGCCCGCGGGCGTCACCCACAAACCGGGCCGCAAGGCCGGCGCCCTGGTCGTCCTCATCGATGGAGAGCCCGCCCTCTACGTCGAGCGCGGCGGCAAGACGCTGCTGGCGTGGCCCGACGACGAGATACGTCTCCAGGCCGCCGCGGACGCGCTGGCGCTGGCCGTCCGCGAGGGCGCGCTGGGCCGCCTCACGGTGGAGCGGACCAACGGTGAGTCGGCCCTCACCTCGCCCCTCGGCCGTGCTCTGGAAGCCGCGGGCTTCCACGCCACTCCGCGGGGCCTGCGCCTGCGGGACGGCGGATAGAGCCCGGTCGGACGCAGGGCGGCGGAAGCAGCGGGCCACTGCGTGGGGCAGTCGTGGCGGGCCGGGACCTCGACCTGGCCCCCCAGGGAGTCGCCCCGGTCTGCGGTCCGCCCGGACGCACCGGCCGTCGGGTGCGTCTCGCCTCGCCATGGGCGACGGTCGCGGGCTCGCCGCAGCCGGTCGCCCGCCCCGGCGGGGCGGGGACCGGCGAGGAGGCTGGGGCCGGGGCCTGCGTCAGGTCGCGGCGCGGAGTTGTTGGGCGATGGCGTCGAAGCCACGGCGTTCGGCGTGCTGGAGAGGGGTGACGCCGTCGGCGTCGGGGAGGGAGGGGGAAGCGTGGGCGGCGAGGAGGAGTCGGACGATTTCCTGGTGGTCGGCCCCGCCGTCGCCGAGGATGACGGCTTCGAGGAGGGCGGTCCACCCGAGGCGGTTGACGTGGTTGACGTCGATGCCGGTCTCGGCGAGGACGGCGCGGACGTAGGCGACGTGGCCGCGTTCGGAGGCGGGGATGACGGAGACGCCGCCGTAGCGGTTGGTGAGGGTCAGGTCGGGGTGCGCGGGCAGCAGGGCGCGCATCATCTCGACGCTGCCGGTTACGCCGGTGACCAGCCAGGGGGTGTCCTGGCGGTAGTCCGGCGCGTTGGGATCGGCTCCGGCGGCGACGAGCCTGCGGGCCGCCTCGGGGTGGTCGGCGAGTGCGGCGAGCAGCAGCGGGGTGCGCCGTTGGTCGTCGCGGGTCTCGATGTCCGCGCCCGCGTCGAGCAGGGCGGTCACCTGCTCCGCGTCGCCGCAGTGGGCGGCGTCCAGCAGCCTGGTGTTCAGGTCGGCCATGCCGATGTCTCCTCCTTCTCCGGAAAGCTTCTCCGGGTTACCGGAGTTATCCGGGTTTTCCCGCTTCTCCGGGTTTTCCCGCTTCTCCGGCTTCTCCGGTGCTTCGGGCTTCCCGCACGTCTCATGTCTGTCGGGCGCCGGGGTGATTGTCCCCCCGCCCGTCGGCCTTCAATGGCCGAGCGTTGCCGCTCCCGCCCGGGCGAACTGCTCGTCCTGGTCCCCGCTGGGCGCGCCCGCGACGCCGACGGCCGCGACGGGCCCGCTCTTGGCCGTGACCGGAACGGCGCCCGCGAGGAAGAGCGTGCCGGGGATGTCCTTGAGCTGCGGAGTCTGCTGGAGGCGCTGGGAGAGTTCGGAGGTGGGGGCGTTCCAGGACACGGCGGTGTACGCCTTGCGCTCGGCGGACTCGTACGACTGCGGTCCCGCGCCGTCGCCGCGCAGGGTGACGACGGTGTTGCCGTCCCGGTCGACCACGGCGACGGTGACGCGCTGGCCGGCGCGGTTCGCGGCGTCGAGGGCCGCCTGCGCGGCCTTCGTCGCGACGGCGGTGGTGAGCCGGTCGACCTGACGGGTGTCCTTGCCGTTCGCGGCGGCGCTCGCCGAGGCGGGGGCGGCCTTGCCGGACGCGGCCGGGGCGGCGGCGGTCGCGGAGACGGCGCTCGCCGAGGCGGCTCCGAAGGCGGCCGCGCCGACGGCTGCGACGGCCACGGCACCGGTCAGGACGCGGGTACGGGAGGACATCTTCTTCATGGACGTTCCAACTCCTCGGGTCTGCGGGACCGCCTTTCGCGTTCCCGCCTCTGCCTTCGATCCTCTGGCCGGACCGGGGCCGCGCCGGTCCGCGATACGGATCGCGCGCGCGGGCATGATGGAGGACAAGCGGGTCATCCGATCGGTCGATGCGCGGGCCGTTCCGGCAGGTCACGCTGCGAATGGCGGCCGGTCACCGGGTCGCCTCCCGTACCGCTCGCAGCGCACGGACCCCGCCCTCGACCAGGAGCCCCGATGCACAGCTCGCCGCCGCCCGGCCAGGACCGGGACGCGCCCCCGGTCCCGAGCCCAGAGCCGAACCGGACGCCGGAGCCGAACCGGCGGCCGGAGCCGCAGCCGGAGCCGGAATCGGAATGGGAGCTGAGGCCGGAGCCCGCATCGGAGCGGGACCCGGAGCCGAGCCCCGATCCGGACGGCTGGTGGCTGGCGGCGGTCATGAACGGCGCCTTCGTCGTCCTCCTCGCGGGCGCCCTCATCCGCTTCGTCGACCGGCACCCCGGCAGCGGTCGCCTGCCGTGGGTGATCGGGCTGAGCGTGGCGCTCACGGTCCTCCAGTTCGCGGGCCGTCGGCCCGGACGGCAACGCGAACCGCTCCCCCGCAGGTGGGAGCTGGCACGCCTCGCCGCCCTCGTCGCCTGCTGGACCGTCGTCGTCCTGCTGGCGCCGAGTTTCGCCTGGTGCGCCGTCCCGCTCATCTACACGAGCCTGCGGTCGCTGCCGACCCGGGCGGCCGTGGCGCTCGTGGCCGCGCTCGCCGTACTCGTCGTCATCGCGGAGTTGCGGCTGGCGGACGGGACGGACCCCAATCTGGTGCTGCTGCCGCCCGCCGTCGCCACCCTCGCCACCGCCGTCTTCGTCCACATGCGGCGGCAGACCGGCCGCCAGCAGGCCCTCATCGACGACCTGGTGCGGACCCGCCGCGAACTGGCGGCCACCGAACGGCGCGAGGGCACCCTCGCGGAACGGCAGCGGCTGTCGATGGAGATCCACGACAGCCTCGCGCAGGGCCTGTCGAGCCAGCGGATGCTGCTCCAGGCCGCGGACCGGATCTGGGAGACGGCACCGGACGCCGCCCGCGGCCACGTCCGTACCGCCACCGCCGTGGCCGAGCAGAATCTCGCCGAAGCACGCCGCTTCGTGCACGACCTCGCGCCCGCCGCGCTCGTCGGACAGGACCTGGACGACGCCCTGCGCGCGCTCGCCGCGCAGCACTCCGAAGACTCTGACCGCTCCGAAGGCTCCGACCACTCCGAAGGCTCTGCCGACTCCGAGCACGCTCCGCGCTCCCGGCCGTCGGCCCTCACGGTCCGCTGCCACGTGGAGGGCGCGCCCGTACCGCTCCCGGACCGTACGCGGTCGGCGCTGCTGCGGATCGCGCAGGGCGCGCTCGCCAACACCGCGGAGCACGCCGGGGCCGCCCACGCCACGCTCACGCTGACGTATCTCGACGACCAGGTGCTGCTCGACGTCTCCGACGACGGGCGCGGCTTCGATCCGGCCGCCGTCGCCGCCACCGGGGTACGCGGCCACGGGCTGCCCGCGATCCGCGCGCGGGTGGGCCAGCTCGGCGGCACCCTGAGCATCGAGTCAGCCCCCGGCGAGGGCACCGTGCTGTCCGTCGCCGTCCCCCTCGAAGCCCTGGAGGCCGCGCCGTGACCGAGATCCGACCCGTCCGTCTCGTGGTCTGCGACGACCACGCCGTGGTGCGTGCCGGACTGATGGCGCTGCTGGCCAGCGCGGACGGCATCGAGGTGGTGGGCGAGGCGGGCAGCGGCGAGGAGGCCGTCGCGATGGCCGCGAAGACGCGGCCGGACGTGGTCCTCATGGACCTCCAGCTCGGTCCGGGCATCGACGGCGTCGAGGCCACCCGGCGGATCGCCGCCGCAGCGGCCCACGCACCGGCCGAATCCGTTCGGCCGGAGACGCCCGGAACAGCCGCCACGCCCGGAACAGCCGCCACGTCCGGAACAGCCGCCACGTCCGGAGCAGCCGCCGCGCCCGGGACAGGCACGGCGCCCGGAACAGGCACGGCGCCCGGCGGCCCGTACGTCCTCGTCCTCACCACGTACGACACCGACGCCGACATCACCCGCGCCATCGAGGCGGGCGCGACCGGCTACCTGCTGAAGGCCGAGCGCCCGGAGGAGCTGTTCTCCGCGATCCGCGCCGCCGCGCAGGGCCGCACCGCGCTGTCGCCGCCGGTCGCGGGGCGCGTGATGGCCCATATGCGCGCGCCGGGACCGCAGTTGACCGCCCGTGAGCGCGACATCCTCGGCCAGCTCGCCCGCGGCCTCGGCAACCGCGACATCGCCCGCGCCCTGTTCATCAGCGAGGCCACCGTCAAGACCCACCTCGGCCGGATCTACGACAAGCTCGGCGTCGACACCCGCGCGGGCGCGGTGGCCGCGGCGACCGAACGCCGCCTGCTCGGCTGATCCCGCACCCGAACCCCCAGCACCCCGCCCCAGGGGCGCGCCAAAACCGCCGCCGCCCCGACGTGACCCCCGCCCCCGCCCCGCGTCATCATGGACAGATGCCCGAGGGAGACACGGTCTGGCTGACGGCCCGCCGACTGCATGACGCGCTGGCGGGGCGCGCCCTCGTGCGGGCCGACCTGCGGGTGCCGCAATTGGCCACGGCCGATCTGACCGGCCGCCGGGTCCTCGAAGTGGTGAGCCGCGGCAAGCACCTCCTCACCCGGCTGGACGGCGGCGCGACGCTCCACTCGCATCTGCGGATGGAGGGCTCCTGGCACCTGTACGCGCCCGGTGAGCGCTGGCGCGGCGGTCCCGCCCACCAGATCAGGGCAGTGCTGGAGACGGAGCACAGGACGGCCGTCGGCTACCGGCTGCCGGTACTGGCGCTGCTGCCGACCGCGCAGGAGTCCGAGGCCGTCGGCCACCTGGGCCCCGATCTGCTCGGGCCCGACTGGGACCCGGCGCGGGCGCTGGCGCGGCTGGTCGCGGAGCCGGAGCGGGAGATCGCCGAGGCGCTGCTCGACCAGCGCAATATGGCGGGGCTCGGCAATGTGTACGTGGTCGAGCTGTGTTTTCTGCGCGGGGTGACACCGTGGACGGCGGTCGGCGACGTCAGGGCGCCGGAGAAGGTGGTCGCGCTGGCGAAGCGGCTGCTGGAGGCGAACAAGGAGCGCCCCGGCCACATCACCACGGGCGATACGCGGCGCGGCCGTACGCACTGGGTCTACGACCGGGCGAACCGGCCGTGTCTGCGCTGCGGCACCACGGTCAGGACCGACCGGCACGGCAGGGCGGACCAGAGCCGGGTCGCGTACTGGTGCCCGAGCTGCCAGAAAGGTCCACCCCCGCACGGCAATTGACGCACCGTCAGATACGGTCGTACGGTCGGACGCATGACGGTCACGGCGTACGACCTCAGCGGGCGGGTCGCCCTGGTCACCGGAGCGGCGAGCGGGATCGGCCGGGCCAGCGCGCGGTCGCTGGCGTCAGCGGGCGCGGTCGTGGTGTGCGCGGACAGGGACGAGCCGGGGGTACGCGAGACGGCGGCGCTGATCGATGAGGCCGGCGGGCGGGCCGAGCCCCGGGCGCTCGACGTCACCGACAAAGCGGCTATCGCCCGGACCGTCGCCGGCATCGTCCGGGACCACGGCGGCCTCGACATCTTGGCCGCCGTCGCCGGGATCATGCACAGCAGCGGCGTCCTCGACACCAGCGACGACGACCTGGACCGCGTCCTGGCGGTGAATTTCCGCGGGGTGCTGCACTGCGCCCAGGAGGCGGCCCGCGCGATGGCCGACCGCGGCGGCGGCAGCATCATCACGATGTCGTCCAGCGCGATCGACACGGGCGCGCGCGGCCTGCTCTGCTACAGCGTCTCCAAGGCGGCCGTCGTCCAGCTCACCAAGACCCTCGCCACCGAGCTGGGTCCGCTCGGCATCCGCGCCAACACCGTGGCTCCCGGCTTCATCCGCACCCCGATGACCGCGCACTACGGCACCGGCGCGGACGGGGTGTTCGACGAGAGGGCGCAGGCCCGCGCCGAGGAGTCGCTGGCACGCATGTCCCCGCTGGGCCGGGTCGGCAGGCCCGAGGACGTGGCCCCGGCCGTGCTCTACCTCGCCTCAGACGCTTCCGCCTTCGTCACCGGCCAGATCCTCCGCCCCAACGGCGGGGTGGCCATGCCCTGGTAGGACGCATCCCCGGAATCCGGCGTCGGGCGACAGCCGTCCGGTCCGCACCCGTTCCATCGGCCCCCGCGGAAAGGACGGCCCGTCCGCGTCACCCGCCACGGCCGCCCGCATCCGCCGCTTCACCGTCGGCACCGCGTGCAGCGGTATGAGCCCGAGGCTCCAGCCGCCCGCGGCCATCGCGCCCTCCCACGACCCGACGGCCTCCGGCCGTATCCACAGCCGCAGCACCGCCCACCACCACAGCAGCCCGCAGGCGAGCGCGAACACAACGGCGGCGGAGCGTACGCCCCGGCCGGATCCCGTACGGCGGACACCGGATTCAGCACCGCGGCCCGCGAATCCCCTACCGCGGACCGGAGAACCGTCCGGCGTCTCCCGGCCCGGCGGCCGCACCGATGACCGGCGCCGCGACCGACCCCATGACCCGTCCCATGACCAGCCCCCCACCCGGTCCGTGGCCTGGAGCACGAAAACTCGCAGTGCGCGCATGGCCGCCTCCTTCGGACCCCCGAGGTTGCGGCGGGAGGCCGCCCGCGGCGGGTCCCGTACTCAGGTGCGATGCCCTGCCGCCAAGATCGCTAGCCGCGCGCCGGCAGGCCCCGGGCAACGTTCACCCGAAAGGGTCGCCGCACGGCCACGACCAGCTGCGACATATGCACGCAAAGCGACATTCCGGCCGTGCGTCAGACGTTCTCGGCCTGGAACATCCAGTGGAACTTCTCGATGTCGGCGGTGATCCCGATCAGGATGTCCTGGCTGACCGGATCGGGCTGCTCGGTGGTCTCGATCCGCTCGCGCATCCGCACGATCACGGCGTCCAGCGCGGCGACCAGGATCTCGACGACCTCGGTGTCCTTGACCCAGCCGTCGGTCACCGTGTCGATCCCGCTGGTCTCGGCGACCGTGCGGGCCCGCCCGTCAGGCGTCACGCCGATCGCGGAGGCCCGCTCGGCGACCGTGTCGGAGTGCAGCCGGGCGGTGTCGACGACCTCGTCGAGCTGGAGATGGACGGAGCGGAAGCGCGGGCCGACGACATTCCAGTGCACCTGCTTGGCGAGCAGCGACAGGTCCAGGAGGTCCACCAGGGCGCCTTGCAGCGCGTCTCCGACGGTCTTCCGGTCCGGCTCCGACAGCGGGCTCTTGACGACAGTCATGCGGTTCTCTCCTAGCGGATCGACACCATGAGGTCCGTTTCGCCCCCCTTGACCCTCCCCGCCTACCCTGCCTCGGGCTCGCACACATGGCAAAAGCACGAACAACAGCGCGGACGAAAGTACGGCGGGAGATGGCCGGGAGAAGGGCGGCGGAACGGCCGAAGCCCGGCGGACGCACGGGCACACGCCGACGGCCCCGACCGGGAGCGAGCCGGTCGGGGCCGTCGGAACAAGCAGGTCAGAAGGCTAGGCGGCGACCACGTCGACAGCCTCGGCAGACTTCTTGGGCGCCTTGATAGTGATCCGTTCGTCCGGTGTGGACGTCATGGACGTGACAGAAGTGACCGCACCCAGCAGGGGCCGCATCGGCGCGGCAGTGGTCTCGGACGCCGCCGACTGTGCCAGCTCGGCAAGCGACAGATCGTCACTGACCTCCCGCATCACCTCGGACATAGGAACGTCCAAGGCGTCGCAGATCGCCGAGAGCAGCTCGGATGACGCTTCCTTCTGCCCCCGTTCGACCTCTGACAGATAGCCCAGGGAAACCCGGGCGGACGAAGAGACCTCACGCAGGGTGCGGCCCTGGCGCTGGCGCTGCCGACGCAGCACGTCACCAAGCAGGCGACGGAGCAGGATCATCGGTGGCTCCCTCCTCGGACCGCGAATCCGCATCCTCTTCGCCCCACCGTACCGCCTCGGGCACCGGCCGTGCGGGGAGCGATGTCGTGTTCACTCAGGGCTGCAAACATCCCTTCCCCCCGTGTTCTTCCCTATCCTTCGCCTCCGGACTCTTCTCGGGGCGGGTCTTCCTCAGCTCCGAGGTCAGCAGTTCGAATACGGCGGCCACGGTCGCCCGCCGGATCTCCGTACGGTCGCCCGACAGCCTGAGCGCGGCGCCCACCGCACCGCCGGGACCCGCGACGGCCACGAACACCGTGCCCACCGGCTGCCCGTCCTGCGGGTCCGGTCCCGCCACCCCGGTCGTCGCGGCGCCCCAGTCGGCGCCGAGCCGGTCCCGTACGCCCTCGGCCATCTCGCGGGCCACCTGGGCGTCCACGGCGCCGCGCGCGGCCAGCAGGGCCGCGTCCACGCCGAGCAGCTCGTGCTTGAGGGCGGTCGCGTACGCCGTCACCGAGCCGCGGAAGGTCCGGGAGGCGCCGGGCACCCCGGTCAGCTCCGCGGCCACCAGACCGCCGGTCAGGGACTCCGCGACGGCCAGCGTCCGGCCGCGCTCGTCCAGCAGCCGCAGTACCTCCGCCGCGTCCGCCCGCCCAGCGGCGGTCATACGCCCTGCGGTCGCTCGGCCCCGGCCTCGGCCTCCAGCTCGACGCCGGCCACGGAATCCGCCGCGGTCGCGCCCGCCGGAGCGCCCGCCGGAGCTTGGGCCGGAGCTTGGGCCGGAGCGGCGGCCGCTTCCGCGACCGCCTCGGAGGCCGCCGCGACCGCGGCGCGCTCCGCCGCCAGTCCCGCGCGCCGCAGGACGACCGCCTGCCGTACGTAGTCGAAGCCGGTGGCGACGGTCAGGACGACCGCGGCGCCCATCATCCAGGCCCGTACGGTGGCCAGCGGGCCGGTCAGGATCAGGACGTACATGCCGACGGCGATGCCCTGGGTGAGCGTCTTGAGCTTGCCGCCCCGGCTGGCGGGGATCACGCCGTGCCTGATCACCCAGAACCGCATGGCGGTGATGCCCAGCTCGCGGAAGAGGATGACGACGGTAACCCACCAGGGCAGGTCGCCGAGGGCGGACAGGCCGACGAGCGCCGCGCCCATGATCGCCTTGTCGGCGATGGGGTCGGCGATCTTGCCGAAGTCGGTGACCAGGCCGTAGCGGCGGGCCAGCTCGCCGTCGAAGAGGTCGGTGATCATCGCGACGGCGAAGGCGGCCCAGGCGAAGGAGCGCCAGGCCGGGTCGTGCCCGTCGCCGTGCACGAGCAGCAGCACGAAGCCGGGCACCAGGACCAGCCGGGCCATCGTGAGCATGTTCGCGATGTTCCACAGATCGGCCTTGGGCAGCACCGGGTCCCCGAGGTGATCGGGGGTCGAGGAGGCCGGGGCGGCGGGCGCGGGGGCTCCGGTCATCTGCCCACCTCCTGCAGGCCGCGCGGGGCGTCGGTCACGCCCCCCGCGGCACTCGCGGTCCCGGTCGTATCCTCAGGAATCTCAGGAATCTCAGGAACCGCCGGAATCCCAGGAACCGCACGGCTCGCCGGAACCCCCGGGACGTCCAGCGGCTCCGCGATCAGGTCCACGCCCTCGGTCGCCGTCACCTTCGCCATGACGAAGGTCCCCGGCAGCGGGGCGGGAGCGCCGTCGGGCACCGCCAGCACGACCTGCCCGTCGGTCTCCGGCGCCTGATGGTCGGCCCGGCCGGTCACCTCGCCGGTCTCCTCGTCCACCGCCTCGACCAGCACCCGTACGGTCGCGCCCAGCCGCTCCTCCGCGCGCTGCGCGGTCAGCTCCTCGGCCAGCCGCGAGACCCGCGCGAGCCTGGCGGCGACCACGTCCTCGTCGAGCTTGTCGCCGAAGGTCGCCGCCTCCGTACCGTCCTCGTCCGAGTAGCCGAACACGCCGATGGCGTCCAGCCGCGCGGAGCCCAGGAACCGTTCCAGCTCGGCCAGATCGGCTTCCGTCTCGCCGGGGAAGCCGACGATGAAGTTCGAGCGGACACCCGCCTCCGGGGCCTTGGCCCGGATGGTGTCCAGCAGTTCGAGGAAGCGGTCGGTGTCGCCGAAGCGGCGCATGGCGCGCAGCACCGCGGGCGCGGAGTGCTGGAAGGACAGGTCGAAGTACGGGACGACGCCCGGAGTTCCGGTGAGCGCGTCGATCAGGCCGGGGCGCATCTCGGCGGGCTGGAGGTAGCTGACCCGGACCCGCTCGATGCCGTCGACCGCCGCCAGCTCCGGCAGCAGCGTCTCCAGCAGGCGGATGTCGCCGAGGTCCTTGCCGTACGAGGTGTTGTTCTCGCTGACCAGCATCACCTCCTTGACGCCCTCTCCGGCCAGCCAGCGGGTCTCGCCGAGGACGTCGGAGGGGCGGCGGGAGATGAAGGAGCCGCGGAAGGACGGGATCGCGCAGAAGGTGCAGCGGCGGTCGCAGCCGGAGGCGAGCTTCACGGAGGCGACGGGTCCCGAGTCCAGGCGGCGGCGCAGCGGCGCGCGCGGGCCGGAGGCGGGCGCGACGCCCTCGGGCAGATCGGCGGGCGCCTGGGCCGCGAAGTCCTCGGAAGCCTCAAGAGCGCTCACGGCGGCCTCAACCGGCTCCTCGCCCGACGTCCCGTGCCCCTGCGCGTGCCCCGGCAGCGCCACACTCGCCGCCTGCCGCTCGGCCGGGCTGATCGGCAGCAGCTTGCGCCGGTCGCGCGGGGTGTGCGACGCGTGGACGCCGCCGGCCAGGATCGTCCGCAGCCGGTCGGAGATGTCCGCGTAGTCGTCGAAGCCGAGTACGCCGTCCGCCTCGGGCAGCGCCTCGGCCAGCTCCTTGCCGTACCGCTCGGCCATGCAGCCGACCGCGACGACGGCCTGGGTGCGCGCCTGCCCCTTGAGGTCGTTGGCCTCCAGCAGCGCGTCCACCGAGTCCTTCTTGGCCGCCTCGACGAAGCCGCAGGTGTTCACGACCGCCACATCGGCCTCGGAGGCGTCGTCGACCAACTGCCATCCGTCCGCCGCCAGCCGGCCGGCGAGTTCCTCGGAGTCCACCTCATTGCGGGCGCAGCCGAGCGTGACAAGAGCGACGGTACGGGGTTCGGGCATACGCTCAGCGTACCCGGCCATGTCGCCGCCGCCCCCGCGCCACCGGTGCTCGCGGTGGTGCCGGGACGGCGGTGAAGCACAATTCAGCCCTGCGTGGGGTCACCCGGCGTGTAGGTGAGACGCACCACCTGACCGTCGGTGCCCGCGGCGCCGAGGTCCTTGCCGTTGACGAAGAGCTTGACGGCGCCCGCGTTGCCGACGACGAGCTTGATCTTCTTGTCGTCGGTGAAGGTCTGGGACTCGCCCTTCTTCAGCGACTTCTGGAAGAGCTGCTTGCCGTTGCCGTCACTGGCCTGGACCCAGCTCGTGCCGCTCTCGGCGCTGATCTTGACGGTGACCTTGCCGGGCGGGGCCGCGGCGATGGCGCTGTCGGTCGGGTCCGTCTTCGGATCGGCGCCGTTGCTCTGCGGCGACCGGGTGACGGCGGGCGCGCTGGTGGTCGCGGACGGGCTCGGGGAGTTCGCCGCGGTCTTGTCGCCGCCGCTGCCGCCGGTGAAGACCGTGAAGCCGACGAAGCCCACCACGGCGACGATCGCCGCGACCATGGCCGCCGTCCAGTTCGCCCGGCGCGGCTCCGAACGGATCTTCTGCGCCTCGTAGAGCGGCGCGACGGGAGCGGGCGCCTCCTCGCCGATGTGCTCGGCGACGTACTGCTCGACCAGCGGTTCGGGGTCGACGCCGACGGCGCGCGCCAGGGTCCGGATATGCCCGCGGGCGTAGACGTCGCCGCCGCACCGCGAGAAGTCGTCCTGTTCGATCGACTGCACGATCGGGACGCGCACCCGCGTGCTGGTGCTGACCTCGTCGATGGAGAGCCCCGCCGCGATACGGGCCTGGGCGAGGGCGTGACCGACCGAAGGCCGGTCTTCGGAGGGCGAGTTGCCGACGGACACGAGGGCGCCTTTCGAGGGTGCAGCCACCTGCTGGAAGTTCAGTCTAGGGGGGGTACGAAACGCGGCGGCAACCGGACGATCACTTTTTGTCCGCCATCAGGATTGCCATCGGGATCGCGGTCGGGGTTGCCATCGGGATCGCGGTCAGGATCGTCGTCGGAAGCCGACAGGTTCACCCGTGTGCATCGATACGAGCCCCCCTGTATCAACTTGACGTACGAACAGGAGAAACGGTTGCCCCAACACATTCCCCGAGTCCCGTGACTTACGCATTTCCGTGGGCCGTCCGGGCCCCCGGTACGTACAGGACCGGCCGCTCCTACGCTCCCCCGCCGCGGATCTCGGCGAGGACGTCGTCCAGCTCGTCGGCCTTCACCATCACGTCGCGCGCCTTGGAGCCCTCGCTGGGGCCGACGATGCCGCGCGACTCCATCAGGTCCATCAGCCTGCCCGCCTTGGCGAAACCGACCCGCAGCTTGCGCTGGAGCATCGACGTGGAGCCGAACTGGGTGGAAACCACCAGCTCAGCGGCCTGGCACAGCAGGTCCAGGTCGTCGCCGATCTCCTCGTCGATCTCCTTCTTCGGGCCGCTGCCGACCGTGACGTCGGAGCGGTAGCTGGGCGTGAGCTGCGCCTTGCAGTGGTCGACGACCTTGGCGACCTCGTCCTCGGTGACGAAGGCGCCCTGCATACGAATCGGCTTGTTCGCGCCCATCGGCAGGAAGAGCCCGTCGCCCTTGCCGATCAGCTTCTCGGCGCCGGGCTGGTCCAGGATGACGCGGCTGTCGGCGAGCGAGGACGTCGCGAAGGCGAGCCGGGAGGGCACATTGGCCTTGATCAGACCGGTCACGACATCGACGCTGGGCCGCTGGGTGGCCAGCACCAGGTGGATGCCCGCGGCCCGCGCGAGCTGCGTGATGCGGACGATGGAGTCCTCCACGTCACGCGGCGCGACCATCATGAGGTCGGCCAGCTCGTCCACGATCACCAGCAGATACGGATACGGCGTCAGCTCACGCTCGCTGCCCTCGGGCGTCTTGGCCTTGCCCGAGCGCACGGCGGCGTTGAAGTCGTCGATGTGCCGGAAGCCGTACGCGGCGAGGTCGTCGTAGCGCAGGTCCATCTCGCGCACCACCCACTGGAGGGCTTCCGCGGCCCGCTTGGGGTTGGTGATGATCGGGGTGATCAGGTGCGGGATGCCCTCGTACGCGGTCAGCTCGACGCGCTTGGGGTCGACCAGCACCATCCGGACCTCGTCGGGGGTGGCGCGGGCCATCACCGAGGTGATCAGGCAGTTGATGCAGGAGGACTTGCCGGAGCCGGTGGCGCCCGCGACCAGGACGTGCGGCATCTTGGCGAGGTTGGCCATCACGTAGCCGCCCTCGACGTCCTTGCCGAGCGCGACGGTCATCGGGTGGTCCTCGCCCGCGGCCTCCGCGGAGCGCAGCACGTCGCCGAGGTTGACCATCTCGCGGTCGCTGTTGGGGATCTCGATGCCGACCGCGGACTTGCCGGGGATCGGGCTGATGATCCGGATGTCGGGGCTGGCGACCGAGTAGGCGATGTTCTTGGCGAGCGCGGTGATCCGCTCGACCTTGACCGCGGGGCCCAGCTCCACCTCGTAGCGGGTGACCGTCGGGCCGCGGGTGAAGCCGGTGACGACCGCGTCGACCTTGAACTCCTTGAAGACCTGGCCGAGCGCCGCGACCACCGCGTCGTTGGCGGCACTGCGGGTACGGCCGGGGCCGCCGCGCTCCAGCAGGTCCAGGGAGGGCAGCGCGTAGGTGATGTCGCCGGAGAGCTGGAGCTGTTCCGCGCGGGGCGGCAGCGGCGGTCCCGTGGTCTCGGGCGACTTCTTGGTGAGGTCGGGGACGCCGCCGGACTCCGCGGGGGCAGCGCTCGCATCCTCCGGGGTGTCCTCGGCGCGCGCGGCCGGCACCGGCTTCCTGATCCGGCTGGTGAGGTCGGCGACCAGCGGGGAGGGCTGCACACCGTGCAGCACCGCGCCGTCCAGCGCGGCGGCGGCAGCGGCGGCCACGTCCACCGCGTCCCTGCCGTCCTCGTCCCGGTCGCCGGGCAGCGCCTCGGAGCGGCGCCTGGGGCGGCGGCGCGGCTTGGGCTCGTCGGCGCCCGGGTCGCCCCCGGCCGCGGACGCGACGGCGGAGCGCTCGTCGGGGTCGGTGTCGCTGTCGACGTCGTAGGGCTCCGCGGCCGATTTGCCGAAGCGGATCGGCAGCCGCCGTACGGGCGACTCGTCGGTGGTGTCGGCGGTGCGGGGGTCGTCCTCGTCCTCGAAGAAGTCCTCCAGCGGGACCGCCTCGGGGTCCGCGGGCGCCTCGTACACGCCGAGGCGGGTGGCGGCCTGGCGCAGCCGCTGCGGGATCGCGTTCACCGGGGTGGCGGTGACCACGAGCAGGCCGAAGCCGGTGAAGAGCAGGAGCAACGGGACGGCGAGCACCGAGCCGACGGTGTAGACGAGCGGGGAGGCGGCGGCCCAGCCGAGCAGGCCGCCCGCGTCGCGCATCGCGGTCGCTCCCTCGCCCCGGCCGGGGGCGCCGCAGGCCAGGTGGACCAGGCCGAGCGCGCCGATGACGAGGGCGGACAGGCCGATCACGATCCGGCCGTTGGCCTCCGGCTGTTCCGGATGGCGCATCAGGCGTACGGCGACCGCGCCGAGCAGGAACGGCACGAGCAGGTCGAGGCGGCCGAAGGCGCCGGTGATCAGGATCTCGACGAGGTTGCCGACCGGGCCCTGGAGGTTGGACCAGGTGCCCGCGGCGACCACCAGGGTCAGGCCGAGCAGGAGCAGCGCCAGGCCGTCCTTGCGGTGCGCGGGGTCCAGGCCGCGCGCGCCGCGCCCTATGCCGCGGAAGACGGCGCCCACGGTGTGCGCCAGGCCGAGCCACACGGCGCGCGCCATGCGGAAGAGCCCGCTGGTCGGCGACGGTGCGGGCCGGGGCGCGGGTCTGGCCGCCGCAGCCTTCTTGGCGGGCGGTCTCCCCGCGGCGCTCTTCGCGGCGGCGGGCTTCTTCGCCGCGGTCTTCTTGGCCGCAGGCTTCGCCGGGGCTTTTTTGGCGGTGCCGGACGTACGTGAGGCCATGGTGCCGAGGTTACCGCCCTTGTGATCGGGTGACACGCGTGCCTGAGAGTACGCCCGTTCGTGTCGTCCGGCCGGGGCCGGGGACTGACGCGACGTCAAAAGCGGCGCGCGGCCTTCCCCGTACGGCTCACTCCTGATTCGGCAGCTTGACGACGCCGTTGCCGGTGCCCGGTTCGAGCGCGTCCAGGGCGCGGCGCAGGCCGGTCAGCTTGCGCTCCAGGTGGGCGGCGGTGGCGACGGCGGCGGCGTCCGCGGACTCGTCGAGCTGCTTGGTGAGCGCCTCGGCCTGCTCCTCGACGGCGGCCAGCCGCGCGGACAGTTCGGCGAGCAGCCCCGCGGGTTCGCCCGCGCCCCGTCCCCTGCCGTTGGTGCCCGCGGCGGACGGCACGCCCTGTTCCAACTGGAGCCGCAGCAGTGCCGCCTGCTCCCGGAGCTGGCAGTTCTTGGTGTAGAGGTCGACGAAGACCGACACCTTGGCGCGCAGCACCCACGGGTCGAACGGCTTGGAGATGTAGTCGACCGCGCCCGCCGCGTACCCCCGGAAGGTGTGGTGCGGGCCGTGGTTGATGGCGGTGAGGAAGATGATCGGGATGTCCCGGGTCCGCTCCCGCCGTTTGATGTGCGCCGCGGTCTCGAACCCGTCCATGCCCGGCATCTGGACATCGAGCAGGATCACCGCGAAATCATCGGTGAGCAGCGCTTTCAGCGCTTCCTCCCCGGACGATGCCCGTACCAGCGTCTGATCGAGCGCAGAGAGGATCGCCTCAAGCGCCAGCAGATTCTCCGGCCGGTCATCGACCAGGAGGATCTTGGCCTTCTGCACCATGGCCCGCCCTCCTCGCCCCGGCACTACACCGGTCGCCGCCCCCGGGGACGACTCCGTCGTGCCGCCCGTCCTTGTGCCGGTCATGGTAGCCGCACCCCGCCGTTCGCCACACCCTGTCACCGCCAGGTCACTCAACACGTACCGCAAACGTAGGCGGAGACCAGAAGGTTCCCCTTAATCGGCACCCTCACACCTCATCGGGCGCACGATCCCGGGCGCGGGCCCATGGCGTCGCCGGGCCCGCGCCCGGCCGTCACCGGGCGTGCATCCACTCCTCCATCAAGGTGAGCAGATGGTCGGTGTCGACCGGCTTGGTCACGTAGTCCGACGCCCCGGACTCGATGCTCTTCTCCCGGTCGCCCTTCATCGCCTTCGCGGTGAGCGCGATGATCGGCAGCCCGGCGAACTGCGGCATCTTGCGGATCGCCGTGGTCGTCGCGTAGCCGTCCATCTCCGGCATCATGATGTCCATCAGCACCACGGCGATGTCGTCGTGCTGCTCCAGGACCTCGATGCCCTCGCGGCCGTTCTCGGCGTACAGCACGGTCAGGCCGTGCTGTTCGAGGACGCTGGTGAGGGCGAAGACATTGCGGATGTCGTCGTCCACGATCAGCACCTTCTCGCCGCTGAAGCCGCCGGAGAAGCCGGTGTACGCGTCGGGGTGCCCCTCGTCGGACCAGGTGTCCTCGGTGCCCGCTCCGCCCGGACCCCGCGACTGCGCGGAGCCGTTGGCCGAGCCGTTCGCGGACCCGCCGCGCGGACCCGACCCGTTCGAGGGCGCAGAGCCGTTGGACTGGCCGCCGCCCTCGGGCAGTTGCGGGGGCTGCGCGGAACGGCGGCGCAGCCGGGCCAGGCTGCTGCCGGGGCGCGCCCGGTCGCCGGCCGAGCCCTGCTCGAAGTCGCCGCCGTGGCCGCCCGCGGGCAGTTGCGGCAGCGCCTGCGGGAAGTCGCCCAGGGACAGCGGCAGATACAGCGTGAAGGTCGAGCCGCGTCCCGGCTGGCTGTCGGCGTGGATCTCGCCGCCGAGCAGCCGGGCGATCTCGCGGCTGATCGACAGGCCGAGGCCCGTACCGCCGTACTTCCGGCTGGTGGTGCCGTCGGCCTGCTTGAACGCCTCGAAGATCACCCGCATCTTGCTGGCCGCGATGCCGATGCCCGTATCGGTCACGGAGAAGGCGATCAGCGGCTGGTCGGGCTCGCGCATCGTGCCCGCTTCCAGCAACTGCTCCTTGATCGACTGCGGCACCTCGGTGCCCGCGGGCCTGATCACCAGCTCCACCGAGCCGCTGTCGGTGAACTTCACCGCGTTCGACAGCAGATTGCGCAGCACCTGGAGCAGCCGCTGCTCGTCGGTGTGCAGGGTGACCGGCAGTTCGGGCGAGACCCGGACGGAGAAGTCCAGGCCCTTCTCCGCGGTCAGCGGCCGGAAGGTGGCCTCCACGTAGTCCACGAGCTGCACCAGGGCGATACGGGTCGGCGAGACGTCCATCTTGCCGGCCTCGACCTTGGACAGGTCCAGGATGTCGTTGATGAGCTGGAGCAGGTCGGAACCGGCGCCGTGGATGGTCTCGGCGAATTCGACCTGCTTGGGCGAGAGGTTGCCGTCCGCGTTGTCGGCGAGCAGCTTCGCCAGGATGAGCAGCGAGTTGAGCGGGGTGCGCAGCTCGTGCGACATGTTGGCGAGGAATTCCGACTTGTAGCGCATCGAGACCGCGAGCTGTTCCGCGCGCTCCTCCAGCACCTGGCGGGCCTCTTCGATCTCGGTGTTCTTCACCTCGATGTCGCGGTTCTGCCGGGCCAGCAGTTCGGCCTTCTCCTCCAGCTCGCCGTTGGACATCTCCAGGGCGGCCTGCCGGTTCTCCAGCTCCGCCGAGCGCTCCTGGAGCTGTTCGGTCAGCTCCTGGGACTGCTTGAGCAGTCCCTCGGTCTTGGTGTTGACCGAGATGGTGTTGACGCTGATCGCGATGATGTCGGTGATCTGGTTGAGGAAGTCCTTCTGGATCTGGGTGAACGGCTGGAAGGCGGCCAGTTCGATCACGCCGAGCACCCGGCCCTCGAAGAGCACCGGCAACACGATGACGTGCGACGGAGGTGCCTCGCCGAGCCCCGAGGTGATCTTCAGATAACCCGGCGGCACGTTCTCGATCAGGATCGAGCGCTTCTCCACCGCGGCCTGGCCGATCAGCCCCTCCCCCGGCAGGAAGACCGACGACATCGTCCGCTTGGAGAAGCCGTACGCGCCGATCAGCCGCAGCTCGTACTCCTCGCCGACCTCCTGGGTGTCCTCGGCGAGGAAGAAGGCGCCGTGCTGCGCGGAGACGACCGGGGTCAGCTCGCTCATGATCAGCGCGGCCACGTCGCCGAGGTCGCGGCGGCCCTGCATCAGGCCGGAGATCCGGGCCAGGTTGCCCTTGAGCCAGTCCTGCTCCTTGTTGGCGAGCGTGGTCTCGCGCAGACGGACGATCATCGTGTTGATGTAGTCCTGGAGTTCCAGGATCTCGCCCGCCGCGTCCACGTCGATCCGCAGATTGAGATCGCCGCGGGTCACCGCGGTCGCGACCTGCGCGATGTTGCGGACCTGGCTGGTCAGGTTGTTGGCCATCAGGTTCACGGACTCGGTGAGGTCCTTCCAGATGCCCGAGACGTCGGGCACCCGCGCCTGACCGCCCAGGCGTCCCTCCGTGCCCACCTCGCGGGCGACGCGGGTCACCTCGTCACCGAAGGCGGAGAGCTGCCCGACCATCGTGTTGATGGTCGTCTTCAGCTCCAGGATCTCGCCGCGCGCGTCCACGTCGATCTTCTTGGACAGGTCACCGCGGGCGACCGCCGTGGTCACCTGCGCGATCTGCCGCACCTGACCGGTCAGGTTGGACGCCATGCCGTTCACCGACTCGGTGAGGTCCTTCCAGGTGCCCGCCACGCCCGGCACCCGTGCCTGGCCGCCGAGGATGCCCTCGGTGCCCACCTCGCGGGCCACGCGCGTGACCTCGTCACCGAAGGCCGACAGCGTGTCCACCATCGTGTTGATGGTCTCGGCGAGCTGCGCGACCTCGCCGCGCGCCTCGACGGTGATCTTCTTCGTCAGGTCGCCGTTGGCCACGGCCGTGGCGACCGACGAGATCGAACGCACCTGGCTGGTCAGGTTGTTGGCCATCAGGTTGACGTTGTCGGTGAGGTCCTTCCAGATGCCCGACGCGTCACGGACCCGCGCCTGGCCGCCGAGCTGGCCCTCCGTACCGACCTCGCGGGCCACGCGCGTGACCTCGTCACCGAACGCGGACAGCGTGTCCACCATCTGGTTCACCGTCGTCACCAGCGCCAGGATCTCGCCCTTGGCGTCGACGGTGATCTTCCGGGACAGGTCGCCCTGCGCCACCGCGTTGGTGACATCGGCGATGTTGCGGACCTGACTGGTCAGGTTGTTCGCCATGAAGTTGACGGACTGCGTCAGGTCCTTCCAGGTGCCGCTGACGCCCTGCACCTCGGCCTGCCCGCCCAGGATGCCCTCGGTGCCCACCTCGCGGGCCACCCGGGTCACCTCCGCGCCGAACGCGGAGAGCTGGTCGACCATCGTGTTCAGGGTGTTCTTCAGCTCCAGGATCTCGCCCCGGGCGTCCACGTCGATCTTCTGCGACAGGTCACCGCGCGCCACAGCGGTGGCGACCTCGGCGATGTTGCGGACCTGGGCCGTCAGATTCCCCGCCATGCCGTTCACGGAGTCGGTCAGGTCGCGCCACACACCGGCGACGCCGGGCACCTGCGCCTGGCCGCCGAGCCGCCCCTCCGTGCCCACGTCACGGGCCACGCGGGTCACCTGCTCGGCGAACGACGAGAGCTGGTCGACCATCGTGTTGATGGTGTTCTTCAGCTCCAGGATCTCCCCGCGCGCGTCCACGTCGATCTTCTGCGACAGGTCACCGCGCGCCACAGCCGTCGTGACCTGCGCGATCTGCCGCACCTGGGACGTCAGATTGCCGGCCATGAAGTTGACGGAGTCCGTCAGGTCCTTCCAGGTGCCGGCCACACCGTCCACCCGCGCCTGACCGCCCAGCCGCCCCTCCGTACCCACGTCACGCGCCATCCGCGTCACCTGGGCGGCGAAGGAACCGAGCTGGTCGACCATCCGGTTCACGGTGTTCTTGAGCTCCAGCATCTCGCCGGAGACGTCCACCGTGACCTTCTGCGTCAGGTCGCCGTTGGCGACCGCCGTCGTGACCTGCGCGATGTTACGGACCTGGCCGGTCAGGTTGCGGAAGGCCGTGTTCACGGAGTCCGTGAGGTCCTTCCACGTACCCGCCGCGCCCGGCACCTGCGCCTGACCGCCCAGCACACCTTCGACGCCGACCTCGCGGGCCACCCGCGTCACCTCCGCGCCGAACGCGGAGAGCTGGTCGACCATCGTATTGACGGTGTTCTTCAGCTCCAGCATCTCGCCGGAGACGTCCACCGTGACCTTCTGGGACAGGTCGCCGTTGGCGACCGCCGTGGTCACCTGCGCGATGTCGCGCACCTGGCCGGTCAGGTTGCGGAAGGCGGTGTTCACCGAGTCGGTGAGGTCCTTCCACGTACCCGCCGCGCCCGGCACCTGCGCCTGACCGCCCAGCAGACCCTCGGCGCCGACCTCACCTGCGACCCGCGTCACCTCGTCGGCGAACGTCCGCAGCGTCTCGGTCATCGCGTTGATCGTCTCGGCGAGCTGCGCGACCTCGCCGCGCGCGCCGATGGTGATCTTCTGCGACAGGTCGCCGTTGGCGACCGCCGTCGTCACCTGCGCGATGTCCCGCACCTGGGCCGTCAGATTCCCGGCCATCAGGTTCACGGAGTCCGTGAGGTCCTTCCACACACCGGCCATGCCCGGCACCTGGGCCTGGCCGCCCAGCTCGCCCTCGGTGCCCACCTCGCGGGCCACCCGGGTCACCTCGGAGGAGAACGAGGAGAGCTGGTCCACCATCGTGTTGACGGTGTTCTTCAGCTCCAGCATCTCGCCGGCCACGTGCACGGTGACCTTGCGGGACAGATCGCCCTTCAGGACCGCCTGCGTCACCAGCGCGATGTCCCGCACCTGGGCGGTCAGCCGGTACGCCATGGTGTTGACCGAGTCCGTGAGGTCCTTCCAGGACCCCGCCATGCCCCGGACCTTCGCCTGGCCGCCCAGTTTGCCCTCGGTACCGACCTCGCTGGCCACCCGCGTCACCTCGTCGGTGAACGCGGAGAGCTGGTCCACCAGCCCGTTGACCGTCCGGCCGACCTTGAGGAATTCGCCGCGCAGCGGGTGCGCCGACCCGTCCGCGTTCTGCGACCGCAGGTCCATCCGCTGTTCCAGGTCGCCCTCGGCCACCGCCGACAGCACCCGCCCGACCTCCGACACCGGCCGTACGAGATCGTCCACCAGCGCGTTGGACGCCTCGATCGCGGCGGCCCAGGCACCCTCGCAGGCACCGGTCTCCAGCCGCTCTGTGAGTTTTCCCTCCCGGCCGACGACCCGCCGGACCCGGGCCAGCTCACCGGTAAGGTGCTGGTTACGGTCCGCGACCTCGTTGAAGACGGCGGAGATCTCCGCCATCACGCCGTCACCCGACACCGTCAGCCGCTTGCGGAAGTTCCCGTCCCGCATCGCGGCCAGCGCTCCGAGGAGCTTGACCAGCGCGGCCGAATCGACCTCTACGGTCCCACTGGCGCGGGATCGCCCGTTCTTCGTGCGCGTGCTCGTGCCCCGCGCCGATGCGCCAGACTCCACCGTGTCCCTCCTGGAGGGTCGACCGACCTGCAAAAGTGCAAGATTGCTGCCTTGAGAGCATGCCCAGTGTTTCACCATGGCCCCACCCGGCCATAACAGTTCGGCGGCAACGCTTATAACCCGTGGCACGTTCGGGGTGGAAACACCCGCAACCGGCGCACGCGGTGTCCGCGTGGGTAAGTAACCTGGCTCTTGTGTCGGCGGCGCCGCACCTTGCCAGGCGTACACCTCAGGGGGCCGCCGACGAGGACCGGGCAGGACGGCGGCGGCACGGGCGGCGGGACCGGTCAGCGGACCCGCCCACGGACGAGCAACGAGGAGACCGGTGATCACGGCGCGCGCTGCGGCCAGCTTCGAACCGGTGGGGCGGTCGGTCGCCGTCGCGCGTGCCTTCGTACGCGACACCCTGCACGGCTGGGGCTTCGCCGACGTCGTGGACGACGCGGTGGTGCTCACCAGCGAACTGGTGACCAACGCCGTCGTGCACGCGGGCACCGCCGCCGACGTGCAGTGTCTGCGGTACGAAACGGCCGTACGCGTCGAGGTCGCCGACCACTACCCCGACCGCGAGATCCCCATCCAGGGCAGAGGCCGCCAGTTCCGCGACCCCGACAACGAGGGCGGGCGCGGCCTGCTGCTGTGCGCCGCCCTGGCCAGCCGCTGGGGCGTGGAGTACACCGGCGCGGGCAAGCACGTCTGGTTCCAGCTCGACCTGCCCGAGCGCCCCGCGGGCACCCGCTCCGCCGGACCCGTCCTGCCCGCCGCCGACCTCCCGCTCACCGACGAGAGCGTGCGCGTCGCCGTCGTCCAGGTCGACCGCATGGGCTCGATCACGCGCTGGAACGACGACGCGGCCGAGCTCTTCGGCCACCCAGCCGCCGACGTCGTCGGCAAACCGCTCGCCGACCTCACCGCCTGGCCGCAGACCCCCGGCACCGGCATCGGCCTCGCCGAGGCCCTGCTGCACTCCCGCTGGGAAGGCACCTACGGCCTGCGCGACGCCGACGGCCGCGTCCTGCCCGTCTACGGCTCCCACCTGCGCGTCCGCGACAGCGAGGGCGAGCCCTCCACCGTCATCCTGCTGGTGCGCGCCGAGGAGCGGGCCGTGCTCCAGACGCCGTCCCGCGGCTCCGGCAGCGCGGAATCCGGCCTCGGCCAGCGCGGAAAGACCACGCACGCCTTCGAGGTCTTCATCGGCTCCCCCGCCCCCGACGACCTCGACAGCCTCCTCCAGCGCACCGTCGAACGCGCCCGCGACATGCTCGACGGCGACGCCGCCTACCTGCTGCTCGCCACCGACGACGAGACCGAGCTGGAAGTACGCGCCTCCACCGGCCTGCCGTCCGCCCGCCAGCGCTTCGCCCGCGTCCCCGTCGAAGCGGGCACCGGACGCTACGGCAGCGCCCGTATGCCGGCCGTCCACGAGGACCTCACCGCGGTCCCCGGCGCCGTACCGCTGCTGTCGGGCACCGGCATGCGCTCGGTGGTCACCGTGCCGCTCAAGGTCGAGGGCCGCCTGACCGGCTCGCTCGGCGTCGCCGCCGAGGCCCCCGGCCGCTACAACAACCAGGAAGCGCTGCGGCTCCAATTCGCCGCCGACCGGATCGCGCTCGCCGTGGAGAGCGCCCGGCTCACCGAGCTGGAACGGCTGCGCCGCGGCTCGCTGTCCTTCCTCGTCGAGGCGTCCGACCTGCTCGCGGGCACGCTGGAACGCGACCAGACGCTGGCCCTCATGGCCCAGATGACGGTTCCGACGCTGGCGAGCTGGTGCGCGGTCTACACGATCGCCGAGCAGTCGGAACCGGAACTGGCTTTCGTCCTGCACGAGGACGAGGACCGCATCGACGGCATCAAGGCGCTGCTGTCCCAGGTACGGCCTCCGGAGCCCGACCCGACACCCGGCGCCCGCATGTGGACCGCGCCCTCCGACGCGGCCCACTCCAGCGCCCTGCGGGCCTCTCTGCGCAGCCTCGGGGTCGGCGCGCGCTCCGCGCCCTCCTCGTCCGCGCCGAACGCCGCCACGCCCACCTCGGGCAAGGGCGGGCGCGCGCCGAGCGCCCCCGGTGTCGCGCTCGCCACCGCGGCGGCCGTCGGCGGCGAAACGGTCGTCCTGCCGCTGGTCGCCCGCAACCGGGTCATCGGCATGCTCACCCTCGGCAAGCCCGCCGACGAACGCTTCCGCCAGGAGATCCTCGAACTCGCCGAAGACCTCTCCCGCCGAGCGGCCCTCGCCCTGGACAACGCCCGCCTCTACAGCGAGCGCACCGCGATCAGCCAGGCCCTCCAGCGCAGCCTCCTGCCGCCGGAGCTGCCGCACATCCCCGGCGTCGAGGTCGAGGTCGTCTACCGCGCCGCGGGCGAGGGCAACGAGGTCGGCGGCGACTTCTACGACCTCTTCCCGATCCGCGACGGCTGCTGGGGCTTCGCCATCGGCGACGTCTGCGGTACGGGCCCGGAGGCCGCCGCCGTCACCGGCCTCGCCCGGCACGCGCTGCGCCTGCTGGCCCGCGAGGGCTTCGGCGGCCCCGCCGTCCTCGAACGCCTCAACGCCGCCATCCTCGACGAGGGCGCCCGCAGCCGCTTCCTCACGCTCCTGTACGGCGAGTTGTGGCCCCAGCACGACGGCAGCGCCGTCCTGCGCATGGTCTGCGCAGGCCACCCGCTCCCGCTGCGCCTGCGCCCCGACGGCACCGTCGAACCCGCCGCCGAACCGCAGCCGCTGCTCGGCGTGATGGACGACCTCGAACTGTACGAGCAGACCGTCTCACTCGACCCCGGCGACGTCCTGCTCTGCGTCACCGACGGCGTCACCGAGCGCCGCGAGGGCACCCGCATGCTCGGCGACGACGGCCTCGCCGACGTCCTGTCCACCTGTACGGGCCTGACCGCGGGCGCCGTGGCCGCCCGTATCCAACGGGCCGTTGAGCGCTTCGCCTCTGACGCGCCGTCCGACGACATGGCGATCCTGTCGATGCGGGTTCCGAAGAAGTCCGAGTAGCGCGGGTTCTTCGCACGGGGATTCTTCGCACGGGGATTCTTCGCGCGGTCCTCGGCGCGGGTCCTGATGCGCGACGGCATGAAGAAGGCCCCCACCTGACGGTGAGGGCCTTCTGTGCCGAGCCCCAATACGGAATCGAACCGTAGACCTTCTCCTTACCATGGAGACGCTCTACCGACTGAGCTATTGGGGCGCGTCGATGGGAAGATCCTATCCCATGAACGCGGGTGCTCGAAGCACGCTCAGGGGTCGTTCAGCGGCGGTTCACAGCAGCCCGCCGAGCGCGTTGCAGGCGTCCGCGATGTGCGTCAACTCCCGCTGGGTGATGCCGGGGTGGACCGGCAGCGACAGGCTGTCCGCGGCCACCAGTTCGGTCTGCGGCAACACGGCCCCCGACCGGTGCGCGGGCATCCGGTGCACCGGTACGGGCACGCTCACGGTCGCCCGCACGCCCCGTGCCGCCAGGGCCGCGGCGAAGGCGTCCCGGTCCGGCCGGCCGTTGCCGGGAATCCGTACCGCGTACTGCCGGTAGAGGTGGTGCGCCCCCGGCTCGGTGTACGGCACGACCACGCCCTTGAGCGCCGAGTCCAGGAACCGCGCGTGCGCCCGCCGCCGGGCGACCACTCCCGCGTCCTCCTCGACACCGCCCTCGGTGCCCTGCTCCACGAGCGCCAGACCACGGCGCGACGCCAGGTCGTCGAGCCGCGCCATCGGCGCGGGGTGCCCGAACACGTGGACGGGTACGATCGCGGCCGTCCGCGCCGTGACGCCCGCGGCGACGGCCTCGGGGGCCAGGCAGAACGTCCGGGGGTCGATGTCCGCGAACACCGGTGTGGCGCCCGCGAGTCGGACGGCGTCGGCCGGCGCGCCCGGTCCGAACGACGGGACGATGACCTCGTCCCCTGTCCCGATACCCAGCTCCTCGAGCGACGTGCGCAGCGCGGCGGCCGTCGCGTCCGAAGCGATCCTGTGCCGTCGTCCGGCAGTCGTCATCTGCTGCACGTCTCCACACCTCCGCCTATCGGGAGGCCCAGAGTCTCGGAGCGACGTGAACAGAGGGTAACGGAAAACAAAAATGCCTTGGCCCCCGAGTCGAAGCTCGGGGGCCAAGGCATTGATAAAGATTGTTCGGCGGTGTCCTACTCTCCCACAGGGTCCCCCCTGCAGTACCATCGGCGCTGAAAGGCTTAGCTTCCGGGTTCGGAATGTAAC
>NZ_JBIBIC010000029.1:0-60223 GCF_042957385.1 Streptomyces sp. NPDC008079
AGGGTTGGCTGCTGCTATCTATTTTACTCCCTTCAGTCTGGGGGGTGGGTTTGTGGCTTGCGCCCCCCCCCCCCCCCCCCCCCGCCCCCCCCCCCCGCCCCCCCCCCCCCCGCCGCTGTGACCGTCTGTCGTGGGGTCTGGCTTCAGGCCGCCGAAGCGTCCTCGGTCTCGTCGTCCTCGTCCATGAACAGGTGGCGCTCCATGTGCACGCGGGCGGCGGCCAGCGCCGGGGCGATCTCCCGGGTGCCGGTCGACACGCACAGCGTGTACGCCGTGTCCTGGAGCTGCTGCCGCACGCGCGGGTCGACGGACTTCGCCGTCTCGACCTCAGCGGTCAGCGTCTCGTAGCGTTCCACCAGGTTCCGAAGGACGGTCGGGTGGGCCATCAGCATCGTCGTACTCCTCGATGTCGGCGAAGTCGGGACGCGCCTGCCCGGCCCACGCTGTTCCATGCGTGAGAGCGGCGAAAAAAATTGCCTGCCGGGCCGCACCCTCTTCTTCGTCGCGTCTTTGCGCAGGCCCCGGATAGGGGTCGAGGGGTGCGAAGTAGTAGTCCCTTCACGGTACATGACACTCATGTCCACAACGGGGGCCGGTGAACGTGATGTTCGACTCGTCTTCGCCGCCGTGCCGAGGGAATGCCGCTCGCGCGGGCGTCGGGCGGCCGGTTGTCGAACACCGGGTGTCGACGTACCGACGTACCGACGAGTCGACCTGTCGCCACGACATGACGCGGTGACAGGTCGACAGCTGACTGCTTGTCGGACGCGGTGTCGTCCGGGCGGCCTTCTAGTCGATGCCGCGCAGGATGTGGGTCTCCGTCAGATCGTCCTCGTAACCGGCGAGGCGGATCGGCGCGCACCGGGACCAGGTGTCCAGGGGGCGTTCCTCGGCCAGGAGCGAGGCACCGTCGCCGCCTCGTTCGGCCGACTCATTGCGCTTCAGTTGATCAGGTGACACCGCGCACTCCTTTGCGTCGCGTGGACCGGCGACACCCGACGCGGCCGTCCGACCGCGCCCGGCGCCCGGTGGGATGGCTCTTCGGGCGGTACGGACGCGGTGGCGCCTTGGGCCCCCCACGCCCGGGGGCGAAGGGGAGGACCGGAGCGCGGCCGAGGTGGGCGACTCGTTCCGGGACGGGCCCCGGGGTTCGGTACATCCCCTGAGACCGGTTCGTCCCGCACAGCGTAAGCCTGCCCGTCCTCCGTCACCAGCCGGTTTCCGGCGCGCTACGCACAGTGGCGAAGTGCCGTGCGCGCGTGCGAAACCGGCCCTGGCCGCTGCCGTGCGGCGCATGGTTGCTACGGTTCCTCGTGCTCAACAGCGAAGAGGACCGAGACGAGGGGCCTGCGCCATCCGGGTCACGCGCGCCTGAAATATCCGGAAAGCCGGAGATGTCCGCGCCGCCGGCCAAGCCCCGCCGCCGACTGCTGGCCGATGTGAGCCCGCTGCGCGAGCACCCGGACTTCCGCCGCCTGTGGTTCGGCAACACCGTGTCGTACATCGGCTCGCAGATGACCGCGATGGCCGTCTCGCTCCAGGTCTACGCGATCACCGGCTCCAGCTTCTACGTCGGCCTGGTCGGCCTCTTCTCGCTCGTCCCGCTGATCGTCTTCGGCCTGTACGGCGGCGCCGTCGCCGACGCGGTCGACCGGCGCAAGCTCGGCCTGATCACGGCCGCCGGCTCCACCGTCTGCTCCGGCGTGCTGGCCGCGGCGGCTTTCGGCCATCTCAGGTCCGTGGCACTGCTCTACGCCGTCGTCGCGCTCCAGGCGGTCTGCTTCGCGATGAACTCGCCCGCCCGCTCCTCGATGATCCCGCGCCTGCTGCCGCCCGAGCGGCTGCCCGCCGCCAACGCGCTGGCCTCGCTCGCGGGCGGGGTCGGCCAGATGGCAGGACCCATGCTCGGCGCCGTCCTCGTCGGCGCCTGGGGCTACCAGGCCGCGTACACCGTCGACGTCGCCGCCTTCAGTGCCTCCCTCTACGCGATGTGGCGGCTGCCCGCGATGCTCCCCGGCGAAGGGGACGGCGCGGCCCGTCGCCGCCCGTCGGTCATCGAGGGCCTGCGCTACCTCGCCGCCCGGCCCAACCTGCGCACCACCTTCGTCTCCGACCTCGCCGCCATGGTGCTCGCCCAGCCCCGCGTGCTGTTCCCCGCCGTCGCCGGGCTCTGGTTCGGCGGCGACACCCGCACCGTCGGCCTGCTCGCCGCGGCCCCCGCCGTCGGCGCGCTCCTCGGCAGCGTCTTCTCCGGCTGGCTCGGCCGGGTCCACCGCCAGGGCTTCGCCGTGCTGCTCGCCGTCGGCTCCTGGGGCGCGGCCGTCGCCGTCTTCGGCCTCACCCGCAACCTCTGGCTGGGTCTGCTCTTCCTGGCCTTCGCGGGCTGCGCCGACACCGTCTCGATGGTCTTTCGCAACACCATGCTGCAATCCGCCGCCCCCGACGACATGCGCGGGCGCCTCCAGGGCGTCTTCCTCGTCGTGGTGGTCGGCGGCCCCCGCCTCGGCGACTTCCTCGCGGGTTCCGTCTCCGACCTGTTCACGCCCACCGTCGCCGTCGTCGGCGGCGGCCTGGCGTGCATCTCGGCGATCGCGCTGATCGGCCTCTTCCAGCGCGGCTTCGTCGCCTACGACGCCCGCCGCCCGGTGGCCTAGGAGCCGCCTTCAGGGGCGTAGCCGCTCCTCGGCGAGCGCCGACACGGCGGCGGCCAGATCGGCCTGCGACGGGTCGTACGCGACGGCGGCGGCCGTCAGCCGTAGGACGTCGGCGAGGGCGCCGTCGGTGAGGTGGTCGGGCGCGCCGACGCGCGCGAGGCCGCGGGTGAGCAGGCCGCGGGCGGCATCGGGACGGCCGCGGCGCAGCATCTTGACGGTGGCGACGGCGTTGGCCAGGGCGCTGGCGGCCGGGGACCAGGCGGTGGCGGGCGCCGCGGGCACGGTGGCCGACCCGGCCGGCTCCGCGCGGACGGACAGGTCCAGGCGCCAGAAGAGCGGAAGACCGCGGAAGGCGGCGAAGAGCAGCCGCTCGCCCATGGCGGCGGCCGACTCCGGGTCGACGCGGAGCGAGGCCAGCGGCCGGACGCGCCCCAACGCCACGGCGGCGGTGTCGACGCAGTGGGCGAAGCGGTCGCCCGGCACGGTCCATTCGAGGTCGATGTCGCTGTAGGCGTCGGCGGTGCCCGAGGCCAGCGAGCCGCGCAGCCGGGTCCGGGAGCCGGGGCAGTACGCGGCCAGCGCGTCCAGCAGGTCGCGCGCCAGGGCCGCGCGTACGGCCGGGTCGAGGGCCGTCATCCGCTGCGCTCGGGCAGCGCGTCGACGTACACCCACGCACCGTCCTCGCGGCCGAAGCGGCTGTTCTCGTACTGGTCACCCGGTTGGCCGTCGGCCAGGAAGCGGGCGCGGAATTCGACGGTGCCCTCGGTGTGGAAGGCGGTGCCGCCGGTCGAACCGAGGATGTCGAGGCCGGTCCACCGCACGTCCCCGTCGAAGCGCAGGCCCGGCGGCCGGGTGCCGGAGTGCCACGTACGCAGCAGATAGGCGGCGTCGCGTACGGCGAAGGCGGCGTACCGCGACCGCATGAGCTGCTCCGCGGTCGTGGCGGCGGACCGTCCCTGGTGGAGGGCGCCGCAGCAGTCGTCGTACGCGGCGGGCCGTCCGCACGGGCAGGGAGCCGTAGGGGAGAGCCGGGTGGCCGCCGGGCGGCGGTTCTGACGTCGGGGCATCCTCTGATTGTGGCGGACGCCGCCATTCGCGGGAGTCGTGGGTTTTGCCCGCCCCGCAGCGGAAAAGTGCTGACCGTGGCGCAAATCGGGTGCGCGCGCCACCATCCTCCTCCGAAAGGAATCCCCGTGAGTACGGCGCAAGACGAGTCAGCCCAGGTAGCGGTCACCTTCGACGGTTGCGCGAAGGAGGACGCGCAGACCGTTCTCGACGCTCTGAACACCAGCTTCGCCTCGGACCGCGAGCCCGACGACATCCCGCAGGACTCGGCGGACGGGCGGCCGATGGTCTGGAGTGCCACCTTCGACGTGTCCCGCACCCTCGGGGTGCCGGGACCCGCGCGGCTCGGCGAGTCGCTGACGGTCACGGCCCAGGGCGGCTACCGCGCGGTGGACCGGCTGCGGGAGAGCCTGGCCGAGGCGTTCACCGTCCGGGTGGTCGGCACCGCGGCGGGCGACCAGGAGCAGGAGGCGCGCTTCCGGCTGGAGAACCACGGCGCCGCGTGACCGCGTGACCGCGTGACCGCGTGACCGCCTGACCGCGTGACCGACTGCCCGGGACGGGGCGCCGCCTGACCGGGAGGGCGCGCCGCCCGGCGGTCCGCGGCATGTCCGGCCGTACGCCGTCCGTCCGCGTCACGTCCCGCCGTGCGCCGCCCGTACCGCCTCCAGCGTGTCGGCCTCGGCCGCCGTCTTGTCCTCGCGGTAGCGCACGACGCGGGCGAAGCGCAGGGTGACGCCCGCCGGGTAGCGGGTCGAGGTCTGGAGGCCGTCGTAGGCGATCTCGACGACCAGTTCGGGGCGCACGGTGACCACGTATCCGTCGGTGGGGCCGACCGCCAGGGCGAGCAGCCGCTCGGTCTGCCAGTCGAGCAGCGCGTCCGTCAGGCCCTTGAAGGTCTTGCCGAGCATGGCGAAGCCGTCGCCGTCGCGCGCGCCCAGGTGGAGGTTGGAGAGCTTTCCCGTGCGGCGGCCGTGGCCCCACTCGACGGCCAGCACCACCAGGTCGAGGGTGTGCACCGGCTTGACCTTGATCCAGGACGCGCCGCGCCGACCGGCCGCGTAGCCGCTGTCGGCGGCCTTGACCATCACGCCCTCGTGCCCGCGGTCCAGCGTGGCCCGCCAGAAGTCCTCGGCGGCCCGCAGCTCCGCCTCGTCCGCCGCGTCCGACACGACGGTCCGCCGGACCCGCAGCTCCTCGGGGAGGAGCCCGGCCAGCACCGCGTGCCGCTCGTCGTAGCCGCGGTCGAGCAGGTCCTCGGTGGCGTCCCGGTCGCCGACGGCGAGCACGTCGAAGAAGACCGCCGTCAGCGGCAGGGCGCGGGCCGCCGCCGACACGTCGACGCGGGAGCCGACACGGCCCGCGGTCTCCTGGAATGGCCGGGGCCGCCCGTCCGGGCCGAGCGCCAGCACCTCGCCGTCCAGGACCAAACGGTCCGCGCCCAGCGCGCGGACGGCCGCGACGACCTCCGGCAGGCGCTCGGTGATGTCGTCCAGCGTGCGGGTGAAGATCCGGACCGACTCGCCGTCGCGGTGCACCTGGACACGGATGCCGTCGATCTTCTCCTCGATCGCGCAGGGCCCCGCCTTGGCGACCGCCTCGGCGACCGATTTGGCGGAGGACGCCAGCATCGGCAGCAGCGGCCGGCCGACCGCGAGGGCGAATTCGGTGAGCGCGTCGGGGCCCCGCGCCAGCAGGGCCCGCGCGACCGGTTCGAGGGCGCCCGCGAGCATCACCGCGCGGCGTACGTCGGCGGGCGGCGCGCCGGTCGCGGCGGCCAGGCCCTCCGCCGCCGCGGCGTCCAGCGCGCCCTGCCTGACCTCGCCGGTGAGCAGCCCGACCAGGAACTCCTGCTCCCGCTCGGTCGCCGCGCCCAGCAGGCCCTGGAGCAGGTCCCGCCGCCGGCCCTGCGACCCGGCGCCCGCGACCGCGCCGACGGCCGTCAGCGCCTCGTCCACCGCCCGTACGGTCAGCGTCGGCTCCGCGGCGGGCTCGGCGCGGTCCCGCAGCGCCGCCCAGCCGACACCGAGCCGCCCCTGCGGCAGGCGTCCGGCCAGATACGCGATGGCGACCGGCACGTCCTCGGGCTCCATGGCCCGGAAGAACTCGGCCAGCAGCGCCGTCTTGCGGGTCCGCGCTGATGTGTGCGCGACCTCGTACGAGACACGGGCGACCTCGGCGAACAGCATGTTCTCCATCCTGCGGCGAACCGGGCGGGAACGCCCGGCGTGTGCCGGACGTATGCCCGACGCATGCCCGACGTGTGCCCGGCAGACATCCGGCACACGCGTTCGGCACACGTTCGACACACGGCACACAATAGAACAGGTGTACGACAGTCGAGGTAGGCTCGGCGCATGAGCCACCCGTCCCCTCAGCAAGCGTCCATCTTCGGCGGCGGCGCTCCGGGCCTCGGTGACCTGGAGGGAGCCCGCCGCACCCACCTCGGACAGGGCGCCTGGATCGACACGCTCCCCGGATGGCTGAGCGGCGCCGACGACCTCTACGCGGACCTGGCCGCGGAGGTCCCCTGGCGCGAGGAGCGGCGCCGGATGTACGACAACGTGGTGGCCGTGCCCCGCCTCCTCGCCCACTACCGCGAGGGCGACCCGCTGCCCGCCGACGTGCTCACCGACGCCCGCGCGCGGCTCAGCGCGCACTACGCGGCCGAACTGGGCGAGCCCTTCGTCAGCGCCGGACTGTGCTTCTACCGCGACGGCCGGGACAGCGTGGCCTGGCACGGCGACCGCTTCGGGCGCGGCGGCACCCACGACACGATGGTCGCCATCGTGTCCCTGGGGGAGCCGCGCCCGCTGCTGCTCAGGCCGCGCGGCGGCGGGGGCGCCGGGAGCACCGTCCGGCAGCCGCTGGGCCACGGCGACCTGATCGTGATGGGCGGCTCCTGCCAGCGGACCTGGGATCACGCGGTGCCGAAGACGCGGGGAGCGGTGGGCGGGCGGATCAGCGTCCAGTTCCGGCCACGCGGAGTGGCGTAGGACCGGTGCGGAGTTGGTGCGGGACCGGCGCGGAGCGGTGCGGGACCGGTCGGTTCTCCGGGGGAGCGGCCCCCGCTGCGGGCGCGTACGGCGGCCAGGCGGCTCCCGGCGTTGATGATCGTCGGGCGAGGAGCATACTGGCGGTGACAGCACTGTTGTCCGAAACCGCTGTCAAGGGGTGTCCGAAAAAACCGCAGGTGTCCGAAGGGGGCATTCAGGGTGGACATCGCGGTCGGCCGGCGTCAGGGGGCGCCGAGGCCGACGCGAGAGGCGTGGGAAACGCCACCGGGACGCTGCCGTGCGATGTCGCGAACGGTGGCGCCGTGATCAGTCCTGCCCGGAACTTCTCCCATCCCGCTCTGTTCTACCGCGGCGCGCGCGAGTATCTGGAGGGCACCGTCCCCTTCGTACGGGACGGCCTCGCCGCGGGCGAACCGGTCGCCGTCGCGGCCCCGCCCGTCGGACTCGGCCTGCTGCGTACCGCCCTCGGGTCCGACGCGGGCGCCGTGCGCTTCATCGACATGACCACGGTCGGGCGCAACCCCGGGCGCATCATTCCGGCCGTGCTCCGCGCCTTCTGCGACGCGCAGCCGCCGGGTCCGGTCCGGATCATCGGCGAGCCGATCTGGCCGGGGCGCACCGCGCTGGAGTACCCGGCCTGCGTCCAGCACGAGGCGCTGATCAACACCGCCTTCGCCGGGCGGCAGGTGACGATCCTGTGTCCGTACGACGCGGCCGGGCTCGCCCCCGACGTCCTGGACGACGCGCACGCCACCCATCCGGTGGTGATCGAGGCGGGCCGTGAGCGGCCCAGCGACCGCTACGCGCCGGACCACGCCGTCGCCTCCGGCAACACCCCGCTGCCCGAGCCGCGGGACGCCGCGTCCTTCGCCTTCGACGACCAACGCCTGCGCGACGCGCGGCGCTTCGCCGTCCGGCTGGCGGGCGGCTTCGGCCTGACCGGCACCCGGCTGGACGACCTGGCCCTCGCGGTCTCCGAACTCATCACCAACAGCGTTCTGCACGGCGGCGGTTCCGGCACGATCCGGCTGTGGACCGAGAACGACCAGGTGGTCTGCGAGGTCCGCGACGGCGGCAGGCTCAGCGACCCGATGGCGGGCCGCCGCCTGCCTCCGAACGGCCGCCCGGGCGGTCGCGGTCTGCTGATGGTCAATCACATCGCGGACCTCGTCCGCGTCCACGCCGCCCCCGACGGCACGGCGATCCGCTGCTACCTCGGCGGCGCTCCCGTCCCGGCCGGAGCCGCGGACTGACCGACCCCGAACCGCCCCGCCCCGCCGACGTCGCGTGAGCGGGGCCTTTCGCTGTGCGCGCACGGTGTGGTCTCGCGGTACGCGGACGGCGGGGACCCTCTGCCATGCGGAGCCCCTTGACGCCGGGGGAGGGGCCTGGCTTCATGAACGCGGTGGCATGGGAGCGCTCCCATCGTGCCCTGCGCTGCCGAGCCGTCACCCATCCCCCCACGAACTGGTGAAGGGACTTACCAGTGACACGTCATCCCGCCCGTCCTCGCTCCGGGCCGCTCGCACGGCCCCGGCTGCCCCGTCCGCCCCGTCCGCCCCGTCGGAACCGGCCCCATCCGCTCCGGCGGCTCAGCCGGTTGCGCCCGGCGGTCGCGGTGCTCGCCGCCGTCGCGGCGCTGCTGCTGCCGCTGACCACCTCGACGACCGCGCACGCCGACCCCGTCTCGACCTGCGCGCCGCAGGGCACCCTCCCGGTGGCCGGTGGCGAGTACACGCTCCAGGCCAACGAGTGGAACTCCACCGCGCAGCAGTGCGTCACGTACTCCAGCGGCACCGCTTGGTCGCTGGCGACGGCCGACTTCAACCTGCCGACGAACGGCGCGCCCGCCACGTATCCCTCGCTCTTCAAGGGCTGCCACTGGGGCGACTGCACGCCGAACAGCGGTATGCCGATCCAGATCAGCAAGCTGGGCAGCGCGGTCTCCTCGTGGAGCACGGTGCAACCGGCGTCCGGCGCCTACGACGTCGCGTACGACCTGTGGATCAACTCGACGCCGACCACGGCCGGTCAGCCTGACGGCACCGAGATCATGATCTGGCTCAACAGCCGTGGCGGGGTGCAGCCGTTCGGCGGGAAGAGCGGCACGTCGGCCGCCGCGGGTCACAACTGGGACGTGTGGACCGGCCGTCAGACCTCGTGGAAGATCATCTCCTACGTGTTGCAGGGCGGCGGGACCTCGGTCTCGAACCTCGACGTCAAGGCGCTGATCGACGACGCGGTCGGCCGCGGTTCGGTCGACCCGGCGCACTACCTCATCGACGCCGAGGCCGGTTTCGAGGTCTGGCAGGGCGGCCAGGGTCTGGCCACCACCGGCTTCTCCTTCAGCGCGAGCGCGGCGGGCTCCGGCGGCACCGGCTCCGACACCCAGGCGCCGACCGCGCCCGGCGGCCTCGGCGTCACCGGGACCACGGCGACCTCGGTCTCCCTGGGCTGGTCGGCGGCGACCGACAACGTCGGGGTGACGGCGTACGACGTCTACCGCGGCGGCGCGTTGGTGGGGACGACCGCCGGCCGGTCGTACACCGACTCGGGGCTGACCGCCGCGACGGCGTACACGTACACCGTCAAGGCCCGCGACGCGGCGGGCAACACCTCCGCCGCCTCGGCGCCGGTCACCGCGACCACCTCCAGCGGGTCCAACGGCGGTGGCGGCAGCGGCTGTTCCGCCAGCTACACGGTGAGCAACGACTGGGGGAGCGGCTTCACCGCCGATGTGACGGTGGCCAACAGCGGTACGTCGGCGACGCGTTCGTGGACGGTGTCGTGGACCTACCCCGGCAGCCAGCGCGTCACCAACTCCTGGAACGCCACCGTCGCCCAGTCGGGCGCGGCGGTGACCGCGGCGAGTCTCGCCTACAACGGCGCCCTCGCGCCGTCCGCCGAGACCCACTTCGGCTTCCAGGGCACGTACAGCGGCGGGAACGCCGTTCCCGTGCTGACCTGCACGGCGACCTGACGCACCGTCCGGTCACGCCTCGCGGCGGCCCGGCGAGCGGGGAGACCCGCTCGCCGGGCCGCCGTGCGTAGCGGACACATTGCGCCGCCGCACGGCTGATTCTTGGTGTGGACATGACTAAATCCTGGGACTAGGGTGCGACTTGGTCTAGACCTGGATCGGTGTGGTCTTGTGCCGCACGGGCAGGTCCGGGCCGCGTACGACCGTAGACATCCGCGGAACTCCCCCACGTTCTCAAGGAGTACGCCATGCGCAAGAAGATCAGTGCGGCCGTGATCGGGCTCGGCGTCGCCGGTTCGTTCGTGCTCGCCACCGGAAGCGCCAGCAGTCACGGCTACATCAGCACCCCGCCCAGCCGCCAGGCGCTGTGCGCCGCCGGGACCGTCACGAACTGCGGCGACATCCAGTACGAGCCGCAGAGCGTTGAGGGCCCCAAGGGCTTCCCGGCCGGCGGTCCCGCCGACGGCAAGATCTGCAGCGGCGCCAACAGCCGCTTCGCCCAGCTCGACGACCCGCGCAACGGCGGCTGGCCCGCCACACACGTGACGGGCGGTCAGAGCTACACCTTCACCTGGAAGTTGACCGCCCGGCACTCGACGACCGACTTCTCGTACTACCTGACCAAGGCCGGGTACGACCCGAAGAAGCCGCTCATCCGGGCGATGCTCAACACCACGCCCTTCCTGAAGATCCCCTACAACGGCTCTCAGCCGCCCGCCACCGTCGTCCACCAGGGCACGATCCCCAGCGGGCTGAGCGGCAAGCAGCTCATCGTCGGCGTCTGGACCATCGCAGACACCGCGAACGCCTTCTACTCCTGCGCCGACGTGCAGTTCTGACGCACTGTCCGGGGCCGCCGCCGTCCTGCTCCGCTGACGGTGCGTCACCGTAACGCCCGGCGTGGGCAGCCGCACCCGCGCCGCCGCGTAGGGCAGTGTCGAAGCCGGAACCGGGCCGTTCGGACGCCCGGACGGCGCGCGACACGACGACGGAGGCGGCAGCGGGATGCGGACACGACGGGGACGGCGACTGACGCGGGGCCTCGGCCCGAGGCGGGCGCGCGGCGGAGTGTTCGCCGCGGCGGCCCTCACGGCTGCGGCGGCGCTCGCCGGAACGGGAGCGGGCGCGGCGACGGCGACGGCGGCGCCCGGCGACGGGGTACGGGACTCGGCCTTCGCCCCGGTGCCGGACGCTTCCGCTGCCGCGCCCGCGCCCGGCGGCCCCGACCTGCCGGTGTGGCGCAGCCGCCGCGCGGCCGGGCCCGAGCGGGACGAGGAACTGCGCGCCGTGGCGGCCCGCGACTCGCTCGACGCGTGGTCGGTCGGCTACCGCGAGGACCCGTCGGGCGTGAACGTCCCCGTCGCCGAGCGGTTCGACGGCGCCCGGTGGAACGCCACCGGCCCGCTCGCCCACCGGCCGTCCGTCGGCGCGGCGGCGAACGGCAAGCTCGACGCCGTACTGCCGCTGTCCGCCCGTGACGTCTGGGCTGTCGGCTCCTGGAACGACGCCGCGGCGTTCCAGGACCGCTCGCTGGCCGAGCACTTCGACGGCCGCCGCTGGCAGGAGGTCCCGCTGCCCGCGGAGGCCGCCGACCGGTCGGCGTACCCGTCGGCGCTCGCGGGCACCGGCCCGGACGACCTCTGGACGGTCGGCGTCACCGCGCAGGACCGGATCGGCGCGCCGCGCCCGCTGGCGTACCACTGGAACGGGCGCGCCTGGTCGTCGGTCGCCACCCCGGAGCCTGGCGGCGACGCGCTGCTGTCGGGTGCGGCGGCCGACGGCGACGGTCGTGTCTGGGCCGTCGGCGTCGTCTACGACGCGCGGGGCGAGGGCCGCCCGCTCGTCGAGCGCTGGGACGGCGCGGCCTGGCGGATCGTGCCGACGCCGCACACCGCCGGCCGCGGCGAGTCGCTGGAGAGCGTCGCCGTGCTCGGCCCCGACGACGTGTGGGCGGTCGGCGGGAGCAGCACGCCGGACGGCACGAACTCCCCGCTGACCCTGCACTGGGACGGGCGTACGTGGACGGAGGTCGCGGCGCCCGCCGTCCACGCGGACCTGCACGGCGTCACCGCGTACGGCGAGCACGGCCTGATCGCCGTCGGCGAGCAACAGGGCGTGGCCACACCGGCGTTCACCATGCGCTGGGACGGCGCGGCCTGGCACGCCGAGCCCGCGGCGACCGACGCGGCGGGCCAGGGTGCCTCGCTCTTCGGCGTGGCCGCCGTGCCGCACCCGCTGCCCGGCACACCCACCGCGTGGGCGGTCGGCTCGACCCTTCCCCAGTTCCAGCCGACCTGGCGGCCGATCGTCCAGGGCTACGGCGGGGTGCCGGTGCGCTGAGCGGCAGGGGCCGCCTCCGGCGCGGGACGGCCCCCCTTGCTGGCCGGCTACTCAGGTACGGCCCGTGGCCCAGGCGCCGGTTGATCGAGGCCCGGGTGTGATTGAGGTCCGAGGTGGTCGAAGCCTGAGGTGGTCGCGGCCCGGGTGTGTTCGCGGCCCGAGCCCGGGCTGGTCGAGGTTCGAGGCGATCGAGGCACGGGTTAATCGAGTGGTCCGGCGGGCGGCCTGCGGCGATGATGCCGGGATGGAACGTGACTTCGACGCGCTGGTGGCGGAGGCCGACTCGGTGTCGGTCGACGGGTGGGACTTCTCCTGGCTGGGCGGGCGGGCCACCGAGCAGCGGCCGTCGTGGGGGTATCAGCGGCGGATGGGCGAGCGTCTCGGCCGGGCGTCGGCCGCGCTCGACATCCAGACCGGCGGCGGCGAAGTGCTCGCCGGGGTGCCCGCGCTGCCGCCGCTGATGGCCGCGACCGAGTCGTGGCCGCCGAATGTGGCCAAGGCGACCGCGCTGCTGCACCCGCGCGGCGCGGTCGTCGTCGCGGACACGGACGAGCCCCCGCTGCCCTTCGCCGACGAGGCGTTCGACCTGGTGACCAGCCGCCACCCCGTGACGGTGTGGTGGGACGAGATCGCGCGCGTCCTGCGCCCCGGCGGCACGTACTTCTCCCAGCAGGTCGGCCCGGCCAGCGCGTTCGAGCTCGTGGAGTTCTTCCTCGGAGAGCAGCCCGACGCGGTGCGCGGCGCGCGCCACCCCGACCTGGCGCGTGCGGGCGCCGCCGCGGCCGGACTCGAGGTGGTCGACCTGCGCGCCGAGTCGCTGCGAATGGAATTCCACGACATCGGCGCGGTCGTCTACTACCTGCGCAAGGTCATCTGGATGGTCCCCGGATTCACGGTCGCCGAGCACCGCGACACCCTGCGCGCCCTGCACGAACACATCACGTCCGAGGGGTCGTTCACGGCCACGGTGACCCGCTTCCTCATCGAGGCGCGGAAGGCGGCCTGACGCCGGGACCGCCCCCCGCGACGCCCGTCGCGGTTACGCGCGGGGCCGGTCGGTGTGGAAGGTGCCGAACGCCCCGTCGTGGTGGACCAGCGGCGAGTCCGCGCCGGGACCGCCCGCGTCCTCCACATGGCCGACCACGAGGAAGTGGTCGCCGACATCGTGGACGTGCACGGTACGGGCGGTCAGCCAGGCCGGCACCCCGGACAGCAGCGGCAGCCCGCCCGTGTCCGGTGTCCAGTCCACCCCGGCGAACCGGTCCACGCCACTGCGCGCGAAGCCCCGCGCCAGGTCCTCCTGGTCGGACCCGAGCAGATGCACCGCGAAACGGTCGGCCGACCTGACGGCGCCCGCCGTGGACGCCGTGGTGGACAAGTAGAAGGACACCAGGGCCGGTTCGAGGGACGCCGAGGTGAAGGACGTCGCGGTGAATCCCGCGGGACCCGGCACGGTCACGACGGTCACCGCCGTCGCCTGCCGCCGCAGCGTACGCCGCAGCAGATCGGCCGGACGTACCGCTCCGGCGGCGGAACGGGTGTGATCCACGGGTGAGTTGGTGGCAGCGGCGAGCGACGGGGTCGCGGTCATGACGGGCGGTCCTTCCGGGTCGGATGCCAGGGGAGTGGCCGGACCCCTTACGGGGCCGGGCACATGGCGGGGCGTCAGGGCGCGGCGACCGGGGTCACCGTGAGGATCGGCGGGAGCGAGGGAGCGATACGCAGCCGCTCCAGCCACTGGACGACGAGGGCGGCGACACTGCGGTGCTGGATGTCGTTGAGCACGTCGTGCCTGCCGTCCGTCACCGTGGTCAGGGTCGCCGCGGGCAGCCGCGCGGCCAGGGAGTGGGCGACGGACGGCGCGGAGACCGGGTCGGCCGCGCCGTGCAGCACGAGGGCCGGGAACGGGAGCCCGGCTGTGAGCGCCGCGTCGGCGGCCTCGGCCAGTGCGCCGGGGACGGGGGCGGCGAGGGCGCCGGCGACGAACAGCGGGTCGGCGTCCAGTCGCCCCCGGTGCGTCGGGCACGCCGTGCGTACGGCCAGCTCGTCGTCCCACCCGGCCGCCGCGCCCGGTTCCGGCGCCCCGGCGAGCAGCAGCGCGTCCGGTGCGACGCCCGTACGCCCCGCGGCTGCCAGCGCGTGCAGGGCCCCGCTGTCGGAACCGGCCAGCACCAGCGGCCTGGCCGCGCCCGCCGCGATCGCTTCGACGGCGCCCGCGACCGGCTCGGGATCGCCGTCCTCGGGCACGTCGAGTACGTGGACGACATACGCGTCGGCCGCCAGCCGCCGGCCGAACCGCTCGTACACGCCCGGGTGTTCACCGCGCCCGGGGAGCAGGACGACGGTGCCGCGGTGCGCCAGGCCCGCGGCCGGGTACCAGTCCGCGACCGGCGCGGCCTCCTCCGCCGGGCTCGGGACTCGCGGGTGCACCGGGTCGCCGGTGGCCTCGGCGAGGCCGACCGGGGCGCTCATCGGGCACCGCTCACGGCGGCGACCGCGGGAGCGGAGCCGGACACGCCCGTCGCGTCCGCGTCGCGCCGGGCCACCTCGGCCCGGACCAGCGGCAGCAGGTCACGGCCGTAGTCGATCACGTCGTCCAGCGGGTCGTAGCCGCGGATCAGCAGCGTGGTGACGCCGATGTCCACGTAGTCCAGCAGCGCCTGGGCGACGGTCTCCGGCGTGCCGACCAGGGCGGTCGAATTGCCCGCCGCCCCGGTCGCCTTGGCGGTGGGGGTCCACAGCGCGCGGTCGTGCAGCTCACCCTTGGCCGCGGCGGCGAGCAGCCGCTGCGAGCCGGTGTTCTGCGGCTGGGCGTCCGGGCCGACCGGCAGGGTTGTGCGGCGGCTGCCGACGAACGACCCTGCCGCGCCGCGGGAGTTGATGGTGTCCAGGATGCGGTGCGCGCGGTCCCACGCCTCCTCCTCGGTACGGCCGAGGATCGGCCGGAAGGAGACGCTGATCCGCGGCGGCTCGGTGCGGCCCGCCGCCGCGGCCGCGGCCCGCACGGACGCGATCTGCTCCGCCGTCTCCGCCAGCGGTTCGCCCCACAGCGCGAAGACGTCGGCGTGCTTGCCGCCGACCCGGTAGGCCGCCTCGGACGAGCCGCCGAAGTACAGCGGGATGCGGGGCTCGGTGACCGGGCGCACCTCGGAGAGGTAGTCCTCGTAGTGGTAGAAGCGGCCCTCGTGGCTGACCGGTTCTGTGCTGGTCCAGGCGGACTTGAGGATGTCGAGGTATTCGTCGGTCCGCGCGTAGCGGTCGTCCTTGCCGAGGTGGTCGCCGTCCCTGCGCTGCTCGGCGTCGTGCCCGCCGGTGATGATGTGCACCGCGGTGCGCCCGCCGGAGAACTGGTCGAGGGTGGCGAAGGTCCTGGCCGCAAGGGTCGGGGCGACGAAGCCGGGGCGGTGCGCCACCAGCAGGCCCAACCGCTCGGTGTGCGCGGCGACATGGGCGGCGACCTGCGTACCGTCGGGGCTGCCGGAGCCGTAGCCGATCAGGACGCGGTCGAAGCCCGCCTCCTCGTGGGCGAGGGCGAACCGCCGCGTGTAGTCGGGGTCGACGACCGGCCCGGACGGAGGACGGACCTCGGAGACGTCGCGGGTGCCGATCATGCCGATGAACTCAACAGGCATGGCTGCTGGGGCCTTTCGTGAGAGGGAGCGGGAGAGAAAGCGAAAAGGGGGTCAGCGGGCGGACCCGCCGAGATCGAGGGCGGCGCGCCCGGTGCCGAGCAGCACCGAGTCGTCCTGCGGGGTGTGGACGCGGGAGCACAGCACGTCCCGCAGATGCCGTTGCAGCGGGTTGTCGTTGGTCAGGCCGTTGTTGCCGATCAGCGCGACGGCCTGCTCGACCGAACCGATCGCGGCCCGGGTGCCGAGCACCTTCGCGCCGCCCGCCTCCGCGGCGGCGAGCGGATCGCCGCTGTCGACGGCCTCGGCCAGCGCCGCCACCAGCCTTTCCGCACCGGCCAGTTGGACCTCGATCTCGCCGACCGCGCTCTGGAAGCGCGGCAGCGTGGCCAGTGGAGCACCGAGCGCGCTGGGCACGCGCTCGTGCAGGAAACCGGTCAGCCACCGCTGGGCGGCGCGCGCCACGCCGAGGTAGAGCGCGGTCAGGCCCAGCGAGTTCCAGGCACCGCCGACGACGTCCCGGCCGCCGTCCTGGCCGGGCTCCGCGAGCCCGGCGGTGCGGCCGAGCGGCACACGGACCGAGTCGAACAGCACGTCGTCGCTGCGGCTGGCGCGCAGCCCCAAGTGGTTCCAGGTGGGCCGCACTTCGATGCCCGGCGAGTCGGTGCGCACCAGGAACGAACCGGTCCGCACCGGCTCCTCGTCGGTGCGCGCCCACACCATCATCCAGCGCAGCGCCACCGCGCCGGTCGAGAAGATCTTGTGCCCGGTCAGCTCCCAGTGGTCCTCGCGCCGCCGCGCGGTGGCCGCCGGAAGCCCGCCGCGTACCGGACTGCCCAGATCGGGCTCCACCCGCAGGGCGTTCACCAGCGCCGGGCGTCGCGCCGACTCGGCCAGCAGCTCGCCGTAGGTGTCCTGCGGCCAGTGCGGGGCGCGGGCCTGCGCCGCGTGCGCGAACAGCGTCATCGACGTGACCAGCGCGACCGCCGGATCGCCGCCGCCGAGCGCCCGCAGGATGCGTACGGTGTCGGCGAGACCGGCCCCCGCGCCGCCGTGGCCGCGGTCGACGGTCGCGGTGAGCAGTCCGGCGGCGTGCACGGCGGCCACGCCCTCGTGCGGGAAGCTCGCGTCCCGGTCGTGCTCACCGGCCCGCGCGGCCAGCGCCGCCGCGACCTCGGGCAGCCGGTCGTAGTCGGGTGCGGGCAGGCCGGTGGCGGCGGCGTCCGCGGGCGCGGCGGAGCCGGTGCCGGACGAGGACGCGAGGTCGGTGGTCACGGTGTGGCCTTCCTGTGGTGGGGCCGTTCGAAGTGGGGGTCGCCGGGCTCGGGTGGTCCGAGGCGGCCGTACGGGCCGGGCGCGTACGTGTCAGCGGTGGCCGGTCCCGCGGCGGCCGTCGAGGGTGTCGCGTGCGCCGTACGGCCCGCGCGGGGATCGTCGGCGAAGGCGGGCGGCCGGCGGACGGTCACCTCGGGCGGCGGCCCTCCGGCCCACAACTCGACCTCGACCAGAGCGTGTTGGCCGGTGCAGCCCTGGGAGAGCCGGGAGCTGGGGATGTCGGCGGTCAGCACGTTCGGATTGCCGTGCGCGCACAGCGGCGGCTCGTGACCGGGCACCGGGTCGAACCACGCGCCGGTCGGCAGCCGTACGACACCGGGCCGTACCCGGTCGGTGAGCACCGCGCCCGCCAGGCAGGCGCCCCGGTCGTTGAAGATCCGCACCAGATCGCCGTCGCGGACCGAACGGGCCGCCGCGTCCGCCGGATGGATCCGCAGCGCCTCGCGCCCGGCGACCTTGGCGTCCAGGCTCGCGGCCCCGGTGTCGAGCTGACTGTGCAGCCGGTTGGCGGGCTGGTTCGCGATCAGCAGCAGCGGCAGCCGGTCCGCGGCCGGGGCGCCCGGCCACTCGTCGGGTTCGAGCCAGGCCGGGTGGCCGGGGCAGTCGGGCAGCCCGAGGGCGGCCACCGTCGCGCTGGTCAGCTCGATCCGGCCGCTGGGGGTGGCCAGGGGCGCGCCCAGCGGGTCGGCCCTGAAGTCGGCGAAGAGCGTGCGCTCGGCGGGCTGCGGCGGCAGTTCCCACTCGCCCGCCGACCAGAAGTCCGCGAAGGCGGGCGGCTCGCCGCCCCCGGTCGCCGCCAACTCCTCGGCCCACCGGGTGTACAGGTGCTCCAGCCATCCCGCCGGGTCCCGTCCCTCGGTGAACCGCTCGCCGAATCCGAGGCGTTCGGCCAGACCGGCCAGGATCGCGTGGTCGTCGCGGGCCTCGCCGACCGGCTCGACCGCGCGGTGCATGGCGATCAGATGGGTGTCGCGCCGCCCGCCGCCGATGTCCTCGCGCTCCAGGGACGTGGTGGCGGGGAACACCAGGTCGGCGTGGCGGGCGGTCGCCGTCCAGTGCGTCTCGTGCACCAGCACGGTGTCCGGCCGCCCGAAGGCGCGCCGCAGCCTGCCCAGGTCCTGATGGTGGTGGAAGGGGTTGCCGCCGGCCCAGTGCACCAGCCTGATGTCCGGGTAGCGGCGGCGCGTGCCGTCGTAGTCGTACTCCTCGCCGGGACGCAGCAGCAGGTCCGCGATCCGGGCGCAGGGGATGAACTCCGCGACGGGATTGGGCCCTTGGGGCAGATACGGCAGCCGGACCTGCGGACCGGTGTCGCCCACGTCGCCCATCGAGCCGTAGCCGTGGCCGAATCCGCCGCCCGGCAGTCCGATCTGGCCGAGCAGCGCGGCCAGCGCGAGCGCCGCCCACACCGGCTGCTCGCCGTGCTGGATGCGCTGCAACGACCAGGTGACGGTGACCAGGGTGCGCTGCCGCGCGGCGCTGCGGGCCAGGTCGCGGATTCGGTCGGCCGGGATGCCGGTGAGCGCCGCGGCCCACCGCGCGTCCTTCACCGTGCCGTCGTCGGCGCCGCGCAGATAGCGCAGGAAGGTGTCGGCCCCGGCGCAGTACCGGTCGACGAACTCCCGGTCGTACAGGCCCTCGTCGACCAGGGTGTGGGCGAGCGCCAGCATCAGCGCGGTGTCGGTCGCCGGGCGGATCGGGTACCAGTCGGCGTCCAGGCCGTCCGGCAGGTCGTCGCGCAGCGGGCTGACCAGCGCGACCCGGGCACCGGCCGCGGCCAGCGCCGACAGATGGCCGGGCGTGCCGTGCCGGGTCACCCCGCCGGGGGTGACATGCACGTTCTTCGCGGGGATTCCGCCGAAGGCGATGATCAGTTCGGTGTGCCCGGTGATCGTCGGCCAGGTGGACGAGGACCGCAGCACCGACTCCGCGTCGCCGACCAGATAGGGCAGCAGCACCAGCGAGGTGCCCAGGCTGTACGAGTTGCGCGTGCCCGTGTAGCCGCCGAACTGCGCCAGGAACCGGTGGAGTTGGCTCTGCGCGTGGTGGAAGCGCCCCGCGCTCGCCCAGCCGTACGAGCCGCCGAACACCGCCGTGTTGCCGAACTCGTCGCGGACCCGAGCCAGTTCGGCGGCGGCCAGGTCAAGCGCCTCGTCCCAGCCGAGTTCCACGAAGGGCTCGTCGCCGCGCCCGGAGGTGGGACCGGGGCCGTGCTCCAGCCAGCCGCGCCGGGCGGCGGGCCGCCGGATCCGGGTGGCGTGCCGGAGCGAGCCCGGCACACCGCGCAGCAGCGGTGACGGCGAGGGGTCGGCGGGGTGCGGGACGGCGGTGACCGTGCCGTCCGCGTTCCGCCGTACCCCGAACGCCCCCCAGTGGGAGGTCGTCGGGGTGACCGCCCCGGCCCTCCTCCCCACCGAGGGCGCGCTCCCGGTCCCGGCGGTCATACGGCAGCCGCTCCGGTCAGCGCGGCGCCGTCGGTCTGCTCGCGGACCAGCCGCACCAGGGAGCCGTAGTCGCGGGCGTCCTCCAGCGGGCTGAAGCCGCGGATCAGGAGGGTCGACACGCCCAGGCCCACGTAGTCCAGCAGCGACTCGGCGACCTGCTCGTAACTGCCCACCAGCGCGGTGGAGTTGCCCGCGGCCCCGGTGACCTTGGCGACCGCCGTCCACAGCCGCTTGTCGTGCACGTCGCCCTTGGCGGCGTATTCGAGCAGCCTGCGCGAGCCCTCCTGCGCGGTGTGGTCGAGGTTGAACGCCTTGCGCACCTCGCCCGCCTTCTCCTTCGTCAGCCGCAGGACGTCCTCGGCGCGGCGCCACGCCTCGGCCTCCGTGGCGGCCGGTATCGGGCGCAGGCTGACGCTGAACCGCGGGTCGCGGCCGTACGGCGACGCCGCCGCGCGGACCTGCCGGATGCGCTCGGCGATCCCCGCGAGCGGCTCGCCCCAGAAGGCGTACACATCCGCGTGCTTGCCGCCGACCCGCACCGCGTCACCGGACGCGCCGCCGAAGTACACCGGGATCGGATCGGCCGGGCGGACCGACGAGTAGCCGCCGCGCACGGTGTAGAACTCGCCCTCGTAGTCGAAGGGTTCGGCCGACTCCCACTCCTTGCGCACCACGTCGAGGAACTCGTCGGTGCGCCGGTAGCGGGTCGGCTTGTCGCTGAGGTCGCCGTCCCGCGCCTGGTCGGCGTCGTCGCCTCCGGTGATGACGTGCAGCGCGACCCGGCCAGGGTGGAAGGCGTCGAGCGTGGCGTACTTGCGGGCCGTGAGCGTCGGGGCGACGAAACCGGGACGGTGGGCGAGCAGCACACCGAGCCGGGTCGTACGGCTCAGGATCTGGTCGGCGACGGTGAAGCCGTCGGGGCTCGCGGAGGAGTGCGCGACCAGCACACGGTCGAAGCCGGACTCCTCGTGCGCCAGGGCCAGTTCGGTCAGATAGCCGGGGTCGACGACAGGCCCGGACGCGGCGCCGGTCTCACTGAACTGCTGGGTGCTGGCGATGCCGATGAATTCGATGGGCACGGGGTCTCTCCCGAAGATCGTGGGGTTGCTGGTGGTGGGCGCGGGTCAGCGGGCGGCGGCGACCGGGTGGTGACAGGCGGCGGCCCGCTCGCCCGAGTGCGGAGAACTGCCCGGTTGTGCACGGCAGTCGGCGTCCGCCAGCGGGCAGCGGTGGGCGAAGACGCAGGCGCCGGGATCGGCCGCCCAGACCGGCACCTCACCGGGCGGCCCCGGCCGCTCGCGCCGCTTCGACGGATCGCGGTCCACGCGGGGCGCGGACGCGGTGAGCAGCGCGGTGTACGGGTGCAGCGGGCGGGCCAGCACATCGGCGGTCGGGCCCTGTTCGACCAGCCGCCCCCGGTACAGCACCGCGATCCGGTCGGCGATCCCGGCCAGCGAGCTGAGGTCGTGCGAGATGACGACGACGGCCACGCCCAGGTCGCGGCGCAACTCGTCCAGCAGCCGCAGCACATGGTTGCGGTTCGAGGCGTCCAGCGCGCTGACCGGCTCGTCCGCCAGCAGCAACGCGGGCCGCGTGACGATCGCCCGCGCCAAGGACACGCGCTGACGCTGGCCGCCGGAGAGCTGGGCCGGAATCCGGCCGCCCAGGGTGCCCGCGTCGAGCCCCACCCGGTGCAGCGCCTCCGCCACCCGGCCGCGCCGCTCGCCGCGCTCCACCCCGGCGACCGCCAACGGCTCGCCCACCAGGTCGTTCACCGTCAGATCCGGGTCCAGCGACCGCAGCGGGTCCTGGAACATGTACTGCACCAGCCCGGACCGCCGGTGGTCGCGCAACTCCCGTCCGCGCAGCGCGCCGACCTCGACGCCCGCCACGCCGATCCGCCCGGCCACCACCGGCGCCAGCCCGACCACGGCCCGCGCCAGCGTCGTCTTACCCGACCCGGTCTCGCCGATCACCCCGAGGATCTGACCGGCCGTCACCTCCAGGTCCACACCGCTCAGCACGGGGGCGCTGTGGCTGTGGCCGGGGCGCCGCTGGTAGGTGACACCGAGCCCTTCGACCTGGAGCGCGGGCGCGGACGCCCGCGTCTCGCGTTCGGCGGCGGGCACCGCGGACGGCGCGACCGGCCGCTCGATGTCCGCCGTGGGCGGGGAGACGTCGGAGACCGGCGCCGTGCGGGCCGCGGGGGTGGTGGTCATGCGGGCACCTCCTGGAGGGGCGGCGGGGACAGGGCGAGTTCCGCGGCGCGCACACAGCGGACACGGCGGCCGTCGGCGGTCGCGGTGAGCGGCACCGGCCGCGTACGGCAGCGGTCCTCGGCGAAGGCGCAGCGGTCGGCGAACCGGCAGCCGATGGGGGCCTCGCCCGCCTCGGGCGGACGGCCGGGGATGACGGCCAGCTCGCGGCGGTTCCAGTCGCCGAGGGAGGCGACGCGCAGCAGCGCGGCGGTGTAGGGGTGCGCGGGGCGGTGGACGACGTCCTGGGTGGGGCCGTCCTCGACGATCTCGCCCGCGTAGAAGACCAGCACCCGGTCGGTGACCTCGGCGACGACGGCCAGGTCGTGGGTGACCAGCAGCAGGGCGAGACCGCGCTCGTCGCGCAACTGGGCCAGCAGATCGAGGACTTCGGCCTGCACGACGGTGTCGAGCGCCGTCGTCGCCTCGTCCGCGACGAGCAGCCGCGGATCGCAGGCGACCGCGATGGCGATCAGGACGCGTTGCAGCATGCCGCCCGACAGCTCGTGCGGGTACCGGTGGTAGACGTCGGCGGGATCGCGCAGGCCGACCGAGGCGAAGAGTTCCACGGCCCGCTCGTGCGCCCGCGCCCGCTTCAGACCGAGGCGTACGCGCAGCGGCTCCGCGAGCTGGCGGCCCACGGTCAGCGCCGGGTTGAGATACGAGGCCGGGTCCTGGAAGACCGCGCCCAGCTCCACCCCGCGCAGCCGCTCCCACTGCCGCTTGTCGAGCGCGGTCAGATCGGTACCGGACGACGAGGCTGCGCCCGACGACTTCCTGGCCGAGGACTTCGCGGCGGACGCCTTGCCGAACGACCGGCTTGTGGGCGACGGGCTTGCGGGCGACGCCTTTCCGGCCGCCGACGCACCCGCCGCCGACCCACCCGCGGCCGAGGCACCGGCCGTCGCCGTACCGACCGCTTCCATACCGTCGGGATCCGCACCGGCCAGCACCGCGCTGCCCGCCGACACCTCGCAGCCGGGCGGCAGCACGCCGAGCAGGGAGCGGCAGGTCAGCGTCTTGCCGCTGCCCGACTCGCCGACGACGCCGACGGCCTCGCCCGCGTGGACGGTGAAGGACACGTCGCGGACGGCCTCGGCGCGACCGCCGGAGACGGTGATGTGCAGCCCGTCCACGGTGAGTACGGGTCCGGTCGCACCGACGGTGCGGGCGCGGCCCGGCTCAGACAGCGACGACACGGTCATCGGCCTTCCTCCCCTGGGGTTCGCGGGCGGCTCGCGGCTCGGCCCCGACATCGGCGCCGCTGTCCCGTACGGCGTCCGCGAGCAGATTGAGCGCGCCGACGGTGATCATGATCAGGACGCCGGGCAGGGCGGGCGCCCACGGCTGCTGGGCGAGATAGCCCAGGTCGCTGGCGAGCATGCCGCCCCAGGTCGGGGCGGGCGGCTGGACGCCGACGCCGAGGAAGGTCAGCGAGGCGACGGTCAGCAGCGCCGTCGCCAGCGCGTGGGCCGTGGTCACGGCGATCGTCGGCAGCACCTTCGCGGCGATGTGGGTCCGCAGGATCCGGCCGCGCGAGGCGCCCATCAGCTCCGCGGCCTCCACGTACTGGGCCTGCTTCAGGCCCAGCGCGGCGGCGCGGGACACCCGGAAGAACAGCGGGGCCAGCAGCACGCCGAGCGCGAGCATCGCCTGGTTGAGGCCGTTGCCGAAGACGCCGATCGCGGCGATGGCGAAGAGGGTGAACGGCAGCGTCATCAGCGCGTCCACCGCGCGCAGCGCGGCCCACTCGAAGCCGCGGCCGAGCCACAGCGACGCGAGGCCCGGCACGACGCCGAGGACCATCGCCGCGCCGACCGACTCGACCGCGCCGAGCACGGAGCGGCCGGTGCCCGCCAGCAGCCTGCTCAGGACGTCCCTGCCGAGGTAGTCCGTCCCCAACAGGTGCGATCCGCTGGGACCTTGGAGCACCCGCGCGGTGTCCTGCGCGAGCGGGTCCTGCGGAGCGATCACCCCGCCGAGCACCGCGAGCAGGGCGACGACGGCGAGTACGGCCAGTGCGAAACGGGCGGCGGGCACCCGTCCGGTGCGGCGCAGCGTCCTCATGAGGCACCGCCACGTGACGCGCCGTCAGCGAGCGCGGCGTCTCCCGATGCCGCGTTCGCCTTGGAACGGCCCCTGCGGGCGGCCGGGTTGAGCGCCAGCAGACCGGCGTTGATCGCGATGTTGGCGAGCAGGACCACCGCCACCGTGACCAGCAGCGTGCCCTGGATGACCGGCACATCGTGCTGCTGTGCGGCCTGGAGGGAGAGCTGCGCGATACCGGGCAGGTTGAAGATCCGCTCGGTGACGACCGCGCCGCCGATCAGCATCGGCACGCTCATGCCGAGGACGGTGAGCGCGGGTCCCGCCGCGTTGCGCAGCACGTGCCCGAAGAGCACCCGCCGGGCCGACAGACCGCGCATCATCGCGCCCGTCACGTAATTCGCCCGCAGCTCCCCAACCAGCGAGGCCCGTAGCTGCCGGGCCACGTTCGCGGCGGCGTCCAGGCTGAGCGCGAAGGCGGGCAGCGCCGCGAAGCGCAGCCACTGCGCCGGATCGTCGCCGAAGGCGGTGTAGCCGCCGGACGGCAGCCACCCGAGCTTCACCGACACCACCGCGATCAGACCGATCGCGACGACGAAGGCCGGCAGCGTACCGAGCACCGAGCAGGCCGCCGTGATCGCGCGGTCCAGCCGCCCGCCGTTGCTGTACGCGGCGGCGATCCCGCCCGCCGCGCCGAGCAGCACGGCGATCACCAGGGCGAGACCGGCGATCGACAGGTCCACCGGCAGCGCCCGGAAGACGCTGTCGGAGACCGGGAGCGTGGTGAACCAGGAGCGCCCGAGATCGCCGGTCAGGGCGTGGCCGAGCCAGCTCACGTACTGCACCGGCAGCGGCCGGTCCAGGCCGAAGGCGTGGTTCATCCGGTCGATGTCGGCGGGCGTGGCGGTCTCGCCGAGCACCGCCGCGCCGGGGTTGGCGTTCGACAGCGCGCCGAGCCCGAAGGTCAGCAGCGACGACAGCAGGAACACGGTGGCGGTGGTGAGCACCGCGGAACCGATCGGCCGCGGCGCGATCAGCGCCCGGCGGGCCCGTGCCGACCGCCGCCGGGGCAGCGCGGCGGCGAGCGCCGTCATCCGACGGTCACCCCTTCGAAGCGCTGCACCACCGTGGTCTCGGGCAGCGCCGACACCCCGCGGGCCCTGGCGAGGATGCGCGGCACCGTGAACAGGAAGACGTTCGGCGTGGTGCGCACCGCGGTGGCGCTCGCGGCCTGGAGGACCTTCGGGTAGTCGGGGGAGTCGAGCGGAGTGCGGGTCACCTTGTCGATGGCGGCGGCCAGCTCCGGCGGGGTGGTGCGGCCCGGATTCATCAACCCCTGCTCACCGAAGAGCACTTGGAACGCCTGCACGGCGGAGTCGCGGCCTGCGAACTGGTCGACGGCCAACTGCCGGTCGTGCTGGATGTAGATGATCTGGGTGAACTGCGCCTCGGGGATGACCTCGATCTTCGCGTTGATCCCGACCTTCTTGAGCTGCGCCTGGATCTGCTCGGGCTCGCCCTGCGCGGCGCCCGTGGTCAGCGTGAGGTCCAGGCCGCCCGCGTGCCCGGCCTCCGCGAGCAACCGCTTGGCCTTCTCCGGGTCGTACGGGAAGAGATTCGCGCTGGCCGGGTCGTACCCCGCGTAACCCTTCGGGAAGGGCTGGTAGCTGACCTCGCCGTGGCCGAACGCCTGGGTCTTCAGCAGCGCCTCACGGTCGATCGCGTACTTCAGCGCCTCGACCACCTTGGGGTCGTCGAACGGCGCCTTGCTGCTGTTCACATCCAGGGTGGCGACCACCATCGAGGGAATGACCTGCACTTCGAGCCCGGCCGCCTTGGCCGCCTCGACCTGGCTGCCCGGGATCTGCGCCACGTTGTACTGCCCCGACTGGAGCGCCGCGACGACCGTGGAGGCGTCGGGCAGCGGGTACAGCTCGAAGTTGTTCAGCTTGATTGACGCCGCGTCCCAGTACGTGGGGTTGCGCCGCAGGACGGCCTTGGCGTTCTGGGTGTACGAGGTCAGCGTGAAGGGTCCCGAGCCGGCCGGTTTGGAGGCGATGCCCGCGGCGTCCGAGGTGAAGGCGGCCGGATTGACGACCATCCCGGTCTTGCCCGCCAGCAGGTTGGGGAGCTGGTAGTCCGCGTGCGTCAGGTCGATCACGACGGTCGTGGCGTTCGGCGCGGACACCGCCTTGACCGAGGTGAGCTGCGGTGCGACCAGCGACTTGGGGTCGGTACGGCCGCGGTCGAGGCTCTTCTTGACGGCGGTGGCGTCCAGCGCGGAGCCGTCGGAGAAGGTCAGTCCGGGACGGAGGGTGAAGGTCACCTGCGTGCCCAGGGCGTTGTACTTCCACGCGCTGGCGAGCGCCGGTACGGCCGCGCCGTGCGGGTCGAGCTTGGTGAGGCCCGCGTAGACCAGGGAGAGCGAGTGCACGTCCCATCCGGCGGAGGAGAAGACCGGGTCCCACGAAGTGGGCAGCGCCCAGCCCCACTTGAGGACGGAGGAGCCCGCGCTGCTCCCCGAGGTACCGCTGCCACTGCCGCAGGCCGCGAGCGCCAGGGCGGCGCCCGCGCCGAGGCCGAGCCCGAGGAAGGAACGTCTGCTCGGGGAGGAGGGAAGAGAACTGGACACGGCGGCACGAATCATGACGAGGCGTCACCTTTCGAGGGTGCGTTTCGAGGGGGTGCCCTCGACGGTGAGGGCGGCGCGACGGGGGCGGCGTACAGCGTGCCGTTCCGCTCGGCGACGGCCAGGAGACCGGCGCGCCGAGGACGGAGGCGGCACGGATCGCGGTGCGGCGCCATGGCGGCGGCACTGGGCGGTGGGCGTGACGGGGGAGTGCCGCGCCGGGGGCGGGTGCCTCAGGCGGTTACGGCGGGGGTCATGGCGTGGACGTCACGGGACGACGGGGCCACGGAAAGACGAGCGGGAGGACGCGTGGGCGGGGCGCACGGGCCTGGACACAGGCCGGCCGATCGGGGGCCTGGGGCCTGGGGTCTGCGGGGCGGTCAGGCGCCGCGCGAGGGCCACGGGCGTACGGTCAGCGACAGAGAGCGCTGCTGGTACGCAGGAAGTCCACGTAGCGGCACACCACACCGGGGTGCGTCGTAAGCATGTGCCCATCCTGACTGCCGGGGTGAGCCGATGTCAATGGACACCAAAAGGTGTCTCATTCGGTGGAACGGTGACCGCGTGCGAAAGACCCGCTGGTCAACGCGGCAGCGGGGGTACGGATACGGGGGCCGGGTATGCCGCGGCCTCGGCCGGGTGGAGCCACAGCGGGCCGTTCCCGGTGGCCACCGGGACGGCCGACGCGGGCGGCGCGACCCCCGGCGCCAGCAGCTCCCACTCCGGCCCGGTCAGGCTGCGGTGGTACGCCAACAGGGCCTCGGCGGACGGCTGTTCGGCTGACACGGACACCCCGGGTGCGACCGCGAGCGCCGCCTCCAGATAGCTCGCCGCCGGACGCCTGCCGGGCACCACGCGACGCCCGAGCGGCCCGGTCAGCACGACGGTGGGCAGCGCGTACCGCAGCTCTCCCGACGGGGTCTCCTTGGCGGTGCCCGGATGCGGCCCCGCCGCTGTGACGGTCAGCACATCGGCCAGCGGGGCGCGCGTCTCGCGGTGGTCGGCCGTCACTGCGGCGAGCACCCGGGGGGAAGCGGCGTCGGCGGCCAGGCGCACGGGGTCGAGACCGGGCACGCCGTCGGCGGCGGCCAGCGCCAGGTCCAGTGTGTCGGCGGGCTCGCCGGTCACGAACATCGTCTCGCGCAGCCGCCGCAGCACCCGGTCGGCCACCTGTCCGCCCTGCGCCTCGGCCGCCTTGGCGACCAGCGAGGCGGGCCAGCTCGTCGCCGCCACCCGGCTCAGCCGCACCGCGTGCGGAGCCCCTGTGTGCCCGCTGATCTCCCGGACGAAGCCCTCGTACCACCGGGTCTCGGCCGCCGGATCGGGCGCCGGGTCGTCGTCGGTGTCGAAGAGGATGCCGAACACCCGCCGCCATGACGCCTGTTCGCCGAGCGCGGCCCGCAGCGCGCGGAAGACGGGCTCGGAGCCCCACGCCCACGGACAGAGCGGATCGGTGTACTCGGTGACCTGGAGGCGGTCGGTGCCACCGGGCAGCGGGGGACCGGTCATGCCACGCCCGCCAGGCGGTCCTCGCCCGCCGAAGGGGCGGCCGGAGCGGCGATCGAAGCGGCGTCCGGCGCGGCGGCCTGTGCGCCGCCGGCCGCGGCCGACCCGGACGGCAGCAGCGCGGCGATCGTCACCCCGGCCAGTACGGCGGCGGCGCCCTCCTCGATCGTGCGCCACACACTCGGCAGGCCCGTGGCGGGCGTCGGATAGGCCAGCTCGGCCAACGGCTCGCCGCGCAGCGTGATCACCTCGCCGTCCACGGCGCGCACCACGTCGAGCAGCGTGATCTCGGCGGCGGGTCTGGTCAGCCAGTAGCCGCCCTCACAGCCGCGCTGGCTGCGCACCAGCCCCGCCCGCCGCAGCTCGCCGACCACGGACTTCAGGAATCGGAACGGAATCTCCTGCGAGGAGGCGATGGCCTCGCAGGTCAGCGGGCGGTCGATGTCGCAGGCCAGCTCCATGAGGGCCCGCGCGGCGTAGTCCGCCTTCGCGGAGATATGCATGGCTCCAGTATGGCGCGCCGGACGGCGGAAGTCGGCACCGCGGGCGGCTCCACCGGCCACGGAAGGGTGCGTCTGTGCAGGTGAGCCGTAATGGACACCTCTTGACATCTTTTCCGGGCGCCCTCTAGCGTCGTCTGCCATGAGCGATCAGCCGACCATCGCCGGTGAGGGATTCCATCCGCATCTCCCGGCCGGTTCCGACCCTTCGCACGGCTCGCTGCGCAGCCGACTGCACCACATCAAGGCCGACGGCCTCGACGGCGACACCGCGCAGACCGGCGGCATGCGGCGGTTCGCGGCGATCAGCGGCGGGACCGTCGGGTCCGAGCGGCTGTGGATGGGCCAGACCCATGTCGCCCCCGCCACCGCCTCCTCCGACCACCACCACGGCGAGTCGGAGACCGCGATCTATGTCGTCAGCGGACGCCCGGAGTTCGTCTTCGTGGACGACTCCGGCGGCGAGCCCGAGGAGGTACGGCTGCGCGCCGCGCCCGGCGACTACATCTTCGTACCCCCCTTCGTGCCGCACCGCGAGGAGAACCCGGACGACTCCGAGGAGGCCGTGGTCGTCATCGCCCGCAGCACCCAGGAAGCGATCGTGGTGAACCTCCCGAGCCTGTACGCGCTTCCGGGTGACGGCTCCTGACGAGCCGTCACTCGGAAGGTCACGCGAAGCGGTCACCGAGACCGGTCACCGGGGGCCGGTGCCGTCACGTGTGTCCGAGACCGGCGGCCGGGGTCAGTCGTTGACCAGGTCGAACTCCTCCCAGGGGCCGATCGCCGCACGGTTGGCGATCAGGGCGGCGGCGCCCGCGTTCTCCGCCGTCACGTACTGATGGTTGGAGTGGGCGCGCAGCGTCACCGCGCCGTCCGGGTCGTGGATCAGGTCGAAGGTCTCGGCGGCGCCGATGGTACTGCTGCTCGCGATCAGCGCACCGGCCCCGGAGTTGGGGGTGGTCACGTACTTGTTGTTGGCGTGCGCCCGCAGCGCGACCGTCCCTGAACCGAGGTCGATCGCGTCGAAGGTCTCCCAGGGGCCGATCGCCGTACGGTTGGCGATGAGCGCCGCCGCGCCCGCGCTTTCCGCCGTCACGTACTGGCTGTTGGCGTGCGCCTTGAGGCTGATCGTGGTGCTCTGGCCCGGATTCCCCGTCCCGCCGCCCGGGATGGTGGTCTGGCCGGTGAGGCGGATGTCGCGGGAGGAGGAGCCGACGTAGACGGCGTTGGTGCCGGCCGCGTTGGTCCAGGTGGTGGTCCAGTACTGGAAGCTGCGGGCGTCCAGGGTGACCGTGACGTGCTGGCTCTGGCCGGGGTTGAGGCTGACCCGCTGGAAGCCGCGCAGGTTCTTGGGCGGTTCGCCGGTCGTGGCGGGCTGTCCGACGTAGACCTGGGCGACCTCGGCGCCCGCTCGTGTGCCGGTGTTGGTGACGTCGAAGCCGACGGCCACGTTGCCGTTCGCGTCGGGCGCGCCGACCGTCAGGCCCGAGTAGCCGAAGGTCGTGTACGACAGGCCGAAGCCGAACGGGTAGGCCGGGGTCTTGTTCTGCGAGTCGTACCAGCGGTAGCCGACGTTGATGCCCTCGCTGTACTGCACGGTGTTGTTCTGGCCGGGCCATTGGGCCGGGGTGTGGGCGGGGACGTCCGCGAGGGAGGCGGGGAAGGTCACCGGCAGCTTGCCGGAGAAGTTGACGTCGCCGTAGAGGAGCCGGGCGATGGCGTTGCCGTCCTCCTGGCCCGGATACCAGTTCTCGATGATGCCCCGGACGGAGTTGGCCCACGGCATGGCGATCGCCGAGCCGCTGTTGACGACCACGATGGTGTTGGGGTTGGCCGCCGCCACATCGGTGACGAGCTGGTTCTGGTCGCCGGACAGCGAGATGTCGTTGATGTCGGCGCCTTCGCCCTCGCCCTTGTTCACGAAGACGATCGCGGTGTCCGCGTTGCGCGCCGCCGTGACGGCCTCGCCGTGCAGGTCCTGGTTGGGGATCTGCCAGCCCAGTTCCAGCTCGCTGCCGCCGCCGTCCTGGAAGTAGTCGATCTCGACGCTGACCGGCTGGCCCGCGGTGAGCGTCACCGTGCCCGTCTTCGTGGTGGTCGGCTGATTCGCCCAGTTGTTGATGATCTGCTGGCCGTTGACGAACAGCCTGCTGCCGTCGTCACTGGTCAGGGCGAAGGTGTACGTGCCGGTGGTCGGCGGGGTCAGCGTGCCGGTCCACTTCGCCGACCAGCCGGTCGCCGGGACACCGGACGCCGGAGAGGCGCCGCCCCACAGGAAGTTCAGCGTCGGGTCGACTCGCGAGAGGACCGGCGTGCCGCCCATCGACGTCCCGTTGTAGAACTGCCCGTACAGGCCGTGGCCGCTGCCCGAAGAGGGCGTCAGATACGGGCTGTCGACGATCTCGCCGCTCGGGGAGGCGTACCCCTGGGCGTAGTTGACGCTCGCGCCGCTGCCCGCGCGGGTGACCAGCGCCGAGTACGGGGTCACGACCGAGGACGAGCCGACGTGCGTGCTGCCGCCGCCCGCCGTCATGGCGTTGGGACCCGCGTCGTCGCCGATCACGGCGATCTTCTTGTTCGCGGAGCCCAGCGGCAGCGCGGCGGAGGCGTTCTTCAGCAGGACGCTGCCCTCCTCGGCGACCTGCCGGGCCGTGGTCCGGTGCGCGTCCGTGCTGACCGGCGTGGTGATCGTGCCGGTCTGCGTGGTGTCGAAGAGCCCGGAGGCGAACATCGCGGTGAGGATGCGGCGGACGTGCCCGTCGAGCGTGGCCTGCGAGACCTGGCCGGAGGCCACCGCGTTGGTGAGCGCCGTGCCGTAGAAGTCGCTGCCGTTCATCTCCATGTCCAGGCCGTTGTTGGCCGAGGCGACCGTGGAGTGGGTGCCGCCCCAGTCGGAGGTGACGAAGCCGGTGAAGCCGAGGTCGCCCTCCAGCACCTGCTGGATCAACTGGGCGTTCTCGCAGGCGAAGGTGCCCGCGACCGAGGCGTAGGAACACATCACCGAGTACGCCTGGCCTTGCTTGACGGCGGCCTCGAAGGCGGGCAGGTAGATCTCCCGCTGGGTACGGTCGGACATGATGACGTTGTCCGAGGCGTTGTTGCGGTTGGTCTCCTGGTTGTAGTCCGCGTAGTGCTTGACCTGGGCCATCGGGCCCTGGCTCTGGATGCCCTGGATGTCGGCTGCGCCCAACTGGCCTGTCAGATACGGGTCTTCGCCCAGTGACTCGAAGGCGCGGCCCCAGCGCGGGTCGCGCACGATGTTGATCGTCGGGCCGAGCACCACGTTGGCGCCCTTGCCCCACTCCTCGTTGCCGATCACCTGGCCGTAGCTCTTGGCCAGGTCGCGGTCCCAGGAGGCCGCGGCGGCCACCGGGGCCGGGAGCTGTGTGACGCCGCCCGCGCCGTCCGCGACGCCCGCCGGGCCGTCCTGGAGGCGTAACTGGGGTATGCCGAGACGGGTGTTGGCGTCCACGCAGGCGCCCCATGAGCACTGCGCGCCGCCGTGCATCATCGTGATCTTCTCGGCGTTGGTCATCTGCGCCAGCAGAGCGTCGGCGCGCTGCGCGGGGGTGTCGGCCGCGCTCATCCACGGCCGGGCGTCGACCGCCGACGCGGACTGCGCGGGCAGGGGTCCGGCGGTCAGCGCGGCCAGCGCGGCGACCGCGATGGCGAGCACGCTGGAGAGCAGGGGGCGTCGTCTCATCGCCACTCCGTTCGGGTTCGGCGGGCGGTGTGGGGTGCCGCCCGTGCCAGGGGGGATGGAGCCCAAGAGTGCTCACCGAGGATTGTGCTCAACTTGCGCACAGGTCAAGGGTTATTGCAGATTCGACGCCGCCATATTGCGTGAAGTCGGCCGCTACGACCGCCTGTTGCGTCCGCGACTGACCTGATTAGGTGCGATCCCGAACACCCGGAGTCGGCCCGAGACGGCGCGCGCGAGCGGCCCGAGACGGCACGCGCCGAGCGGCCCGAGCCCGCGCGCGCCGAGCGGCCCGGACCCGTACGGCCCGCTCCCGGACATGCGGAAGGGCCGCCGCCCTGAACAGGGCGGCGGCCCCTCGCACTCGGTGGTGCCCGTAGGCGCGCCTGTGGGGCGACGCGCCTACGGGGTCTCAGGCGCCATGACGGCCTTCGTCATGGGGTTACGGGTACGACGTCACCGTGGACGGTACGGTCGAGGTGCCCGACGTGCCCGGCCCGGTGTTGTTGATGACGTGGGCGTATTGGCCCATGCCGCCGAGCGAGACGACCAACAGGTCGTGGAACTTCACGCCCGCCGTGGTCGGTGCCTCGAAGCCGTGGTCCTGGATGATCGACGGATCGGCCGTGTAGTTGCAGTAGCTGCCGAGACCCCAGCCCTCGTGGGTGGTGACGTTGTCGTCCACCTTGTAGGCCGCGAACCCGCGGATACTGCCGTTCTGGACCGCCGCCTGGTTCGGGGCGTCGTAGGCCTTCTCGTTCTGGAAGAAGATCGTCCTGCCGTTCTGACCGGACCACTCCACGTCGTACTTCTTGAAGTGCTCCACGAACAGGCCGGTCGCCAGCACGTTGTTGCCGTTGACCTTCAGACCGATGTCGGCCGGGTTGACGTTCCAGCCGGTCGGCGCGCTGCCGTGGTCGGCACGCCAGATCCAGGTGTGGTCGATGATGACGTCATTGCTGTTGATCTCGAACGCGGTCTGGGCCTGAGCGGCGCGCGCGCCGCCGACCCGGGCGAACACGTCCTGGACCGTGGTCGGGTTGGCCGAGTGGTTCGCGGACGAACCGGGCGCGCCGACCTGGAGGAGCTGCGGCGAGTTGCCCGCACCGGCGTCGATCAGGAAGCTCGCCAGCCGGACGCCGTCCACGTCGGCGACCTTCACCGCGTCCACGCCGTTGTCCGGGACGACCGTGGCGTAGCCGAGGCCGAGGACGACGGTGTTGGCGCGCGTGACGTTGATCGGCTGGTCCACGTGGTAGATGCCCGGAGTGAGCAGCAGGTTCAGCCCCTGTGCGAGCGCCGCGTTGATGGTCGCCGCGGAGTCGCCGGGGTGCGCCACGTAGAACTGCGTCAGCGGGATCGACGTACCCGGCGTGTTGGGCCAGGAGGTGCCGCTCGCGTTCTGCCGCAGGCTCGGCACGAACACCGAGTAGTTGTTGCCGTCCAGGTACATGTACGGCTTCTCACGCGACTCCGGCGTCGTGGCCAGCGTCGTGTAGACCGGGTTCGGGAAGCCCTGCGCCGGAGCGCCCTTCACACCCGAGAACACCATGTTCCACACGCCGTTGGTCCAGCCGCCGATGGAGCTGTCGCGGGTGTACCACTGCTGCTGCGAGTACGGGCCCACGGTGCCGTCGATCTTGCTGTCGGCGATGTAGCCGCCACTCGCCCAGCCGTAACCGGCCGGGGCCAGGTTCAGACCGCCCTGGACGTGGATCCGGCGGAACGGCGCGGCCTGCGCGACGGCCCAGCGGTCGTCGCCGCTGACCGGCTTGATGGCCAGGTTCTCCACCGAGCGCCAGAAGTTCTGCGTCGCGTTGCCGTTGAACCAGCCCGCGTCGACGGTGATGTCACCGTTGATCTGGACGTCGTCCGGGTTCTTGCCCAGGCCGGAGACCGAGGTGTAGAAGCCGACCTGGTCGTTGATGCCGTTGTACGTACCCGGCTTGAAGAAGACCTGGTAGCGGGCGTCACCGAACTGGTTGGACTCCTGCTGGGCGAAGATCTGGTCGAGCTGGCCCTGGAGGTTGGGCGTGGACGGGTCGAAGACCTTGACGTTGGGGCCGAGGTCGCCGCCGCCCTGGATCGGGCCGGTGCCGCCACCGCCGCTGCCCGCGGTGCCGAACACCTGGAACTCCCACAGGGAGTAGCCGTATCCGGTGGCGCGGACCGTGCCGTACACCCGGACGTAGCGCCCGGTGCCGGTCACGGTGAGCGTCTGGTTGCCGCCCGTGCCGGTGGTGGTGGAGTAGATGTCGGTCCAGTTCGTGCCGTCGGCCGAGGTCTGGATCTTGAAGGACTTGGCGTACGCCGCCTCCCAGTTGAGCGCGACCGAGCTGATGGTCGCGGACGCGCCCAGGTCGACCTGGAGCCACTGCGGGTCGCTGGCCGCGCTGGACCAGCGGGTGCCGGCGTTGCCGTCGACCGCGGCCGAGGCGGGCGTGCCCGCGTTCTCGGTCGAGGACGCGGTGGCGGTCTTGCCCTGCGAGAGCAGCGTCCCGGTGGCCGGCGGGTTGCCCCCGCCGCCCGTGCTGCCGTAGACCTGGAACTCCCAGAGCGAGTAACCGTAACCGGTCGCGCGCGCCGTACCGTACATACGGACATAACGCCCGGAAGCGTTTACGGCGACTGTCTGGACACCACCGGTCGCGGTGGTGGTGGAGTAGGCGTCGGTCCAGTTCGTGCCGTCGGCCGAGGTCTGGATCTTGAACGCCTTGGCGTACGCCGCCTCCCAGTTGAGGGTGACGGAGCTGATGGTCGCCGTGGCGCCGAGGTCGACCTGGAGCCACTGCGGGTCGGAGGCGGCGCTGGACCAGCGGGTGCCGGTGTTGCCGTCGACCGCGGCCGAGGCGGGCGTGCCCGCGTTCTCGGTCGACGACGCCGTCGCGGTCTTGCCCTGGGAGAGCAGTGTGTCCGCCGCGCGGGCCGAGTGCGAGGGTACGAAGAGGAGCAACGAGGCGATCAGGGCCGTGATGATCGCCGCGGCGGTGTTACGCCGATTCGCCGGTGCTGATGGTCTCAGCGCCGTCGAGCCGGAGGGGGGAGCGAGCATGAGCAACTCTCCTGGTTCCACACGTGGGGGGGCAGGGGTCGGTGATCGTCAGGCCGAACTGCGGTGGCCGGACGACAGGATGCTGCTGAAACGGTGAAGTCCGGGCGGGCGCCCACCTGTTGAGGTGAGAGCGCTCTCCCGGGTGCACACCGCGATGGTTCTCCCTGTGTTTCATCCATGTCAAGAGTTGTGCACAGAGTGCGTCCTCCCGAATGGGGAAGCTCCAGAAATCCGGGCAAAGCCGTCGTAGCTGGTGACACAAGTTGAACGCACTGCGGTGACCAGCGGGTATGTCAGGACGTCTCCGCGCGGCAGGCCGCTTGACGCGCCGTCGCACCTCGCCCGCACCCCGGTCCGACCCGGAAACGCTTCCGTATACCTTCAGAGCATGAAGCCGCAGTGGACTGCGGTGGTATGTGCGGCGGATGGCGAAAAGGGCCGTTCCCGGCGCGCGCGAGGCGCACCGGGAACGGCCCTGGGGCAGAGCGTCGGATCAGACCGCGGTGGTCGAACGGCGACGGCCGCGGCGGGCGTAGTAGAGCGCCCCGCCGCCGACGAGCAGTACGCCCGCGGTGATGCCCAGTGGCAGGACCGGGGAGGTGCCGCCGGTCTCCGCGAGGGTCTGCGTGGAGGCGTCGTTGTGGCCGCCGGACGAGTCGCCCGAGTGCGAACCGCCGTTGGAGCCGCCGGAGTTCGCCCCGCCGGAGTTCGCGCCGCCCGAGTTCGCGCCGCCCGAGGAGGAGCCGCCGGAGGTGCCGTGGCCGCCCCCGCCGTGGGTGTCGATGTCCTTGACCGACTTCACGGAGCCGTCGGCGTTCAGCAGCACCTGCTTGTTGTTCGGGTGCTTGAAGTCGAACGCGCCGGTCAGCGAGTTGGCGCGGCTGTCGAAGGACGCGTCACCGACCCGGCCGGTCTTCCAGTTGTCCTCGATGAACCTGGTGATCGACGCCTGCTCGGTGCGGGTGTGGTCGACCGAATTCACCTTGCTGTACGGGGAGATGACCAGCAGCGGCTGCCGGGTGCCGGGGCCGCAGCGGTCCGCGTAGCCACCGGCCGACGCGGGACCCGCCTGGCACGCCGGGCTGTCGACGGCCTTGCCGTTGGAGCCGACCGTGCTGTCCTTCGAGCCGTTCTGCGGCTTGGCGTACGCGTGGTCGTACCAGCCGTCGGAGTCGTCGTACGCGACGACGACCGCGGTGTCCTTCCAGGAGGACGACGCCTGGACCGCGTTGATCTCCTTGACGAGGAAGTTCTGCTCGTCGGTCGGGTCGGAGTAGGCGGCGTGGCCGTCCTGGTACTCGGCGGCCTTGAGGAAGCTGACGGCGGGCAGGCTGCCCGCCTTGAGCGCGGAGTCGAAGTCGGTCAGGTCGTAGTTGTGGTTCGCCTGGCCGTTGTGCCCGATCTCGGCGGTGTTCTTCGGCGCGAGGTGGTGCGGGTTCGACGTCGACGCGTAGTACTGGAACGGCGAGTGGTGCGGGCTGTAGTCGACCGAGGACGCGCCGGCGATGTTGGCGTGCGTGGAGTTGGCGCAGCTCGCGTAGTCGCCGCTCTTGCCGTCCCACGCGGTGGAGGGACGGAAGCCGCCCTGGAACCAGCCCCAGGTGACCTTCTTGGAGTTCAGCAGGTCGCCGACGTTCTTGCCGCGCATGACCGCCAGCGCGTTGGTGCCGGTGTGGCTGTTGTCCGAGCAGTCGTCGAACGCCGGGTCGGGGTCGTTGATGACCGTGCCGACGCCCTTGGCGTCGGGGGAGACCACCGTGTACGCGTCCGGCTTCGCCGTCTGCTTCGGGTGCTCGGTGCCCGAGGCCGGGTCGACCGAGATGACACCGTGCGTCTGACCGGAGATCAGATTGAGCGCGCCCGGCGTGGACGGACCGTACGTGGAGCTGTACGAGTTGTCGCCCAGCGAGTAGTGCTGCGCGTAGTTCCACAGGCCCGTGACGGTGTTGCCGTCGTAGTAGTCCATCACCAGACCGGGCTCGCCGAACAGGCCGCCAGAACACTTGCTGGTCTCGGTGTTCTGGACGTATGCGTCGGCCTTGCCGCCGTTGGCCGCGTACTGCTCGGGCCCGTAGTTGTGGTTCTGGTCGCAGGTCACGGCCTGGTCGGGGGAGAGCCGCTTGGGCGCGTACTGGTTCGGGTTGGTCTTGAGCAGACCGGCGTGCGCGAGGGTGTCGATGTTCTTCGGCGTGTTCCCGGCCGCCGTGAACTTCGTGCCGTCGGTGTTCGCCGCGGCAGGGTAGCTGCCGAAGTAGTGGTCGAAGGAGACGTTCTCCTGGAAGATCACCACCAGGTGCTTGATCGGCGTCTCGGTGCCGCCACCGCCGTTGTGCGACGGGGAGTCAGCCAGGGCCGGCGCCGCCGTCCCGCCCATCAGCACGAGCGCCGCAGCTCCGGCGAACGCCCCCCACCGGGCGGCCCGTACGCGCGGGCCCGCCCCTCTGCTCCTGCCAGAACCGCTTGTGGTGCTCATACTTTCTCAGCCTCCGCTAAGTGCCGCGTCGCGCGTGCCGCTGTCATTCGTGCACGGTGTCGAACGCGATCGTCATGGCGGTCCGCGACATGACAAAGGCACAGCGGTGGAGGCGGGGTGAACAGCGGGTCAGTAAAATCTTAGGAAGCCTTGACCCCGCTTTTACACTCTGAGCTGCGGTTTCAGGCGAGCAGCCCGCTGCCGAGCCAGTCGGACCGGTTGCGCACTCCCGGCAGGACGAAGAAATAGCCGCCGCCGAACGGGGTGATGTAGTCCACCAGCGGCTCACCTGCGAGGCGCTTTTGCACCGTCGCGAACTGCCGCTCGATGTCCTGCTGATAACAGACGAAGATCAGCCCCATGTCGAGGTTGCCATTGCTGTCCATACCCCGGTCGTAGTTGTAACCACGGCGCAGAATACGGGACTTGTCGGTGCGCGCGGTGCGCGGATTGGCGACCCGGATATGGCTGTCCAACGGGATCACATCGCCGGTCGGATCCTGCGCGAATCGCGGTGTGTCGAATTCCCTGGTCCCGTCGAGCGGCGCGCCGGTGTCCCGGCTGCGGCCGAACATCCGCTCCTGTTCGGTGATCGAGACCCGGTCCCAGAACTCCACCAGCATCCGGATCGTCCGCACCACCTGGTACGTGCCTCCGGTCGTCCAGGCGGGCTCGCCGCCGCCCCCGGCGCCCCGCACCCAGAGCAGCTCGTTCGCGGTGGCCGGATCGCTGATGTCCGGATTGGAGGTGCCGTCCTTGAAACCCATGTGGTTGCGCGGTGTGCCGCTGGGCCGCGGCGGGCTGGTGAAACCGTCCAGCCGCCAGCGCACCTGCATCCCGCCGCGGGTGTGCCGGGCGATGTCGCGCAGCGCGTGCAGCGCCGTGTCCGGGTGCGGCGCGGAGAGCTGGAGGCTCAGGTCCCCGTGGCACCAGCCGGGTTGGAGGTCGTCGTCCTCGAACGCGGGCATCGTGCTCAGCCGCAGCGGCTTGCGGTCCTTGAGTCCGAACCGCTCGTCGAAGAGCGACGCGCCCACCCCGACGGTGACGGTCAGACCGTCGCCCGGCACCTTCGGGCCCAGCGTGCCGCTGTCCGACGGCGAGTCCGTGATGCCGAGCGCCGCGGGTGTGCCGCCGCCGGTCAGGAACCTCGCCCGGTCGGTGACGGTGTGCAGCAGCTCGGTCAGTTCACGCCGGTCGGCGGCGGTGACGTCGAAGGACAGGAAGAGCGAGGACTGCTGCACCGGTCGCGTGACGCCCGCCTGGTGCGGGCCGTGGAAGTCGGCGTTCGCGCGTGCCGCCGGGGCCGGGGCCGGGCCGGCGGCGGAAGCGGTCGCGCCCGTCAGCGCGGCGGCGCCACCGGCCACCGCGCCGACGGCGCCCACACCGAGCGCCGCGCCGCGCAGAAAGCCGCGCCGCCGCAGGTCGCCCGCGCCCGCCACGGGCCCGTGCGTGTCCGTCATGCCGTCCTCCGTACATCGAAGATCGTCGCCACCGGGGCGAGTTGTTCGAGCAGATCGCCGAAGTCGGCGTTGATCCGCTGGCGCTGATCGTGTGTCAGCTTGTCGAGCGGCGTCCACGTCCCACCGTGGTGCGCGGCGTCCAGGTCGCGCTCCGCGCGCTTGAGTGACGCGTCGAGCTCGGCGGTCCGCGGGTCACGCGGGGCGAGCAGGGCGTGCAGCCGGTCGAGCAGTTCCTTCGTGCCGTCGAGATTCGCGCGGGCCGTGGCCAGATTCGTACCGCTGCCGTAGTCCGTACGGCCGGTCAGCTCGAACTGCTCGGCGTTCTCCACGATCTCGTGCGCGCGCAGTCCCAGGTCGGCCGGGTCCATCCGCTCCTGCGACCAGCCGTCGCGCAGCGTCGCCACGTCCTTGACCAGCGCGGCGGCCGGGCCGCGCAGCGAGTCGGCGGAGGCGCCGTGCCACAGCCCGTACTCGATCCGGTGGAAGCCGGTGAAGTCCGCGGAGGCGACCGAGCCTGGCGTGAGCGAGGCCGTGCCGTTGATCGCGCCGTCCGCGTCGCCGAAGGTGCCGTACGCGGCGCCCATCCGCTCGTAGACCAGGTGCGCGCTCAGCCAGTCGCGCCGGGCCGCGGTCAGATCGCCGCCGTCGATGTCCGACCTGAGGGCGCCGACGCCGCGGGCGAGGTCGTCGATCCGGGCGCCGACCCACCGCTGGTACGCCAGCGTCGGCGGGATCAGATCGTGCTGGGTGACCGGCACCGCGGCCGGGCCCCGGGGAGCCTTGCCCGGCACGACGACGGTCGGCCCGGTGACCGCGTCGGTGTCCTCCTGGAGGCACTTGAACGCGTACGAGCCGCTGCCCAGGTCCACCGCCATCGGCCGGGTGATGCCCGGCGCCAGGCCCTCCACCTCGCCGTAGACCTTCCCGCTGCGCGGGTCGGTCAGATAGACCTCGGTGGCGCTCGCGCCGGTGTTGCGCAGGTCGAAGACCTGCGTGCCCGGCTTCGGCGTGATCCAGCCCCGGCCGCAGCCGCCCGTGGACGCGTCCACCGCCGTGTGCCGCAGACCGTCCGACGCGGTGGCGGGAGCGGCGTGCTTGTCGGTGTGACCGCCACCGCCGCCGACGGTGAGCACCGCCGCGGTGACCGCTCCCGCGACGGCGAGCCCGGCCGCGGCCACCTGCCACATCGGCACGCGGCGGAGTCGGTTCGGTGGCGGCGGAGCTATGCCGTCTGGTTCGGCGGACACACCGGACCTCCAGATGTCGGTGCAGTGGAACGGGGCGCCGTTCATGCTAAGCACCTCACGACCGCGCACCCACCTGCGCCAAGGTCAGGAATCCACAATTCCCCGGCAGTTCACCCTTGGGTCACATAAGGGCACCCTTACCGGGGTTTTCGGCCGGGTCCCGGCCGGTGAAGTGCCGGTTCGCGCCCGGAGCACCGTAGCGCTTTAGCAGCACCGTCACGCGTAGCGCCTCAGCAGCTCAGCAGGCCCGCGTTGACCTTGGCGGTCAGGATGCGGTGCAGGCTGTCGTCGACCGCGGCGCGCAGCGTCGCGTCCTTCGGGAGCCGGTCGATGACGGCTGCGGTCATCGGGGCGATGTCGCTCGGCCGGACCGTCAGCAGCATGTTGCCGCCCGCGGCGAAGAAGTCCAGCGCGCGCTGCGCGGGGGTACGGTCGCTGACGGCGACGGCCGCGCCGATGTCGTCGGAGATGACCGCGCCCTTGAAGCCGAGCTGGGTGCGCAGCAGGTCGTGCAGGACGATGCGCGAGAAGACCGCCTGGTTGTCGGGGTCGATCTTCGTATAGGTCGCCGACGAGACCATGATGAACGGCGTGCCCGCCTGGATGGCGCTGCGGAACGGCTGGAGGTAGGAGTCGTTACGGGTGGTCACCGTGTCCGTGACGCCCGCCGTCAGGTCGGTGTTGCCGCGGACCCGGCCGAGGCCGGGAAAGTGCTTGGCCGTGGGAACGACCCCGGACTGCCGCATGCCGAGCAGAAACGCGTCGCTGTGCGTGGCGACGGTCGCGGGATCGTTTCCGTACTCCCGGTGCAGCTCGCCGATCGGCGCGTTGACGCCCACCAGATCCGCCGGGACCGTGTCCGCGACCGGTGCCAGGTTCATGTTCACCCCGGCCGCCTTGAGCTGGCCCGCCCACGTCGCCGCCTCCTGCCGGAGCCGCGACGCGGACCACTGACCCTGCGTGACCGCGTTCGGCATGCTGGAGAAGCCGGGGCCGTTGAGCACCTGGACCTCGCCGCCCTCCTGGTCGGTGGAGACCAGCAGCCGCAGATTCGAGCCCTTGACGGAGGTGGCGAGCGTCCGCACCCGGTCGGTGACCCCCTTGACCGCCTGTGTGCCCGCCGAGGTGTGGCCCATCAGAATGACCGCGCCCACCTTGCCCTGCGTGATCGCCGACGCCTCGGAGCCGGTCATCCCGGTGGACGTCACGGCCGACATGAAGAGCTGCCCGACGCGCTGGGCGGTCGACATCGCGCCCGCCGTTCGGTCCACGCAGCTCGCCTGCGCCTTGGTCGTGCTCGCCGCGGGCGGCGGTACGGGAGTGGCGTGCGTCGTGCTGGGCGACGGTGACGCCGACGGACGGGCCGACGTGGCCGTGGTCGTCGGCGCCGCGCTGGGCGACGCCGACGTCGTACCGGGCGCCACGGACGTGGCCGACGTGTCACCGCTCCCGCCCCCGTTGGAACAGGCCGCGACAGTGACCATCAGCCCCACCGCGAGCCCCACCCCACGCCGTCGCGAGCGGGACGTTCGGCTGGCGGCACCAGGAGCAGTCGGCAGACGCACGGGAAGACCTCACACCTTTTTGATCACACGGAAACGGAACGTATGCACTCATCCCCTTCCCCCTGAGGCGCCAGTTGTCTCATGTGACGTGGAGAAACCCCCGCGATGGGTGTGACACGCCCGGCAAGGCCCTTACCAGGGGAAGGCGTCGGAGCGGCCGTCAGCCGTCGGCCGGGTCCGGGGCGGTGGGAGGCGTCGAGCCGGACGTTCCGGTGCCGGATTCGACCTCGGCCAGGCGGCGGAGGAGGAAGCGGCGTTCCGGCGGGGTGGGGGAGAGGGCGATGGCCTCCCGGTAGGCGTCGGCGGCGGCGTCGGAGCGGCCGAGACGGCGCAGCAGGTCGGCGCGGGTGGCGGGGAGCAGGTGGTAGCCGTCGAGTCGGCCGCTCGCGGTGAGGGCGTCGACCAGGGCGAGGCCCGCGGCGGGCCCGCGGGCCATGGCGACGGCGACCGCGCGGTTGAGCTCGACCACGGGGCCCGGCGTCATGCGCGCCAGTTCGCCGTAGAGGAGCGCGATCTGCGGCCAGTCGGTGGCGGCGGCCTCGGCGGCGCTCGCGTGACAGGCGGCGATGGCGGCCTGGACCTGGTACGGCCCCGGGCGGCGGGCGAGCAGGGCGTCCTCCACGACGGCGAGCCCCTCGGCGATCTCGTCCCGGTCCCAGGCCGTACGGTCCTGCTCGTCGAGCGGCACCAGGTCACCGGCCGCGTCGGTACGGGCGGCGGCGCGCGCGTCGTGCAGCAGCATCAGCGCGAGCAGGCCGCGCGCCTCCGGCTCGTACGGCAGCAGCGCGGCCAGCAGCCGGGCCAGCCGGATCGCCTCGGCCGTGACGCGCCGCTGGTCAGCGCTGTCCGCCGTGTCGGCGCCGGGCGCGTAACCGGCGTTGAACAGCAGGTACAGCACGGCGAGTACGGCGGAGGTCCGCTCCGGGAGCAGGTCGCGCGGCGGCACGCGGAAGGGGATGCCCGCGTGCCGGATCTTGCCCTTGGCGCGGGTGAGCCGCTGTCCCATCGTGCCCTCGGGCACCAGGAAGGCCCGCGCGATCTCCGCCGTGCTCAGCCCGGTCAGGGTGCGCAGGGTCAGCGCGACGCGGGACGGCAGCGGCAGCGCGGGGTGGCAGCAGGTGAAGATCAGCCGCAGCCGGTCGTCCGGTACGGGATCGTCGTCGTTCCCGGACGGCGGGAGGGCGTCGTCCACCGGGGTCAGCACGGCCGCCTCCCGCAGCTTGCGTTTCTCGTTCGCCGCCCTGCGCAGCCGGTCCAGGGCGCGGTTGCGGGCGGCGGTGGTCAGCCAGGCACCGGGCCTGCGCGGCACGCCGTCGACCGGCCAGCGCTCCAGCGCCCGCGCGAAGGCGTCCTGCGCGCACTCCTCCGCGAGGTCCCAGTCGCCGGTCATGCCGATCACCGCGGCCACGACCCGGCCCCACTCCTCGGACCAGGCCGCGGCGACGGCTTCCTTGACGGGGTCGGGGCGGCGCGGCCCCGACGGGGGACGCGCCTGTCCGCGGCCGGAGTCCCCGTGCGCCCCGGTCACCGCCCAGGACTCCGCGTCCCGACCCGTCATCGCCTCACTCCGCCCCGCCACCTCGTCAGCCCGCGGTCTGCGTCACTCCGTCCAGAACGGCCGCACCTCGACCATCCCGTACCGCGCCACCGGATGCTTCGCGGCGATCGCGATCGCCTCGTCCAGATCGGCGCAGTCGATGATGTCGAAGCCGCAGATCTGCTCCTTCGTCTCGGCGAAGGGCCCGTCCGTGATCAGCGGCGCGCCGTCCTTGAACCGTACGGTGGTCGCGTCCTGCGCCGGACGGATGCGGCTGCCCAGCAGCCGGGTGCCGGTGCGGGTCGTCTCGGCGACCCACGGCATCGCGTCCATCTCCTCCTCGGGCGCGTCGGCCAGCGATCCGTCGTCGCAGATGAGCAGCAGATACTTCATGGTCCTTCTCCTTCTCCGGTCACTCCGGAGGTCGCGATGCCTCCGGCGGCCACGGGCCTCTTCCTCCCGTGCGTCCACCCCTACGACGATCGGGAACCGCCGGAAACTACACCGGGCGGAAAGAACTTCGGCACGAGCCGCGTCCGCGTCACGCCGCCGCCGTCCAGCCGAGCGCCGAGCGCCGGTGCGGGAACAGCGCCACCGCCACCGCGACCAGCGCCGCACCGGCGATGAGCAGCGGCAGCGCCTGGTGCCCGTGCCCGATCAGCGCGGCACCGGCCAGTGCCCCGAGGAACATCGCCGCCGCCGAGAGCAGCCTGCGCCCCGCCTTGCTCGTCTCGCCGCCCGCCAGGCGGCTGTCCGAGGCCACGCCGGTGATGGTCAGGGTCAGCACCGTGGTCGTCAGGTCGGGCACGGCCAGCCGCCGTACCACCGCGTTCTGCCCGCCCATCGCGAAGCCCAGCAGCACGACCAGGCACCAGCGGCTCCACCCGGCGGCCGGCAGGTCGACCAGCTCGCCGACCACGTAACAGACCAGGACGAGCAGTGCCTGTCCGGCCGTCACCGCGAGCAGCAGCCGCGCCCGGTGCCGCACGACACGGTTGGCCAGCCGCCCCGCGGCCAGCGCGCCCACGGCGAAGGAGAGCAGCGACAGGACGGAGGCGGTCAGCGAGAAGCCGCTGGAACCGGCGAGCGAGAAGGCCATGAAGACGACGTTGCCCGTCATGTTCGCGACGAAGACCCGGCCCAGCGCCAGATAGCTGAAGGCGTCGACCAGCCCGGTCACGACGGTGAGCCCGAGCAGCAGCGGCGGCAGCGGCCCGTGCCGCCCGCCGAAGTCGGGTACGAGCGTGTCGCGGGCCTCGCGGAGCGTGGAGTTCACGGCGGCCGTCCTCCGATCATGCGTTCCCTGGGCGACCCATGGTCCCGCCCCGCAGCCCGTCAGACCCCCCGCCGCGCGGGACCTTCCGCCCTAAGCGGGCCGTTGCCCGTACGAACGCCGTGCATCCGCGCCCGTATGAAGTCGGTCCGCGCCGGTCCGAAAGCCGGGCCGCGCCGGTCTGAAGATCGGTCCGCGCCCGTACCGAAAAGCGGACCGCCCACAGCCGTGCCGGCGCCCGCTCCCGCGCCCGAACGGGCACGTCAGCCGTGCCGCGCGTGGCATACGGGGGACGCGCGGGCTGTCGGCGCCGTACGGGCCCGCGCCGGTGTGAGACTGGCCCGCGACGTGGCGATCCTGGAGCGCGCGAGCAGCGGCGCGGCATGACGGCACGTCAAGGGGGCAGCCGCGCAAGGGTCGGGCCGTCGGCCCGGCTCGGACCGGGCTGTCGGACCGGCTCACGTCGAGCCGTCGGTACGGCTCATGAAGGAGGGACCCATGGCGTCAGCGCCGGAAGCCGCGTCCGGCGGCACGATCACCACCGACGTCCCCGCGCGCCTCGACCGGCTGCCGTGGTCGCGCTGGCACTGGATGATCGTGATCGGCCTGGGCACCGTGTGGATCCTCGACGGCCTCGAGGTGACCACCGTCGGCAACATCGCCGGGCGGATCTCCGAACAGGGCAGCGGGCTGTCGATCACAGCCGCCCAGATCACGGGCATCGCCGCCGCGCTCTACGTGGCGGGCTCCTGCGCGGGCGCGCTGTTCTTCGGCTGGCTGACCGACCGCTTCGGCCGCAAGAAGCTCTTCATGGTCACCCTCGCGGTCTACCTCACCGCGACCGCGATGACCGCGCTGTCCTTCCAGCCCTGGTGGTTCTTCACCTTCCGCTTCCTGACCGGCTTCGGCATCGGCGGCGAGTACGCGGCGATCAACTCGGCCATCGACGAACTGATCCCGTCCCGATTCCGCGGCCGGGTCGACCTGATCATCAACGGCAGTTACTGGCTCGGCGCCATCGGCGGCTCGCTGCTGTCGATCGTCGCGCTGAACACCGACATCTTCCCCAAGGACGTCGGCTGGCGGCTCACCTTCGCCCTCGGCGTCGTCCTCGGTCTGGTGATCCTGGTGGTACGGCGGCACGTGCCGGAGAGCCCGCGCTGGCAGTTCATCCACGGCTACGGCGACGAGGCGGACCAACTGGTCGGCACGGTCGAGCGGGAGATCGAGGAGGAGAAGGGCGAGCGGCTGCCGCGCGCCAAGAACTCGATCACCATCCACCAGCGCAAGAGCATCGGATTCGGGCTGATCGCCAAGACCGTCTTCCACAAGTACCCCAAGCGCGCGGTGCTCGGCCTGTCGCTCTTCATCGGCCAGGCGTTCCTCTACAACGCCATCACCTTCGGGTTCGGCTCCATCCTCACCACCTTCTTCGGCGTCTCGACCGGCAAGACCGGCTACTACTTCGCGGTCATCGCGGCGGGCAACTTCCTCGGCCCGCTGCTGCTCGGCAAGCTCTTCGACACCGTCGGCCGCCGGATCATGATCTCCTCGACGTATCTGATCTCCGGCATCCTGCTGTTCGGCACGGCGTGGCTCTTCCACCGCGGCTCGCTGGACGCCACGACGATGACCGCGTGCTGGTGCGTCGTGCTGTTCTTCGCCTCCGCCGGTGCCAGCAGCGCGTATCTGACCGTCTCGGAGATCTTCCCGATGGAGACCCGCGCGATGGCCATCGCCTTCTTCTACGCGATCGGTACGGCCGCCGGCGGCATCAGCGGGCCGCTGGTCTTCGCCGACCTCACCAAGTCCGGTGTCGTGGACGACACCGTGCTGGCCTTCGTGATCGGCGCGTCCCTGATGTGCGCGGCGGGCCTGGTCGCGGCGGTGCTCGCGGTCAAGGCCGAGGGCCGCTCGCTCGAGGACATCGCCACCCCGCTGTCGTCCGCCGAACCGGCGTCCGCCTCCGCCTAGCGGCGGGCCCCGCGGGGCGAACCGAGTGGACGCGGCCGGATTCCGGTCGCGTCCACTGTCTTGTCCGGGGCCCGGAGCCGGTGCTACGTTCACCGCCAATCGAACGAATCGAATCAGTTCGACAGTCGAGGGACTCGGAGTCGGTCATGACGGTGACGATCGCGGATGTGGCGCGGCACGCGGGCGTTTCGCGCAGCACGGTGTCGTACGTCCTGAGCGGCAACCGGACCATCTCGCCCGAGACCATCAGGCGCGTCGAACTGAGCATCGAGACGCTGGGGTTCAGGCCGCACGCCGGGGCGCGGTCCATCCGCACCCGCCGCACCGGTGTGATCGCGATGGCCCTGCCGATGGTCTACGGCCCGCACAACCAGGTGCAGATGCCGTACGTCTGGGCCGCACTCACCGCGGCCCAGGACAGCGGGCTCAAGGTGCTGATGCTGACCGACGACGACGGTGAGGCGGCCATCAGGGACGCGGTCGCCAGCGCGCTCGTCGACGGCGTGATGCTGATGGAGGTGCAGCGGCAGGACCCCAGGATCCCGCTGCTCACCGAGCTGAAGTGCCCCGCGGTGCTGGTCGGCACGCCGGACGACCCGCACGGACTGCCGCGCGTCGACTTCGACTTCGCGCTGGCCGCGCGGGCCTGCGCGGAGCATCTGCACGAGTCGGGCCACACCCGGGTCGGCTACCTCGGGCAGGCGCCCGAGGCGTTCGGCCGTGACGTGGCCTACGCGGTGCACGCCCGCGAGTCGGTGCTGGCCGCGCTGGAGAGCGGGGGCAGGACCGCGGTCTGGGCCGCGTGCGAGCCCGCTCCCGGCGGGGTGGTCCGCGCGCTGGACGACCTGCTGACCCGCGAGCCCGAACTGACCGCGCTGATCGTCTACAACGAGCGGGTGCTGCCGCTGGTGATGGACCGGCTCGCCGGTATGGGGTGCGCGGTCCCGCGCGACATCTCCGTCATCGCGATCTGTCCCGACGACGAGGCCGAGCGGTGCACCCCGCCGCTGACCTCGGTGTCGCTGCCCGCCGAGGAACTGGCCAGGGCGGCCGTACGCAGCCTGGCCCGGCGGATCAAGGGCGAGGAGCTGCCCGCGAGCACGCTGCTCGCCCCGACGCTGAAGGTGCGCGGCAGTACGGGTCCAGCCCGCTGAGGCGCGTCCACCGGCGCTTACCGCCTCCGCTCTGACCGGGCGTCACCGCTCTGACCCGGTGTCACCGCTCTGACCCGGTGTCACCGCACCGAACCCGGTGTCACACCGCACCACCCTCTGCGTTTCCTTGCCCACACTCCCTCACGCACGGCACGGACCGGTGGGCGGTCCCGTGCCCGCGGCGCCACTGTCGAATCAATTCGAAAGGCACGTCGATGAGCCGCTCCCTCCCCTTCCCCCGCCTCTCCCGCACCGCCGCCCGACCCGGCACGCTGGCGGCGCTGGCCGCCGCCGGGGTGCTCGTGCTGGCCGCCTGCGGCACCGGCTCCGGCAGTTCGGGCTCCGGCTCCGACACGCTGACGGAGATCGACTACTACGACGCGGCGCCACAGAACACCCAACTGCCGCGGATACTCGACGAGTGCGCCGCCAAGTCCGGCGTGCACATCAAGCACCAGCAGGTGCCGCGCGCCCAGTTCATGCCGAAACTGCTCCAGCAGGCATCGGCCCGCACCCTCCCCGACCTGGCGCTGATCGACAACCCCGACCTCCAGCAACTGGCCGCCACCGGGGGCCTGGTGTCGCTGTCGAAGGCCGGACTGACCACCGAGGGCCTGTACCCGTCGATCGTCGCCGCGGGGCAGTACGACGGCCAGACGTACGGGATCGCGCCGGGCGTCAACGGCCTGGCGCTCTACTACAACAAGGACCTGTTCACCCGGGCGGGGCTCACGCCGCCGAAGACCTGGGACGAACTGACCGCCGCGGCGAAGAAGTTGACCAAGGGCTCCCGCTACGGCGTCGCGTTCAGCGCGGTCGGCACCGAGGAGGGCAGCTTCCAGTTCGAGCCCTTCTTCTGGACCGCGGGCGCCAGCCTTAAGGCGCTGGACTCGCCGCAGGCCGTCAAGGCGCTCACGCTGTGGAAGGACCTGGTCGGTACGGGCTCGGCCTCCAAATCGGTGGTCACCTGGACGCAGGCGGACGTCAACGACCAGTTCCTCGCCGGGAACGCGGCGATGATGGTGAACGGCCCCTGGCAGCTCCCCACGCTCAACGCGGCCAAGGACCTGCACTTCGGCGTGGTGCCCATACCGGTGCCCGATCCCTCCGCGAAGCCGGTCGTGCCGCTGGGCGGCGAGGTCTGGACGGTCGGGCACAGCAATGCGGCGCGCGAGGCCAAGGCCGTCTCCGTGGTGAAGTGCCTGCTCGGCCAGGAGGAGAGCCTGAAGTGGTCCAAGGACGCGGGCTACATCCCCAGCAACCAGCAGGCCGCCGCGCAACTGGCGACCAGTCAGCCGCAGTTGGCGGCCTTCGTGGCGGAGGTCGGCACCGCGCGGGCCAGGACCACGGAACTGGGCACCGACTACCCCAAGGTCAGCCAGGCGCTCGCCGACGCGATCCAGGCCGCGCTCGCGGGCGGCACCAGCCCGCAGTCCGCGCTCGCCCAGGCGCAGCGCTCCGCGCGGAACTAGGCGGGGCCGACCGATGTCCACCACTGTCCGCAACGCCCCGGTGGCACGGGCGAAGCCCGTCGCCGCCCGGCAGGACGGCCACGGCCGCCGCCCCCGGCGCCGCACCGGTCGCTGGGCGGCCTTCGCCTTCATCGCCCCCGCCTGGCTCTACGTCCTCGGCTTCTATCTGTACCCGCTGGCCGGCAACGTCCGGATGGGCTTCCAGAACTACACCGTCTCCTCCTTCTACACCGGCGTCGCGCCGTACGTCGGCTGGGACAACTACACGGCCGTCCTCCACGACAGCCACTTCTCCCGCACCGTCGTCAACACCGTGCTGTTCACGGCCGGTTCGCTGGCCTTCCAGTTCGCCATCGGCCTGGCCCTCGCGGTCTTCTTCAACCGGTCCTTCCCGCTGGGCGGCCCGCTGCGCTCACTGCTGCTGATCCCCTGGCTGCTCCCGCTGGTGGTCTCGGGCACCGCCTGGCGCTGGATCCTCGACACCGACTCGGGCGTGCTCAACCACGCACTGCTGAGCCTGGGTCTGACGGGCCATCCGATCCCGTGGCTCGCCAGCACCCACGACTCGCTGATCGCCGTGACGCTGGTCAACATCTGGGTCGGCATCCCCTTCAACATGGTGATCCTCTACGGCGGACTCCAGAGCATTCCGGGGGAGCTGTACGAGGCCGCGTCGCTGGACGGCGCGAACGCCTGGCGCCGCTTCCGGCACATCACGCTCCCGCTGCTGCGGCCGGTCACGGCCGTGGTGCTGACGCTGGGGCTGATCTACACCATCAAGGTCTTCGACGTGATCATGATCCTCACCCAGGGCGGCCCCGCCGGGTCCTCGCAGACGCTGACCACCTACGCGTACAACCTCTCCTTCCAGCAACTGCTGTTCGGGCGGGGCGCGGCGGTGGGCAACCTGCTCATCGTGGTCGCGGTGGTCTTCGCCGCGGTCTATCTGCGCAGCACCCGTGAGCAGCGGCGGGCGGGACGGTGAGCGCCCCCGCCACCGGCGCGCGCCGGTTCACCCGCCCGCTGAACACCGTGATCGCGCTGCTGATCCTCGCGGTGATGCTCTTCCCGCTGTACTGGATGCTCAACGCGTCGCTGCTGCCCTCGACCGATCTGGTGAAGAGCTCCCCGACCTGGTTCCCGCTGCACGGCACGCTCCAGGGCTACCGCAGGGCGCTGTCCAGCCAGGGCGGCCACCTCCTGGTCAGCCTCGGGGTGTCGGCCGGGACCGTCCTGGTGGTGCTGCTGATCGCGGTGCCCGCCGCGTACGGTCTGGCCCAACTGCGGGCGCCCGGCGGCCGGATGCTCACCTTCGCCTTCCTGGTGGCGCAGATGATCCCCGGCGTGGTGATGGCCAACTCGCTCTACACGATGGCCAACAAGCTCCAGTTGCTGAATTCGCCGCTGGCGCTGATCCTGGCCGACTCCACACTGTGCGTGCCCTTCGCGGCACTCATCCTGAGCACCGCCATGCGCGGTGTGCCCGCGGAACTGAGCGAGGCGGCGGAACTCGACGGCGCGTCACGGCTGCGCACCCTGCTGTCGGTGATCCTGCCGGTCAGCAGGAACGCCGTGGTCACCGCGAGCCTGTTCTCCTTCCTCTTCGCGTGGGCCGACTTCCTGTTCGCCGTCACCCTCACCACCCAGGACGACCGGGCGCCCGTCACCGTCGGCATCTACCGCTTCATCGGCGCCCATCTCAGCGACTGGAACAGCGTGATGGCCACCGGGATCATCGCCTCGCTCCCGGCCGCGGTGCTGCTCGTCATCGCCCAGCGCTACGTGGCGGCGGGCGTGACCAGCGGCGCCGTCAAGGACTGACCCCCAACAGCCCCGCCCGGCCCAACAGCCCCGCACCGCCTCGCGACCACGACCGGACCCTGCGACCCCGGCCGCCCGCGACCCCGACCACCGAGGAGAGACCTTGCCGTCCGCGTTCACCCGCTCCCCGAACCGCCTGCGGTGGCGTCACGGCCACCACGTGCTGGAGATCCAGCCGTGGGGACCCGACAGCGTCCGCGTGCGGGCCGGTGTCCACCGCGTCACCGACGGCCTGCCCGGCGCGCTGGAGACCGCGCCCGCACCCTCCGCGTGCGAGATCGACGTCCACGACACGCACGCCACCTTGACCAACGGCCTGCTGCGGATCACCGTCGCCGCCTCCGACGGACTGCTCACGGCCGTACGCGCCGACACCGGCGCGGAGTTGCTGCGCGAGGAGCCGCCGCACTTCTGGTGGCCGGGAGCACGGCACTTCGAGTCGGCGGGCGGCGGCAAGTACCGGATCGAGCAGCGCTTCGCCGCGTACGACGACGAACGGATCCACGGCCTCGGCCAGCACGGCCACGGCCGCTTCGACCAGAAGGGCACGGTCCTCGAACTCCAGCAGCGCAACGGCGAGGTGACCGTCCCCTTCGCCGTGTCCAGCCGAGGCTACGGCTTCCTGTGGAACAGCCCGGCGGTCGGCCGGGTGGAATTCGCCGCCAACGGCACCCGCTGGGTCGCCGACCGCGCCCAGCAGCTCGACTACTGGCTCACCGCGGGCCGCACCCCCGCCGACGTCCTCGGCCACTACGCCGCCGCCACCGGACACGCCCCCGCCTTCCCGCGCTGGGCCTCCGGACTGTGGCAGAGCAAGCTCCGCTACCGCGACCAGGACGAACTCCTCGCCGTCGCCCGCGAATACGCCCGCCGCGGCCTGCCGCTGTCGGTGATCGTCGTCGACTACCTGCACTGGCGCAATCTCGGCGACTGGGACTTCGACCGCCGCGACTGGCCGGACCCGCGCGCCATGGTCGAGGAACTGCGCGCGCTCGGCGTTGAGTTGGCCGTCTCCGTCTGGCCGTCGGTCAGCCCGCTGTCCACCGGCTACGCGGCGCTTCGGGACGCGGGCCAGCTCGTCGCCACGTACAACGGCGTGACCTCGCACGGCGACTGGCCGGACACCGAGGACGCGGCCGAGGGCATCGGCGTCGCCTTCTACGACGCCACCGACCCCGCCGCCCGCGCCGCCCTGTGGGACCGGCTCCAGGAGCACTACTACAAGCTCGGCGTCCGCGCCTTCTGGCTGGACGCCTGCGAACCGGAGATGCGCCCCGGACACCCGCACAATCTCAGCTACGCGGCGGGCCCCGGCAGCGAGGTCGCCAACCTCTACCCGCGCGAACACGCCCGCGGTGTGTACGAACACCTCGCCGAGCAGGGCGAGACGGAGATCCTGTCGCTGGTCAGATCCGCGTGGGCGGGCTCGCAGCGGTACGGCGTCGCGCTCTGGTCCGGCGACATCCCCGCGACCTTCGACGCGCTCGCCGACTCCATCAGGGCCGGGCTCAACGTCGCCATGAGCGGCATCCCGTGGTGGACCACCGACATCGGCGGCTTCCACGGCGGCGACCCGGACGACGAGGACTACCGCGAGCTGATGGTCCGCTGGTTCCAATTCGCCGTGTTCTGCCCGCTGTTGCGGCTGCACGGTCACCGCGAGCCGCGCGTCTTCCACGGCCCGATCGGCACCGGCGGCGGGCCCAACGAGATCTGGTCCTACGGCGCGGTCGCCGAGCGCGCGATGACCGGCGCGCTGGCCCTGCGCGAGCGGCTGCGCCCCTACCTGCACGCCCAGTTGGACGCGGGGCGCGAGGACGGGCTGCCGCTGCTCCGCCCGCTGCTGCTCGCATTCCCCGACGACGCCACCGCCTGGTCGGTGGACGACCAATTCCTGTGCGGACACGACCTGTTGGTGGCCCCGGTCACACGCCCCGGCGCCCGTGAGCGCCGCGTCTACCTCCCCGCGGGCGCCGACTGGACGCACCTCGAAGGCGCCGGGGCCCCGGACCACCCCACAACGCCGACACCGACGCGGTACGCGGGCGGCCGGTGGGTCACCGTCCCCGCCCCGCTCGACGCCGTACCGCTGTTCGTGCGCGACCGCGCCGACCCGCTCGGCCCACCTGCTGACGTACCCCCCACCCCACCTGTCAAGGAGGACAGATGAACCCGTCCACGGCACGACCCCGGTGGCGCGCCACCGCACTGGCGGCGGCGCTGGGCGCCGCCGTCCTGGCCTGCGCCACCCTCGGCCCGTCCCCGGCCGCCGCGGCCGACACCACCGTCTCCGTCGACCTCGGCAACCAGGGCGCGGTGCCCAACCAGGCCGGCTCCGGCTTCCTCTACGGCCTCAGCCAGGACGGCTCGGGGCCCGCCGACAGCCTGCTCCAACCCCTCAAGCCCACCCTCTTCCGCGGCGGCGGCGCCCGGATCGCGGGCGGCGGCTGGCTGGGCGACGGCTACACCGCGGGCTCCGGCTACCGGATACGCGTCGACTCCGCGCTGTCCCAGGCCCGCCGCGTCACCGCCGCGCCCTACCGCGCCACCTACCACCTGCTGGTCTCCGACGTCTGGGGCGCCGACACCACCCAGCCGTCGAACACCGTCTACCCCTGCGACAACGGCGACTGCTCCAACTGGGCGGCCTTCATCGACCGGCTCGTCGCCGACGTCCAGGCGTCCGGGGTGCCCGTCAGCTACGACATCTGGAACGAGCCGGACGGCACCGGCTTCTGGCAGCGCGGTGTCAACAGCGCGCAGTACTACCAGATGTGGGACACGGCGGTGCGCGAGATCCGCCGCCTGGTGCCCTCCGCGCAGATCGTCGGCCCCTCCTACAGCGGCTACAACCACGGCTGGCTCGACGACTTCCTCGGCCGTACCAAGGCCGACAACACCCTGCCGACCGTCGTCAACTGGCACTTCGGCAACGACCCCGCGGCCGACGCCGCCGACGCCCGCGCCCTGCTGTCCGCGCACGGCATCGCCCCGCTCCCGCTGACCATCAACGAGTACCTGTTCTCGCAGCAGCAGAACGCCGCGTACACCGCCTGGTTCCTCGACCGGCTCTCCGCCTCGGGCGTCGCGTCCGCCGCGCACGCGATCTGGACCGACTGCTGCGGGGCCGGGACGCTCGACTCCCTGCTCGTCGGCGGCCAGCCGACCGGCCAGTGGTGGGTCTACCAGGCGTACGCGCGGATCGGCGGCCATCTGCTGGGCACCACGGGCAGCGGCGGTATCGCCGTCGCCGCGGGCGCGGACACCACCGCCCACCAGGTCCTCGCGCTGATCGGCAACAACTCGGGCCAGGGCGGCACCACCACGGTCACCTTCCAGAATCTGTCCGCCGCCTCCTGGCTGCGCGGCGGCAACGGCAAGGTGCACGCCAAGATCCAGCGCATCCCCGACCAGTCCCCGCTCGGCGCGCCCGCCACCGTCCTGGACTCCGACCTCACCCCAGACGGCAACACCCTGCGCGTCCCCGTCACCCTCACCAGCGGCACCGACGCCTACACGGTCACCCTGACCGCGGGCAACGGCTCCACCGGGCCCGTCGACCCGGTGACGACCGTCGTGGACGGCACCGCCACCAACTCCGGTGACGCCAACTACTTCCAGTACGGCGCCAACTGGGGCGTCGCCAACGGCATCACCGACATGTACCAGCAGACCGCCAACTGGACGTTCACCGCGGGCGCCTCGGCGACCTTCCACTTCCACGGGAGCACCGTCGCCCTGCACGCCGTCCGCGACACCGACCAGGGCATCATGTCGCTCTCGGTCGACGGCGGTTCACCCGTCACCGTCGACAACTACGCGGCCGCCCGCAACGCCTCGGGCACCGTGTGGACCAGCCCCGCGCTCCCGTCCGGCAGCCACACCCTGACCATCACCAACACCGGCGCGCGCAACGCGCACAGCACCGGGAACAACATCGCCGTCGACCGCGCGGACGTCTCGTAGTCCCGAACGCCTCCGCGACGCACACCGGCCCGTCCGCGACCCCCGGCCTTCCGGCCACGGGGCCGCGGACGGGCACCGGTCACACGGCCTCGCCGCCCACCGGCTGCCGAAGGACCAGTCGCAACGCGTAAGCGGGCTCCGTCTCCTGGCGCGCCCAGCCGACCGAGGCGACCGTGTAGGCGGGCCCCTCGCGCAGCCAGTCCGTGGCGGCCTGGAAGAGCTCGGCGGCGTCGCCACCGGCGAGGATCAGCACCCCGTCGTCCTCCACCGTCACCCACATGTCGACATGGCTGTTCACGAACGCGCCCGCCCGGTCGCGCAGTTCGTCCGACACCGACTGGCTGTCACTGGCAATGGTCATGGACCGCACCCCTTCGTCATCCGTCATCCGGATCCCTCATCCCGCAATCGTCAACTACCCCTCGCATTCCCCGTTCACTGTCCGTCACACACTTCACGTGTCGCGCAATCGACGGGGGAGCGGTACGGGCAGGCGTGAACGGCTGAGGGGCCTCCCGGTCCGGGAGGCCCCTCAGCCGTTCGTCGTGCTCGCTGCCTGCTTCCGGCTGCCTACTTCTGCGTCATCAGGCCCGCGCGCAGGCCGGCGATGGTGCGGCTCAGCAGCCGCGACACGTGCATCTGCGAGTAGCCCAGCTCCTCGCCGATCTGCGCCTGCGTCATCTCCTCGCCGAAGCGCATCTGGAGGATCTGCCGGTCGCGCTCGGGGAGCTTGGCGATCAGCGGGGCCAGGCTCTGGAAGTTCTCGATGAGATCCATCGCGTAGTCGCACTCGCCGAAGGTGTCGGCCAGCGTGCGGCCCTCGCCGTCACCGCCGCTCTCACCGTCGTTGTACGGCGTGTCCAGCGAGCCCGCGGTGTAGCCGTTGGCGGCGACCAGGCCCTCGATGACCTCTTCCTCGGTCAGGTCAAGGTGCGCGGCCAGCTCGGCCACCGTCGGGTCGCGGTCCAGCACCAGCGCGAGCGCTTCCTTGGCCTTGCTCAGCTCGACGCGCAGCTCCTGGAGGCGGCGCGGCACGTGGACGGCCCAGGAGGTGTCGCGGAAGAACCGCTTCATCTCGCCGACGATGTACGGGATGGCGAAGGTGGTGAACTCGTTCTCCCGCGACAGGTCGAACCGGTCGATGGCCTTGATCAGGCCGATCGTGCCGACCTGGACGATCTCCTCCATGTCGGTGGCCGGCCGGTTGCGGTAGCGCCCGGCGGCGAAGTGCACCAACGAGAGGTTCATCTCGATCAGCGTGTTGCGGGCGTACTGGTATTCACGGGTGCCCTCCTCGACGGCCTGGAGCCGGTCGAAGAAGAGCTTCGACAGCGCCCGCGCGTCCTTGGGGGCTACCGCCGTGGCGTCGTCGATCCGCGGAAGTTCACCAATCAAGCCGCCCTCGGATCGCGGTGATGCCTCAAGCGTCGCCGTTTCGTACGCGCTGTCCGACTGCTGAACCTGTGTGGTCACGTCATCGCCTCGCCTCGGTAAGACTGTCCACAAGCCGCTTGCCCGCTGTCGAACGTCCTATGCCAACTTTTTTTCGAGCAATTTTTCCGGGCCCCGAACGGGTCCGAGCGGCGGCCTGTTTCGCGTCCTCGTCCGTGTTCTGCCGGGTCCCGTCGCGCGTCCCGTCTCCGGCCGCGCGCCGCGACTACTGCCCCGCACGGTAGCGCAATCCGTCCATGAGCAGGTCCAGCAGACGTCCCGCCTGCGCCCTGCGCTCCGGACCGGCCGCCGACAGCGCCACCCCGCCGAGCCCGACGAGCACGTCTTCGGGGTCGGCGTCCGCCCGCAGCGTCCCGGCCTCCGCGCCCGCCCGCAGCAGGGTGCCGACCGCGCCGAGCAGCGCCTCACGGCTGTGCGCGAAGGGGTCGCCGCCGGACGCGATCACGGCGCGCAGCGCGTCGGCCATGCCGCGCTTGGTCGTCATGTAGTCGATGAAGTGGTCCATCCAGGCGCGCGCCGCCACGTCGGGGGGAGCGGCGGTGAGCAGCCGGGGCGCGGCGTCGCACAGCCGGGTCAGCTCGTTGCGGTACGCGGCCTCGACCAGCGCCTCTCGGGTCGGGAAGTTCCGGTAGAGCGTGCCGATGCCGACCCCCGCGTCCTTGGCGATGGCCTCGAGCGTCACCTCGGGCCCGTCGTGGGCGAACGCGCGCACGGCGGCGGCCAGCAGCCGGTCGCGATTGCGCTGCGCGTCGGCGCGCAGGGGGCGGGGTGAGGTGCCCGGCACGGTGTCTCTCCTCGGTGGGACGCGGATCGTCGGGGTACGGGGGCCCGGCGAATTTGCAAGCGGAGGTTCCTCCACTTACGGTGGATCTGAGCGGAGGTTCCTCCGGTTTTTATCGTACCGGCAGTGCCATGCCCTCCGCGCTACCGAGGAGACGCACGGATCATGACGTCAAACCCCCTCATCACCACCCCCTTCACCAGGGAGTCCACCGCCGCCGACGTGCTGGCGGGCATCGATCTGACCGGCCGCCGCGCCGTCGTGACCGGTGGCGCGTCCGGTATCGGTGTCGAGACCGCCCGCGCCCTGGCCGCCGCCGGGGCCGAGGTGACGCTGGCCGTACGGGACGCCGAGGCAGGCCGGCGGACCGCCGAGGACATCACGAGGACCACGGGGAACGAGCAGGTGCGGGTCGCTCCGCTCGACCTGGCCGACCAGGCGTCCGTCGCCGCCTTCGTCGCGGACTGGCAGGGGCCGCTGCACATGCTGGTCAACAACGCCGGAATCATGGCCTCGCCCGAGATGCGCACCCCGCAGGGCTGGGAGATGCAGTTCGCCACCAACCACCTCGGCCACTTCGCCCTGGCCACCGGCCTGCGCCCGGCGCTCGCCGCGGCGGGCGGCGCCCGCGTGGTCGCGGTCAGCTCCAGCGCCCATCTGCGCTCGCCCGTCGTCTTCGACGACATCCACTTCCGCGAGCGGCCGTACGAGCCCTGGTCCGCGTACGGCCAGTCCAAGACCGCCAACGTGCTGTTCGCCGTCGAGGCCACCAAGCGCTGGGCGAGTGACGGCATCACCGTCAACGCGCTGATGCCGGGCGGGATCAGGACCAAGCTCCAGCGCTATGTGTCCGACGAGGAGCTGAACCGGCTGCGCGCCGAGCGCGGCCCCGACCTCCCGCGGTGGAAGACCCCGGAGCAGGGCGCGGCGACCTCGGTGCTGGTCGCGGCCTCTCCGCTGCTCGACGGCGTCGGCGGCCGGTACTTCGAGGACTGCGACGAGGCGGCGGAGAACCGGCCCGGCGCCCCCGACGGCGTCGCGGCCTACGCCCTCGACCCGGAGGCGGCGCGGCGGCTGTGGGAGGTGTCCGTGGCGACCCTGGCCGCGGGATAGCGCGGCGGGGACAACGGCGGGGACATCTCCGGTGGCATCGGCGGGGACGTCTCCGGGAACGCACGGAGGCTTCCGTATATACGGTGGCGCCGCGGTACGTCACGCACCGCGGCGCCCGGCCGATGGCCGCTCACCCGCGCTTCTGACCGCCTTCGCGCCCGGTGCGGTCGGGGTCAGTGGTGCACCCGCCTTTACGGCAGTTCACGTCGGAGCATGACATCGTGGATCACCTCCTCTCGTCCGGCTCGGTCCCCGGCAGGTCGCCGGGGACGCAGTCCAGCAGGAGTTTGTCGACGCGCCTGCCCTGCCACAGCGCGGCGCTGCGCAGCCGCCCGGCGTCACGGAAACCGGCCTTGAGGTAGGCGTGCACCGCGGCGGTGTGCGGAGCGAGTACCTCCAGCCACACCGCGCTCAGCGACGCGATGGTGAAAGCCCAGTCGAGGGTGAGCGCGGTGGCCTCGGCGGCGTAGCCCAGGCCGCGGTGCTCCGGGGCGATGACAAGGGTGTACTCGGCGCTGTTGGCCGACTGGTCGACGCTCAGCGCGGTGGTCCCGACCGGAATGCCACTGTCCGTGGTGATCACTTCGAAGAGTTGGTAGTGGGTGGAGGTATGGCCACTGTGGAAACGAGCCTGGAAGACTTCCCAGGACACCGGCCAGCGGGCCCCGAATCCGACGACGGTCGCCGGATCGGTCTCCCACCGGTGGTAGTCCTGCATCATCTCTTCCCTCGCCAGTGCCAGCGCCAACCGTGCCCCGCTGCGCAGCGGAACGGGTGCGGCGGAGCGGCTGTTGGTCATCACGCGCGGTCTCTCCTCCGTGTGCCCTGTCCGGCTCCGGACAGCCGTCCGTAAAGCGTCATTCCACTTTCCGCGTCACCTGGGCAGATCCGCTGTATTGGCCATCGCCCGGTGGGCCGTGTGCTTGCGCCCCCGGCACGCGGGCGGCCCGGCCGGCCCCGGCGCACGTCGGCCGGGCGGCTCGCCGGATCTGGCGGGAAAACGATGCACCTGTTCCGCGCACGCCCGCCTGCGCGTGCCCCTGCGTCGTACGCGGTGCGGGTGACCGGTGTGACGCGTGGTCCAGTGCGATCCGGACGATTTCCCGCAGAACGGCCGCACCGCCGTCCGAGGCCCGCGCGACGCACGCCCGTTCGGGGGAATGCCGGGCCAGGGGCTCGCGTTCGCGGATACGGAGAACGGGCCGGCCGCTTGGTTAAGGTGACCGGTGGGACCCGTATTGACCACATCTGTCAGGAGCGGTGAATGAGCGACGGCGACGACTTCAATGCCCGGATCACGGCCGAGTTCCGGGCCAACCACGGGAAGGTCGGCGGCCCCTTCGAGGGCGCGCCGATGGTGCTGCTGCACACCCGCGGCGCCCGTACCGGCATCGAGCGCGTCAACCCGCTGATGTACATGGCCGACGGGGACCGCTATCTGGTGTTCGCCTCGAAGGGCGGCGCCGACACCCACCCCGCCTGGTACCTCAACCTCCTCGCGCACCCCGACATCGACATCGAGATCGGCGACGAGACCATCCCCGTGCACGCCGAGGAGCTCAAGGGCGCCGAGCGCGACGAGAAGTACGCCGAGCAGGCGTCCCGCTTCCCCGGCTTCGCCGACTACCAGAAGAAGACCAGCCGGGTCATCCCGGTGATCGCGCTCAGCCGCCGTTAAGCCCTAGGTCTATTGACCTGGAGGGTTGTTGACGCGGGTGATGGGTGGCTGGCCGCCGAGTGCGGTGTGGGTGCGGTGGTGGTTGTAGGTGTGGAGGAAGTCTGC
>NZ_JBIBIC010000030.1:0-55939 GCF_042957385.1 Streptomyces sp. NPDC008079
GCGGTGCAGTCCTAGACAGCTCCACCACACCGGAGGTCTTCGCCATGATCAAGCACCGGCACATGTCAACAACGCTCGTGATCAATACACCTAGATCGTGTCGATTCGCACAGTGCCGCCCCGGCCTCCCCCGCCCACCCCACTGTTAAGCCAGGTCCCGGCTATTGCTGTAGCCAGATCTTCTTGTTCGCCCCTTCCCGTCCCCGCAGGCTGAGGCCCTATTCGCAGCTCGGCGTCGCCGTCGGGCACTCGATCGGGGAAGTCCATGGGTCTCGAACTCGAAGGAAAACGCGCCGTCGTCACCGGGGGCGGCACGGGCATCGGTTACGCCATCGCCGAGGAACTGGCGCGCGAGGGTGCGCGGGTGGCGATCACCGGACGGCGGGGGGACGTCCTGGACGACGCGGTCGTACGGATCAGGGAGTCGACCGGCGCCGACGTGCTCGGCGTGCGGGCCGACACCGGTGACGACGACTCGGTTCGCGAGCTGGTCGACACCGTGAGAACGGCCTTCGGCGGTATCGACATCCTCGTCAACAACGCCGCCGAGCAGCCCGCGCAGAAGGGGCCGAGCTTCCAGGACGCCGACGACGCCTGGTTCCAACGGCAGCTCAACGTCAAGGTGATCGGCTATCTGCGCACCATCAAGGCCGTCGCGCCGCTGCTGATCGAGAACGGCTGGGGCCGTGTCATCAACATCAGCGGCACCGGGTCCCGTTCGACCGTCTCGGTGATCGGCTCGGTCCGCAACGCCTCGGTGATCGCGCTGACCAAGAACGTCGCCGACGAACTCGGCCCGCACGGCGTCAACGTCACCGTCGTCCACCCCGGTCCCACCCGCACCGAGCGGTACGTCGAGCTGCAGAGCGGCAGCGCGGCCGACGGCGCGGCGCCCGCCGCGCCGGGCAACGTCATCGGCCGGGTGATCGAGCCGCACGAGGTGGCGTGGGTGGTCGCCTTCCTCGCCTCGCCGCGCAGCGTGGCCGTCGTCGGCGACGGCGTCTACGCCGGCGGCGGCGTGCCCGGCGCCATCCACTACTGATCCGACCAGAGTCCAGGAGAGTTCCCATGACCGAATCCGTGGCCCCCGCCATCGCCGTCGACGAGTTGCGCGCGCTGCTCGACGGCGGCCAGGAGTACGCGCTCGTCGACGTCCGTGAGTCCGGCGTCACGGCGGCGCAGGGGTCGATCCTGCTCGCCGTCTCGATCCCGCTCAGCGTCCTGGAGCTGAAGGTGGGGGCGCTGGTCCCCCGCCGTGACACGCCGGTCGTCGTCTACGACGGCGGCGACGCGGAGCTGGCGGGGCGGGGCGCGGCCCGGCTGCGCGCGCTCGGCTACACCGACGTCCGGGTGCTCGACGGCGGCCTCGCCGCGTGGGCCGCGGCCGGGCACAAGGTCCACAGCGGCGGCGATCACGTCATCGGGCAGGCCTTCGGCGAGTGGATCGAGGAGGTGTACCAGACGCCGCACATCAGCGTGCCGGACTTCCTGAGCCGCCGCGCGGCCGGTGAGGACATCGTGCTGCTGGACAGCCGCCCCATCGGCGAGTTCCGCGACCACAGCCTGCCCGGCGGGACGTCGATACCGGGCGCCGAACTCGTCTACCGCGCGGCCGAGGCGGTGTCGTCGCCCGACACGCTCGTCGTGGTCAACTGCGCCGGGCGCACGCGGAGCATCCTCGGCGCCCAGGTGCTCATCAACGCGGGCCTGCCGAACCGGGTGGTGTCGCTGGAGGGCGGCACCCAGTCCTGGGTGCTGGAGGGGCACGAACTCGACCACGGCGAGACGTCCTCGGTGGCGCCGCCGACCGGCGCGGCGCTGGAGGCGGCGCGGGAGAGCGCGGTCCGCTTCGGCGAGCGCTTCGGGATCGAGCACATCGACGCGGCGGCGCTCGCGGCGTTCGGCAAGGACGACACGCGTTCGCTGTACGTCCTGGACGTACGCACGCCCGAGGAGTTCGAGGCCGGTCACCTGCCCGGCTCCCTGTCGGCGCCGAGCTGGGATGTCGCACCGTGGGTGTTCCGGCACGTCGGCACGCACCATTCCCGTGTGGTCCTCGTCGACAACGACGGCGTACGGGCCGCGGTCGCCGCCTCCTGGATCGCCCAGATCGGCTGGGCGCAGGTGTTCGTCCTCGACCGGGCCCTGGAAGGCGTCGACCTGGAGACCGGCCCGGTGCCGCGGCCCGTCCTCGACCCGCCGTCCGGCGGCTTCGAGACGGTCACCGCGCAGGAGCTGGACGGCGCCCCGGCCGACACCCGGCTCGTGCTCGACGTGGCGCCCAGCCCGGAGTACCGCACCGGCCACGTCCCCGGCGCCCGGTTCGCCATCCGCGCCCGCCTCGCCGCGTCGGCGGCCGAGCTGCCCGGCACCGGGCCGGTCGTGCTGACCTCCTCCGACGGGGTGCTCGCGCGCTACGCCGCCGCCGACCTCGCGGCGGCCACCGACCGTCCGGTGCGGGTGCTCGACGGCGGCACGGCGGCGTGGCGCGCGGCCGGTCTGCCCGTGGAGACCGACCGGGCCGAGTGGCTGCACGCCCCGGAGGACGTCGTCGCCTCCGGCTGGCGCGAGAGCGACCCCGAGGACCGCAAGGCCGGATTCCGCCGCTATCTGTCCTGGGAGCTCGGCCTGGTCGCCGAGTTGGCGCAGGACGACACCGTTCCGTTCGAGAAGTTCGCCTGAGGCACTGACCCCCTGTGAGGACACGCTCATGACCGCCATCGCCAGGCCCCTCACCACCCGGCCGGTCGACACCGCCGCCGAGGTGACGCGGTGACCGGCGCCGTTTCCGTCACCGACACCGCGCCCGCGCCGGGTGCGCCAACCGCCACGAGGACTCCGCGGGGCGCGGCGGGGCTCATCGACCTCAGCCCGCGCAACCGCGGGCGCGAGAGCGTGCGCAAGCGGGTCCGCTTCTGGAGCGGCTGGACCCTGCGCGTCGGCGTGCCCGTCGCACTGATCGCCCTCTGGCAGCTCGCGTTGACCTGGGGCTGGACCACCGAGGACGTGCTGCCCTCGCCGAAGACCATCGTCGAGGCGTACCAGTACCTGTGGAACAACGGCTCGCTCCAGGCCGCCGTACCGGTGTCGCTGCGGCGGGCCGGTGAGGGGCTGCTGCTCGGCGGCAGCGCGGGGCTGGTGCTCGGGATCTTCGCCGGTCTGTGGAAGATCGGCGAGGAGATCTTCGACGCCACCCTCCAGATGCTGCGGACGGTGCCGTTCATCGCGCTGGTCCCGCTGTTCGTCACCTGGTTCGGCATCGACGAGCCGTCCAAGCTCGCCCTCATCACCGCGGCGGCACTGTTCCCGCTCTACCTGAACACGTTCCACGCCGTGAAGGGCGTCGACCAAAAGCTCATCGAGGCGGGCAGGACCTTCGGGCTCAGCGGCTTCCGGATCGCCCGCCGGATCATCTTCCCGACGGCGCTGCCCGGCATCCTCACCGGTCTGCGCTTCGCCTGCTCCTTCTCGCTGCTGTCGCTGGTGCTGGCCGAGCAGGTCAACTCCACCGCCGGGATCGGCTATCTGATCATCAACGCCCAGAACAACCAGCGCCCGGACATCGTCATCGCCGGCATCTGGATCTACGCCGTGCTGGGCATCCTCATCGACTTCGTCATGCGCGGCGTCGAGCGTCTCGTCCTGCCTTGGAGGGCCCGTGTCGGTATCAACTGAATCGCCGGGCGACCTCGCCGCGGACAGCGCGGGATACGCCGTCACCGCGCTGGGGGTCCGACGGGTCTTCGACGGCCGTGCGGTGCTCGACGGGGTCGATCTCCGGCTGCGGAAGGGGGAGTTCGTCGCGCTGCTCGGAGCGTCCGGCACCGGTAAGACGACGTTGCTCCGTATCGTCGGCGGACTCGACACCGCCGACGAGGGGAATGTCGTCGTGCCCCGCGTGCGGTCGACCGTCTTCCAGGAGCCGCGGCTGGTTCCCGCGCAGAAGGTGTGGCGCAATGTCGTGCTCGGCGCGCGGCGTCCGCGAGCCGCGTACGGCAAAGCGCTCGACGCGCTGGCCGAGGTCGGTATCGAGAGCCACGCCAAAGCCTGGCCCCGGACGCTGTCCGGCGGTGAGGCGCAGCGTGTCGCACTCGCCCGCGCGCTGGTCACCGAGCCCGATCTGCTGCTGCTCGACGAGCCCTTCGCGGCCCTGGACGCGCTGACCCGGATCAAGATGCACGACCTGCTGGCGGCGCTGTGCGCCAAGCACGAGCCCGCCGTCGTCCTGGTCACCCATGACGTGGACGAGGCGATCCTGCTCGCCGACCGTGTCCTGGTCCTCTCGCGCGGTTCGATCGCCCTGGACCAGCGGGTCGAGATCGACAAGCCCCGCCACCGCGACGATCCGCGGTTCCTCGAACTGCGGGCGGCGCTGCTCGACCAGCTCGGCGTGGCCCGCACGGTCGGCGGCAGCGACGAGGAGGTGGCCGCCGGCCATTGACGGCCCGTCAGATCAGAGCACCACGAACCGTCTTCACCCGACACATCCCGAGGAAGTCATCGCACATGTACAGCACCGGCAAGCACTCCCCCTTCGTCCAGCGCACGTTCACCGCCTTCGCGGCCGTCGCCCTCGCCATGGTCGCCACCGCCTGCGGCAGTTCCGGCGGCGCCTCGACCTCCGCGAAGAACGCGGGTTCCGGGTCGAACGGCGGCTCGACGGGCGGTTCCTCCTCCGCCGCCGCGGTCGACCTGTCCGGCGTCAACCTCACGATCAGCTACCAGACCGCCGACTTCCCCGCGCTGCTGAAGGAGTCGGGCCTGTTCGAAGACACCCCGTACAAGTACAAGGTCCCGATCATCGCGGGCCCGGCGAACCAACTGGCGGCGCTGTACGGCAAGCAGATCGACGTCGGCCAGGTCGGTGAGAACACCGCCGCCTTCGAGGCCGCCAACGCCTCGGCCGACTGGACGAAGACCGGCGCCCCGATCCAGGGCTTCGCGGTGACCTGGACGCCCGACGCGCCCTACCCGGCCGCCGTGTACGTGACGAAGAGCTCCGGCATCACGACGCTCGCCGAGCTGAAGGGCAAGAAGATCGGCTACAACTACGGCGGCAACATCTACGCCGCCTACGTCGTCGCGCTGGAGAAGGGCGGCTTCGGCCCCAAGGACGTCCACGGTGTGCAGTTCCCGAGCAACCAGGCCGCGGCCAACGCCTTCAACGCCGGGCGCCTGGACGCGGTCGTGACCAGCTACAGCAACGTGAAGAAGCCCGTCGACGCCGGAAAGGCGATCAAGATCGCCGACAACGCGACGCTCGGCATCCTCGGCGGCAGCGGCTGGATCGCCAGGACCGAGGTGCTCGACGACCCGGCCAAGCTGGCGGCGCTCAAGGACTTCTACGGCCGGCTGCGGACCTTCTACGAGCAGTGGATTCCCGGTCACGAGACCGCGTACGAGAAGGTCGAGCAGCAGGTCCTCAGCCAGACGCCCGACGTGGCCAAGGTCAACTGGGAGAACGCCCGGCACTCGACCTTCTACAAGATCGGTGACCCGGAGTTCCTGCGGATCCAGCAGGCGACCGTCGAGGCCGCGTACAAGTACGGCGGGCTGAAGACCAATGTCACGTCCAAGCTCGGATTCAACTACACCACGGCGCTGGACGACGTGACGACCGGCTGACACGGCGCCGCTCCCGAACCACCGGCTGAGGAGTAACCATTGACCGACATCACTCGACGCAGGCTCGGCACCGAGGGGCTGGAGGTCTCGGCCCTCGGCCTGGGCTTCATGAGCTTCGCGCGCTCCACCGACGCCGACGAGCGGCACAGCGCGTCGGCGTTGGTGGGCGAGGCGATCGACCTCGGCATCGACTTCTTCGACACCGCCGACATCTACGGCCCGGCCATCAGTGAGACGCTGCTCGGGCAGGCGGTCAAGGGCCGCCGTGACGGCCTGGTCATCGCCACCAAATTCGGCAACCCGCTCGACCGGGCCACCAACCCCGACGCCCGCCCCATCGACGGCCGTCCGGAGTACGTACGGTCGGCGGTGGAGGGCTCGTTGCGGCGCCTGGGCGTCGACCACATCGACCTCTACTACCAGCACCGCGTCGATCCGACGGTGCCGATCGAGGAGACGGTCGGCGCGCTGAAGGAGCTGGTCGAGGCGGGCAAGGTCCGCTGGATCGGTCTGTCGGAGCCGGGTCCGCGGACCCTGCGCCGCGCCCATGCCACACATCCGGTCACCGCGATCCAGAACGAGTGGTCGCTCTTCACCCGCGACATCGAGGCCGAAACGCTCTCCATCGCGCGGGAGTTGGGCATCGGCATCGTGCCGTTCTCGCCGCTGGGCCGCGGGTGGCTGACCGGTCGGCTGCGCAGCCGCGCGGACCTGACGGGCCGCCGGCTGGAGCACCCGCGGTTCGCCGAGGAGGTCTTCGACACGAATGTGAAGCTGGCCGACGAGGTCGTCGCCGTCGCGGCCGAACTCGGCGCCGAGCCCGGTCAGGTGGCCCTCGCCTGGGTGCTCTCGCGGGGTGAGGACATCGTGCCGATCCCCGGCACCCGGCACGCCGCGTATCTGCGGGAGAACGTCGGCGCGTTCGACGTCACGCTCACACCGGAGCAGGCCGCGCGACTGGCCGGTATCGCCGAGCGGGTCGAGGGCGACAGGGCGCTGCGGCCCGGCGCCATCGGGGCAGAGGCGCGCCTGCCGGACGCCGCCGGTTCCTGATCCGGCGGCAGCCCGAAGAGCCGCCCGGCGTACCGGCCCCGTGGGATGGGGGTCGGTACGCCGGGCGGCTCCGTCGCGCCGTGCTGCCGTCCGGCCTCAGACCGGGGTGGCCGCCGGGATGGGCAGGCCGAGGTTGCCGCGCAGCGTGCTCGCCTCGTACTCCTTGCGGAAGATCCCGCGCCGCTGGAGCTCCGGCACCAGGTGGTCGACGATGAGGTCGAGGCCGTCGGGGTAGAGGTCGTGGTTCAGGTTGAACCCGTCCGCGGCACCCTCGGTGAAGTACGCCTCCATCTCGTCGGCGATCTGCTCCGGGGTGCCCACCACCATGCGGTGACCGCCGCCGGCGATGTGCCGGTCGAGCAGGTCGCGCACCGTCAGGTTCTCATTGCGGGCGGACTGGAGCACGGAGTTGGCGAAGCCATAGCTGCTCGGCTTCCAGTCCGGCGAGTTGATCAGGTCCCACGGCGGCTGCCGGTCGAGCTCCAGGCTGTCCACCGGCAGGCCGAGCTGCGCCGCCAGCGACGTCAGGGCGTCGGTGGTGTCGGTGCTCAAACCGGCCAGCAGGTCGCGGCGCTCGCGCGCCTCGGCCTCGGTGCTGCCGATGACCGGCCACAGTCCGGGCAGGATCAGGACGTCGTCGGGGTCGCGGCCGTGAACGTCGCGGGCCCGGGCCTTCACCTTGGCGGCGAAGTCCTTGCCCTGCTGGAGGTTGTGCGCGGCGCAGAAGACCGCGTCGGCGTACTTCGCGGCCAGGTCGATGCCCTGCTCCGACGCGCCCGCTTGCAGGACGACGGGGTGGCCCTGCGGCGAACGCGGCACCTGGTACCAGGTCTTGACCCGCAGGTGCTCGCCGACGTGGTCGACCTCCCGCACCTTCGTCAGGTCGGTCAGCTCACCTGACGCCTTGTCACCGACAAGCGCGTCGGGGTCCCATGACTCCCACAGCGCCCTGATCACCGCGATCGCCTCGTCCGCGCGGCCGTAGCGGGCGTCCCGGTCGGGGTGCGCGTCGAGGCCGAACTGGGCCCCGGCGCGCGGCGACTGCGTGGTGACGACGTTGACCGCGGCCCGGCCGCCCGAGACCAGGTCGAGCGAGGAGCCCAACCGGGCGATGTGGTACGGGTGGCGGTAGGTGGACGACACGGTCGCCACCAGGCCGACGTGCGTGGTGGCGCGGGCGATCGCGGTCAGCACGACGAACGGGTCGATCGCGTTCCACGGCCTGGTGAAGTCCTGCTGGGAGAATCCGAGGGTCTCGGCGAGGAACACCGCGTCCAGCAGGCCGCGTTCCGCGGTCCGGCCGAGGTTCTCCCATTCGTCGATGTCGAGGAAGCCGAGCGGGTCGTCGCGCAGGCGCCAGCCCCCCGGTGCTCGGCCCAGCGCGTTGGCGTTGACGTTCAAGTGCAGTCGGCGTGTGCTCACTGGTGGCGGTCTCCTGATCAGGCCGTGCGCGCGGTGGCGCGGCTCGCGTCGGTCACCAGGGGCGGAAGCCCGTAGTGGCCGCGCAGCGTGGTGGACTCGTACTCCCTGCGGAAGATCCCGCGCCGCTGGAGCTCCGGCACCAGGTGGTCGACGACCTGCTCCAGGCCGGAGGGGAAGATGTCGAAGTTGATGTTGAAGCCGTCGGCGGCGCGTTGGGTGAACCAGCTCTCGATCTCGTCGGCGACCTGCTCGGGCGTGCCGACGATCGCGTTCTGCGCGTTCGCGCGGCGTTCGAGGACCTCGCGCACGGTGAGGTCGCCCTGGCGTGCCACGGACAGCACGCCGTTGGCGGCGCCGACGCTGCGCGGGCTCCACCGCGGCGAGTTGATGTAGTCCCAGGGCAGGGCCTTGTCCAGGCTCAGCAGGTCGACGGGGACGCCGAGTTGGACGGCCAGCGCGCGCACTGCGGCGTCGTCCGCCTCTACGGGGCCGACCAGATCGGCGCGGCGCCGGATCGCCTCGGCCTCGGTGCCGCCGAGGGTGATGTTGAGGCCGGGAAGGACCAGGAGTTCGTCGGGGTCGCGCCCGTGGGCGGCGGCGCGGGCCTTCAGCCCGCGGTAGAACTCCTGCCCGGTCGACAGGGTGTTGGAGGCGCAGAACACGGCATCCGCGTGCTGCGCGGCCAGTTCGATGCCCAGGGGCGACGCTCCGGCCTGGACGATGACCGGCCGCCCCTGCACGGAGCGCGGGAACTGGAACCGCCCCCTGAAGCCCACGTGTTCGCCGTCGAAGTCCACCGTCGGGACCCGGCCGTCGTCCACCAGTTCGCCCGTCGTGGGGTCGGCGACCAGCGCGTCCGGGTCCCAGGAGTCCCACAGCCGCTTGACGGCGTTCAGCACCTCTTCGGCGCGCCCGTACCTGACCTCGCGTGCGGGAAGCGGTCCCCGCCCGTACAGGGCCGCGGCCGCGTCCTCGCCGGAGGTGACGATGTTGACCGCCGCCCGGCCGCCGGAGGCGATGTCGAGCGTCGCGGCGCGGCGCGCGATGTCCCACGGCTGGTAGAAGGTCGCGGACAGGGTCGTCACCAGACCGATGTGGCGGGTGGCGCGGGCCACCGCCGTCTGGAGCATGAACGGGTCGAAGGCGTGCCACGGCTTGCTGAAGTCGGTGGCGCCGAGGTGGTCGGCGAGGAAGACCGCGTCCAGCAGGCCGCGCTCGGCGATCCGCCCGAGCTTCTCCCAGGAGGCGACGTCGAGGAACCAGGTGGGCGGAGAGCTGTGCCGCCAGCTGTTCGGCGGTTTCGCCAGCCCGTTGGCGTTGACGTTGAGGTGCAGGAATCGTTCGGTCACGGCCCCATGCTTGGGCGAACCGCTCCGGGGATGAAGCCGAAGCGGCTACCGGTTCACTTAAGCTCCCCTTCGCGGTCCGCGCCAGGGCCGGGCCGCTGCCGGGCCGTTGCCGGGCCGTTGTCGAGCCGGTGCCGGGCAGATGTCAGGTCGGTGCCGGGCGGAGACCGGGCGGCCCGTGCGTCAGCCCGCCAGTTCCCTGATCAGCGGGACCGCGCGGGAGAGCCGGACGGTGCCGTATGCGATCAGGCCGACGGCCGCCAACTGCGGCACGACCCACCAGCCGGTACGGATGTGCTCGCCGTAGACGGTGATGCCCAGCGCCAGGCTGACGGTGGCGTCGCCGAGGGTGAGGGCGGGCTGCGAGGCGATGATCGGCCCGGACTGGAGGGCGCTCTCCAGCAGGAAGATCGCGGTGACGCCGCACAGCGCGAAGCCGTAGGTCTGCCAGGCGGTCAGGAAGGCGACGCCGCCGTGCGCGGAGAAGGTGTCGGCGGCGGACTTCATCAGCGCCGCGGTGAGCGCGTTGGCCACCGCGGAGGCGGCGCCCAGCAGGGCGGCCCTCGGCGCGCCGGAGGGCCGGTGGCGGGCGATGACGACCGCCCAGCCGATGGCGCCCACGCAGAGCAGGACGGCGGGCACCCAGTGCGCCATGGACGCCTGGGCGCCGCCGCCGCCCGGTGCCGCGGCGCCCAGGGCGAGCGCCAGACCCGCGACCATGCAGGCGACGCCGCTCCAGCCCGCGCGCGGCAGGGCGCGCCCGAGCAGCGGCACGCTGAAGAGCAGGGCGAGCGGCAGTTCCAGGATGAAGACGGGCTGCGCGAGGGCCAGCGGTCCCGCCACCAGGGCGAGGGCCTGGAAGGCCGCGGCGCCCGCCACTCCGCAGATGCCGAGCAGCCACACCGGCTGCCGGATCATCGCGAGCATCTGACGCGGGCGCATCGCGTCGTTGGGCGGCACGGCGAGCGCGGCCTTGCGCTGGAGGACGGTTCCCACCGCGTTGCTGGCCGCACCGAGCAACGCGAAGAACACACACAGCACCAGCAGGGTCGGCCTCCCGTGACGTAACTCCCCTGGCGCAGCGTAGGCGGCGCGCGGCGCCGACGCACACGCGGGTGGGGGTCACGGGCCCGGCTTCACCCGTTCGCGGGGGCGGCCCGGTGCTCCCGCCTGCACGGGAGCACCGGGCCGCCGTCACCGTGGGTCCACGGTGAGGGGATCAGCGGGTCACGGATAGGACACGACATTGCTGGGGGTGGTGTTGGACGCGGTGACCGCTCCGGTGTCGTTGATGACGTGGGTGATGGTGCCCACGCCGCCGAGTGAGACGGTCAGCGCGCTGTGGAATTTCACGCCGGAGGTGTTGGGCACCTCGAACGCGTGGTAGCTGTTCACCGCCGGGTTGACGTTGAAGTAGCAGTAGCTGCCGAGCCCCCACGCCTCATGGGTGGTGACGTTCGCGCCGACCTTGTAGGCGGCGTATCCGTTCTGCCCGTTGGGGTTGACCCAGGCGGCCTGGTTCGGCGGGTCGTACGGCATCTCGTTCTGGAAGAAGATCGTCTTGCCGCCCTGGCCGTTCCAGACGACCTCGTACTTCTGGTAGTGCTCGACGAACAGTCCGGTCGCGAGCACATTGGCGCCGTTGACGATCAGACCGGTGTCGGCGGTGTTGGACGTCCAGCCGACGCCGCTGCCGTGGTCGGCGCGCCAGGCCCAGATGTGGTCGATGATCGTGTTGGCGCTGTTCACGATGAGGCTGGTGGTGGCCTTGCCCGCGACCTGGCCGCCGATCCGGAAGAAGACGTCCTGGATGGTGGTCGGGTTGGCGGCGTGGCTCGCGGCGGAGCCGGAGGGGCCGACGGTCAGCAGCGCGGCGGAGTTGGTGGTGCCCGCGTCGAAGAGCAGACCCTTGAGGCGTACGCCGTCCACGTCGGCGACCTGCATGGCGTTGACGCCGTTGTCGGGCACGAACGTCGGGTAGCCGATGCCGAGGATGGTGGTGTTGGCCTTGGTCACGTTGAGCGTCTGGTTGAGGTGGTAGACGCCGGGGGTGACGAAGAGGTTGCAGCCCTGGGACAGGGCGGTGTTGATGGTCGCGGCCGTGTCCCCGGCCTTGACCACGTAGAACTGGCTCATCGGCAGCGAGGTGCCGGGGGTACTGCCGTTGGCCCAGCTCGGTCCGGACGCGTTGGTGCGCAGCGACGGCAGGAAGACCCGGTACTTGCCCGCGCTGTCGACGTACAGGTACGGCACGTCACGGGAGACCGGCGTGGTGGCCAGCGTGGTCTCCGGCGGGTTCGGGAAGGTGTTGGCCGGGGCGCCGTTGACGCCGGAGAAGACCATGTTCCACACGCCGCCCGCCCAGCTCCCGAGGTTGCTGTCGCGGGTGTACCACTGCTGCTGCGAGACGGACGCGGCCTGGCCGCTGACCTTGGTGTCGGCGATGTAGCCGCCGCTGGCGTAGCCGTAGCTGGCCGGGTAGAGCGCGAGCCCGCCGTGCACGTCGATCCGGCGGAAGGGCGCGGCCTGCGCGACGGCCCACCGGTCGGTGCCGCTAGAGGGGTTGATCGCCAGATTCTCCGCGGACCGCCAGAAGTTCTGGGTCGCGTTGCCCGCGTCGGAGGCGTTGAAGGCGTCCACGGTGACGTCACCGTTGATCGTGACGTCGTCGGGGTTCTGGCCGAGACCGGCCACCGAGGTGTAGAAGCCGACGTTGTCGGACACGTTGTACGTGCCCGGCTTGAAGAGCTGCGCGACCCGGTTGTTGCTGAACTGCGCGGTCTGGGTGTCCTTCTGCTGCGCGAACTGCGCGTCGAGCTGCGCCTGGATGGTGGCGCTGGACATCGACGGGTCGTAAATGTGGACGTTCGACCCGAAGTTGGGAGTGTCCGACTGCGTCGGGCAGCTCGCCGAGGTCGAGCCGATGGTGTAACTGGCGGTGGCCACGGCCGAGTTGGTGGACCCGGACTTGATGCCGATCGCCTTGACCGTGGTGCTCGCCGAGATGTTCAGCGGCGCGCTGTAGAGCGTGGAGGAGACGGTCGGCGTGGAGCCGTCCAGCGTGTAGCGGATGCTCGCGCCCGAGGTGGCGTCGGATATCGTCACGCTCTGCGCCGAGCTGAAGGTGCCGCCCGCCGGGCTGAAGGTCGGCGTGGCGACGGTCGTTCCGGTGCCGCCGGTGCCGCCTCCGGTCGTACTCCCGCTGCCCTGGGTGTACGAGAAGTGCGGCGTGTCGTACTGCGGGCCGCTCTTCTCGTACGTGAACCAGTAGTCGAGCACGGTGCCGGTGGTCAGCGAGCTGACGGTCTGGGTCCAGACGCCCGCGTTGTTGGTCATCCGGACGTTCTGCTGATTCGCGCCGTTGACCAGGTAGTGGACGTCGACGTAGGCGGCGGCCGTGGTGGGCTTGAACGTGATCTGCGCCTGCGTGGAGTTCAGTTGGGCGACGCTCTGCGTGTAGTCGGACGCGTCCGCCGAGGCGGTTCCGACGGTCTGGGTGAGGCCGATGATCCCGGCCAGAACGAGGACGAGGGCCCCGAGCAGGGCGACCACGCGTCGCTGCCGACGCGGCGTGCCCTCGGTACGGGCCGGGAGGATGGATCTGCGCATGTGTGGGGGTCCTTTCGCCTGGGTTCGCGAAGTGAACACCAGGGTCAGCGCGGAGATGTGGGGGTGGATCGCGCTCGGCACTGCACATTCAGAGCCAAGGTCCCGCCTTGGCCCTTTGATTCAGTCTCTTGAAAACGCTCTCAATCTGCGGATGGCGGTAATCCCGAATCCGTAAGGCAGTGTCAAGTGGCCATGGCGAGCCGTCAAGCACATGCACCGGATTCACACAGTGAACGATTCGAGTGGGGCGTGCGGGAGGCGTGGGATCCGTGGTGCGCCGCCCAGGTCACGCCTCGTCCGCGGTCATCCCTGCCCCCCGTTCACGCCCGCCCCGCTCACGCCCTGCCCCGGTCACGCCCTGCCCGCGTCGTCGCGGGCCAGGAACGGGCGCAGGAGCGCGAGCAGGGCGCGCGGCCGGTGCAGCGGGATGATGTGGCCGCAGTCCTCGATGAGGTGTGCGGTGAGATCGTCGGCCAGGGGGCGCAGTTGGCGTGCGAGCACGTCGCCGACCGGCTGGGCGCCCAGGGCCATCGTCGGCACCGTCAGGCGGTGGGCGGCGACCGCCTCACCGATCCGCGCCGCGCTCTCGGGCAGGGCGCGGTAGTACGAGAACGCGCGGCTCAACGCCTCGCGGCCGGTGTACGCGCGCACGAACGCGTCCCGAAGTGCGGGGCGCACTCCCTCACCGAGCGTGCCGGAGCGCAGGAACCAGTCGACGTACTCGGCTTCGTGACCCTCCAGCACGGTCTCGGCGAGGCCGGGCGCCGCGCGGTGGAAGCCGAACCACCACGGCGGTCCGGCGGCGAGGAAGTCCTCGGCGCCGGGCAGCGCGCCCAGCAGGGATTCCATGACGACCAGGCGGCGGACGAGGCCGGGGTGGCGCAGGGCGAGGAGGAAGGCCGCGGGGGCGCCCGCGTCGATGCCCACCACCGCGGCGGACGACACGCCGAGCGCGGCGAGGAGCGCGGCGGCGTCCTCGGCCAGGGTGCCCGCGTCGTACCCGGACGGGGCAGGACCACTCGCGCCGAAGCCGCGCAGGTCGGGCGCGATGACGCGGTAGCGGCCGGTCAGATCGGCCATGACGTCCGTCCACACCTCCCAGGTGTGCGGGAAGCCGTGCAGCAGCAGGACGGCGGGACCCGATCCGGCGAGGGCGACGTTCAGTTCGACACCGTTGACGGGCACGCGGCGCAGTTCGGGCATGACGGGACTCCAGGAGTGGTAACCAATGGTGACAAGATCACGCTAGGGAACTAACCTGGTCCGCCCAAGACGGCACTTTCCCCTCAGGTGGTGAGCCCCAGGTGACCACGTCCGGGCCCGACGCATCGGGCACGTACGGGCCGCGGCCCGGCGACCGCGGCGACCTGCTGGATCCGCGCTGCCCGACCCGCCAGCTGCTCGACCGCATCGGCACCAAGTGGACGTCGATGGCGGTCAAGACGCTGGCCGAGCAGGCTCCGGGCGAGGTCCGCTTCGCCGAACTGCGGCGCCGCATCCCCGGCATCTCGCAGAAGATGCTGTCCGCCACCTTGCAGAGCCTGGTCCGCGACGGCCTGGTCACGCGCCGCGTGGAACCGACGGTGCCGCCCGCCGTCCACTACCGCCTCACCGACCTCGGCCTGTCCCTCGAACACCCCCTCGCCGCCCTGCGCGACTGGGCCGAGACCCACATGCCGGAGATCGACCGCAACAACCGGCTCGCCGACGGGCCGTCTCCCGACTAGGGCCCGCGCGGCCGACGGCGACAGGCGCCGTTGCTCAGCGCTGGGGGCTCAGGCCAGCCACCGACAGGTCGAAGAGTTGGCGGGCGCGGGCGGCCGGGTCGGGGGCGTGCTCCGTGGCCAGGGCGATGCCGACCAGCAGGGTGATCAGGTCGAGGGCGGTGACGTCCTTGGCCACCGCGCCGTCCCGCGCAGCGCGGCGGAGCAGCGGGCCCGCCGCTTCTTCGAGCGTGGCCGAGCAACTGTTGTTGTGCACCGGGTCGACTCCGGCGGCGTTGTAGGACAGCGCGGTGGCCAGGCCGCGCGCGGAGACGCAGTAGGTGAGGACGTCGCCGAGCCACTCCAGAAGCGCGCCGCGGCTCTCGCCTTCGCCGGTCAGCTCGTGCGCGCGGACGCGCAGGGCCTCGATCCGCTCCCGGGAGACCGCCTCCAGCAGCGCTTGGCGGGTGGGGAAGTGCCGCCGCACGGTCGCGGAGCCGACCCCCGCCGTGCGGGCGATCTGTTCCAGCGAGGCGTCGGCGCCGTGGGCGGCGACTTCCTGCTGGGCCACGGCGAGGATGCGCGTGTAGTTGCGCCGGGCGTCGGCGCGCTGGCCATCCGGCATGGCCTACCTCCATGGTTGCCAAGTGGCGGGGTCCGCCATATCGTACCCGGAAGAGAAACGGCGGGCCCCGCCGTTTAGCGTCTCCCCGCACGAGCACCCGAGGAGCATCATGTCCGCACGCCCCGCACCGGTCCTGGTCACCGGCGCCACCGGCCGGCAGGGCGGCGCCACCGCCCGCGCCCTGCTCGCGTCCGGCGTCCCCGTCCGCGCCCTGGTCCGCGATCCGGCCACCGACCGGGCTAAGGCCGTCGAGGCGCTCGGCGCCGAACTGGTCACCGGCGACCTGCGCGACCGCGGCTCCGTGGTCCGGGCCGCCGAGGGAGTCCGCGCCGTCTTCTCCGTACAGATGCCCGAGATGACGGCGGAGAGCTTCGACTTCGAGGGAGAGGTGACGCAAGGCGTCAACCTCGTCGAGGGCGCGAAGGCCGCAGGAGTGCCGCAGTTCGTGCACACCTCCGTGACCGGCGCCGGTCAGCACACCGAGGCGCCCGGCTGGGCCGAGGGCCGCTGGCCTTACATGGAACCCGTCCTGGGCGCCAAGAGCGCGATCCAGGACGCGGTCCGCGCGGCGGGTTTCCCCCACTGGACGCTGCTCAAGCCCGGCTTCTTCATGGAGAACTTCCTTCCGTCCATGGCGTTCCTGTTCCCGCGCGGCATCGAGGGCGGCCTGGTGAGCGTCCTCAGGCCGGACACCCATCTGTCGCTCATCGCCGTGGACGACATCGGCCGCGCCGCGGCGGCGGCCTTCGCCGATCCGGAGCGGTTCGACCGGGTCGAACTGGAGCTGGCGGGCGACTATCTGTCGATGACTCAGATCGCCGACGTCCTCTCGCGGGCCCTGGGCACGCACCTGCCCGCGCCGGACATGACAGAGCAGGAGGCGCTCGCCGCCGGAATGCCGGCCATGGGCGCCTCGCACGAGTGGCTCAACGCGGTCGACCAGCCGGGCCGCCCGCAGTACGCGCGGGACCTCGGCATCCCGCTCACCGGCTTCGAGGAGTGGGCGCGGCAGCGCATGGTGGCCGCGGCCTGAACCGCGCCCGCGAGGCGAGCGGGCCCGCACCGCGACCGGCCGGAGCCCGCGGTGAGCCGTCCCTCAGGCGCCGGGGAGGACGGCCGCGACGACCTTGCGGATCGCGGCGGGTGTCGGCGGCGGTCCGTCGCGGTCGGCGAACAGCAGATGGCCGGCGCCGATCAGGCTCGGGGGCGAGGAGAGCGGCCTCGGCCGCCGCGTCGAGCGGCTGCGGCGGCTGGGTCCGCGTCGCGACCGGCCCACCGAAGGGGGTGAAGAACTCGTCCCGCCCAGCCGGAGCGCACTTGCTCCGGCCGTCCGACCCGGCTGGGACAGCACCTGCCGCCGCCTCCTGGCGACCTGTCTGCGGGGCCCGCGGCGTGAGCCGTGACCGACCCCAATGACCCCGCGTGCCTCGGCCGGCGGAAAACCACGGGCCGCGCGGCGGCCCAACTGCCTATATTCCTGGCCATGCCCCAGATCGAACTGCTCCATCCGGACCACTCCCCCGCGCTGCTCGCCTTCGAGCGGGAGAACCGGGCCTACTTCGCCGCGACGATCCCCGACCGGGGCGACGACTTCTTCGCCCGCTTCGACGACCACCTCCGTGACCGGCTGGCCGAGCAGGAGACCGGCGCCTGCTACTTCCACGTCGTGACCGGCACCGAGGGCGACGTCCTCGGCCGGATCAATCTCGTCGACGTCGCCGACGGCGGCGCCGACCTCGGCTACCGGATCGCCGAACGCGCCGCGGGCCGGGGCCTGGCCACCTGGGCGGTACGGGAACTGTGCCGCACGGCCGCCACCGAGTACGGGCTGACCGTCCTGCGCGCCGGAACCACCCTCGACAACGCGGCCTCCCGAGCCGTACTGGCCCGTACGGGCTTCACCGTCGTCGGCGAGCACCAGTTCTCCGGCCGCCCCGGCCTGACGTACCGCCGCGCCCTCACGCCGTAGCGGACGGGGAGAGCTGTTCGCGCACCCACGCGGGATCGGGGTTGGTGTACGGCCGGCCCGCGACGACGACGGTCGGGACGGTCTCATTGCCCTCGTTGACCGCCCTCACCGCCTCCGCCGCGGCCGGGTCACGCCAGATGTTGACCCAGTGCAACCGGCGGGCCCTGCGGCCGAGTCGGAAGCGCAGGCGCAGGCAGAATTTGCAGCCCGGCCGCCAGTAGACGATCGGCCGGCCGTCGGCGGCGCTGAGGCGCTGCGCCTCGGACGCGCCGATCGACCGGGGGAAGACCAGAGGCGAGTTCAGCCCCGCGAGCAGCACGAAGGCCAGCAGGACGGTCGCGGCCCGGCCGGGGCTCCCGCCGAGGATCAGTCCCGTCGCGGCGGCCACGCCGCAGAGGATCAGCAGCATCGACAGGAACCACGCACGCATCATGATCAGGCAGCTTATCGGTGCGGTGAACCGCCTCGCGGGCCAGGCGGCGGCTCGCCCACGTACCCCCCGGACAACCGGACAACCGGACGACCGGAGTCGGCCTCGCGCGCGACGCGTCGCCTTCGGTCGATGACGCCGGTATTCGGTTTGCCGTCGGCCGACGGGCTCGGATAGGAAACGTGCATGCTCAAGGGGAACAAGGTCGGGCTGAGGGCTCGGCACGCGGATGACATCCCGGTCCTGCGGACCGAGCTCTACAACGACGTGGTCAACGCCGCGCGAGCGGAGGGCGGCCCGTGGCGGCCGGTCTCGCCCGAGTCGAAGGATCCGCGGCTGTTCGTGGACGACAAGGAGGAGGGGCATGTCGCCTTCTCCGTCGTGGAGTTGGACGGCGGTGCCCTGGTCGGCACCGCGACGCTCTGGGGTATCGACACCCACAACCGGTCGGCGCACATCGGATTGGGCCTGTTGCCGTCCGCTCGCGGGAAGGGCTACGGGACGGACGTGGTCGCGGCCCTGTGCCAGTACGGCTTCGTCGTGCGCGGCCTGCACCGGTTGCAGATCGAGACGCTGGCGGACAATGACGCGATGCTGCGCTCCGCCGAGCGGAACGGCTTCGTCCGCGAGGGCGTGCTGCGCTCGTCCGCGTGGGTGATGGGCGAGTTCCTGGACGAGGTCCTGCTCGGGCTCCTGGCCGCGGACTGGAAGCCGTAGCCAGGGGCGCTTGAGGGCGCGGGCACGGGCCGGTTTCACATGTGCTGCCCGTGGTGGTCCACGAGGGCGGTGAGGAGCCGGGCCAGCTCGGCGCGCTCCGGTTCGGACAGCGGGGCGAGCACCTGGTCCTCCACCTCGGTCAGCAGTCCGTCGAGCTTCAGGAGCCGGCGGCGGCCCGGCTCGGTGAGCGCGATGATGTTCTGCCGACGGTCGGCGGGGTTGGGCGAGCGTTCGAGCAGCCCGCTCTCGGCCAGTTCGTTGACGACCGCGACCATGTCGCTGCGGTAGATGCCCGTACGGCCGCTCAGTTCGGCCTGGCTTGCGGGCCCGAACTCCTCCAGGGTGGCGAGCACCGCGTAGTGCCATTTGCGGGCGCCCTCCCGCGTCAGCTCCTCGTTCACCAGGCGGTCCGAGCGGATCGCGGCGAGCGACAGGAGCCGGGTCCGCAGATTCCGCAGCCGCGCCGGAGTGGCCGCGACGGTGGCCTGCGGTGCGGTCGGGGGTCCCGTCTCACGTGCGCCGTTGCTCATGCCGCGATCATACCCTTTGCGTTAGTGCCACTAACGGATTATCTTCGACACGAGATAACCGTTAGTGTGACTAGCGATGCGGAGAAGCGTCATGCCCGTGACGAAGGTGCTCGATTCGACGATGTTCCACGAGGAGACGGGCAGCGGCACTCCCGTCGTCCTCCTGCACGGCAATCCCGGCTCGTCCCACCTGTGGCGCAGGGTGCTGCCCGCGATCGACCTGCCCGCCCGCCTGCTCGCGCCCGACCTGATCGGCATGGGCCGCTCGGGCAAGCCCGACGTGCCGTACCGGTTCGCCGACCACGCGCGCTACGTGGACGCGTGGTTCGACCGGCTGGACCTGGACAAGGTGGTGCTCGTCGGCCACGACTGGGGCGGGGCCCTCGCCTTCGACTGGGCGGCCCGCCACCCCGACCGGGTCCTGGGTGTGGCCTTCTTCGAGACCATCGTGCGGCCGATGTCCTGGAGCGAACTGGGCGAGGGACCGCGCTCGCGCGCCGAGACCATGCGCGGGCCGCAGGGCGAAGCCCTGGTGCTCGACCGGAACGTCTTCCTGGAGTCGGCCTTCACCGGCGGAGTGCTGCACCCGGTGGGCGAGGACGACCTGCGTGCCTACCGGGCACCGTACCCGACGCCCGAGAGCCGCCGCCCGATCCTCGCGTGGGCCCGCTCACTGCCGCTGGACGGCGAGCCGGCCGATGTCACCGAGCGCGTCGAGCAGTACGACAAGTGGCTCGCGAGCAGCGATCAGGTCCCCAAACTGCTGCTCACCTTCGACTCCTCGCCCACCTTGCTGATCGGCCCGGAGACGGCGGACTGGTGCGCGGCGAACATCGCGGCCCTGGAGACCCGGCACTGCGGTCCCGCCGGGCACCACGCCCCGGAGGACCAGCCGCTGGCCATCGCGGACGCGATCACCGCGTGGGCGCGGCGGCACGCGGTGGTCACCGGCCGCTGAGCGCGCGGCCCGGCCGTTCCCGCGCCGGGCCCGTACGGGAAATCAGTTGCGCCCGGTGGCCTCGTGTCAGCAGGGTGCGGGGGTGATCGGGACGGGGACCGCACCGGCCACGGACGTCGGTCGAGCCGTGACCGTATCGGCGTCCCCTCCGTATCCGCCAACCGTATCCGCCATCCGTATGCGCTACCCGCATTCGCTTCCGCAGGAGGATCGCCGTGCAGCGTTCTGAAGGCCCGGCCGTCACGGAGATCCCCGTGGCGGACAAGGAGGCCGGCCCCTACGGCATCGCGGCAGGACCTGACGGCGCCCTGTGGCTCACTCTCGCGCAGAGCGGCAGCGTCGCGCGTCTTACCCTCGACGGCGAATTCAGCGAATTCCCGCTGGACTCGCCCGAGAGCCGCCCCACGGTCATCACTGCGGGCCCGGACCGCGCGCTGTGGTTCACCCTCCATCTGGCGAGCGCGATCGGCCGCGTCGGCACCGACGGCGCACTGCGCTCCTACCGACTGCCGACGCCCGACAACGGCCCCTTCGGCATCACCACCGGCCCCGACGGCGCGCTGTGGTTCACGCAGATGAACACCGACCGGATCGGCCGGATCACCGTCGAGGGAGAGATCACCGAGTACGCCCTTCCCGTACAGGGCGGCTGTCCCGCGGCGATCACCGAAGGCCCGGACGGGGCGCTGTGGTTCACGCTCAACCAGGCGAACGCGATCGGCCGCGTCACCGTCGAGGGCGCGGTCGACCTGTACCCCCTGCCGACTCCGGGTGCCGCGCCGGTCGGCATCGCCAGTGACGGCGCCGCCTTGTGGTTCGTCGAGATCGCGGCGGGGCAGATCGGCAGGATCACGACGGACGGGCGGATCGAGGAGTTCCCGCTCCCCGACCGTACGGCCAAGCCGCACGCCGTCGTCGCGGCCGGCGTCGGGGACTGCTGGTTCACCGAATGGGGAGCCAACCGCATCGGTCACCGCGCGGCGAGCGGCGAGATCACCGCGTACGACCTGCCGACCGCCTCATCGGAGCCGCACGGCATCACCGTGGGTCCGGACGGCGCTGTCTGGGCGGCCCTGGAGGTGGGAGCCGTCGCACGGCTCGCGCCCTGAGGTGAACCGCCGCCTCGGCGGGGCCGGGCGGGTCGTCACCGGGCCCACGCGGAAAATCCGGTCGGCGGACCGCGCCTCGCCCGCTGGAACAGTCACGGCCGTCAGCGACCGCCGAGCCGCACCGATCGCATCGCTTCAAGGAGCCGTCCTGACCACGCAACACACCCTGGACACCGCGGACTTCCGCCCCGCGATCGACACCGCGCTGGTACGACGGCTGGTCGACAGACAGTTCCCGCGGTGGGCCGCACTTCCTCTGGAACCGCTCGGCGCGGCCGGTTCCGATCATGTGATCCACCGACTGGGCCGGGAGTTGTCGGTCCGCCTCCCCCGCCACCGCGGCGCCATCGGCCAGGCCGCGAAGGAGGCCCGGTGGCTGCCACGGCTCGCCGCGCACCTGCCGCTGGCGGTCCCCGTACCCGTAGCTGTCGGACGGCCCGACCTCGGCTATCCGTGGCCGTGGGCGGTCACCCGGTGGCTGGACGGCGAGGTGGCCACCGTCGAGCGGCTCGGCGAATCAGTGGGCGCGGCGGTCGAGTTGGCGGAGTTCCTGCTGGCCCTACAGCGATTCGCGCCGCCGGAAGCGGTCGCGGACGGGCCAACGGGCCTTGCGGCAAGCCCGTTGGCCGCGCGGGACCGCGCGACCCGGGCCGCCGTCGCGAGGGTCGGCGACGCCTTCGACGCGGCGGCGATGGCCGGCCTGTGGGACGCGGCGCTGCGCGCCCCCGCGTGGGGCCGGCCGCCGGTCTGGGTGCACGGCGACTTCCACACCGGCAATCTGCTGACCGTCGACGGCCGCCTCAGCGCGGTCATCGACTTCGGCGGCCTCGCCCTCGGTGACCCGGCCTGCGATCTGATGGTCGCCTTCACCTTGATGTCGGCCGGGAGCCGGGCCGCCTTCCGCGCCACACTCGGCGTGGACGACGCCACCTGGACACGCGGTCGCGGCTGGGCACTGGCCACCGGCCTGAACGCCTACGTGTCCTACGCCGCCGACGATCCGCGAGTCGCCGCGCAGACCACCCGCCAGATCACCCAGGCCCTCACCGGCTAGGTCCCGCACAGGTCCGCCTCGCTACGACCGCAGGGTGGTGTTGTCGTGGCCCTCCGCCATCAGTGCGAGGAATTCGCGTTCGCACGCCGCGCGCAGGCCCTCGTCCCGGAAGCCGGGCGGCATCCGGACGTCGAGCACGGCGATGGCCGGGCGGTGTTCGAGCAGCGCGGGCAGCGCCTCGGGGCCGGTGCCGACGACGTCGACCACCTCGTGCCCCGAGGAGGTGAGCAGCAGGACGAGCCCCTGGCGCAGCAGCGCGTTGTCCTCGGCGATCACCACACGCACGGCAACTCCGCCTGGATGACGGTCGGTCCGCCGACCGGACTGGACGCGGTGACCTCGCCGTCGAGCGCGGCGACCCGGCGGCGTGTGCCGAGCAGACCCGAGCCGCCGTGCTCCCCGCTCGCCGTCCGCTCGTCCACGCCGCCTCGGCCCTCGTGCCGCCGCGCGCGTCGGCCGCGTGACGGCGCGGAGCCCCGGGTGAGCGGGGAGGACACGTCCGCTCATACTGGGGCGACCGCAGACCCCGCACTCCTGGAGAAGTCACGTGATCGTCGTCGGTCTCATGTCGGGCACCTCGATGGACGGCCTGGATGTCGCCGTCGGTGAGTTCGGGTTCGACGGGGAGGTGCTGACGCTGCGGCCGCTCGGGGCCGAGGAGTACCCGTGGCCGCCCGAGACGCGGGAGCGGCTGCTCGGCCTGCTGCCGCCGTCCGCTGTCGGACTCGCCGAGGTGTGCGAGGTGGACACGCTGGTGGGGCAGGCGTCCGCGGCGGCGGTCGTCAGGGCGATCGAGCGGTTCTCGGGCGGCCGGGCCGACCTCGTGGCCTCGCACGGCCAGACGGTGTTCCACTGGATCACCGACGGCCGCGCCCTCGGCACCCTGCAACTCGGCCAGCCCGCGTGGATCACCGAGGCGACCGGACTCCCTGTCGTCTCGGACGTACGGGCCCGCGACATCGCGGCGGGCGGCCAGGGCGCGCCGCTCGCCAGCACGCTGGACACGCTGTGGCTCGCGGACGACACGTCGGCCGGTGCCGGGACCGTACCGACCCGCCGGGCCGCGCTGAACCTCGGCGGCATCGCCAATGTGACGGTGGTCGGCGGCCGGGACGAGCCGGTCGTCGCCTTCGACACCGGCCCGGCCAACTGCCTGCTCGACGCCGCCGCCCACCGCGTCACCGGGGGCCGGGCCGGGAGCGACCTCGACGGCCGCCTCGCGCTGGCCGGGACCGTACGCCCGGACCTGCTGGCCCGGCTGCTGGACGAGCCGTACTACCGGCGGGAGGCGCCGAAGTCCACCGGCCGCGAGCTGTTCAGGGCCGACTACGTCGAGCCGCGGTGCGCGGGGCTGCCGCCGGTGTCGGACGAGGATCTGATGGCGACGCTGACGGAGCTGACGGCCGTCACCGTCGCGGACGCCTGCCGCCGGTACGGGCTCACCGAGGTCGTCGCCTCGGGGGGCGGGGTGCGCAATCCGGCGCTGATGGCGGCGCTGCGCGAGCGGCTGAGCCCCGCGGTCCTCGTCACCAGTGACGAGCGCGGGCTGCCCGCGGGCGACAAGGAGGCGTATCTGATGGCGCTGCTGGGCTTCCTCACCTGGCACGGGATTCCCGGTGTGGTCCCCGGCGCGACCGGCTCCGCGACCCCGCGGGTACTGGGCCGGATCACTCCGGGCGACGCGCCGCTCCGGCTGCCGGAACCGGCCCCGAGCCCGCGCCGCCTCGCCGTCCTGCCGCCGGTCTGACCCGTACCGCCTGGCGACGGCCGACGGCCCGCGGGGGGACACGCTGGGCGGCATCGCCTTGTGCGTACCGCCGTTGAGGCGTGCGCCGTTGAGCCGTGCGCCGATGAGCGGCCGATCAGGCGCGGTCGTGGAGCGTGATCTGGTAGCCGTCGGGGTCGGCGAAGGTGAACGTCCGGCCGAAGGGGCCGTCGACCGGCGCGGAGACGATGGTGTGACCGTCGGCGACGAGAGCGTCATGGACGGCCTGGACGTCGGTGGCGTGCAGCCAGATCGCGGCACCGATGCCGGGCTGGGCGACGGACGCGAGATCGGTGCCGGGAACGATGTCGCGCAGTGCGAACGCGATCGGCTTCGTCTCGAAGACGACGGCGTGCGGAGGTCCGGCCTGCGAGCGGACGAGGCCGAGGTACTGCTCGTAGAACGCCTGTGAGGCGCCGAGGTCGCGCGCCTGGAGCGAGATGAAGTCGGGACCGGTGGCGGGCATGGCGATGCTCCATTCTCTACATGTCAGATTCCTGACACAGACCAATCTATGTCAGAATACTGACATGAGTCAAAACGGCGCGGGCATCGACCTGGACAAATCACTGGGCTACCTGCTCAAAGAGGCTTCGAGCGCTCTGCGCGCGGCCATGGAGGAGGTACTGCGCCCCCTCGGAATGACCGTGACGCACTACTCCTGCCTGGAACTGCTGGCTCAACGGCCGGGCCTGTCCAACTCCGACCTCGCGCGCGGCGCGTTCGTCACACGGCAGTCGATGAACGTGCTGCTCCAGACCCTGGAACGGGACGGCTACGTGACCAGGCCCGCGGCGGCGCCCGTAGGGAAGGTCCTCCCCACGCGGCTCACACCGCGCGGCCGACGGAGCCTGGAGAAGGCGACCGTGGCCGTCCGTTCCGTCGAGGTGAGAATGCTGGCCGGCCTGACCGACACCGAGCAGTCAGGCGCGTTCCGAATCCTGCAAAGCATGATCCATTCCCTGCGCGACACCAAAGCCGACGGCCCATGCGGCGCTGGTTGACGCAACATCGTCTGGGAGACGCGGCTCCTGGCCACGCCTTCCAGCGCCTCGGCTCCCGCGCCGCGTCCGTCAGGCCACCGTCACTTCGAGAGGAAGTCGCGCAGCGCGGTGTTGACCTCGTCGGCGTGGGTCCAGAGCAGGCCGTGCGGTGCTCCTTCGACCTCGACGTAGTCGGCCTCGGGGAGCGCCTTGTGGAATCGGCGGCCAGTGGCGTCGATCGGGAGGATGTTGTCCTTCGTTCCGTGCAGGATCAGCGCGGGCTTGCCGCTCGCACGGACCGCCTCGACATCGGCGCGGAAGTCCTCGATCCATGCCGGGACCGCGGCGTACGCGGCCACCGGAGCGCTGAGGACCGCGACGTTCCAGCTACCGGTCACCGCCTCCTCGCTGATACGGGTGCCGAGGTTCTCGTCGAGGTTGTAGAAGTCCGCGTAGAACTGCTTGAACCAGGCGTACCGGTCCGCCTTCGCGGTCGCCGCGATGCCGTCGAACACTTCCTGCGGCACGCCGTCGGGGTTGTCGTCGCGGGCGACGAGGAACGGCTCCAGTGAGGCGAGGAAGGCGAGCTTCGCGACACGCTCATGACCGTGCCGGCTCACGTAGCGGGCGAGTTCCCCCGTGCCCATCGAGAAACCGACAAGGACGACGTCCCGCAGGTCGAGGGTCTCGAGGACCGTGTTCAGATCGGCGGCGAAGGTGTCGTAGTCGTAACCGGAGTTCACCTTCGAGGACTGGCCGAAGCCTCGGCGGTCGTAGGTGATGACCCGATAACCCTGGGCCAGCAGTTCGCGCGTCTGACGTTCCCAACTGTGCCCGTCCAGCGGGTAGCCGTGGACCAGGACGACCGGCTGCCCGGAACCCTGGTCCTCGTAGTAGAGCTCGACCGGCGTGCTGTTCTCCGTGCCGACGGTGATGTAACCCATGGTCTCTTTCCCTTTCCGGCCGACGAACCGAACGCCGACCCGTGTCTTTGAGCCCGATGGCTCGATTTCTGTGCGAGAACTCCGTTTCACCGGCGGCGAGTCGGATGATTCCCCGCTCCGCCGCCGACCGCTTCCCGTGCCGGGCCGCCCCTCGGCGGACGCACGGCCTGGTCCACGGTGTCCACGACGGTGACGCGGCCACCGTCGCCGGGATCGGGATCGGGCATGATCGATTCCGGGTCGGCGAGATACACCTCGTGACCACTCAGCGTCAGCCGACGCACGACCTCCAGCAGCACGCGCCGCGCCGCGCCGTCCATCGAATGGACCCTTGTCAGGTCCAAGGCCACCCTTACGGCCGAAGGCGGAACGGCCATGGCTTCCTGAACGACCCTCTCGGCCGCGGCGAAGCCGATGCCGCCTTGCAGTCGCAGGACCCGGAGCGCGTTCGGTCCGCTGCCCACGTCATGGTGGGACCGCACCACCGCACGCGCGGCGGCGGGGACCTCCATCACACGCAGTCCCATGCCCCCGAAGAATGGTTCGAACAGGGACACCCCGCGAACGCTGTTCCCGTGACGATCCAGGCGTGGTGAGAACGTGGCCATGCCGATCTGTCCGGGGAGCGCGCCGATCAGGCCCCCTGCCACCCCGCTTTCGCCGGAATGCCGACCCCGCGTGGTGACGCGCACGGAACACTGCCGGATGCAACCGTCCACGACGGCCTCGGGGTCCTCGGTGAGGCCACGCGCTCCGCCGGAAGCAGGTTCACCGCGCCGGCGAGTGCGTGCACGGTGATCGCACCAACGTTGATCATGGGATTGAGAGGGCGCAGTGCCTCTGCCCGATAGTCGGGAATGATCGGCCGCATTCGTCCTCCATGCGCAATCGGCGTCGGGCACCGCCGCACGACGGTGTGTCTGACTGTCCTTCCGCGCGGAAGGCGACGACGTGACCGCGGTTCTCCGGTCCGGTCGAGGCGCCGCTGTTCTTCTGCGACGAGTGCTCAAGCAGCCGTGCCGGACTCGGGGGCGGCGGTGAGCGCGCGGAGCCGGTCGATGTCGACGTTGGCTCCGAAGGCAGGGGTTCCCGGCTCGAGCCGGACGCCCGCCGCAAGGCCGCCGATGGCGAGGGGGTCGAATCCGAGTGCGGTGATCAGGTCAGCGACGACGGCGAGATCCTCGGGCGAGTCCCCGGCGATCGCGATGGCCTTGCGTCCGACTGAGCCGACTGGACGGGCCCCGTCCTCGAGATCGTGGTAGCCCATGTGGTTGAGGGCTTTCACGACACGTGCGCCCGTCAGGAACCGCTGAACGGCCTCGCTCGACGACGTGTCGGGCGGGAGGATCTCGTCGCGGGGACCGTCGACCTCCCACCAGTGGTTCATCGCGTCGACGACCAGCTTGCCCTTCAGCTCCGTGACCGGGAGGTCACGGTGTTTGCCGAGCGGGAGGGCCAGGACCACCACGTCGGCGGCATCGGCGGCCCGGGCCGGCCATACGGCGGTCGCTCCGGGCGTGAGCACCCTGGCGGTGAGCGCAACCTTGGAGGGGTCGCCGGACCCGGAGATCAGGACTCGATAGCCGGCGGCGACCGCCAGGCGTGCCAGGACAGTGCCGACCTTCCCGGCTCCCAGGATTCCGACCGTGGTGACAGGGTCAGTCATCGCGTGGCTCCCGCCGAGGCCGCGGGCCGCTCGGACAGAAGTTCACGGACCCGAGGAATGACCTGGGTGCCGTACAGCTCGACCGAACGCAGGCGCGCGGAGGCCGAAACGGTGCCGGCGGCGGAGTAGATCATGTCGAACCGGCCCGCGTCCAGGACTCGTACGGCATGGGCGATCCTCGCCGCGACCGTCTCGGCCGAGCCGACGTACAGCGACCCGCGGTCCACCTCCGCGTCGAATTCCTCCCGGCGGAGCGGCGGCCAGCCGCGCTGCCTCCCGATGCGGTCGCGGATCTCCTTGTACCCGGGGTAGAAAAGCTCCTTGGCCTCTTCGTCGGTGGAGGCGACGAAGCCGGGCGAATGGGTCCCGATCGGCTGGGCCGTTGTGCCGAACTCGTCGCTGGCCCGCCGGTAGAGATCCACGTAGGAAGCGAACCGGTCGGGAGCGCCGCCGATGATGGCGAGCATGAGCCGGAAGCCGTATCGCGCGGTGCGGAGCACGGACTGCGGTGTCCCGCCCACCCCTACCCAGGTGTTGAGACGTCCCGACTCCGTCTTCGGGTACACCTCGGCATCGCGCAGGGCGGCACGCGTGGTGCCGTCCCAGGTGACCGGCTTCTCGTCCAGGAGTCGATGGAAAAGGTCGATCTTCTCCTCGAACAGCACGTCGTAGTCCTTGAGGTCGTACCCGAACAGCGGGAACGACTCGGTGAAAGAACCGCGCCCGAGAATCACCTCGGCGCGGCCGTTGGAGAGCGCGTCGACCGTGGCGAACCGCTGGAACACCCGCACCGGGTCGTCCGAGGACAGCACGGTCACGCCCGAGGCGAGCCGGATGCGCCTCGTGGCCGTCGCGATGCCCGCCAGCACCGTCTCGGGGCTGGAGATCGCGTACTCGGGTCGGTGGTGCTCGCCCAACGCGACGACGTCGATACCGACCTGGTCGGCGAGGACCGCTTCAGTCACCGCGGCGCGGATGGCCTGGGCGTGCGAGACGATGACGCCCTGGTCGTCCCGGGGCCGGTCCCCGAAGCTGTCGATGCCGAACTCGATTTGCGAAACGTCCATCGTGCTCACTCGCTCAACGCTTTCGTCGGGTCGGGGCATGGCGATGCGTGGCTCGTGACCGCCGGGCGGGACATCCGTCCCTGGCGACCTGTGCGCGGATTCCCCGCCGGTCAGGTGCAGCGACCGCACCGCCGTCGCTTTAGTTGACATGTAAACCATGCCACTCTCATGGTTGAGATGTCAACTAGATTCCGGTGCGACACCCTCGACAGCAGTGGATCGAGGGGAGGCCGGGCACAGACCTCCGACCCCTGACGAGGATTCCTCGCCTGACGCGGGCCCGCATGGCCGTGCCGCCCACCGGCGGGGGCCGCTGCGGCCCCGCCGGAAGGTGCTCGCTCTCACCCTCACCGTCGTCGCGATCGCGGCGACCGCGCTCGCGGCCGCTTCCGCGGCGACGACGGACACGCCCAAGGACACCGCGGCACCCCTGAAGTGGGAACCGTGCCCGAAAGGAGCCGCCGCGCCGCGGTTGGAGTGGAACCCTGCACGTCCCCCTGGACTACAGCCGGCCCGACGGTCGCCAGATCGAGATCGCGGTTTCCAGACTGGCCAGTGATCAGCCGTCCAAGTCCGGGGTGTGCTGTTCACCAATCCGGGAGGCCCGGGCGCGGTCGGGCTCATCTATCCCGCCAGCGCGTGGATGCTGCCGCACACCACCACCGCCAACAACGCCGCAAGGGGTGCGCGCCGAGACCAGGGCCGTGTTGTGCGGCTGCGGTCAGAGCCGCCTCCAGCCGTACTGCCACCACGCGGGGCCCTGCGGTCAGTGACACGACCGGCGCCCCGGCGCGCAGTGGGGACACCGCTCGGCTGAGTTCTCGTCAGCGGCGCCGCGAACGACTCCGCCCGCCTCACGCCCCAGAGGTCGGCCGGATGCTTCCGTCAGCCTCTGTGCGGCCGACTTCGACCACCGCCTTGCCGTGGAGCGTGCGCGTGAGGAGCCGGTCGATCGCTTCGTCGACGCGGTGCCAGGAGCCGCGCCACGCCACTGACGGAGTCAGGTCCCCCATGGCGACCCGCTCGCTCAACCAGCTGAGGTCGGGAGGCAGCGGAGCGCCGTCGAGCTGGTGGAAGGTGACGATGCTGCGGTTGTGACGCGCCGGACCGGCGATGAGGGCACCCGGCGGGAACGACTCCGGCTCGGGAGCGACGTGCCCCAGGGCGACGAGCACCCCGTCCCGCTCCAGGAGGTCGAACGCCTCCACGAGGAGCGCGCCACCGACACACTCGACGACTCCGTACACGGATCCGGCGTACTCACTGGGGCGAGAGACCACCTCGGCGGCACCGAGAGAGCGCAGCTCGTCGGCGTACGGCGCGGCCGAGCCGGTGACGGCGACGACCGTGGCCCCGCCCATGCGCGCGAGTTGCACCGCGTAGCGTCCGACTCCCCCGGTGGCGCCCGTGACCATGACGGTTCGGCCGATGATGGGGCCGATGCGCCGTAGCGCGCGCAGAGCACTGTTGGCGGCGACCGGGATGGTGCTCACTCCGCCGAGATCCGCGTCCCGGGGAACCACACCGATCATCGCGGTGTCCGCGACCCTGTACTCGGCCCAGCCGTTCGCCTCGTCGAGTGTGATGACAGGCGTACCCACCGGGGGCCCGGAGCCGTCGCGTGCGGCTTCGACGACATGTCCGGCCGCTTCCCACCCCGGAATGGCACCGTCGGGCAGTTCGCGCGCGGTCACGATCTCCCCGTAGTTGAGCGAGAACGCGTCTACCTTCACCAGGACCTGGGAAGGGCCGGGCCGAGGTGGTTCGGCCTCGCCCACCCGGAGCGCCGTACCGCGTGTGTGGTCGACCATCAGTGCCCTCACGGAAGCCCTCCTCAATGTGCCCCTGAGAGGCACATGCTACCAAGTGGCACATCGAGGGTTTCACGGTAGGCTGCACGCGTGGATGGCGCCAGACCGGTCGGAGGGCAGGGCGGAGCCCGGCCGGAGACACTCAGGGAGCGCAAGAAGGCGCAGACCCGCCGGGACCTGGTGGTCCATGCGCTGGAGTCCTTCACCCTTCACGGCGCGGATGCTGTCACCCTCGACGACTTGTGCCTTCAGGTGGGCGTCTCGAAGCGCACGTTCTTCCGGTACTTCACCAGCAAGGAAGACGCGGCGATGACGCCGTTGCAGGATCTGTGGCGCGAGTTCCTGCGGCGGCTGGATTCGGAGCCGCAGTCCCGCGACGCCGACGCGACAGTCCTCTCCGTCCTGCGCGACACCTTGGTCGCCTCCATCCGCGAATGTGCGGCTCGGGACGCGAACTGGACCCGGCTCACGCTCCTTGCGCTCGGGCTCGACGCCGTCCACCCGTCGTTCGCCGCGCACAATCTCCGGTTCTGCGACGAGGCCGTTCAGGCTGCGCTGAGCACCCTGGCACCGGTCCTGGGCATTTCGGATGCGGACGATCCCAGGCCCAGGCTCCTGCTCGACCTCTTCCTCGTCGCCTCGCGTGACGCCCAACGAGTCTGGATGCGGCGCCCGGAAGACGGCGACAGCGCGGAGAGTCTCGTCCTTCTCCTCAACCGCACCGTCGCCGCGCTCCCGGCGAGTCTCGAACTCAAGGCTCCTCAAGACTGATCGCTCACGCGTTCATGCCGGCCCTCCCCACCGCCCGGCCTGTGACTCGGCTCGCACCAGGAACGCGCACCGCTCCGGCGCGCCCGTGCTGGCACTCGCCTCACCCATCCCGTCCCGTCAGATCGGCACCGGTTTCTTCCAGGAGGAGCACCTGGAACGGCTGTTCGTCGAGTGCGGCGAATACCGCGAGATGATCAGCACCTCCGAGCAGATGCAGGGGTACTGCGGAGGCGGGCGCTCTCGCACGACGGACCGTTCCCGGTCGACCTGGTGACCGACCCCGACGCGCTGTCGATCCGCCGCACGTCTCGGCCGCTTCGGCCTTGGGGGCCGACATCGCACGCCCGGTGGCGCTTCCGTACGGGCTCGTCGGCTGCGACGCCGAAGGTGACCTCGGGATCGTCCCGTCCACGTCAGATCTGGTTGGTGCCGCCGTCGACGTAGATGTTCGCGCCGACGACGTAGCTGCTCTGCTCCGAGGCGAGGAAGGCCACGACCGCGGCGGCTTCCTCGGGCTGGCCCATGCGGCCCTTGGCCACGGTCGCGGCGACGTTCTCCTTGACGGCCCGGGCGGTCTTTTCGTCGCCGAAGGCGGCGGTGCCCCCGGGCGTCTCGATCCATGCCGGCGAGACCACGTTGACCCGGATGCCGCGGGTCTTGAGCTCGTTGGACCACGTCCGCGCGAAGGACCGGACGGCCGCCTTCGACGCCGCGTAGGCGCCGAACGCTTCCACGCCGCGGTCGCCGGCCGTCGAGCCGACCAGGACGACCGAGGCTCCGTCGTTGAGCAGCGGCAACGCCTTCTGCACGGTGAACAGGGTGCCTCGGACATTGACCCCGAAGGTCTGGTCGAAGTGCTCCTCGGTGGTCTGTTCCAGTGTCACGAACGCGCCGATCGCCGCGTTCGCCACGAGCACGTCCAGGCCGTTGCCTCGCGCCCGGACGGCGGCGTAGAGCCGGTCCAGGTCCTCCGGCTTCGCGATGTCGCCGACGACCGCGGTGGCCCGGTCCGCTCCGATGGTCTTGACGGCGGCCTCCAGTTCGGACGCGCGGCGGGCGGTGACGAAGACATACGCGCCCTCGTCCGCCAGCCGGATCGCGGTGGCCAGACCGATACCCGTGCTGCCCCCGGTGACCACGGCCGTCTTGCCTTCCAGCTGTCCCATGTGGATGTCTCCCTCACTGTCCCGGTGCCCATCTGTACGACATCGATACTGCGGGAGCAGTGGAGTACGATCAATGACAGATAGTCCTCCATTGTTTACGTATCGTCCAGGAGGTGTCGTCGATGCTCGGGTTCGGGGATCCGGTGGCCGACGCGATCAGCCTGCTCCGGCCCCGCACGGTGATCGGGCCCAATCTCCGGGCCTCGGGAAAGTGGGCTCTGCGCTTCGACACGTTTCTTCACGTGCGGGTCGGGGGCCTCGTACGCGGCACGTGCTGGTTGATCCTCGAAGGGCACGAGCCGGTGCTCCTGCGGGAGGGTGACACCTTCATGCTGGGCAACCCGCCGCCTTACGTGCTGGCCAGCACGCTCGACGCAAGCCCGCGCCCCGCGGAGCCGGTGTGGGCGGGCGCCGACGACGGATTCGTGCGGATCGGCCCGGAGTCCGAGGAGGACCTCTACCTCTGCGTCGGGCACATCGCGTTCGACGACAGGAACGCGGCACTCCTGACTGATCTTCTGCCGCCGCTCGTGATCGTCCGCGCCGGCGATCCTCATGGCGGGAGGCTCGCCCAGCTGATCGATCTCCTCGCCACCGAGGTCGGGATCACCGCCGCCGGTGGCCCGCTGGTGCAGAACCACCTCGCGCAGATCCTGCTCGTGCACATGCTCCGCGCCCACGCCGGTCAGACCGACCGGCCCATCGGCTGGCTGGGCGCCCTGAACGAGGACGGCATCGGTGCCGCCCTGCGCGCCGTGCACGCGGACGTGGCCCACTCCTGGACCCTCAAGGAGCTCGCCGAGATCAGCCACATGTCACGTTCCGGGTTCGCCCATGCCTTCAAGAGCCACGTCGGTGTCCCGCCGCTGGAGTACCTGATCCAATGGCGCATCAGCCTCGCCCGCGACGCCCTCACCCGCGACACTCTGTCGATCTCCGAGCTGGCGCGCGCCACGGGTTACCGGTCCGAGAGCGCGTTCAGCACCGCGTTCCGCCGCGTCGTCGGCTCATCGCCCGCACAGTTCCGGAACCAGGAACGGCAGTCATCACGCTCGGCCGCGAACGGAAACTGAAGGAGCCGTACCACGCTCAGCCGACACCGCCCGCGCTCGCGACTCATACGGCGGATCCGCGGGCCTGACGTGGGGACATCGGGTCGCGTCCTGCTTGCCACGGAAGCAGGTGAGATGTCAACAACATCGATAGACTGTGCGCATGGACGTGACGCCACGCTGGCTCGAGCCGGAAGAGAAGGCCGCCTGGGACAGCTTCATCCGCATGCAGGAGACCCTCATCGGACGGCTGTCCCGCCACGTCCAGACCGACTCCGGAATGTCCGCGTCCGACTACATCGTGCTCTCCAGCCTCACCGAAAGGGGCGGGGGGCGCATGCGGTTCCTGGATCTGGCCAAATCCGTGGAGTGGGAGAAGAGCCGGATGTCCCACCAGGTCTCGCGGATGACGAAACGCGGGCTCACCGTCAGGGAGGAATGCCCCGACGACGGCCGTGGAGCATTCGTCGTCGCGACTCCCGCCGGCTACAAGGCGATCGAAGACGCCGCGCCGATGCACGTGGAGCGCGTACGGCGCCTGTTCGTCGACGCCCTGACCCCGAGTCAGCTCAGCACGCTCGCTCTGATCTCCAAGAGAATCCTGGACCACATCGAGAAGCAGCCGGACTGACCGGGCGTCACCGTCAGTTCACGTCCTGCCCGGCCGCCATGGCCTCGTCAGGTGCTTCGAAGGGGGCTCGGACGGCCGCGGAGCCGGCACCGGAGCGCTGGGCTGAGGGCAGTACCGCGCACGGAGGGCGTCGGCGCAGAAGGCGGCAGGGCGGTGGCGGCGGGCGAGTCGAGCGGTGTGGCGGGGTCAGTGGTCCTCGGCTGACGCGCGTCGGCCGGGGTGGGGGTGGGGGCGGCGCTGGTGCACCACGCCGTAGGTCTGCGCGAGCGCGGCGGTCGCGCGGTCGTACGAGCGCTGGGCGATGCCGACGAACAGGCAGTCGACCACGGCCAGTTGGGCGATCCGGCTGGCGGTGGAGCCGGACCGCAGGGGCATCTCGCGGACCGCGGTGGTGAGCACCAGGTCGGCGGACCGGGTGAGCAGCGAGCCCGCGAAGTTGGTGAGGGCGATGGTGGTCGCGCCGCGCTCGGCGGCGGCCTCCAGGGGGTCGACGGTGTCCACGGTGGCGCCGGAGTGGGAGATGCCGACCGCCACGTCGTTCTTGCCGAGCAGGGCGGCGGCAGTCAGGGCCGCGTGCGCGTCCGTCCAGATGAACGCCATGAGGCCGATGCGGTGCAGCTTCTGGTGCAGGTCCTGGCCGACGAAGCCGCTCGCCCCGATGCCGAAGATGTCGATCCTGCGGGCCTGGGATATCGCCCGTACGGCCAGTTCCAGGGTGTCGAGGTCGAGGTTGGCGCCGGTCTCCTCCAGTGCCCGCGCCTCGTTGTACACGATTTTGTCCACGACCTGGGCGAGGGTGTCCGCCTCGCTGATGTCGCCGCTGGCCCGTAGCCGGTCCGCGCTCTGCGCGTCCTCGCGCGCCGCCGCTCCGGCCAGCGCCACGCGCAGGTGCGGGTAATTGCGCAGCCCAATCGTCCGGCAGAAGCGCATCACCGTCGTCACCGAGGTCTCCGCCTGCCCGGCCAGCGCCGTGCTGGACAGCCGCGCCGCCCCGGCCGGATCGCTCAGGATCGCCGCCGCGACCCGCTTCTCCGCGGGCTGGAGGGAGGGGACGGCGCCGCGGATCCTGACCAGTACGTCACCGGCGCGCGCGTCGTCGGGCGCCCGGTGCGCCGTGACGCCGGAGACGGGAGGGGCCGCCGCGGTCGGAGGGACCGCGGCGGACGCGTCCTGCGCGGTGGGCACGGGCAACAGTGCGCGCTTGGCCATGGCTTCCTCCAGATGACGTCAGCGACAGCGTAGCCCGGAGATGATGTTAAAAACGAACACTATGACCGCCGCTCGCGGTAGTTATTGACGCGTCAGGCCGTCATCTCCATACTTGCCGAATCACCGCAGCCCAAGGGCGGTCCGCAGCCGGACCGTCCGGCCATGCCGTACGCCCGAAGGGCGGGGCTGCGCGTACGGGGGACGGCGCCGCCGGGGTCCCCGTCCGACACCTCTGGCACCGCACCGCGAAGGAGACACAGCTCGATGAGATCTATGTGCAAGGCAGGCATTGCCGGGCTCACCGCGGCCGTCTTCCTGCTCACCGCGTGCGGGAACGACGGCTCGTCCTCCTCTTCCCCCTCCTCGGCCGACGGCAAGTCGCTGACCTGGTGGGTCATGAAGGGCACCAACCCGGACGCGACGGCCTTCTACGCCGCGGCGAAGAAGGAGTTCGCCGCCGAGACCGGCGCCACCTTGAAGATCCAGGAAGTGCAGTGGGCCGACGCCCACGACAAGCTGGTCCGCGCCTTCGCGGGCGGCGGCGGTCCCGACGTCTCGGAGATCGGCACCACCTGGACCCCGGAGTTCGCCGCCGCGGGCGGGCTCACCGACCTCACCCAGCAGATCGACTCCGCGGGCATCTCCAAGGATCTGATCCCCGCGCTGAAGGACTCCGCGACCTACGACGGCAAGCAGTACGGCGTCGGCTGGTACGCCGGTGTGCGGGCGATCGTCTACCGCAAAGACGTCTTCACCGAGCTGGGCCTGAAGACCCCGGCCACCTGGGCCGAGCTCGAGCAGACCGTGAAGACGCTCAAGCAGAAGAAGCCCGACATGATGCCCATGCCGATCGCCGGCGCCAGCTCGTACGCCTCGGCGCCCTTCATCTGGGGTGCGGGCGGTGACTTCGCCAAGGACAGCGGCGGCAAGTGGACCGGCACCCTCGACTCGCCGCAGGCCCGGGCGGGCCTGGAGTTCTACACCAACCTCGCGCTCAAGGACGACTCCTCCAGCGTCGGCGCCTCGACCTGGAAGGAGACCGACCTGCTCGACTCCTTCGTCAAGGGCAAGGCCGCCATGGTGATCCAGGGCAACTGGACCCCGAAGACCGCGGTCGCCACCGACCCCACCCTCAAGGACAAGATCGGCGCCTTCCCGATCCCGGGCAAGGACGGCGGCATCGCGCCCGCGTTCCTCGGCGGCTCCAACCTCGCGGTCCTCAAGACCAGCAAGAACCCCGATCTGGCCTGGAAGTTCATCAAGATGATGACCACCGGCGGCCTGAGCAAGCAGTGGGCGGACCAGGCGGGTTACTTCCCCAGCACCACCACGCAGCTCAAGCAGTACGCCAACAGCCCCGACCCGCTGGTGGCGCCGTTCGCCAAGACGATGCTCGAAGCGGGCAAGAACGTGCCGAGCGCGCCGCAGTGGGGCGCCGTCGAGGGCGACCAGACCGTGACGCAGATGCTCCAGTCGATCCTTACCGGCACCTCGGTGCAGAAGGCCACCACGACAGCCTCTGACTCCATCACCAAGACGCTCCAGGGGAGCTGACGTGGAGGACGTCACCGTGACCGACGGCGTGCGCACCGTCCCCGCACTCGTGGAGGACGCGCGCCGTCCGGTCCGGCGCACGCCGCCGCTCGTGGCCCGGCTGCGGCCGTGGCTGCTGCTCGCCGCGCCGCTGGCCGTGATCGCGGCGCTGCTGCTCTACCCGATCGTGCGCGTCACCTATCTGTCGTTCCAGCGCTACGGTCTGAAGGAGATCATCTCCGGCCACCCGACGTACATCGGTGTGGACAACTACCGCGAGGCGCTGGCGGGCTCGTATCTGTGGCACACCGTGCTGCCGAACACCGTGCTCTTCGCGCTGGTCGCCGTCGCGGGCACCATCGTCTTCGGGACGCTGGTGGCGCTGCTGCTCCAGACCCTGGGTCCCAAGTCGCGGGCCGCCGTCATCGCCTCCGCGCTCATCGCGTGGGCGCTGCCCGCGGTCACCGGCACCTATGTCTGGGTGTGGATCTTCGATCCGGACTCGGGCCTGGCCCGGCGGGTCTTCCAGAGTGTCGGGCTGCTCGGTCCCGACGGGTACAACTGGTTCACCGACCGGCTGTCGTTCTACTCGATCGCCGAGCTGAACGTGATCCACCACAGCTACCCGTTCGTCGCCATCACCGTCTTCGCCGGGCTGACCACGGTGCCGCAGGAACTGCACGAGGCGGCCCGGCTGGACGGCGCGAGCGCCTGGCAGCGGTTCTGGCACGTCACGGTGCCGGTGATGCGGCCGGTGTTCGCCGTGGTCACCGTGCTCTCGACGATCTGGGACTTCAAGGTCTTCACCCAGATCTACCTGATGCCGGGCGGCGCGGGCTCCAACCCGGACGTGCTCAACCTCGGTGTGTGGTCCTACATGAAGGCGATCAACCAGAACCAGTACGGGCTGGGCGCGGCCATCGCCGTCCTGCTCACCGTCGTACTGCTGGCGATCACCGCGGTGTACCTGCGGGTGCTGTTCAAAGAGGATGAGATCCGATGACTGCCAGATCCTCCAGCTGGGTCAGGACCGGCAAGTTCGCGGCCACGGCGCTGGTCCTGCTCTTCACGCTGTTCCCGGTGTACTTCATGCTCTCCACGGCCCTGAACGGGCGGGCGAGTTCGGGCACGGACAGCCTGTTCCCCACGCACTTCACGATGGGGCATTTCTCGAAGGTGATGTCCTCGGGGGCCTCGGGCGGCTTCGGCCGCTACATGGTCAACTCGGCGATCGTCACCGTGATCGTGGTGGTCGCCTCGGGTGTGCTCGCGCTGCTCGGCGCGGTCGCCATGGCGCGCTTCCGGTTCCGGCTGCGCACCACCGTGCTGGTGCTGATCCTCGTGGTGCAGATGCTGCCCGCCGAGGCGCTGGTCATCCCGCTGTTCCTTCAGATGAAGGACTTGCGGATGCTCAACTCGCTGCTGGGCCTGGCGGTTGTCTACACGGCCTTCGCGCTGCCGTTCGCGATCTGGAATCTGCGGGGCTTCGTGGCCGCCGTGCCGGTCGAGTTGGAGGAGGCCGCCTACCTGGACGGCTGCTCCTGGTGGCGGATGTTCCGCTCGATCCTGCTGCCGCTGGTCGTGCCGGGACTCATCGCCACCAGCGCGTTCTCCTTCGTCCTGGCCTGGGAGGAGTTCACCTTCGCGCTGACCTTCCTGTCCGACCAGAACAGGATGACCGTCGGCGTCGGCCTCGCGGAGTTCCTCGGCCAGAACACCAACGACTGGGGCGGCCTGATGGCGGCCTCCACGCTGGTGACGATTCCGGTCGTGATCGTCTTCGTGCTGGCCCAACGACGGCTGACCATGGGCCTGGTGGCCGGCGCCGTGAAGTGAGGACTCCATGTCATCTGTGAACACCGGGGCCTCCGGGAGCACCACGAGCACGGCGCCCGCCGTGGACGAGCGGACCCGGCGACTGGTCCACGCCGTCCTCATGCCGGGCTTCACCGGTACGTCGGCGCCGCCGTGGCTGCTCGACGCCCTGCGCGACGGCCTGGGCTCCGTCTGCTACTTCGGGCACAATCTGGAGTCGCCCGAGCAGACCGCGGCGCTGTCGGAGCGGATCCACGCGGCCGGGCGGGCGGTCATCGCGATGGACGAGGAGGGCGGCGGTGTCACCCGGCTGCATGTGCGCGGCGGCTCTCCGCACGTCGGTGCGGCGGTGCTCGGCCGCGCCGACGACCTCGCGCTGACCGCGGCGGTCGCGCGCGGGATCGCCCGTGACGTACGGGCGGCGGGCATCGACCTGGCGCTCGCGCCGGTGGCGGACGTCAACTCCGACCCCGCCAACCCGGTGATCGGGGTGCGCTCCTTCGGCGCGGACCCCGGTCTGGTCGGCACGCACACGGCCGCGTTCGTGACCGCGATGCAGGCCGAGGGGGTCGCGGCCTGCGCCAAGCACTTCCCCGGCCACGGCGACACGAAGGTCGACTCGCATGTGGGCCTGCCGGTCGTGGCGGTCGATCTGGAGACGCTGCGGAGCCGGGACCTCGTGCCGTTCGCGGGCGCGGTGGCGGCAGGGGTGCGCTGCGTGATGACCTCGCACATCGTCTTCCCCGCGCTGGACAGCGCGATGGCGACGGTTAGTCCCGCCGTCGTCGCCCTGCTCCGCGACGGTCTGGGCTTCGACGGCGTGATCGTCTCCGACGCGATCAGCATGCTGGCGGTCGCCGAGACCATCGGCTTCGCCGAGAGCGCGGTACGGGCGCTGGCCGCGGGCGTCGATCTGGTGTGCCTGGGCAATCCGGGCCTGCCGCTGACCGGTGGCACGCCCACCGACGAGGAGGAGTTCCGCGCGGTGCTGGACGCGGTGACGCGGGCGGTCGCCGAGGGCCGCCTGCCGGTGGCCCGGCTCGAAGAGGCGGCGGCCCGCGTCCACGCCCTCGCGGACTGGACTCAAGGGGCCCGAGGCGGCGACGTCTCGGAAGCTTCGGTGACGTCGGACGTGACGGACGCCAACGCCGCCGCGGCGCGGCGGGCGCTGCGCGTACGCGGACAGGTCGCCGGCTCGCTGAGCGGGGCGGTGCGCGTCGTGGACGTGCGCAGGCGGCGCAATGTGGCGACCGGGCGGCTCTCCGACCTGGTCGCGGACGCCTTGCTCAACCGGCTGCCCGGCTCGACCGTCGAGGCGGTCTTCGCGCGGACGGCCACCGTCGAGGGCCGGGCCCAGCAGGGGGACCTGACACCGGGCGAGGCGCAGGACGGTACGGCCTCCCCCGGTATCCCGGCCGATGTGGTCCTGGTCGGCACGCCCGGCAGCGATCCCGCCCAGGACGCGGCGCTCGCACGGCAGTTGGCCCTCTCCCCCGGCGCTGTCGTCGTGTGCCTCGGCTGGCCGGGCACCGAGGACGTCCTGCCCGAGGCGGTCAACGCGGTCTTCACCCACGGCGAATCCCTCCCCACCGCCCGGGCGGTCGCCGCGCTGCTCACCCGCTGACGCCCGGCGGTCCTCGGCCGTGGGGCCGAGGACCGCGGGTGCTGCGGGTAGGCGCCGCGCGTCGGTGCTACGCGTTCGCCGCCGTGCGGCTGATACGGACGCGTTGGGCGATCAGGGCGAGGGCGCCGAAGACGATGACGGCCGCGCTGTAGACGACGGCGGTGCGGTGGAGGCCGACGTCGGTGGTGGCGAATCCGGCGACCACGGCGGGGATGCTGAAGGCGAGGTAGGAGATCACGAAGGCGACGGCGAAGAGTTCGCCGCGCTCGGCCGGTTCGGCGATCCGGGCGAGGGTGCCGAAGCTGGCCAGACCGGCGGCGCCGAAGCCGACACCGGCGACGGCGGTGCCGAGGGCGGCCGTGGTGACCGACTCGGCCTGCACTCCGGCCAGGCCGACGGCGGTGCCGGTGACCAGCAGGGCGGCGCCGAGCGCGAGGGTGCGTTCGGTGGGCCAGCCGCGCAGGGCGAAGGCGGTGATCGAGGCCGGTCCGCACAGCAGGGTGACGACGAGTCCGCCGATGACGTGGCTGGACAGGCCGAACAGTCCCACCGCGACCGAGGGGCCGAGCGCGAGGTACAGACCGCCCAGCGCCCAGCTCGCGACGAGGATCGGCACGAGTCCGACGAGGTCGGCGCGGAGCCGGGGGGCGACGCCGAGGCGCGGTTGCAGCGAGCGCGCCGCGCCGGGCCGCCGCTGCGAGGTCTCGGGCAGCAGGGAGACGAGCAGGCCCGCGAGCACCAGACCGGCGAGCAGGAGTACGTAGACCAGGCGGGTCGGGTGCGGGCCGTACTGCACGAGGAAGCCGCAGCCGAGCGCGCCCACTCCGAGGCCGAAGGTGGGGGCGGCGCCGCTGATGACTCCGGCGCGGTGCGGTGCGTGCGGCGGGTTGAGGTCGACCAGGGTCGCGCCGAGTGTCGTCATGGCCGCGCCGGTGGCGATGCCCTGGACGAAGCGGGCCACCAGCAGCACGGAGACGTCTCCCGCGACGATGAACAGCAGCATCGCGACGGCTTCGAGCGCGATGGCCGAGACGAGGACGGGGCGGCGGCCGATGTGGTCCGACAGCGCCCCGAGCACCAGCAGCGCGCCGATCATGCCGACGACGTACACCGCGAAGACGGTGGTCAGCATGGACGCGGAGAAGTTCCATTCGTGCTGGTAGACGACGTAGAGCGGGGACGGCGCGCTCGACGCCGCCATGAACAGGATGAAGATCGCGGCGATGGCGGCGAAGGCGACGGGACGGCTCAGGCCGCGCCGCCGGGAGCCGTTCCCCGCGCCCGGTATCGCCACGGGCTCGGCGCCCCGGGACGTGACACCCGGGGACGCGGGGCTCTTCTCTTGGGGCGTCAGCGCGCCGGTCATACGACTCTCCGATTGCAGTGATCGTTGCGTTAGCGACGTTCATGCTAACGCAGCGATTGGTGCGATAATTTCCGCATGACCGAAGCAGTCCAGACCCGTCCCGGTGGCCGTTCCGCACGCGTACGGGCCGCAGTGCACCGAGCCGTCGAGGAATCGCTCGCCACGGAACCGGGCGACGCGCTCACCATTCCTGCCGTCGCCGCGCGCGCCGGGGTGCACCCCACCACCGTCTACCGGCGCTGGGGTTCGGTGGCGCAGCTCCTGGCCGATGTCGCGACCAGCAGGTTCAGCGGCGACATCGTCGTACCCGACTCCGGCTCGCTGGCCGGTGACCTGGAGCGGTGGATGGGCGACGTCGCCACCGACCTCGCCGACCCCGACGTGCTGGCGCTGATGCGCGCGACGATCGGCTCGGGCCCGGAGGGCGGCTGCGCGTGCACGGCCGACCGGCACGACCAGCTCCGCGCGATCATCGAGCGCGAGCAGGCGCGCGGCGGCAAGGTCCCGTCCTTGGAGCGCGCGCTCGACACGCTGCTCGGCCCGCTGTACTACCGCGCGATCTTCAGCGCCCGGCCCGCTTCCAGCGCATGGGCGCGCGGCCTGGTCGCCACGCTGCTGGCGACCACGTAGCCGCGGGGGCCGGGGGTCACGTCACCGCGATCGGGGAGCCTCCGGCGGCCAGGGTGATGTCGAGGGTCGCGGGATTCAGGACGTGGTCGCGGACGAGATAGCCCGCGCCCGCGATCCCGGCGCGGGACTTGTAGCGGGTGGGCACGATGCGCAACTGCCGGGTGGCCAGGGGGAGTGAGCGCTGGTAGATCACCTCGCGCACGCCTGCCAGCAGGTGGTCGCCGGTGGTGCCGAGCATGCCGCCGAGGACGATGACGTCGGGGTTGAGCAGGCTGGTGGCGTAGGCGACCATCTCGCCGAGGACGCGGCCCGCGGCCCGCAGGCTGGCGACGGCCTCGGTGTCGCCGCGCTTGACCTGGGTGACGACATAGCGCGCGTCGTGGCTGTCGCTGTGCTGGCGGCTGCGCAGGTCGCGGGCGAGGGCCCAGCCGCCGATCAGGGCTTCCAGGCAGCCGAGGTTCCCGCAGCGGCACTGGGGGTCGCCGAAGCCGCCGATGTGCGCGTGGCCGATGTCGCCCGCCGCGCCCTGGGCGCCGCGGTTGATCTGGCCGCCGATCACCATGCCGCTGCCGACCCCCGTACCGGCCTTGATGTAGAGCAGGTGCGGCTCGTCGCGCCAGAACCGCCGGTGCTCGGCCAGGGTGAGCAGATTGACGTCGTTGTCGATCAGGATCGGGACCTGCCAGGTCCTGCGCAGGTGGCCGCGGATGTCGTAGCCGTCCCAGCCGGACATGATCGACCAGCCGAGCACCTTGCCCGCGTCGTAGTCCACGGGCGCGGGCAGGCCGAGGCCGATGCCCGCCACCGGTATGTCGCCCAGTCCGGCCTGGACGATCATGTCGCGCACGGTCTCGGTGATCTTGTCGAGCAGGACGTCGGGGCCCTCGCCGAGGGCGAGTCGTTCGACCCGGTCGACCAGGATGTTGGTGTTGAGGTCGGTGACCGCGATACGGGTCCGCTCCTCGCCGATGTCCACGCCGATCATCAGCATCGCCGCGTGGTTGAGCTGGAGCGTCTTGGACGGCCGGCCGCGCGAGGGCACGTTCTCCGCGCCCTCGCGGATCAGGTCGGCGGCGAACAGCGCGTCGAGCCGCTGGCCGACCGTGGACCGGGACAGGCCCGTGACCTGGGTGAGGGCGGACCGCGTGCGGGCCTGGCCCGTGGTGATGAGTTCCAGGATTCTTCCAGGCCCCTCGTCGGCTCGCCACGGTGACGGGCCGCCTGTCGTCGTACTGGTCGTCGCAGTCATCTCACTCCCGGTCTCGGACGTCGGCCAGAGCTTAGTGAAGCACGTTCTTTTGTCGGTGGAAAGACAAAAGATAAATATTTCTGCTTGACAGCCAGTGAAACATTGCGAAATATCTCTGTCATCGCCCCGTGCTCTGCCGACTGGCCGAGTTAACGGCCCCGCATCCAGGAGGAACCCCATGAAGATCACCCGATGGGCCAGCAGACCGGCACAGCTCGGAGTCATGGCCCTGGCCGGAACCTGTGCCCTCGCCGTCGCGGGGTGCAGTTCGAGCAGCGGCAGCACCACCGGCAGTTCCGGCGGAGCGGTCACGATCGGCATCGTCGAGCTGAACCTGAGCAACCCGTTCTTCGGCACCCTGGAGAAGGCGACCGAGGCCGCCGCCAAGGCCAAGGGCTGGAAGGTCATGAAGGCCGAGGCCAAGGTGCCCGGTGACTCCGCCACCCAGGTGACCGCCATCGAGAACATGATCGCCAACAAGGTCAAGGCCATCGTGCTCACCCCGGCCAACGCGACCGCGCTCAACGGCGTGGTGAAGCAGGCGAGGGACAAGGGCATCCTCGTGATGACCGTCAACTCGCCGCTGTCGCCGGAGAGCGCCGCGGACGCCACCTACGCGACCGACAACGTCGCCGCGGGAAAGCTCATCGGCCAGTGGGCCAAGGCGTCCTCGCCGCAGGACCCGCACATCGCGATGCTCGACTTCGACCTGTCCGACGGTCCGGCCAAGGGACGCCACGACGGCTTCCTCGAGGGCTACGGCATCACCGCCAAGTCGCCGCAGGTGGCGGGCACCGCGCTCACCCAGGGCACGATCGACACCGGGCAGTCCGCGATGGAGAACCTGCTGTCGGCCCACCCCGACATCAACGTCGTCTACACGATCAACGAGCCGACCGCGCACGGCGCTTACACCGCGATCAAGAACAAGGGCCTCGCGGGCAAGACCACGCTGGTCTCGGTCGACGGCGCGTGCTCCGGCGTCCAGGACGTGAAGAACGGCGTCATCGGCGCCACCGCCATGCAGTTCCCCAGCAAGATGGGTGAGATGGCCGTCGAGGCCGCCGCCGCCTACATCAAGGACGGCACCAAGCCGAAGGCCGGCGTCACCGACTCGGGCACCGTCCTGATCACCGACAAGCCGGTCAAGGGCATCGCCTCCGAGACCTCCGCCTGGGGCCTCGACCACTGCTGGGGTCCGAAGTGACAGGAACGACGACGCATGACGCGGACGCGGAGGCGCTGGAGACGGGGATCTCGCGCGGCAGCCTGCTCCGCGCCTTCGCCGGCAACCAGATCGCCGGACCGCTCGCCGCCCTGATCGTCGCGGTGATCGTCTTCACGCTGTCGACCAGCACGTTCTTCAACTCGGAGAATCTGTCGCTGATCGCCCAGCAGTCCGTCGTGGTCGGCACCCTCGCCCTCGGACAGACCCTGATCATCCTGACGTCGGGGATCGACCTGGCCAACGGCGCGATCATGGTGCTCGGTTCTGTCGTGATCGGCAAGATCGCCGTCCACAACAACCCGGCCCTGGCGCTGCTGGTCGGCCTGGTGGTGTGCGTGGCGGTCGGCTCGGTCAACGGCGCGCTGGTCTCGCTGCTGAGACTGCCACCGTTCATCGTCACCCTCGGCGTGATGTCCGTGGTGGCCGCGGCGGCCAGGCTCTACACCTCGTCGCAGACGTACCCGATCAACTCCAGCCTGCTGACCTGCCTCAACAACGGTGTGACGGTCGGCGGGGTGACGATCACCTACGGCGTGATGCTCTGGATCGGCCTCACCGCCGTCCTGGCCTACGCCCTCGGACAGACCTCCTGGGGCACGCGGGTCTACGCACTCGGTGACAACCACAAGGCCGCCGAACTCGCCGGGATCAAGGTCAAGCGCCTGCTCCTCGGGGTGTACATGGTCGCCGCGGTCGTCTACGTCTTCGCCGCCTGGCAGGCGCTCGGCCGTACCCCGACCGCCGACCCGAGCGGTTACTCGACCGCCAACCTCGACAGCATCACCGCGGTCGTCATCGGCGGCACCAGCCTGTTCGGCGGTCGCGGCGGCGTCATCGGAACGTTCATCGGCGCGCTGATCGTGACCGTGCTGCAGAACGGCCTCACCCAGGCCGGCATCGACTCGCTCTACCAGCAGGTCGCCACCGGTGTCCTGGTGGTCGTCGCGGTCGGCGTCGACCAACTCGTACGAAGGAGGCAGTCGCGATGACGCACTCCGCATCCCTGCCCGACGGGTCCGCTCCCGGCAGGTACACCCCCACCGGGTCCCAGCCCGCCGAGTCCGGGTCCCAGCCGAAGGTGCTGGAGGGCCGCGGCCTCACCAAGCACTACGGCCACGTCGTGGCCATGGACAACACCGACTTCGACCTGCGGCCCGGCGAGATCCTGGCCGTCATCGGGGACAACGGCGCGGGCAAGTCGACGCTGATCAAATCGCTGACCGGCGCGGTCGTCCCCGGCTCCGGCACCCTGCGTCTGAACGGCGAGGAAGTGCAGTTCCGCAGCCCGCTCGACGCGCGCAGGGCGGGCATCGAGACGGTGTACCAGGAGCTGGGCGTGGCCCCGGCCCTGGACATCTCGCAGAATCTCTACCTCGGCCGGGAGCAGCGCCGTCGCGGCGTACTCGGCACGGTCTTCCGGCAGCTGGACAAGGGCGCCATGCGCCGCGGCTCGGCCCAGCAGATGGCCGACCTGGGCATCCGCGTCCAGTCCATCCGGCAGAAGGTCGAGACGCTGTCCGGCGGGCAGCGGCAGGCCGTCGCGGTGGCGCGCGTCGCCGCGTGGGCGACCCGCGTCGTGGTGATGGACGAACCGACCGCCGCGCTCGGCGTGCGCGAGACGAACCAGGTCCTCGACCTGATCCTGCGCGTCCGCGACAACGGCCTGCCGGTGGTGCTCATCAGCCACAACATGCCGAACGTCTTCGAGGTCGCGGACCGGATCCACATCCACCGGCTGGGGCGGCGTATCGCCCTGGTCGACAAGAACGACACCAGCATGGAAGAAGCCGTCGCCGTCATGACCGGCGCCAAGGCGCCGGACACCCTCGTGGGCGTGGAAGCACCCGCCGGGGACTCCGCCCCGCAGAGCGCGCACGCGGCACCGACGGATCTCTCGAAAGGCGAAAATTGAACCCCCCAGGACCGGCCGCCGACCCCCAGCACAATCCCGGGGCCGACGGCGCGGACTACGACGCCCTCATCGACTCGGCCCGGGCGCTGATCACTTCCGGGCAGCGCCGGATCCTCGGAATCACGGGCGCGCCCGGCTCCGGGAAGTCCACTCTCGCCGAAGCCCTGGTGAACGCGCTCGGTGACCAGGCGGTGCTCGTCAGCCTCGACGGCTTCCACCTGGCCAACGCCGAACTGCACCGGCTCGGCCGCCACGCCTCCAAGGGGGCCGCCGACACCTTCGACGCGGCCGGTTACATCAACCTCCTGCGCCGGCTGCGCGCCCGCGACGAGGAGGTCGTCTACGCCTCGTTCTTCGACCGCGCCATCGAGGAGTCCATAGCCTGCGCGGTGCCCGTCCCCCGTGACGTCCCGCTGGTCGTCACCGAGGGCAACTACCTGCTGGTCGACGGGCCCCGGTGGGGAGCCGTACAGCCGCTGCTCGACGCGTGCTGGTACGTCGACCCCGACGAGGACGTGCGCATGGAACGGCTGATCGCCCGGCACATGCGGTACGGCCGGTCGGCGGCGGAGGCGTACGAGCGGTCGCACGGCTCCGACCAGCGCAACGCAGAACTCATTCACGCAACCCGCACCCGCGCGGACCGGATCGTCCGGGTGCCCAACGCGCAGTCAGCGCCGACGTCAACCGAGGAGCAATCGGCATGAGTGTCCTGGACCAGTTCCGGCTGAACGGCAAGGTCGCCGTCGTCACCGGCGGAAACCGCGGCATCGGCAAGGCCATCGCCACCGCGCTGGCGGAAGCGGGCGCGTCCGTCGCCATCGCGGGCCGGGACGAGGCGCGCAACGCCGAGGCGGTCGCCGAACTCACCGCGCTGGGCGCCACCGCGATCTCGACGAGGACCGACGTCACCAGCCGCGCGGACATCGTGGCCATGAACGAGCGGGTCACCGCGGAGCTCGGCCCGGTCGACGTCCTGATCAACAACGCGGGCATCGGCATCCACGGCGAGTCCCTGACCATCGACGACGACAGTTGGGACCGTGTGATGGCCACCAACCTCGACGCGGTCTGGAAGGTCAGCCAGGTCGTCGGCGAGTCGATGGTCGAGCGCGGCACCGGATCGATCGTCAACGTCGGCTCCATGTCCGGCATGATCATCAACCGCCCGCAGTGGCACGCCCCTTACGCCGTGTCCAAGGCCGGGGTGCACCACCTGACCAAGTCCCTGGCCGCCGAGTGGGCGCCGAGGTCGGTACGGGTCAACGCGATCGCGCCCGGTTACACGAAGACCGAGATCTCGGACATCGACCTGCCCGAGTACAAGCACTACTGGATCGACGAAGTGCCCATGCAGCGGTACGCGCAGGCGTCGGAGATCGCCCCGGCCGCGCTCTACCTGGCCAGCCCCGCCTCGTCCTTCGTCACCGGCGAGATCCTCGTCATCGACGGCGGCTACACCCTCTGGTGAGCCGGCGGGCCCCGCCCCGCCCGCACCCTCTTTTCGTGTCGAAGGAGCGCTCGTGACGAGCACGTACGTTCAGCATGCCCACATACCCTGGACCGAGGACGACCAGCGGGCCGTGACCACCGCCCGCGTCCTGGCCATGGACGCCGTGCAGGAGGCGGGCCACGGTCACCCCGGCACCGCCGTCAGCCTGGCGCCCGCCGCCCATCTGATATTCCGGCGCTTCCTGCGCCACGACCCCGCCGACCCCCGGTGGCGCGGGCGGGACCGGTTCGTCCTGTCCTGCGGTCACTCCAGCCTCACGCTGTACATCCAGCTCTACCTCGCCGGATATCCGCTCACGCTGGACGACCTGCGCGCCTACCGGAAGCGCGGCAGCCTCACCCCTGCGCACCCCGAATGGGGGCACACGCCGGGTGTGGAGACCACGACCGGGCCGCTCGGCCAGGGCATCGCCACCGCGGTCGGGATGGCGATGGGCGCCCGCCGCGAGCGCGGCCTGCTCGACCCCGACGCGCCCGAGGGGACAAGCCCCTTCGACCACCGGGTGTTCGTCCTGTGCTCCGACGGCGACATCCAGGAGGGCATCAGCGCCGAGGCCGGTTCCTTCGCGGGTCACCAGCGCCTGGGCAACCTCGTCGTCGTCTACGACGACAACCGGATCTCCATCGAGGGCAGCACGGACCTGGCCACGAGCGAGGATGTCGGCGCCCGCTACGAGGCGTACGGATGGCACGTGCAGCGGGTCGGCCTCGCGGCCGACGGCGACATCGACGTGTCCGCACTGTCGCGGGCGCTGGAGGAAGCCGCCGCCGAGACGACGCGGCCGTCGATCGTCTTGATGCGCAGCATCATCTCCTGGCCGGTGCCCGGCGCGCAGAACACCGCGAAGTCGCACGGCTCCGCTCTCGGGGCCGACGCGGTCCGCGCGGCGAAGTCCGTCCTCGGCGTGAACCCGGACACCGCCTTCGACGTATCGGCCGATCTCCACGACCGGCTGACGTCGGCGGCGCGCGCGGCGGGATCGGCGGCCCACCGGGAGTGGGACGCGGCGTTCGACGCGTGGGCGCGCGGGAATCCGGACGGGCGGGCGCTGCTCGACCGGCTGACGGCCAAGGGGCTCCCCGCCGCCTTCGAGGACGCGCGTCCGGTCTTCGCGGCGGACACCCAGGTGGCCACGCGGAAGGCGTTCGGGCGGGCGTTGAACGCGGCGGCGGCGGAACTGCCCGAGCTGTGGGGCGGCTCGTCCGACCTCGGCGACTCCAACAACACGACGGTGGAGGGCAGTTCGTCCTTCCTTCCGGCGTCGAGCGCGCAGCCCGGCGCCGACCCGGCGGGACGCACCGTCCACTGGGGAATCCGCGAGCACTTCATGGCCGCCGCGATGAACGGCATCGCGCTGTCGGGCCTCAGCCGTCCCTACGGCGGCACCTTCCTCGTCTTCAGCGACTACATGCGCCCGGCGGTACGGCTCGCCGCGCTGATGAAGCTGCCGACGCTCTACGTGTGGACGCACGACTCCATCGGCCTCGGCGAGGACGGCCCGACCCACCAGCCGGTCGAGCACCTGGCGTCCCTGCGCGCGATACCGGGCCTGGACATCGTGCGGCCCGGTGACGCCAACGAGACGGCCGTCGCCCTGTGGAAGGTGCTCGGCGCGGCCGGGTCCGCCGGGCCGACCGGTTTCAGCCTCAGCCGTCAGGACCTGCCGGTCTTCCCCGACGGCACGGACGGGTTCGGCTCGGCCGCCGAGGCGGTCAGGGGCGGTTACGTACGGTACGAGGCGCCCGTCGCGGACCCGTCGGCCGGTCCGGCCGACCCGGACGTCGTGGTCATCGCCACCGGGTCCGAGGTGCAGCTCGCCGTCGCCGCGGCGCGGGCGCTGGCCGCGGACGGGATACGGGCGCGCGTCGTGTCGATGCCGTGCCGTGAGTGGTTCGACGCGCAGGACGCGGCGTACCGCGACAGTGTCATCCCGCCGGGCGTACGCCGCCGGATCGCGGTCGAGGCGGGCGTCGGTCAGGGCTGGTACGACCTGATCGGCCTCGACGGCCGGTCGATCGGCGTCCAGGAGTTCGGCGCGTCGGCGTCGGCCGCCGAACTCTACGAGCACTTCGGGCTGACGGCGGACGCGGTCGCGTCGGCGGCGCGGGAGCTGATGGGCAGGTAGTGAGGCGGCAGCGGGGCCGCCGGTCGGAGCGCGGGGTTCGGGCGTACGCGCAGGTGTGAGGCGCAGGCGTCGCAGGCGTCAGGCATACGCGTCGTCCTCCGGCCGTCAGTAGTCAGCCGTCAGCCGTCGAAGGAGGCGGCCAGGCGGTTGCTCTGCGAGACCGGGAGTTCGCGCTCGATCAGCGGGATGAAGTCGCGCTGTTCGTGGCCGAGGAACTGGTCGATGTCGGCCAGCACACCGTTGACGGTCTGGGCGCGCGTTCCGGCCGGACCCGGCGACGCGATGGAGCCGTCGAGGAGGGCGAGGAGGTACGCGCCTTCCTCGCGGTCGCGCCTGACCGCCTCGGCGACCGGCGGGTGGGACTCCAGCGCGCGCCCCGCCGTGGCGTCCTTGGCGGCGCAGTGCCGACGGAAGGCGTCGGCCACAGGCCGCAGATCGGCCGGGGCGGTCGTCTCCCTGTTGAACAGCGCCTGGATCATGTCGTGCACCGCCGTGCCCGACTCCAGCAGCCGGACGGACACGCCGTGGAAGCGGGCCCGGTCGGCGGTGGCGGCCTCGGTCTCCGCGTCCCGGACCGACTGGTCGAACTCCTCGGAGTGGTTCTGGATGTTGTGCGGCCCCTTGGGCCGGTCCCCCATGCCATGGCCCGCGGTGCCGCCGTCCGTCGCCGGGTCCCACACGGTCGCGCCCTGCCGTCGCGTTGCCTCGTTCATGTCCGGACCTCCTCCACCGGGGGCGAGCCGCGGCGCGTGAGCCGCGACACGCGGGCGAACACCCCGATTGTCCCCCTCTCCCCCATTCTCCGCCCCTCCACCGCCTCTCCACCCGGCCGCGTCCCCGGCCACCGGCGGCGGAGGGGCGGCTGTCGTACGAACGTGACGAGATGGACTCGCACAATTATTCGAACACGTGCCAGGATTGCCCCCATGAAGCAGCACGACTTCCCCGCTGATCTCATCGAGGCGCAGCGCGACTGGTACATCACCTACCGCCTGCTCGCCGACGCTCCCGCCGGTACGCAGACCACCGTGCTCCGGCGCCGCCTGCAAAGGCTCTCCGTCCGGATCTCCACCCATCCCTACTGGGCGTCGCTGCCCGGAACGGCTCCGGCCGCCCGGATGGAGCTCAAGCAACTGACCTGGGCCGCCTCCGAGCAGTCCCCCCGGCCGGCCGTGTGACCTCGGACTCCGGGCCGGGCGCGACCGCCCCCCGACCGTCCCGGCTCGCCGCCCCCGGGCTTGTCCCGCCGTCGGGGCATAATGCAGACAGATCTGTCCGAAAGGTGACGGTCATGGCGACTTCCCGGACCACCACGAAGCCGTCGGCGCGTGAGCGACTGCTCGCCGCCGCGGACGAGCTGTTCTACGCCGAGGGCGTGCGGAGCGTCGGCATCGACCGGGTCATCGAGCACGCGGGCGTGGCCAAGGCGTCGCTGTACAACACCTTCGGCGGCAAGGAACAGCTCATCCGGGCCTACCTCGACAGCCGCCACGCGGGCATCACCCAGCGGATCACCGACGCGGTCGACAGCCGCGACACTCCGCGCGAGCGGCTGCTGGCGGTCTTCGAGGCGCAGGGCGCGCTCTTCGGGGAACCGGACTTCCACGGCTGCGCCTTCGTCCGGGCCGGCGCGGAGGCCGGTCCCGGCAGTCTCGTGGAGGGGGCCGCGGACAACTACCGTGCCTGGCTGCGGGAGTTGTTCACCCGCCTCGCCGGTGAGGCGGGCGCCGCCGACCCGCGGTCGCTGGGCCGCCAGCTCCATCTGCTCTACGACGGCGCCGGGATCTCCGCCCGGATGGACCGCGACCCCTCGGCGGCCGTCGCCGCCCGGGCCGCCGCCTCGGCGCTGATCGCGGCGGGGACCGGTGACGTCGGCCGGACCGGGCCCGCCGTGACGGTGGCGGGTGCGCTCGGCTGACGCCCTCCGTACGATCGGCCCCGCTGCGGACAGGCGTACGGGATCGGTCAGGCCCTAGGAATCCCGGTCGTCCGGTCCGGCGCCGGAGCGCTCGCGCAGGATGCTCTCGACGGCCGCCGGATCGTCCGGGGTGATGAAGGGCCGGACGAATTTCCCGGTGTCCAGGACGAGACCTTCCGTCTTGGACAGCCGCCGCGGATCGAGGCTCGCCCAGTAACGGGGGTTCGCGGTGCCCCAGATGCGGCCCTGCCCGCTGAACACGCCCATCTTCACGCGGGTGACCGTGCGGATCGACGCGTACGGAATCGTCTTCGTGCCCCAGGGGAAGTAGTAGCCGCGGATCCGGAGCGCGTCAGGTGTGCACTCGATCCAGCCGTCCTGGTAGCTCGTGCTCATGTCCCCGCCCTCTCTCCTCATTCCTCCGCCTCCCCATTCCTCCGCCTCCCCACGGAACGGATGATCAATCCCGTCGCGGTCCGCGCGCGGTACGGCTTCCGATGCCGGTGCCCAGGCCGGTGCCGGTGCCGGTGCCGGTCAGCGGGACGCGATGGCGACGAGTTCGGTCAGGGAGTTGATCCGCCAGTCCGCGGCGGCGGCCACGTCGGGGTCGTCGGCCCACAGGTGGCCCCAGGGCCCGCGGCGCAGGTGGGCGACGCGCAGTCCCGCGCGCTTCGCGGGGAAGACGTCGTTGCCGGGGTGGTCGCCGACGTAGAGGATCTCTTCGGGTTCGGCCCCCGCGACCTCGACGACCTTCGCGTAGAAGCCGGGGCTCGGTTTGGCGACGGCCCATTCCGCGGAGGTGGCGACCAGGTCGAGCGGCAGGTCGAGGCCGCGGAGCAGCTCCCCGACCCGGGCGGTCTGGTTGCCGGCGGCGAGCACCTTGATGCCGGCCTCCCGCAGCCGGGCCAGCGCGGGGCGGACGTCCGGGTACAGATCCGTCTCGTCCAGGTGCTCGCCCCGCCCGGCCGCCTCCCTGGCGGCGTAGGCGGCGGGGATGTCGAGGCCGGGGGTGATCAGCCGCAGCGCGTCGCCGTCGTCGCGCCCTTCGGCGACGACCGCTCCCACCAGGGCCGAGACGGTGTGTGACGGGACGCCGAGCCAGTCGGCCCAGCCCGCCCAGTGCCGCGCGTCGGAAATCAGGGTCTCGCCGATGTCGAACACGATCGTGGTAGTCATCGTCGTCACCCTAGGGCAGCCGCCGCGCCGCCCGGCGCGCCACGACCGGTCCTTCACTCCGTCGTGGCGGCCGTCGGCTCACCGGTGGACGCGCGGGGCGGGCGGACGGCGGCCCGTCTCACCTCACACGCGCGTGCTCTTCCCCCGCGGGCGGGGACGGGTGCGGCAGGAGCTGGTCGGCGCGCAGCAGTTGGCCGGGGGTGTGGAGCTGGGCGCGGAGCGCGAAGGTGGCGGGCGCGTCGAGCGGGGCGATGACGGTACGGCCGCCGGGCGCGCGGACGGCGAGCAGCTCCGCCGGGTCGATCTCGTCGGTGTCGAGGAGGTCGGGGCTGTGGCTGGTCGCGATGACCTGGCGGCGGTCGCTGGCGTCCCGCAGCGCGGCCAGCAGCGCGCCGGTCGCCGTGGGGTGCAGGGCGGTCTCGGGCTCCTCGACGGCCACCGTGCTGTAGGCGCCGCCCGCGGGGGTGAACAGCGAGGTGAGGACGCCGAGTGCGCGCAGGGTGCCGTCGGAGACGGAGGGCGCGCCGAACCGCCAGGGCGCCTTGGCGCCGGGCACGTCCTGGGTGAACTCCAGGATCTCGCGGCCCCCGCGCGTGCGCCGGGTCACGCCGTGGATGCCCGGCACGATCTGCCGCAGATAGCTCTCGATCCGCGCCTTGTCCTCCCGGCCGCGCGCGCTCCGGCCCAGCCGGTGCAGTACCGCGGCGATGTCGGAGCCGTCGCGCTGGAGGAGTTGACCGGATCCGGGCGTCCGCGGCTCGCGCATGGCCTCCGGGTTGAGGGTGAACACGCCGATGTCGGCGAGGCCGTCGTGGACGTGCTTGAAGGGCTTGCGGGTGGCGAGGTCGGCGAGCAGCAGGCGGTGACGGTCGGCCGCGGGCATACCGGACTCGGTGCTGGAGGTCAGCACCCCGTCGTCCACCCGGTAGGCGGCCTCGGCCGGTGCGGTGCCCGCGCCGTCGCGGGCGGCGGCGGGCCGTACGGTGCAGTGCTCGCGGACGATACGGAAGCCGCCGCCGCGTTCGGCCGCGACCTGGATTCCGTAGCCGCCGTCGCCGTGCGGGCCGCGGAAGTCGAGGTCGACGCTGAAGCGGGTCGGGTGTCCCGCCGACCTGCGGCGGACCTGCGCGACGCCGCCGCGCCGGTCGAGTGCTTCGTCGAGGGAGGTCCGCAGTCCCTCGGAGACCAGGCGCAGGGCGTCGAGGAAGTTGCTCTTCCCCGAGCCGTTGGGCCCGATCAGGAAGACGAGCGGGCCGAGCGCCACGTCGGCTTCCGGGATGCTGCGGTACTGCCGCAGCCGGACACGGGTCAGAGAGAAGGAGGTGTCCTGCATGCGGCCAGTCTGTCAGCCGCGCCGCCGGGATCCGCGCCGACCGGGCGGGTCGCGCGGTGGCGTGGCGCGGCGGAGGCGCGATCCGGCCATGAAGCGGCGCGTTCCGGGCAGGAGCGGGCCAGGGCCGGACGGGCCCTGGGAGCCGCGCGGGCGTGGGTGGTACGGCCGCGGACGTTCACCGAAGGGATCACCGCGTGATCGTGGATTGCGCCATCTACCGGGACGGTCGTCGCGAGAAGACGCCGGACGACCTGTCCGACGCGCTCGCCGAGGCCCGCGCGTCGGGGAACTGCTTCGTCTGGATCGGCATGCACGAGCCGACGACGAGCGAGTTCGACCGGGTCGCCACCGAGTTCGACCTGCATCCGCTGGCCGTCGAGGACGCGCTCAAGGCCCGTCAGCGGCCGAAGATGGAAGCGTACGACGGGGCGCTGTTCACGGTCGTGCGGCCGTTGCGCTACGACGACGAGAAGAGCCGCGTCACGGCCGACGAGCTGATGATCTTCATCGGCGACTCCTTCGTGGTGACGGTGCGGCACGGGCACGCGAAGACGGCCGCCGACGCCCGTTCCCGTTTGGAGAAGTCCCCCGAGGTGCTGCGGCACGGTCCGGTGGCCGTGCTCTACGCGATCTGCGACGCGGTCGTGGACGACTATCTGGACATCGCCGCGGAGCTGCAAGTGGATCTGGAGGAGTTGGAGGAGCAGGTCTTCTCCCCCACCGGCGGCGACTCCTCGCGGGTGGCGGGCGTCATCTACTCCTTCAAGCGCCAGGTGCTGGAATTCCGCCGGGCCATCAGTCCGCTCTCGGAGCCGATGGCCCGGCTGGCCGGCGGCAACGCGCCGTTCGTGGACGCGCGCACCAAGCCGTTCTTCCGCGATGTCGCCGACCACCTGGCGCGCGTCAACGAGGCGGAGGAAGGGCTCGACCGGCTGCTGTCCGACATCCTGGCGGCGCATCTGACGCAGGTGGGTGTGCGGCAGAACGACGACATGCGCAAGATCTCCGCGTGGGCGGCCATGGCGGCGGCCCCGACGATGATCGCCGGGATCTACGGCATGAACTTCGACCACATGCCGGAGCTGCGCCAGGTCTGGGGCTATCCGGCGGTGCTCGGCCTGATGGCGTCGGTGGTGACCTTCCTGTACTTCCTGTTCAAGCGGCGCGGCTGGCTCTGAGCCGGTGCGGGTCGGGCGGTCCCGTTCACTCCTTGATTTCGCAGATGACGGCGCCGGAGGAGACGGAGGTGCCGACTTCGGCCTTGAGGCCGATGACGGTGCCCGACCGGTGGGCGTTCAGGGG
>NZ_JBIBIC010000031.1:0-39402 GCF_042957385.1 Streptomyces sp. NPDC008079
CCCCGGCCCCCCCGGCTTGGGCTGGGGGGGGGGGGGGGGGGGCCCCCGGGGGGGCCCCCCGGGGGGGGGGGGGGGGGGGCGGGGGGGGGGGGGCGGGGCCCCCCCCCCCGCCCGGCCCTCTGCCCGGCCCGCCCGCCAAGGGACCGGGCCGCCGCAGGAGCCTGATGGGCACCCGTCCCTGGGTGGCCGCGCTCTTCCTGCTGCCCGCCCTGATCCTGCTGGGCGCGCTCGTGGTGTACCCGATCGTCTACACCGTCCAGCGCAGCCTCTTCGACGCCGACGGGAGCGCCTTCGTCGGTCTGAAGAACTTCGGCACGGTCTTCACCGACCACGGCATCCTCACCGCCGTGCGCAACAACGCGATCTGGGTGGTGGTCGCGCCGACCGTGGCGACCGCCCTCGGTCTGGTCTTCGCCGTGCTCACCGAACGGGTGCGCTGGAGCACGGCGTTCAAGCTGGTCATCTTCATGCCGATGGCCATCTCGATGCTGGCGGCCGGGATCATCTTCCGGCTGGTGTACGAGCAGGACCCGGGGCGCGGCGTCGCGAACGCCGTGGTGGTCGCGGTCCATGACACGTTCACCGACAACGCGGCCTATCCGGGCGCCCGGCCGCGGCCCGGCGGCGATCTCGCGCCGAGCGCGGGCGGCTCCTTCACCACCAAGTCCACGGCCCGGCAGGGCAGTCCCGCGGATCTGCCGCTGATCGGCATCCCGCAGAACAAGCTGCCCTCGAACGCCGTGGACGCCAAGCCCGCGCCCTCGCAGCCGGATTCGGTGACCGGCACCGTATGGCTGGACTTCAGGCCCGGCGGCACCGGGAAGCCCGGTGTGATCGATCCGGGCGAGAAGGCGCTGTCCGGTGTGAAGGTGCAGGCGGTCAAGGACGGCAAGGTGGTGGCGACGGCGAAGTCCGGGAAGGACGGCACGTACAAGCTGCCCGCGTCCGCCGCCGGGGCCCAACTGCGGCTGCCCGCCTCGAACTTCTCCGGCAAGTACAACGGCGTCAACTGGCTCGGCCCGAATCTGATCACGCCGTCGATCATCGGCAGCTACATCTGGATGTGGGCGGGCTTCGCGATGGTGCTGATCGCGGCCGGTCTGGCCGGAGTGCCGCGGGAGCTGATGGAACAGGCGCGGGTGGACGGCGCCAACGAGTGGCAGGTGTTCCGCCGGATCACCGTGCCGCTGCTGGCCCCGGTCCTGGTGGTCGTCACGGTCACGCTGATGATCAACGTGCTGAAGATCTTCGACCTCGTGTACATCATCGCACCCGGCAACACCCAGTCGGACGCGAACGTCCTGGCCCTCCAGCTCTATCTGTCGTCCTTCGGCGGCGGCGACAACCAGGGGGTGGGCAGCGCGATCGGTGTGATCCTGCTGCTGCTGGTCCTGCCGGTCATGATCTTCAACATCCGGCGGCTGCGCAGGGAGGGACGGCGATGAGCGCGGAATCGGCCGCCATGGCGGGCGGTCCTGAGACGGGCGGCCAGGCGGCGAAGGGCGGCGCGGTGCCCGAGGCCGCGCCGAGGCCGAAGGAGAGTGTGGCCGCGCGGATCGCGGCCCGCGCGAGCGGCGGCCTGGTGCGGGTCTTCCTGCTGGTGGTGGCGCTGTTCTGGCTCATGCCGACGATCGGGCTGCTGCTGTCGTCGCTGCGTACGCCGAGCGACATCTCGGCCAGCGGCTGGTGGAAGGTCTTCACCTCGCCGTCGGAGCTGACGGTCTCCAACTACCGCACGCTGCTGGACAATCACGCGATCACCGACTCGCTGGTGAACACCGCGCTGATCACCGTGCCCGCGACGCTGCTGGTCGTGGTGATCGGCTCGCTCGCCGGTTACGCCTTCGCCTGGATGGAGTTCCCGGGCCGCGACTGGTGGTTCATCGCCGTGGTGGCGATGCTGGTGGTGCCGGTGCAGGTGGCGCTGATCCCGGTCGCGCGGCTCTTCGGCGACATCGGGATCTTCGGTGACATCTCCGGTGTGGTGCTCTTCCACACCGCGTTCGGACTGCCCTTCGCGATCTTCCTGCTCCGCAACTTCTTCGCGGAGATCCCGCGCGAGCTGCTGGAGGCCGCGCGGCTGGACGGCGCGGGCGAGATCCGGCTGTTCGTGCGGGTGGTCATGCCGCTGGGCGGCCCGGCCATCGCGTCGCTGGGCATCTTCCAGTTCCTGTGGGTGTGGAACGACATGCTGGTCGCGCTGATCTTCGCCAACAGCGACGCGCAGCCGATCACGGTCGCCCTCCAGCAGCAGGTACGGCAGTTCGGCAACAACATCGACATCCTGGCGCCCGGCGCCTTCGTGTCGATGGTGGTCCCGCTGGTGGTCTTCTTCGCCTTCCAGCGGCAGTTCGTGTCCGGTGTGATGGCGGGCGCCGTCAAGTAGCCGCCGCGGAGCCGTCCAGCGGCCGTCCAGCGGCCGTCCAACAGCCGCCCGGGAGCCACCGGGTAGCCACCGGGGAGCCACCGGGGAGCCACCGGGGAGCGGCGCACGCGCGGGGCGGCGGGATATTCGGTACGAAACGGGGGGCGTCGGGCGCTTTACACTGACGCCCCCCACACCCGTACCGAACGGACATCCCCCCATGACCATGACCTCCGCCGAGGACCGGCTTCCCGCGCCCACCGAACTGGCCCAGGTCGAGGGCTGGTTCTTCCCCGTCGACCAGGTCCTCTTCGACTGGTTCCTGACCCGGCAGGTCAGCCGCACCGAGCCCGGCGACCTGCTGGAGGTGGGCGCCTATCTCGGCAAGAGCGCCATCTTCATGGGGAGTTACCTGCGCGAGGGCGACACCTTCACCGTCTGCGACCTGTTCGACGCCCCGGCCGAGGACAACGCCAACTCCGCCGAGATGAAGAAGTCGTACCCGACCTTGACCCGTCACTCGTTCGAGGCCAATTACCTCTCCTTCCACGACGAGCTGCCCGAGGTCGTCCAGGGCATGTCCTCGACGGTCAGGGACCGGGTCCAGCCGGTGTCGTGCCGGTTCGCGCACATCGACGCCTCGCACCTGTACGAGCACGTGCACGCCGACATCGAGACCTCGCGCGAGCTGCTGCACCCGCACGGCGTGGTCGCGCTGGACGACTACCGCTCGGCGCACTGTCCCGGCGTGGCCGCCGCCGTCTGGCAGGCGGTCACCTCCGGCGGGCTGCACGCGATCTGCGTGACCGAGAGCAAGATGTACGCCACCTGGGGGGATCCGGCCGAGATCCGCGCGGAGCTGCTGGCGTACGTGTCGGGCCGCGCCGACCTGTGGCACGAGGTGCAGACGGTGGCGGGCGCGCCGCTGCTGCGGGTCAAGGGCGACCGGGACCGTACGGTGTCGCCGTCGCAGCCGCCGTCCCGGCACGCGCCCGCCGCCGCACAAGCCCCTGATCAGACCGCAGGCCAGACCGCGGCCCAGACAGCGGCGCAGACCGCGGAGCACACCGAATCCGCCGCAGCGCGGACCGCGGGGCCCGCCGGGCGGGCCGAGTCGCAGGCCCCGACGGCCGCCTCCCCCGCCGCCCCCGCGCCGCGCCGCTCCCGGGCGCGCCGTCTGCTGGTCAACGTCCTGCCGCCGATCATCACCAAAGCACTTGTACGGATCCGCGACTCGCGACGCGTCGGAGCGTAACCAGCGGCGCGGCCACGCGTTCCCTGGATATAACGGGCACTCCGCGCGAAAGCCATGGGCGCCCGTGCGCCCCTCGCCCCCGTGTCGAACCTGGATGTGCTGTGCCCCGCTTCAGCGTCGTCGTCCCCGTCTACCAGGTGCAGGCGTATCTGCACGCCTGTCTGAAATCCGTGCTCGACCAGTCCTTCGCCGATGTCGAACTGATCGTCGTGGACGACTGCTCCCCCGACGGCAGCGGCGCCATCGCCGACTCGTTCGCGGCCAGGGACGCCCGCGTCGAGGTGCTGCACCTGCCGGAGAACATCGGCCTCGGCCGGGCCCGCAACGCGGGTCTCGCCCGCGCCACCGGCGACTACGTCCTGTTCCTCGACTCCGACGACACCATGGTCCCCGGCTCGCTGGAGGCCGTCGCCGCCCGGATCGAGCGGACCGGCGAGCCGGACGTGCTGGTCTTCGACTACGCCCGCACGTACTGGAACGGCGACGTCCACCGCAATCAGTTCGCGGCGATCCTCAGCGAGACCGGCCCCGAGGTCTGCACGCTGGACGACCGGCCCGAGCTGCTGCGGCTGATCATGGTGGCCTGGAACAAGGCGTACCGCCGCGACTTCATCGAGAAGTCCGACATCGCCTTCCCCTCGGGCTACTACGAGGACACCCCGTGGACGTATCCGGTGCTGATGGCCGCCGGGTCGATCGCGCTGCTCGACCGGGTCTGCGTGCACTACCGGCAGCGGCGCGGCAGCGGCATCCTGCACACCACCAGCCGACGGCACTTCGACATCTTCAAGCAGTACGACCTGCTGTTCGCGTTCCTCGACAGCCACCCGGAGCTGGAGCGGTGGCGGCCGGTGCTCTTCCGCCGGATACTGGATCACCTCACCACCGTCTTCAACTTCCCCGACCGGCTGCCGAATTCGTCGCGCCCGGAGTACTTCCGCCGCTGCCGTGCCCAGTACCGGCGGCTGCGGCCGAGCGGTTTCCGGGCCAGTCCCACCGGCCGCAGCGGGGTGCGGTACCTGCTGGTCGCGCTGGGCGCGCGGCGCACCTTCCAGGCGCTCGGCCGGGCACACCGGCTGCGGCTGCGCGCCACCCAGCGGGCGAGGGCGCTGTACGGCAGGCTGCGGACGACGGCGCTGCACGCGCACTACCGGGTGCAGCGGCGGCGCGCGCTCGACCCGGACCTGGCGGTGTTCTCCGCGTACTGGGACCGCGGCTACTCCTGCAATCCGGCGGCCGTCGAGGAGCGGCTGCGCGAACTGGCGCCGCACATGCGGACCGCGTGGGTGACCACCGCGGAGCACGCGCACACCCTGCCGCCGGGCGTACGGCGCCTGGAGCCGGGCTCGGCCGCGTACTGGACGGCGCTGGCCCGCGCCTCGTACCTGGTCAGCAACGTCAACTTCCACCGCAGGTACGCCAAGCGGCCCGGCCAGATCAATGTGCAGACCCACCACGGCACGCCGCTCAAGCACATGGGCATCGACCTCCAGGAGCACCCGGCCGCCGCGGGCACCACCGACTTCGAGCGGATGCTGCGGCACGTCGACCGCTGGGACTACAGCCTCTCGGCGAGCCGCCACTCCACGCTGGTCTGGGAGCGCGCCTACCCGTCGGGCTTCACGGCCCTGGAGTACGGCCAGCCGCGCACCGACATCTTCCACCGGGCCACCGCGCGCGACGTGCTGCGGCTGCGCGACGAACTCGGCATCCCGCGCGAGAGCACTGCCTTCCTCTACGCGCCCACGCACCGCGACTACCAGCGCGGTTACCGGCCCGCGCTCGACCTGGCGCGGATGGCCGACGCGCTGGGCCCCGACGTGGTGCTGCTGCGCCGCACCCACCACTTCTACCCGACGGGCGACCCGCGCGACGGTCTGGACGACCGGGCCCCGCACCCGCGGGTCATCGACGTGTCGGGGCACCCGTCGGCGGAGGAGCTGTGCCTGGCCTCGGACGGCCTGATCACCGACTACTCGTCGCTGATGTTCGACTACGCGGGCCTCGACCGGCCGATCGTGCTGCACGCCGCGGACTGGGAGACCTACCGGGCCACCCGCGGCGCGTACTTCGACATCACCGCGCACCCGCCGGGCCTGGTGGCGCGCGGCGAGGACGAGTTGACCGACATCCTCGCCACGGGGGCCTGGCGCGGCCCGCGTTCGGCCGAACTGCGGGCCGCCTTCCGGCGCCGGTTCTGTCCCTACGACGACGGGCTCGCCGCCGAGCGCGTGGTGCGCCGGGTGTTCCTGCGCGAGGACGGCGGGCTGCCGCCCGTGATCCCGCCGGAGGACCGGCACCTGGCCCCGCCGCCGTCCCGCGCCCGCGCGCTGGCCCCGCTCGCGGCAGACGCCTCCGATCCGTCCGGCCCGCCGCCGCTGGAGCCCTCGGGGCCCGACCCGCGCAGCCTGTAGCGGCCCCAAGGGCCCCGGCGGCGCGGGCGGTTCACCTGGTCGGGCCGCTCACGTGGGCCGGGCGGTTCACGCGCGCTCGGCGGTTCACGCGATCGGCCTTGGCTCCAGCGGCCCCCGCGCCTCAGCCGAGCGGGACCGCCGGGCGCTCCCCCGTGGGTCCCGCCGTCGGGTCCGCGTCCCGCGCACCGGCCGGGGCCGGGGCGGGACGGCGGTCCTGGAGCGGGCGGTACGGCAGCAGCGAGGGCTCGCCGAGCAGCACCCGGCGCACCACGCGCTCGGCGGCGAGCCCGTCGTCGTACGCGCAGAACCGCTGCCGGAAGGCGGCCCGCAGCGCCGCCGCCTCGGGGCCGCGCCACGCCCCCGAGCGGAAGGCGCGGGCCAGTCCCGCCTCGTCGCCCGCCACCACGCCCGGCGTCTCGCCGCGCCGCCCGGACAGCAGGTCGAAGTAGACGCCGCGGGCGGCGCGGTACGCCTCCCAGTCGGCGGCGTGCACGACGATCGGCCGGTCGAGGTTGGCGTAGTCGAACATCAGCGAGGAGAAGTCGCAGAGCAACGCGTCGGAGGCGAGGCTCAGTTCCTCGACGGACGGGTGCTGCGAGACGTCCATGATGGTGCCCGCCGCGTGCAGCGCCTCGAGCGCGTCGTTCTGCCCGTAGAAGTAGTGGGCGCGGACCATCAGCGTGTAGCCGGGGCCCAGTTCGCGGCAGAGCCGTTCCAGGTCGAGCGGGACGACGAAGGTCCGCTGGTAGTCGCGGTGGGTGGGCGCGTAGAGGATCGCGGTGGTGCCGGGGGCCAGGCCCAGGCTCTCGCGGGCGCGGCGGACCTCGTCGGCGCCCGCGGTGTGGAACACGTCGTTGCGCGGGTAGCCGCTGGGCAGCGTCTCGTAGCCGCTGGGGTAGACCCGCTCCCAGACCTCCGCGGAGTGCTGGTTGGCGGCCAGCGAGAAGTCCCACTGGTCGGCGTGGTCGAGCAGGCGGCCGAAGCTCATGCCCTTGCCGACGGCCGGGCGGGCGCGCAGGTCCATGCCCATGTGCTTGAGCGGTGTGCCGTGGTGGGTCTGGAGGTAGACCTGCTCGGGGCGCTTGACGACCTGGCCGGTGAAGTTGGCGTTGTTCACCAGGTACTTGGCGCGCGCCAGCACGTCCCAGTAGCGGCGGGAGTTGACCACGACGTGGTCGACGCCGGGCGGCATCGCCTCGCGGTCCTTCTTGTTGACCACCCACACCCCGCGCAGGTGCGGCGCGATCTCCTGGGCCTTGTAGTAGACGGCCGCCGGGTTGCAGGACACCCCGCGGTTCCAATAGGCCGCGTAGACCACGAGGTTGGGGTCGACGGGGCGGCGCAGCCGCAGCCGGTAGTAGCGCTGGTAGACCGCGCGGCCCAGCGCGTTCTTGCGTGCCCTGATCCGGCGGGCCAGCTTGCGCGTCCACGCCTGGCCGCCGAGCGCCGCGCGGTAGCGGCCGTAGCTGCCGGTGCCCGCGGCCCGCAGCCAGCGGCCCTCGTTGCTGTCGGGCGCGGTCCAGCCCGCGGGCCGGTAGCGGCCCAGCAGCCGTCCCGCGCGCCGGACGTACTCTGGCCGGGCGTCGGGCGTCAGCGGCGAGCCGTCCTCGCCGACGGCCGCGAGCAGGACGGCCATCCGCCCGTACAGCGCGGCGCGTTGCTCCCGCTTGCGGTCCTCGGCCTCGTCGCCGCCGTCGATCTCGGCGAACAGCGCCTCGTACCGGTCGAGTACGGCCAGGTGGTGGCGGCCGGGCGTGGTGCCGACGCTGATCCCGCGCCGCTTGCGCCAGCGCACGCCGACCCGGTCCAGGCACGCGATGCCGGTGGCGGCGAGCAGGACGCGGGAGGCGACGGCGACGTCCTCGTACGCGCCCTCGCCGAAGCGGAAGCCGCGCTCCTCCCAGAAGGCGCGGCGCAGCAGCCGGTTCCAGACCGCGGGGTAGGTGCCCAGGCACTCGGGGCGGTCGGACGCGGTGAAGACGGAGTCGCCCGCCTCGCCGAGGAAGTCGGCGTCGTCACTCTCCTGGATGTTCTCCCAGACGGTGAAGCGCTCGTGGTCGAAGAGCAGCACATCGGGGTCGCCGGTGGCGCGCAGCCGGGCGTCCGCGGCGGCCAGCGTGCCGGGCGTCATCAGGTCGTCGGCGTCCAGGAAGAGCAGGTAGTCGCCGGTCGCGAGGGCCGCGCCCGCGTCGCGCGCCGGTCCCGTGCCGCCGGTGCGGTCCAGCCGCAGCGGCTTGACCCGCGGGTCGGCGGCGGCGAATTCGGCGATGATCGCGCCGCTCGCGTCCGGTGAGGCGTCGTCGACGGCGACGACCTCGACGTCGGTGAAGGACTGCCCGAGCACCGACTCCAGACAGGCGCGCAGGAAGCCCTGGGCGCGGTGGACGGGGACGACGACGGTGATTCGGGGCATGACCATCCTGGACAGATCGAGACGTACCGGTACGGGATAGCGTCCGAGCGTACCAACCGGACACCCTGCGGCGGTTCACCCTTTCGCTCGTTCGGCTCACTCGCGGTGACCGGAAGGCGCTTCGGCGAGTTGAAGGAACGGCATTCGCATGCCGTCGTGCATGTGCCGTCGCGCGCGTGCCGTCATCCGTATGCCGTCGCCGTCCCGGAAGGACCGTTGCCCGCCATGACGCCCCGCCTCACTGTCGTCGTCCCCGTCTACAACGTCGAGCAGTATCTGGAGGAGTGCCTGCGGTCGATCGCGGCGCAGACCTTCACCGACCTCGATGTGGTGATGGTCGACGACGGATCGACGGACTCGGGCCCCGAACTGGCCCAGGCGTTCGCCGACCGCGACCCGCGCTTCCGGCTGGTCGCGCAGCCCAACGGCGGTCTCGGCCACGCCCGCAACACGGGGGCGCGGAACGCGGCGCCGCAGACGTCGTACCTGACCTTCGTGGACAGCGACGACGTGCTGCCGCCGCGCGCGTACGAGAAGCTGGTCGGCCTGCTCGACCAGTCGGGCTCCGACTTCGCGACCGGCAACGTCTACCGGCTCACCCCGCAGGGCCGCAGCCAGGCGTGGCAGCACCGGGGCATGGACAAGACCGTGCGGCGCACGCACATCACCCGTGACCTGGGCCTGCTGTCCGACCGGGTGGCGTGGAACAAGGTCTTCCGCCGCTCCTTCTGGGACAAGCACCAACTGGCCTTCCCCGAGGGCGTGCTGTACGAGGACACGCCGCTGACCATTCCGGCGCACTTCCTCGCCGACGCCGTGGACGTGCTGCACGAGCACGTCTACTACTGGCGGATCCGCGAGGGCTCGATCACCCGCCGCCGCACCGACGTCAAGGGCGTACGCGACCGGATCGCGGCCGTCGACGGGGTCTCGCGGTTCCTGGCCGACCCGGCCAACACCCGCTGGAGCAAGCACAAGCGGGACTACGACCGGTCGGTGCTCACCGACGACCTGCTGTACTTCATCGAGGCCCTGCCGATGGCGGGACCGGAATACCACCAGGTCTTCCTCGACCGCGTCCGCGACTACCTCGGCCGCGTCGACCCGACGCTCTTCCCCGCGCTGCCCGCCGAACTGCGCATCCGCTGGGAGCTGATCAGGGAAGGCCGGCTGGCGGACCTGCTGGAGGTGCTGGCGCACGAACAGCACGGCGGGCGGACCGTGTTCGACATCGCGGGGCCGCCGCTGCGCAAGCGCGCGGTGGTCGTGCGCGGCGACGGTTCGCCCGTGCCGCTGCCGCGCGCGGTGACCGCCATCGGCACGAAGGACCTGCCGGTCGTCGCCCGGCTCAGCCAACTGGACTGGCGCGACGGCAAGTTGATCCTCCGGGGCCACGCGTATGTGCGCAATGTGGACGCGGGCGCGCGCCGCACCTCGCTCAAGACGGCCGTGCTGATGTCCGGGCGCCGCAAGCTGCTGCTGCCGGTGCGGACCGTGCGGGTCCCCGAAGTGACCGACGGCGGACCGCAGGAGCGGCACTCGTACGACTGGTCCGGCTTCGAGATCACCGTCGACCCCAAGCGGCTGCGGGGCAAGGAGGGCTGGACGGCCGGGCAGTGGCGGCTCGGGATCGTCGTGGCGGCGGGCTCGGTGGTCCGCCCCGCGGCGCCGCGCGCCGACGACGCGGGCGCCGGGTCCTCGCCCGTCCCCTTCCCGCTGGACGACGACACCCGGCTCGTGCCCTGGTACAAGGACGGCCGGCTGCACCTGTCGGTCGAGCCGGTCACCCGCCGGATCACCGGTCACCGGGCGGACGGCGACGGCGGGGTCGTCTTCGAGATCGCCGTCCGCGACCGCAAGCCCCCGGTCGCGCTGCGGGCCACGCAGCAGACGACGGGCGCGGCCTTCGACTACCCGCTGACCGCCGACGCGGAGAGCACCGGCATCGACGGCTGGACGCGGCTGACGGCGCGCCTGGTCCTGGCCGACCTCGCGGGGGCGCGGCCCGACGTCGAGGGGCTGCCCAAGGAGGTCGCGCCGGAGACGGCCGCGGCCTGGTCGTTCGAGGCGGTCTTCGCCGACGGCGGCACCGCGCGGATCGCCGCCGCCGGGCCGCTGCCGCAGGGGCGTTACGACCTCGGCGGCGACGCGCTGCTGGCCGGGGCCCGGCGCGAGCTGGTCGTCGACGCCACCGCGGCGGGCAATCTGCTGCTGCGCGACCGTACGCCCCAGCCGCTGGCCACCCATGTGGCGCGCGCCACCAACGGCACCCTCCTGGTCACCGGTGAACTCCCCGCCGACACCCCGCCCCCGGCCCGGCTGGTCCTGCGGCACGGCACGTACGCGGCCGAGGTCGGCGTCGAGGTGACGCTGGCGGCCAAGGGCGCGGACTCCGCTGCCGCCGAGGCGGCGGGCGCCGTGGGGGCTGCGGGCGCCGCTGCGGCAGCGGGGGACGACGCCCCGGTCGCGGCGGGAACCCCGGCGCAGGCCGGGGCCGGAACGGCGTCTGCCGTGGCGGCGGAGGGAGCCGCGGGGCGGGGCCCGGCCGGCCCCGTACGCCGGTTCAGCGCCGCGCTGGACGTGTCGGCGCTGCCGCACGCAGGACGCTGGTATCTGCACCTGCGGGCGGCGGACGGCGGCGACGCCCCGGTGCGGATCGCGCGGGAGGCGTTCGCCGAGCTGCCGCTGCGGCTCCCGGCGGCGCCGGGCGCGCGACCGGTGACGGTCGACCGGCGGTTCCACGACCACCTGTTCGTGGCGGCCGGATCGCCCGTGCCCGCGGCGGACCGCGGCCCGTACCGGCAGCGGATGCTGCGCGAGCGGCGCTATCCGGTGCTGCTGCGCCGCCCGTTGACCGACACCGTCCTCTACAGCAGCTTCGACGGCCGCGACTGCGCGGACTCGCCGCGCGCCGTCCACGACGAACTGGTGCGCAGGGGCGTCCCGTTCGACCATGTGTGGGTGGTGCGCGACCACACCGTGGCGGTGCCCGCGACCGCCCGCGCGGTGCTGCGCGGCAGCGACGACTGGTACGAGGCGCTGGCCCGCGGCCGCCATGTGGTGACCAACACGCATCTGCCCGCGTGGTTCCGCCGCCGCGAGGGCCAGCGGGTCGTCCAGACCTGGCACGGCGCGCCCGTGAAGCGGATCGGCCAGGACCTGGCGGGCACGCTGTGCGCCGACCTCACCCACATGTGGCCGCAGCCGAGCCTCGGCCACCAGTGGAGCGTGCTGCTCTCCCCCAACTCGCAGAGCACCCCGGTCCTGCGCCGCGCCCTCGACTTCGACGGCGAGGTCGCCGAGACGGGGCTGCCCCGTACCGACCTGCTCAGCGGCGAGGACCGCGACAAGGTGCGCGAGGAGGTACGGGCCAGGCTCGGCCTGCCGCCCGGCCGCACGGTCGTGCTGTACGCGCCGACGGTCCGCGACGACGAGGCGTACGACGCCGAGCACGCCCGGCTGCACCTGCCGCTCGACCTGGCGGCGATGGCGGCGGAGCTGACCACCAGCCATGTGCTGCTGGTCCGCTCGCACCCGCTGGTCGCCGACACCCTCCCGGCGGTGCCCGGCGGCTTCGTGCGGGACGTCTCCGCCCACCCCGACCTCGCGGAACTGCTGCTCGTCGCCGACGTGCTGGTCACCGACTACTCCTCGGTGCTCGCCGACTTCGCGGTCACCGGCCGCCCGGTGCTGCTGTTCACGCCCGACCTGCCGCACTACCGCGACACGCTGCGCGGCTTCACCTTCGACTACGAGGCCCAGGCGCCGGGGCCGCTGCTGCGCACCACGGACGAGCTGACCGCCGCGCTGCGCGACCCGGAGGCCGCCGTCCGGAGCCGCGCCGACGCCTACGCGGCCTTCCGCGCCGCCTTCTGCCACCTGGACGACGGAGGGGCCGCCGCCCGCGTGGCGGACCTGATGCTCAGCTGACCCCCTGACACCCTGACCGAACCGCCGCCGGAACACGGAGCTTGTCATGACATCGAGCGAATTGGCCCCCGCCGCACACCCGCCGCGGCCGCACGACCGCACCCTCCTCAAGGCCGCGCCTTGCCGTCACTGACGACCGGAGAGGTCACCGCGGGCGACGGCGCGGGCGACGAGCCGGGGGCCGGTACGGCCGACGGCGCCGCGGTCGCGGCCGGGCGGGCCGGTCTGCCCGCCCGGCTGCTGGAGCGGGCGCGGGCCTGGCGGGTGACGCCGTACGCCGTCGTCGGGACGCTCTTCTGGCTGGTGGTCGCCGCGGCGGCCTGGCGTACGCCGATCGCCTCGGACTTCGGGCAGCACGCCTCGGCGGTGGAGCGGGTCAAGGCCGACTGGCGGCACCCGGCCAATCCGCTGCTCGACCTGCCGGGCACCGGCAGCCCGTACTTCTCGCCGTACATCGTGGCACTCGGCCTGATCGCGCGGGCCACCGGCGCCGCCGGGCGGGAGGTCGTGCGCTGGTGCGGCCCGGTGAATCTGGCGGTGCTGGTCACCGGCGTCGGCGTGTACGCGCGGACGCTGAGCAGACGGCCGATGGCGCCGGTCTACGCGCTGCTGGCCTTCACCCTGCTGTGGGGCGTGCAGGGCAAGGAGTGGAGCGGCTTTTGCGGGGTGTGGTCGCTGACCCGCGGCGCCTCGTACCCGAGCGCCTTCGCGGTCGGCGTCACCTTCCACCTGTGGGCGCTCACCGACCGGCTGGCGCGCCGCCGTACCACCGGCTGGGCCGGTTACGCCCTGCTCGGGGTGGCCTGCGGGCTGCTGCTGCTCATCCACCCGATCACCGCGCTGGCCGCGGCCGTCGGGATCGTGGCGGTGCTGACGGCCCGGCAGCGCGGCTGGTCGCGGCGGGTGACGGCCCGCTGGCTTCTGGCGGGCGCGCTCGCGCTGCTGGTGGCCGTGGCGTGGCCGTACTACGACGTGTTCTCGCTGGCCGGTGACACCACGGTCGACGCGGTGCACAAGCGGCTCTACATCCACCCCTGGCAGTGGTACGGGCTGGCGCTCGTCGGCCTCCCGCCGCTGCTGCTGCGCGCCCGGCGCGGCGTCCGCGACCCGCTGGTCCTGATGTTCGCCGCCTTCTGCCTGATCGTCGCCTACGGGTGGGTGAGCGGGCACTACACCTACGGGCGGGTCTTCGCGCTGCTGCTCGTGCCGCCGCAGTTCGCGCTCGCCGTGGAACTGGCCTCGATCCCGCCGTGGACCCGGCTGCGCGCGGTGCTCGCGCCCGTGGCCGCCGTCGCGCTCTGCTTCGGCGTGGCCGCGCAGATCGGCGCCGTCGTGCCGCAGCGCTTCCTGCCGGTGACCGTCGACCACCCGGTGCGCTGGCCGGGCTACGGCTGGGCCGCGGACCGCATGCCCGCCGACGCGGTGGTCCTCACCGACGGGTACTACGCCACGCACGTCCTGCCCGCCTACGGCTTCTTCCTGGTCGCCCCCACCTGGCCCGACCCGTCCACCCCGGCCGCCGAACGCGACCGCAGATTCGCCGCCGTGCGCACGTATCTGGACCCGAAGTCGACGGCGGCGCAGCGCGCCGCGGTCCAACGGCGGTACGGGGTCGGCTGGTTGCTGCTGACGAAATATCAGAAGGTGCCGGCCGGCGGGACCTTGGTGGCGACGGGGACCAGGACGGGTGACCGGCTGGTGCGGCTGGCGCCGGTGCCGGGCGAGTCCTGAGGCGGATACGGGGCGCGGCCCGATGCCGTTCCGGCCTCCGGCCCGGGGCCGTCCTCGGCGGGTGATGTCACCGAACGGCACCAAGGCGTCAGCGGGTTCGATACGACGTCCGCGCCTCGTACACACCCCCGGTAGCATCGTGCCCCGTTCGCCTACCGGGGGGTGCCCGAAATCTCCAGTCACGACAGCAGTTCGAGCGGTGGCCCGGCGCCGGGCGCGGGTGCGGGTCCGGTGCCGGGCGCGGGAGCGGGTTCTGATCAGGGTCCGGGCGGGAGTCCGTTACAGGCGCTGGAGCCGCAGGACCCGCGCGAGGTGGCCGGTTACCGGCTGCTGGCCCGGATCGGCGAGGGCGGGATGGGGTCGGTCTACCTCTCGCACACCCGCGGCGGACAGCCGGTCGCGCTGAAGGTGATCCGGCGCGAATACGCGCAGGACGAGGAGTTCAGGCGGCGCTTCCAGCAGGAGGTGCAGTCCGCGCGCCGGGTGCAGGGCTACCACGTGGTGCCGGTCGTCGACCACGACACCACCGGCAACCGGCCCTGGCTGGCGACCAGTTACATTCCGGGGCTGCCGCTGGACGACGCGCTCGCCCGGTACGGGGCGCTGCCGGTGGCCACCGCGCTGCAACTGGTGGGCTGCGCGGCGGAGGCGCTGCGCGCGGTGCACGCGGCGGGCGTCATCCACCGCGACCTCAAGCCCAGCAATGTGCTGCTCGGCGCGGGCGGCCCCTGGGTGATCGACTTCGGCATCGCGCGCGCGGCGGACTCCACGCAGCTCACCCGCAGCGGCGGCCTGATCGGCACCCCGCAGTACATGTCGCCCGAGCACGCCAACGGGCACGAACTCACCCCGGCCACCGACCTGTTCTCGCTCGGCCTGATCGCCGCGGTCGCCGCCACCGGACGGCACCCGTACGGCACGGCGGGCGCGATCACGCTCGCCACGCAGATAGCCAACACCGCCGTCCGGCCGCCCGACCTGTCCGGTTACCCCGACGAGCTGCGGACCGTCCTGGAGCGCTGCCTGACCGCGGACCCGGCGGCCCGGCCCACCCCCGCGGAGCTGGCCGAGCTGTGCGAGCGTGGCGCGGGCCGCCCGCTCCGGGACTTCAGCGGCTGGCTGCCGCAGCCGCTCGCGGCCGAGATAGCCCGGCGGGAGGCCGCCGCGGCCCTGCCGCCGGCCCCGGCACCGCCCGCCGCGCCCGCCGCGCCGCCGCACATACCGGCGCCCGCCGTACCGCCCGCCGTACCGCCCGCGATGCCGCAGGGGGCGCCGCGGGCCGCACCGCCCGCCGGGACGGGTGCCGCGCCCTCCGGCCCGTACGCGCCGGGTCCGTACGCGTCAGGCCCGTACGCGTCAGGCCCGTACACCTCGGGCATGTTCGGGCCGACGAATGTGGACGGCCCCGCGACCGGCGCCCACGGAGCCACCGGCCGCGGGGACGGAAGCGGTCGTGCGAGCGGTCCCGAGAGCGGTCCCGGAGACGGGCAAGGGCGCGGTCCCGGAAACGGCCACGGGCGCGGTCCCGGAAACGGGAACGGGAACGAGGGGCACGACGGGAACGGGAACGGGCACGACGGGCAGAGCCGGGTCCCCAGCGGCCGGACGCAGAAGGTGATGGCCATCGGCGGCAGCGTCCTGGCCGTGATCCTCGCGGTGACGCTCACCTACGCCTTCACCCACTCCGACGGCAAGGGCGACGACAAGGGCCCGCAGGGCAAGTCGCCGCTCGGCGGCGGCCCCGGCACCTCCACCTCCCAGTCCCCCGCTGCCGCTCCGACCACCGGCCCCGCGAGCACCGCCCCGACCGGCTCCCCCGGCGGCTCCTCTGCCGACCCGGGCACACCCGGCGGCGGGCAGCCGCAAGTCATCTTCCAGGACCGCAAGTTCACCATCCGCTCGCCCGCCTGGAACCACGGCACGCATGTGGACCTGGACAGCGCGAGGGTCGAGCCGAACGGCCAGATCGGCGACACCGACGGCTACGAGATCGAGTACCAGGACTGGGCCGACGGCAGCATGCGGTTCCTCACCACCTTCGGCCGGGCCGACGGCACCGACTACCAGGCGTGCAGGAACGGGGTCGGCGCCGACGCGCTGTCCGGCGAGATCTACCGGGGCGACCTCGCCAAGGACACGTACATCGCCAAGGGCACGGTGCTGTGCACGGTGACCTCGGAGGGGAATCTGGCCATGCTGAAGGTCACCGACGTCACGCCGTCCGGCAACATGATGACCGACCCGATGCCGACGTACTCCACGCTGCTGACGGTGTGGAAGATGCCGGACGCGCCCACGCCGTAGCGCGGTCGGGCCCGGCGGGCGGGCACTTGCGCACAAGTGCCGCCCACCGGGCCCGCGTTCAGCCGCACCGCCGCGACCGTACGGCCCAGCGGTGCGTACGGCCCAGCGGTGCGTACGGCTCAGCGGTGCGTGCGCAGCAGCGTACGGAAGGTCCGCATCGCCACCGACAGACTCGCCAGGTCGAACTCCTCGGCGCCCTGGATCTCCTCGAGGGTGGTGCGGGCGCGGCCGATCAGGCCCGCGTTCTGCTCCTCCCACGCCGTGTAGCGCTGCTCGGGCGTGGACCCCTCGGGGCCCGCCGTCAGCACGTCGGCGGTGAGTGCCGCGTGGGCCGCGAAGAGGTCCTCGCGGATGGCGGCGCGGGCCATGGACTGCCAGCGGTCGGCGCGCGGCAGCAGGATGATCCGGTCCAGGAGCTGCGTGATCCCCAGCCGGTCGGCGAGGTCGAAGTAGACCTCGGCGACGTCCAGCGGCTCCTTGCCGGTGCGGTCCGCGACATCGACGATGTCGAGCGCCGGGAAGGCCGCGGAGAATCCGGCGACCCGGGTGGCCAGTTCGTCCGGCACCCCCGCCGCGGTCAGCTCGTCGCGCAGCGACCGGTACCAGTCCGCGTCCGCGCCGCGCAGCAGCTTGGGCTGGTGGGACCAGACCGCGGCGACGCCCTCGGCGAAGAAGTCGATGGTCTCGGCGATCTGGAGCGGCTGGAGGCGGTTGTTGAGCAGCCAGCGGGTGGCGCGCTCGACCAGCCGCCGCGAGTGCAGCCTGATCCGGGTCTGCACGTCGGCGGCGACGATGTTGTCCAGCGCCTCCACCGCGTCCCAGATCTCGGCGAGACCGAAGATCGCGCGGGCGGCCGTGTGGGCCCGCACGATCTCCTCCGTGGTGGCGCCGATCTCCTCGCGGAAGCGGTGCAGGAAGGTCGTGCCGCCGGAGTTCACCGTGTCGTTGACCAGGACGGTCGTGATGATCTCGCGGTGCAGCGCGTGGTTGTCGATCTGCCGCTCGAAGCGCTCCCGCAGCGGCACGGGGAAGTACGCGTGCAGCAGGGAGCGCAGGTACGGGTCGTCGGGCAGTTCGGTGTGGACCAGTTCCTCGGCCGTGGTGATCTTGGCGTAGGCGAGGATCACCGCCAACTCCGGCTGCGTCAGGCCCTGTCCGGCCGCCAGCCGCTCGCGGATCTGCCGGTCGGTCGGCAGGAACTCCAGCGCCCGGTCCAGGTGGCCGTCGCGCACCAGGCGGCGGATGAACCGCTGGTGGGCGTGGAGCAGACTCGGGGCCTGCTCCATGCTGTTGGCGAGCGAGACGTTCTGCGCGTAGTTGTTGCGCAGCACCAGGTCGCCGACCTCGTGGGTCATCTCCGCGAGCAGCGAATTGCGCTGCTTGACGGTCATGTCCCCTTCGGCGACGACGCTGTTGAGCAGGATCTTGATGTTGACCTCGTGGTCCGAGGCGTCCACACCCGCGCTGTTGTCGATCGCGTCGGTGTTGATGTGGCCGCCGGTCCCCTCCGGGCCGCCGTTCAGGGCGAATTCGATCCGGCCGAGCTGGGTGAAGCCCAGATTGCCGCCCTCGCCGACGACCTTGACCCGCAGTTCCGCGCCGTCGATCCGGATCGCGTCGTTGGCCTTGTCGCCGACGTCGGCCTGCGACTCGGTGGACGCCTTGACGTAGGTGCCGATGCCGCCGTTCCACAGCAGGTCCACCGGGGCCTGGAGGATCGCCTTCATCAGCTCGGCGGGGGTGATCTTCGCGGTGGCGGTCTCGATGCCGAGCGCCTTGCGGATCTGCGCGTTGAGCGGGATCGCCTTGGCGGTACGGGGGAAGATCCCGCCGCCCGACGACAGCAACTTGGTGTCGTAGTCGGCCCAACTGCTGCGCGGCAGCTCGAAGATGCGGCGCCGCTCGGCGTAGGAGGTGGCCGCGTCCGGCTTCGGGTCGAGGAAGATGTGCCGGTGGTCGAAGGCCGCGACCAGCCGGATGTGCTCCGACAGCAGCATGCCGTTGCCGAACACGTCACCGGACATGTCGCCGATGCCGACGACGGTGAAGTCCTCTTCCTGGGTGTTGACGCCCATCTCGCGGAAGTGCCGCTTCACCGACTCCCAGGCGCCGCTGGAAGTGATGGCCATCTTCTTGTGGTCGTAGCCGACCGAGCCGCCGGAGGCGAAGGCGTCGCCGAGCCAGAAGCCGTACGACACCGCGACCTCGTTGGCGATGTCGGAGAACGACGCGGTGCCCTTGTCCGCGGCGACGACCAGATACGTGTCGTCCTCGTCGTGCCTGACCACGTCCGTCGGCGGCACGACCTCGCCGCCGACGAGATTGTCGGTGATGTCGAGCAGGCCGGAGATGAACGTCTTGTACGAGGCGATGCCCTCGGCCAGCCAGGCGTCGCGGTCGGCGGCCGGGTCGGGCAGCCGCTTGCCGACGAAGCCGCCCTTCGCGCCGACCGGCACGATGACGGTGTTCTTCACCATCTGCGCCTTGACCAGGCCCAGCACCTCGGTACGGAAGTCCTCGCGCCGGTCGGACCAGCGCAGACCGCCGCGGGCGACCTTGCCGAACCGCAGGTGGACGCCCTCGACCCGCGGGGAGTACACCCAGATCTCGAACGCCGGGCGGGGCGCGGGCAGTTCGGGGATGGCCTGCGGGTCGAACTTCATCGACAGGTAGTCGTGCGGCTGCCCGTCGTCGCGGCGCTGGAAGTAGTTGGTGCGCAGCGTCGCCTTGATCAGGGTGAGGAAGGCCCGCAGGATGCGGTCCTCGTCGAGGCTGGCGACCTGGTCGAGCGCGCCGTCCAGCTCCTCCAGCAGCCCGTCGGTCAGCTCGCTGCCGGCCCGCTGGTGGTCCGGCGAGAAGCGGGCCTGGAAGAGGTTGACCAGCAACCGGGTGGTGTGGACGTTGGTACGGAGGGTGTCCTCCATGTAGTCCTGGCTGAAGGTGGACCCGGCCTGCCGCAGGTACTTGGCGTACGCGCGCAGCACCATCGCCTCGCGCCACTCCAGACCGGCGCGCAGCACCAGGGAGTTGAAGCCGTCGTTCTCCGCCTTGTCGGTCCAGGTCGCGGCGAAGGCCGCCTGGAACCGCTCGCGGGCGTCGTCGCCGAGGTCGCCGAGGCTGGGGTCCAGGCGCAGCCCGAAGTCGTAGACCCAGGCGCGGGTCTGGTCCGAACGGCGCAGTTCGTACGGCCGCTCGTCGACGACCTCGACGCCGAGCCGCTGGAGCACCGGCAAGACGGCGGACAGCGAGACGGGCGCGCCGGTGCGGTAGATCTTGAAGCGCCGCTCGTCGCTGGCGCCGCCGACCGGCTCGTACAGGCTGAGGGTGAAGTCGTCGGCGCCCAGGCCCTCGATGTGCTGGAGGTCGGCGACGGCGACGCGCGGTGCGAAGTCGGCGCGGTAGCCGTCGGGGAACGCGTGCGCGTACCGCCGGGTCAGCTCGGCCGCGCGCTCCTCGCCGCACTCGGCGGTCAGCGCCTCGCCGAAGCCGTCGGCCCAGGAGCGGGTGGCGTCGGAGAGCCGGCTCTCGATCCGCTCGACGTCGGCGTCGGTGATGTCGGGCAGCGGCGCGCCGGGTTCGACGCGGATGACGAAGTGCAGCCGGGACAGCACCGATTCGGTGTTCCATGCGGTGAAGTCGGCGCTTCGGCCGCCCAGTTCGTCCTGGAGGATGTTGGTCAGGCGCAGCCGTACCGCCGTGGTGTAGCGGTCGCGCGGCAGGTAGACCAGCGCCGAGTAGTAGCGGCCGTACTCGTCCTGCCGCAGGAACAGCCGCAGCTTCCGGCGCTCCTGGAGGTACAGCACGCTGGTGGCGATGGACCGCAGCTCGTCGGCGGGGGTCTGGAACAGCTCGTCGCGCGGGTACGTCTCCAGGATCTGGAGCAGGTCGCGGCCGTCGTGGCTGTGGGCGGTGAATCCGGCGCCTTCGAGGACTTCCTCGACCTTGCGGCGGACCACCGGGACCCGGCGGATCGACTCGGTGTAGGCGGTGGAGGAGAACAGGCCGAGGAAGCGGCGCTCGCCGATCACATTGCCCTCGGCGTCGAACTTCTTCACGCCGACGTAGTCCAGATACGAGGGACGGTGCACGGTGGAGCGGCTGTTGGCCTTGGTGAGGATCAGCAGCCGGTGTTCGCGGGCCTTGGCGCGGGCGTCGGCGGGCAGCCTGCTGAACGACGGGGAGCCGGGGTGCCCGAGGTGGGTGTGGTGGCCCGGGTCGGTGCCGTCGGTGCCGGGGTGCACCGGGTCGGAGCGCAGGATGCCGAGACCGGTGCCGGGGACGGCGACCAGCACGTCCTCGGTGGAGCCGTCGGGCTCGGTGTCGGTGGTCAGCTCGTACTCGCGGTAGCCGAGGAAGGTGAAGTGGTCGTCGTTGAGCCAGCGCAGCAGCTCGACGGCCTCGCTGACCTCGCGCTCGGGCAGCGGCGGCGGGGTCGCGGACAGCTCGTCGGCGATGCGCTTGGTGGACTCGCGCATCTTCGCCCAGTCCTCGACGGACTCACGGACGTCGGAGAGCACGCGGCGCAGGTCCGCGGTGATCTCCTTGAGGTCGGCGCGGTCGGTCTCGCGGTCGATCTCGACGTGGATCCAGGACTCGACCAGCACGTCGTGCGGGAGCGAGCCGTCCTCGGGTCCGCACCCCGGGGCGACGATCTCCAGCAGCTTGCCGGTCACGTCGCGGCGGACCAGGAACTGCGGGTGGAAGACGACGTGGATGCCGCGGTCGGCCTGGGTGAGCGCGTTGGTGACCGAGTCGACGAGGAAGGGCATGTCGTCGGTCACGACCTGGACGACGGTGTGGCTGGACTGCCAGCCGTTCTCCTCGACGGTGGGGGTGTGCACCCGGACGCTGGCACTGCCCTGCGGGCGTACCTCCGCGAGCCGGTAGTGGGAGACTGCCGCGCCGAAGACGTCGACCGGATTGCGGTCGTTGAGGTCCTCGGGTGCGCTGTGCAGGTAGTAACCCCGGAGGAACGCCGTCAGCGCCTCTGTGTCGCGGCCCTGGCCGGGTAGTCCCCCCGTCTGGCTGTTCTCAGCGACCTTGGCTGCTCGTTCCAGCAGTTCGGCCTTGGCTTCGTCCAGCTTGGTCTGCATGTCCTCTGACTCCTGTCGCGCGCCATTGCGTGACGTCGGGTGATGGCAGGACGTCACGTGACGCGGGGTATCCGCTACGGGACGACGCTATGCCGGAAGAGGGGTCCGCCGTGCCCGTACGCACGCGGTGGCCCCTGATGAACTGATCAACGTTGATCACGCCGCAAGGCTATCGCTCGCTCACGGGTGCCTGTCAGGAGACGTCTTCGTACAAATGCACTGCACACCTTTGGCCCCTCTGGACAGGAACCGGGCGGGAACAGGACCGGGACGAGACGGCGAACAGTCGATGCGGAGGTGATGATTCCGGCGTTGGAGCGGGGCGCGGACCGGGCCCGAGCGTCGATTCGGGAGCCCGGCGGCAGGGCCTGTCCGCCGGACAGGCTCTAGCCCGCGGCTATTCGCTCGGCTTCCAGAACGGCGGCGGCGAGGCTGTCGACCACCGGCACCCCGGCGCTCTCCAGGCTGGCGCGGCTGTGCGAGCCGCCGGTGTACAGCACGGCGTGCGCGCCGACGTGGGCGGCGGCCACCGCGTCGTCGAGCGCGTCACCGATCACCACGATCCGGCCGGGGTCGGCGGCGACGTCGGCGAGCGCGGCGAGGTGGCGGGCCATCTGCGCGGCCTTGCCCTGATTGGAGGGGCCGGTACGGCCGTCCACCCGGACGAAGTGCTCCATGATGCCGTGCGAGGTCACCACGGGCAGCAGATTGTCCTGCGGGGCGAGCGAGCACAGCGACTGCGTGAGCCCGGCGGCCCGGCGCGCGGCCAGCAGCTCGGCCGCGCCCTCGGCGAGGCCGCAGCGGCCGGCCAGCGCCCAGTAGTGGCGGTGGAAGGCGGCGTCCATCACCTCCCACTCGGCGTCGGTCGGCAGCCGTCCCATCAGGCGCTCGTAGAACCGGGGCACGGGCACGCAGTACAGCTCCTGGTACCGCTCCAGGGTGATCGGGGCCAGGCCCAGCTCGGCGAACGAGGCGTTCGTCGCCTCGATCACCGCGTCGATGTCGTGGAAAAGGGTGCCGTTCCAGTCCCACACCAGATGCGTGCCTACGGAATGCGTGCTCACTCCACGAACCGTACTCGCGGGGTGTGACAGCCCGGTGCCCGAGGGTGGGGTCCCGGCCACGCGGGGCCGCCGTACGACCGGGCGGGGGCCGAACGGATTCAGCCGATCAGGTGCCCGGCCGGTCGGATGCCGGGGCGCTCACGCGGTCGGGACGTTCACGCGCTCGGGGCGCTCAGCCGGTCGGGCGTTCAACCGGTCGCGCGCTCGGGTCCTCGCGCGCCGGGGTCAGGAGATGAGGTTGGGGATCTCCTGCGTCGCGTACCAGAGCAGGTCGTGGTCCTCGGCGCCGTCCACGGTGAACTGCGCGTCGTCGTCGCCCATGTCGGCCGCGCCCACGGCCGCCGCGGCGGCCGTCACATCGGTCCGCGCGTCGTCGGCGTCCACGTGCACCGCGGCCGTCCTGGACAGCGGCACGGCGCGCGCCAGGCGGACCTCGCCGAGCGAGCCGGGGTCCAGGCCGTGGTCCGGGTCGTACGTCACGGCGGCGTCGTCCACGTCCACGGCGACGACCACCCGGCGGCGCGGGGTGTCCGGGTGCACGGCCAGCAGCCGCAGCGACGCCTGGGCGGCGCGGTTGAGGGCCGCGTACTCCAGCTCCTCGATGTCGTCCGAGACGTACCACTCGCGCAGGCTCGGCGTCACCGCGTAGGCGTCCAGCGGTACGGGCCCCAGCTCGCCCGCCTTGTACGCCTCGGCGAGACCGGCCAGGGTCGTTGGAATATAGACGCGCATGGCGTGAAGCATACGTGCGCCACCACGCGAATAGGTGAATTCCTCCGCGCCCTGCGTCGGACGGCACCCCGCTTGCCAGCCCCTCCCCGAGGGTCCTAGAACCGCCCTGTCACCGCCCTACCCGCCAGTAGCGACCACAGGGGAAGCACCCGTGCAGACGACGCCGCCGCAGCCGCCCGTAACCGTGCCCGTGCCCGTACCCGGAACCCCGGCACCTCCCCTGCCCGCTCCCGCTCCGCCGCGCGCCGCGGGTGTGGAGCGGCGTACGGCGGGCGGCGCCGGTCCGCCCGGACGCAGAGACAGCCGCCGGCCCGGCGGGCGGCCAGGCGGGCGTCCAGGCGCCGCGGCGAGGCCGGTGGGAGGCGCGGCGAGCGGGGGCTCCGGCTCGGTTCCGGTCCCGGCGAGGTCCGTGGCGGTCGTGACGCGGCCGGGGACGGCGCCGCGCCCGCCCGCGCCGCACCTGTGGTTCGCCGGGCGCCTGCTCGACGTGCTGACCGGGCGCAGCCCCGTGACGTCGCTGGCCGGACGCGTCAGGGACGAGGCGTACCAACGGCTGTGGGAGCTGCACGGCGCCCGCGCCGACTGGCGGCTGCGGGCCCGCGGCCGTACCCCCTACGTGTACCGGTGCCGCTGCTTCCGCACCGCGGACGGCGCCCTGGAGGTGGCGGCCGTCGTCGCCCTGGACCAGGACGTCTTCCGCGCCCTGGCCTTCCGGCTCGAACCCTCGGGGCCCGCCGCGCCGCCCTCGGCGGGCTACGGGCAGGCCCGCTGGCGGTGCACGGCGGTCCAGGCGGGCTGACCTCCCGCGGGTGAGCGTCTTGGACGCGGCACGGCCGCGGGGCCGGACCCGTGAGAAAGGGGTCCGGCCCCGCGGCCGTGTCCGGTCGAGCCCGCCCGTAGGCGTTACTTCTTGCGGCGGCGCCCGCCCTTGGCGGCCTTGCGGCGCTCGGCGCGCGTCTGGCCCTCCTCGGCGGAACCGCCGTCGGCGGCGTCGACACCCGCGAAGTCGCCCTCGACCACACCGCCCTCGCCGTCCACGGACGGCGCGGAGAAGTGCAGCCGGTCGGCGCGCTTGGGGGCGTCGAGGCCCTTGGCGCGGATCTCCGGCCTGGCGTCCTTGGTCAGCGAAGGCGCCGCGTTCTGCGGGGCGTCGCTGACGGCGGCGTCCACCGGGACCTCCTCGACCTGCTGCTCGACCTGGACCTCCAGGTTGAACAGGTAGCCGACGGACTCCTCCTTGATGCCGTCCATCATGGCGCCGAACATGTCGAAGCCCTCGCGCTGGTACTCCACCAGCGGGTCGCGCTGCGCCATCGCGCGCAGCCCGATGCCCTCCTGGAGGTAGTCCATCTCGTACAGGTGCTCACGCCACTTGCGGTCGAGCACCGACAGCACCACGCGGCGCTCCAGCTCGCGCATGATGTCCTCGGACAGGCTCTTCTCGCGCTCCGCGTACTGCTCGTGGATGTCGTCCTTGACGGACTCCGCGATGAACTCGGCGGTGATCCCGGCCCGGTCGCCCGCCGCGTCCTCCAGCTCCTCGATGGTGACCTTCACCGGGTAGAGCTGCTTGAAGGCGCCCCACAGCCGGTCCAGGTCCCAGTCCTCGGCGAAGCCTTCCTTGGTCTCCGCGTCGATGTACGCGTCGATGGTGTCGTCCATGAAGTGCTGCACCTGCTCGTGCAGGTCCTCGCCCTCCAGGACGCGGCGGCGCTCGCCGTAGATGACCTCGCGCTGCCGGTTGAGCACCTCGTCGTACTTCAGGACGTTCTTGCGGATCTCGAAGTTCTGCTGCTCGACCTGCGACTGGGCCGACGCGATGGCGCGGGTGACCATCTTGTTCTCGATCGGCACGTCGTCCGGCACATTGGCCATCGCCATGACGCGCTCGACCATCTGCGCCTTGAACAGCCGCATGAGGTCGTCGCCGAGCGAGAGGTAGAAGCGGGACTCGCCGGGGTCGCCCTGACGGCCGGACCGGCCGCGGAGCTGGTTGTCGATCCGGCGCGACTCGTGCCGCTCGGTGCCCAGCACGTAGAGCCCGCCGAGGTCGACGACCTCCTCGTGCTCGGCCTTGACGGCCTGCTCGGCACGCTCCAGGGCGTCGGGCAGCGCCGCCGCCCACTCCTCGACGTGCTCGACCGGGTCGAGGCCGCGCTGCCGCAGCTCCGCCTCGGCGAGGTCATCGGGGTTGCCCCCGAGCTTGATGTCGGTGCCGCGGCCGGCCATGTTGGTGGCCACGGTCACGGCGCCCTTGCGGCCCGCCTGCGCGACGATCGACGCCTCACGGTCGTGCTGCTTGGCGTTGAGCACCTCGTGCGGCACGCCGCGCTTGGAGAGCTGCGCTGACAGGTACTCGGACTTCTCGACGGAGACGGTGCCGACCAGGACCGGCTGGCCCTTCTCGTGCTTCTCGACGATGTCCTCGACCACGGCGGCGAACTTCGCCTCTTCCGTGCGGTAGATCAGGTCGGGCTTGTCCATCCGGGCCAGCGCGCGGTTGGTCGGGATCGGGACGACGCCGAGCTTGTAGATCTGGTGGAACTCGGCGGCCTCGGTCATCGCCGTACCGGTCATGCCGCAGAGCTTGTCGTACAGGCGGAAGAAGTTCTGGAGGGTGATCGTGGCGAGCGTCTGGTTCTCGTCCTTGATGTCCACCCCTTCCTTCGCCTCGATCGCCTGGTGCATGCCCTCGTTGTAGCGGCGGCCCGCGAGGATACGGCCGGTGTGCTCGTCGACGATCATGACTTCGCCGTCCATGACGACGTAGTCCTTGTCGTTCTTGTACAGCTCCTTGGCCTTGATCGCGTTGTTCAGGTAGCCGACCAGCGGGGTGTTCACCGACTCGTAGAGGTTGTCGATGCCCAGCCAGTCCTCGACCTTGGTGACGCCGCTCTCGTGGATGGCGACGGTGCGCTTCTTCTCGTCCACGTCGTAGTCGCCGGTCTCCTCCTTGCCGAGGCTGCTCGCCTCGCCGCGGTTGAGCCGCTTCACCAGACGGGCGAAGTCGCTGTACCACTTGGTGGCCTGGTCGGCCGGGCCGGAGATGATCAGCGGCGTACGGGCCTCGTCCACCAGGATCGAGTCGACCTCGTCGACGATCGCGAAGTTGTGGCCGCGCTGCACCAGCTCGTCCTTCGACCACGCCATGTTGTCGCGCAGGTAGTCGAAGCCGAATTCGTTGTTGGTGCCGTAGGTGATGTCGCAGGCGTACATGGCGCGGCGCTCGGCGGGCGACATGTTCGCCAGGATGCAGCCGACCTCGAGGCCGAGGAATTTGTGGACGCGGCCCATCCACTCCGAGTCGCGCTCGGCGAGGTAGTCGTTGACCGTGATGAGATGGACGCCCTTGCCGGAGATCCCGTTCAGATACGCGGGCAGGGTGCCGACCAGGGTCTTGCCCTCGCCGGTGCGCATCTCGGCGACATACCCGAGGTGCAGGGCGGCACCGCCCATGAGCTGGACGTCGTAGTGACGCTGTCCGAGCACGCGCTTGGCGGCCTCACGGACGGTGGCGAACGCCTCGGGCAGCAGGTCGTCGAGGGACTCGCCCTCGGCGTACCGCTCCTTGTACTCGTCGGTGAGGGCCCGCAGCTCGGCATCGGTGAGGTTGACGAAGTCCTCTTCGATGGAATTGACCTGGTCCGCGATGCGGTGCAGTTTGCGCAGGATCTTGCCTTCGCCTGCACGCATGAGCTTGTTGAAGACGGACACGTAGGCTGGCTCCTTGCCGGTCGGGCCTGGCGCGGTTGGCCCGCACCCGGCACAGCGGGGTTTGATCTGCCGATGTCTGCCGATGGCTTTCTGCCAGTGGCTGTCCGCCGATGGCCCCGCTGCAACGGCCATCGTAAGCGAGGAGACCAGCGGGCCGGGAGGCCCCGAGGTGCCAAAACGGTTTTCCACAGCCGTCGGCTCTCCTCAATACTGCGTCCATGGAGCCGATCACCCTCACCACCGAGCGTCTGCTGCTGCGTCCGCTGACCCCGGACGACGCCGAGGCGCTCTATGTGGCCTGCCAGGATCCCGATATTCCGCGCTGGACGGCGGTGCCCTCGCCGTACACCCACGAGAACGCGGCGGACTTCGTCGGCCGCATCTGCCCCGAGGGCTGGCGCGACGACACCATGTACAACTTCGGCGTCTTCACCGCCGACAGCGGCGCGCTCGTCAGCTCCATGGGCCTGCTGCGGTTCGGCGCCTCCGGTCTGACCGGGCCCGAGCGGCAGGCGGAGCTGGGCTACTGGACGGCGAGGGAGCAGCGCCGCAAGGGCTACACCGCCGAGGCGGGGCGCGCGGTCTGCGCCTGGGCCTTCGACGCTCTCGGCGTCGAGCGGATCGAGTGGTACGCGGAGGCGGGCAACGACGGCTCGCGCGCCGTCGCCCGCTCCATCGGCTTCGTCATGGAGGGCACCGTCCGCTCCAAGATCCTTTACGCGGGCACCCGCCGCGACGCCTGGAGCGGTTCCCTGCTGCCGACGGACTGGGACCGCGAGGGCAAGACGCCGTACGAGCCGTATCCGCCGGGCGCGGGGGCCTGAGGCTCCTTCGTCACGGGGGGCGGGCGCTTGAGGCTCCTTCGTCACGGGTGCGGGGGCCTGAGGCTCCTTCGTCACGGGGGGCGGGCGCGGGGCCCGAGGGGTTTCCGTACGGAGCGGGGGGCCGCCGGCCGCGCGAGGTTGACGCAGGTCAGCGGGGCTTGTCAGTGGGCGGTCCTACGCTGTCCGGCATGACACCGCTGCCGCCTCCTCAGCTCACCCTGTCCGCCGACGAAGCACGCAGGCTCGCCTTGCGGGCGCAGGGCTTCCTCGGTGCTCCCGACCGGCGGGCCGGGACGCGCGGGGTGCTGCGCTCGCTGGGCGCGGTGCAGCTCGACACCATCTCGGTACTGGCCCGCTCGCACGAGCTGATCCCGTACGCGCGGCTGGGCGCGGTCGGCCGCGAGGAGGTCGAGGAGGCGTACTGGTCGGGCGACCACGCCTTCGAGTACTGGTCGCACGCGGCCTGCATCCTGCCCATCGAGGAGTGGCCGCACTTCGCCTTCCGGCGCAGGGCGCGGCGGGCCCGCGGTCACCGCTGGCACGTCCTGGAGGACGCCGAGCGCTCGTGCGCCGCCGTCCTGGACCAGCTCAAGGCCGAGGGGCCGCTGAATTCGACGCAGCTCGGCGGCGCGAAGAACGGCGGACCGTGGTGGGACTGGTCGGAGACCAAGATCGCGGTGGAGTGGCTGCTCGACACCGGCGAGGTGGTCTGCACCCGGCGGCGCGGCTGGAAGCGGATCTACGACCTGGCCGAGCGGGCCGTGCCCGACGCGCTGCTCCACGACGACCTGGACGACACCGAGTGCGTACGGCGGCTGGTCGTCCAGGCGGGCGCAGCGATGGGGGTGGCCACCCGCGCGGACCTCGCGGACTACCACCGACTCAAGGGCGAGCAGGTGATGTCGGTGATCGACTCGACCGGTCTGGTGCCGGTCGAGGTCGAGGGCTGGGGCAAGCCCGCCTGGGCCGATCCGGCGGCGCTGGCGAGCGAGCCGCGCGGCAGGCACCGTACGACGCTGCTGTCGCCGTTCGACTCCCTGATCTGGGACCGGCCGCGCACCGAGCGGATCTTCGGCTTCACGCACCGGCTGGAGGCGTACACCCCCAAGCCCAAGCGGATCCACGGCTACTTCGCGATGCCGCTGCTCGCGGGCGGGCGGCTGGTCGGCCGCGTCGACCCGGCGCGCGAGGGGAAGACGCTGGTGGCCCGGCAGGTCACGCTCGACGGCCCGAAGGCCGTGCAGCCCGCGGCCGACGCCATCGCGCAGGCGGCGGGCTGGGTGGGCTGCGAGGAGGCGCGGGTGGAGCGGGTGCTGCCGGAGCCGCTGCGCGAGCCGCTGGAGGCGGCGCTGAAGCTGACCCACGACCGCCGCTGAGCGGGTCCGGCCCCGCGGGGCCGAGGTGGTGGGTCCGGGCGGCGCCGGGTCCGGGCGGCCCGGGGGCGCGCCCGGACCCGGCAATGCCCAGCACGTGATGGCCGCGATGCCCGGCGCGGGACAGGCCCTAGCGGATCTCCAGGATCTTCTCGCGCATCGCGTAGACCACGGCCTCCATCCGGGAGTGGAGCTGAAGCTTCTCCAGGATGTTGCGGACGTGGTTCTTCACCGTGTTCTCGCTGATGAAGAGTTCCTTGGCGATGTCCCGGTTGTTCAGCCCGGTGGCGACCAGCTTCAGCACCTCCAGCTCCCGGTCGGTGAGCTTGGGCGCGGGCAGCAGCCGCCGCTCGTCGGTCCGCTGGATCATCGACTTGAACTCGGTCAGCAGCTTCGACGCCATCGACGGACTGATCTGCGACTGTCCGTCCGCCACCGCGCGGATCGCCGTCGCCACCTCGTCGGTGGAGATCTCCTTGAGGAGATAGCCGGTGGCACCGGCCTTGATCGCCTCGTAGAGGTCGGCTTCCTCGTCGCTTATCGTCAGCATGATGATCTTGGCGCTGGGCGCGACCTCCTTGATAGAGGTGCACGCCTCGATCCCGCCGCGCCGGGGCATCCGCACATCCATCAGCACGATGTCCGGCAACAGGTCGGCGGCCTTGTCGACCGCCTCCGCGCCGTCCCCCGCCTCACCGATGACCTGGATGTCCTCCTCCTGCGCGAGCACGATCTCCAGGCCCCGCCGGAAGAGCGCGTGGTCGTCGACCACCAGCACCCGGATGGGCTCCGCACGCGCCGGACCGGCAGGTTCCTCGTACGGGATCTGACCACGCTCGCCGGTGGTTCCGCGCTCAAAGCTCTCCGGCATCAGATCCTCCCCCTCAGACCAGAGTTGACCACTGGTCCAGCATTTCACGTCCAGGCACGGTGGTGCCCCCGGGACGGCCCGGGGGCACCGGTTGCAGCCCTAGGGCGTGTCCGCTAGCGGCGCAGTACGCCGCCCGCGCCCGCCGGTTCTTCCACGGTGCTCTCGTCCGAGTTCAGATGAATCACGCCGTAGTCGTAACCGTGCCTGCGATAGACGACACTCGGCTGCTTGGTCTCGCTGTCCACGAACAGATAGAAGTCGTGCCCGACCAACTCCATCTCGTAGAGCGCCTGGTCGAGTGCCATCGGCGTGGCCGCGTGGGTCTTCTCGCGCACCACCAGCGGGCCCTCGCCGTGCACCTCCAGCGGACCGAACCTCGTGGTGGGCACACTGTCCGTGCTCGGCCGGTCGACGGCCAGCTCCCCGTCCCCGTTGATGGTCGCCGCGTCCGGCACGGTCGCGGCCACCTCGGCCGCCGGGATCCGGCCGTTCCCACGACGGGTGTGGCGCTTGCTCGCGGCCTTGCGCAGCCGCGCCTCCAGCTTCGACACCGCGATGTCCAGCGCCGCGTACGGGTCGGCCGCCGCGGCCTCGGCCCGGACGACCGGACCCCGGGTGTTGAGCGTGATCTCCACCCGGTCGGCGTGGTCCGCCTGCCGGGGGTTGAGCTCCTTGGACACCTCGACGTCGAGGCTGATCACCTTGCCGTCGAGCTTCTGGATCTTGTCCAGCTTCTCGGCCACGTGCTTCCGGAACCGCTCAGGCACCTCGGTCTTGCGGCCCTTGACGACGATGTCCACGCAGAACTCCGTTCCCGGATCGCCCCGGGCTACCGGAGGCGATCCCTTTCGCTGAGGCCAGCTCGGGTACCAGTCCCGTCCGGCGCTGCGTTGGCTGCCGCTTCGCCTCCCGGGGCTGACCGGGGACCACGAAGCTGCGGCTTTCACCTCCTCCTGCCCCACTGAGAAGATCAACACCCCATGGTGTTCACTTCCCTATCCCCCGAACATAGTCCCGGAGTGTGGAGGTCGGCATCCTCAGCGACGCCATACCCCCTTCCGAGTGAATATGCGTCGCTACTACCTGCAACGACGCGCATCCGAGTGGAGTTCCGGATCGTGCGGACCAGCCACGACCGCCGCCCCGGCGACCCGGCCCCCGGCCGCCGTCACCGCCCGCGCCGCTACGGTCAGTGAGGCTCCGGTGGTCATCAGGTCGTCCACCAGCACGACCGGCGCCACCGTCAGCAGCGCGGCCGACCCGCCGGCCGCCGCCACCGCGCCCGCCAGATTCGCCGGCCGCCCGGCCGCGCCGAGACCGGACTGGTCCGCCACCGGCCGCCGCTGGCGCAACGCGGCCACCGCCCTGGCGGGTACGCCGCCCCGGCGCAGCTCCCGGGCCGCCGCACGGGCGATGCGGGCCGTGGCGTCGTGGCCGCGTCGCGCCACCGCACGCCGTGCCGAGGGCACCGGCACCAGCAGGACCGTCCCGGGGACGCCGACCCGCCGCACGGCCGCCGCCAGCGCCGTGCCCAGCGGTCCGGCCAGACCCAGCGCACCCCGCTCCTTGTGCGCCAGGACCACGGCCCGCACTTCGTCCCCGTATCGCCCGGCCGCGTAGACCGGCGGCAGCCCCGGCGGCTCCGGCGTCGGACGCACGCGCCGCACCGGCACCGATTCGGCCGCCCCGCCGATCAGCACCCGGCACCGCTCGCACAGCTCCGTACGCGGACGCCCGCACCCGGCGCAGTCCACCGGCAGGACCAGCCCGGTGATCTCCTGCCACCAGCCCCGCATGACGTCCACTCTGCCCCGTTTCGGCGCCCGCCGCCAGCCCCCCTCCCAACCTGTGGATAACTCCACGGTTTCGCAGGTCAGGAGGCTGACGGTGGTTTTCTCAGCCGGGGTAGACCGGGTTGTCGCCCTTCGGCTCGACCCGCTTGCCCGTGGAGTCCGGCGGCAGCCGGTAGACGCTCTGGTTGTACGAGGCCAGCAGCGCCCGCGAGACGTCCTCGGAGGCCGCCACCACCGACGCCTGGCTGATCCCTTCGAAGGCCAGCTTCGGGGAGCCGTCGGTGCTGATGTACTTGATCTGCTGCACGCCCTCGGATTCGCTGTCGAGCGCCACCAGGCGGCTCGGCCCCGCCCAGGAGACCGAGCTGACGCCGTCGGCCGCGGGGGTCAGCGTGCGCAGATTCGTCACCGCGAACGTCGGATGCGCCTGCGTACCGCCCCGCTCGATCCGCCCGAGCTGCAACTTCCCGAGCCCGTTGGGCTGCCGGACGAGCAGCGCGATCCGCACGCCGTCCGAAGCGACGCGCAGCGCGTCCACACGGCCGGTCAGGCCGCTGACGGAGACCGGGATCGGCTGCCCGCCGCCGTCGCGCAGCGCCACCACACGGGGGTCGCCCGGATCGCGGTCGGCGACCCACAGGTAGTCGAGCCCGTCCCAGCTCGGCGCGCTCAGACCGTCCTTCGCCTTGCTGGTCAGCACGGGCTCGCTGGGCTGGGCGTCCGCGTCCAGGCCGGCGGTGACCAGTTGGCGTCCCTCGCCCTTCACCCCGGCGGCCATCTGCTCGTCCCGGCGCACCGCGACCGACTCCAGGTCCGCCTTCGCCCCGCCGAACGGCCCGGCCACCGGCGTACCCGTGGTCGAGGCTCCGTCCGAGGGCACCTCCAGCAGCCGGTGCGGCTGCGCCCCGATGTAGTACTGGTGGTCCGAGGAGCCGACCAGATTCTGCGTGCTGAACGCCAGCGTCTGTTCCTTGGGCAGCGAGCAGACCGTCCTGCCGTCGGACGCCGAGATGTCGACGGCGTCCACCTTGGGCGCGGCCTGGCCCTGCACCGTGGTGAAGAGCTGCGCCGCCAGCTTCACGCAGCGCTCCCCCGCGAACCGCTGCGCGGGCGCGTCGAGCCGCACCCTGAGGTGCTGGGAGTCGTCGAGCGTCACCCCGTGGTCGGGCGCCTTGTCGTAGAGCCGGGCGCCCTCGGGCGCCGCGGTCTCGACCACGGGCGCCAGCCAGTTCGTGGGGCCGGTCAGCAGCGCGGAGACCGTGGACACCAGCGAGTCGCTCTGCTTGCGCAGGTAGACCGGGTCGGCGACCAGGGTCTTGTCGGCGTTCCCCGAGCGATGCGCGTCCGGGCCCAGCGCCGCGAAGTAGTACATGTTGACCAGGTGATATATCCGGTTGAAGTCCAGATCGGAGATCACCAGGCCGTCTTCAAGACTGTCGATCCGCCACTCGTTGTTCTCCTTGACCAGGTGGAACGAGGTGTCGAAGTTGCCCTCGTCCGGCCGGTAGGCGTGCTTGGCGTCGACGACGGCCGTCTTCTTGCCCGCCAGGTCGACCATCACGTAGTCCTTGCGACTCGTGCCCGGCTCCTCCCGGGGCTGGGTCGTGCCGGTGAGCACGGTGATCTTCGCGGTGGGGTCCCAGTGTCCGGCCAGCTCCTTGGACAGGTACTTCTTCGCGGTCTCGAAGTCCGCCTCGCCGCTGGTGGTGGCCTCCATGAAGCCGTTGACGATGTCGGAGGCGCTTTCGCCCTTGTGCGGCGCCGACGGGAAGACCCGCACCTGCGCGTCCACGTCGGCGTGCTGTCCGTCGCCGACCTTGCGCACCTCACCGCTGCTGGGTATCGCCGCGCACCCGGCCAGCAACAGCGCCGCGCACACCACACCCGGCCAGCTCCGCAGCAGGCGTCCCCTGCCCCCCAGCGCACCCATCAGCTGTCGTCCTCCCGGACCGAGTCCATCCGTCCCACGACCCGCGCACCGCTGCCGGGGAACGCCGCGGGATCGGCCGACGGCGAACGCGGCACCGCGGGCGGCCGCTGGGGAATCTGCGGTATCTGCGAGCCCGGCTGCCCGTTGTGCCCCGGGCCGGCCGGGCCCGCGGTCCGCGGCACCGGCACGGACCCCGTCGCGGCGCGGACCGGCAGCCCCGAGGAATTCAGCCCGCGGTTGCGCCGCGAATCGTCCGGCTCCAGCGGTATCGGCGACCCGCGCAGGCTCTCGCCGGCGGTCCGCGGCAGCGTCATCCGGAACTGCGACCCGCCGCCCGGCTCGCCCCACGCCTGGAGCCAGCCGCCGTGCAGCCGGGCGTCCTCCACCGCGATGGACAGGCCGAGGCCCGTCCCGCCGGTGGTACGCGCCCGCGCCGGATCGGCTCGCCAGAAGCGGTTGAACACCCGCGTCGCCTCGCCGGGCTTCAGCCCGACGCCGTAGTCCCGCACCGCGACGGCCACCGCGCCGTCGGCCGTGGCCAGCCGTACCACCACGTCCCGGCCGTCGCCGTGCTCGATCGCGTTGACGACCAGATTGCGCAGCACGCGCTCCACCCGGCGGGGGTCGACCTCGGCTATCACCGGCTGCGCGTCGCCGCGTATCGCCACGTGGCTGCCCTTGCGCTCGGCCAGCGGCTCCGCGGCGTCCACCACCCGCCGTACGACCTCGCGCAGGTCTATCGGCTCGGCGGCCAGCTCCGCGGCGCCCGCGTCGAATCTGCTGATCTCCAGCAGGTCGGACAGCAGCGACTCGAAACGGTCCAGCTGGTTCTGCAACAGTTCGGCGGAGCGCGCGGTCACCGGATCGAATTCGGTCCGCGCGTCGTGGATGACGTCCGCCGCCATCCGTACGGTCGTCAGCGGGGTGCGCAGCTCGTGCGAGACGTCGGAGACGAAGCGGCGCTGCATCCTCGACAGGTCCTCCAACTGCTGGATCTTGACCTGGAGGTTCTGCGCCATCTTGTTGAAGGACTCGCCGAGGCGCGCGATGTCGTCCTCACCCGAGACCTGCATACGTTCCTGCAATCGGCCCGCCGCGAGCCGCTCCGCGATCCCGGCCGCCATCCGTACCGGCGTGACGACCTGCCGGGTCACCAGCCAGGCGATGGCGCCGAGCAGCACCACCACGAAGATGCCCGCCGTCGCCAGCGTGCCCTTGACCAGGCCGAGCGTCTTGGCCTCCTGGCCGAACGGGAAGAGGTAGTAGAGCTGGTACGTCTTCCCGTTGATGTCCGTGAGCCGCTTGCCGATGGCCAGCGCGGGCTGCGGCGCCTTCCCGTCGTCCGTCACCACCGTCGTGTACTGCTTCAGCGCCCCGGTGTGGGACTCGACGGCGTCGCTGAGCGACTTGGGGATGCTCGCCTGCGGCAGCAGGCTGCCGGAGCTGCGCGGCCCGTGCGCGTTGACGACACCCTCGCCGAAGCGCGCGTCGTCGGCGCCCGGGCTGAGCGTGGCGATCCAGTACACCCCGTTGCCACCGCTGGCGAACTGCTGGACCAGCGTCGTCAGCCAGGCGCCCGAGTCCTCGGCCTGATTCTGCGAGCCGACCCCGGTGGCGTCCTGCGTCTGGCTCCTGTTCGCCTGCTGCTGGGCGATGGAGAAGCCGGTGGTGGCCTGATTCTCAGCCGCCTTCTCCTTCGCGTCGAGCAGGCCGTTCTTGACCTGCCCGATCACGACGAAGCCCAGCAGCAGCACCACGCCGACCGACATCAGCAGCGTGAAGGCGACCACTCGCAGTTGCAGATTGCGCCGCCACAGCCGGACCGCCGGCTGCAACGGTCGCCGTGCCCAGCGCACGAACGAGCGGAAAACCGGCGCGAGACCCCGCATGGGGTCCGCGAGCCGGCTCTCCAGCCGCTCCCGCTCGTACGACGCGCACATGTCAGCCCGGTCCCGCCTTGTAACCGACACCGCGGACGGTCACTACGATCTCCGGGCGCTCCGGGTCCTGCTCCACCTTGGACCGCAGCCGCTGCACATGGACGTTCACCAGCCGGGTGTCCGCCGCGTGCCGATAGCCCCAGACCTGCTCGAGCAGCACCTCACGGGTGAACACCTGCCACGGCTTGCGGGCCAGCGCCACCAGCAGGTCGAACTCCAACGGCGTCAGCGCGATCGGCTGCCCGTCCCGCTTCACCGAGTGCCCCGCCACGTCGATCACCAGATCGCCGATGGCGAGCTGCTCAGGAGTCGGCTCCTCCGCCCTCCGCAGTCGCGCCCTGACCCTCGCCACCAGCTCCTTCGGCTTGAACGGCTTGATCACATAGTCGTCAGCCCCCGACTCGAGCCCCACCACCACATCCACGGTGTCGCTCTTCGCCGTGAGCATCACGATCGGCACCCCGGACTCCGCCCGGATCTGACGGCATACGTCGATGCCGTCCCGTCCGGGCAGCATGAGGTCAAGGAGCACCAGATCCGGCTTGGACTCCCGAAAAGCAGCCAGGGCCTTGTCACCGTCAGCGCAGAACGACGGCTCGAAACCCTCTCCGCGCAGCACGATGCCAAGCATCTCTGACAGCGCGGTGTCGTCATCGACGACCAGCACACGTCCCTTCATACCGACCATCATCCCATTTGCATATCGTTACCGGTGACCTTTGGTGATCGAGGTCACGCTACGCGACCATTGTCCGCTGATGTCCGCGGATGCGCTGCCCGATCTCCCCTAGTCAGAGCCTGCCCGGGGAGTCTCGTGATTACACACAGTTACGAGAGCTTCTGTGGTGACCGGCGAAACCACACCGTTCTCCGTGATGATCGCAGTAATCAGCTCCGGCGGCGTCACATCGAAGGCCGGATTGTAGGCCTGAGTGCCCAGCGGTGACGGCGCGAGGTCGGTCACCTCGCTGCCGGCCCGCTGCTCCACCTCGATCGCGGCGCCGTCCGGCGTGCTCAGATCCACCGAGGTCGTCGGCGCCACGACGATGAACGGCACATGGTGGTAGCGGGCGAGGACCGCGAGGGGATAGCTGCCGACCTTGTTCGCCGTGGAGCCGTCCGCCGCGATCCGGTCCGCGCCGATCAGCACCGCGTCCACCTCCCCCGCCGTGAACAGCGACCCGGCCGCGCTGTCGGCGAGCAGCGTGTACGGCATCCCGGCCCGCGCCGCCTCGTACGCCGTCAACCGCGCGCCCTGAAGAAGGGGACGGGTCTCGTCGACCCACAGACGCCTCAACTCCCCGGCCCTGTGCGCCGCGAGGACCACACCGAGCGCGGTGCCCTCACCGCCCGAGACCAGGGCCCCGGTGTTGCAGTGCGTCAGAATCCGGTAGCCCCCGCCCGGCACCAACTCGGCGAGCAGCCGCTCCCCGTACTCCGCCATCGCCCGGCTCGCCGCCGCGTCCTCCTCGTGCAGCGCCCGCGCCTCGGCCAACGCGAAGGCTGCGCCCTGGTGCGGAGGCGCCGCGTGGAAAGCGGTCACCGCGCGGCGCACCCCGTACCCGAGGTTGACGGCCGTCGGCCGCGCGTGCGCGAGCAGGTCGGCGGCCTCGTTCACGTCGTAGCCGCGCGCCGCCGCCAACGCGATGCCGTACGCCCCCGCGAGCCCGAGCAGCGGCGCGCCCCGCACGGCGAGGGAACGTATCGCCTGCACCAGCGCCTGCACGTCCGTGCACACCAACTCGACCTCCTCCTGCGGAAGTCGGGTCTGGTCGAGCAGCACGAGCACGGGTCCCTCGGGGGGTTCCTCCCACCGCAGCGCGGGGATGGTACGGGAAGCACCGTCGGCCTCATCGGTCACAGGTCGCACGTATTGATCACCCATCCGTCCAGTCTGCCCTGCCCGGCCCGGTCCAAGGCAGCCCATGGCACGATGGCGGCCAGTACCACAGCGAGCACCACGTGAAGGGGCAGCCTCCGATGACCAACACTCCGGGCTGGGCCTCGCCCGGATCCTCCGACTCCTCCGAGCCGGAAGACGGCGACAGCCCCGCTTCCTCCGCACCACAGAAAGACACTCCCGTGGACACGTCAACAGATACGTCCGCGGCCGGTCCTGACAACAGCTCCGGTGACGACTCCGGCGACGCAACCGCTCCCGGTACGGGAGACCGGCCCGCTACGGCCGACGCCGGTGACACGACGCCACCGCCGCCCGGCGGCTGGTCCGCCCAACAGCCGCCCGCGGGCCAGTGGCAGCACACCCCCCACGACACCCGGCCCCCGACCGTACCGGCCCCAGGCCCGCCCCCCGCCGGATCCTCCGGTACGGGTACGGGTACGGGTACGGGTCAGGCGCCCGGCGCCGGCTGGGCCCGGTGGTCGCCCCCGCAACCGCCGGAAGGCGGCCAACCCGGCCCCTCAGGCCCGCGCTGGGGCAACACAGCACCGGGCGGCGGCCCCGGCGGCGGCTGGCAGCAGCAGGGCCCCTGGAGCAGGCCCGCGGCGCCCAAGCCCGGCGTCATCCCGCTGCGCCCACTCGGCGCGGGCGAGATCCTCGACGGTTCCCTGGCCGTACTTCGACGGCACTGGCGCGCGATCCTCGGCTTCACCCTGGCCATCGCCGTGGTCACCCAGGGCCTGGCCGTGGTGGTCGACGGCTTCTTCCTCAGCAACGACACCCGGCTGGAGAACCTCAGGGACAACCCCAACCCAAGCGTCGGCGACATCATGCACGCCGTCAGCGGTGCCTTCGCCAGCTCGGGCCTGACCATTCTGGTCATGCTCATCGGCACGATCACCGCGACCGCGATGGTCGCCATGGCCACCAGCCGCGCCGTGCTCGGCCGCCCGGTCACGGCCGCCCAGGTGTGGCGGGAAGCCCGCCCGCGACTGCCCCAACTGCTCGGGCTCGCCCTGCTGATCCCGCTGGCCATCGCCGGAATCCTGGCGGGCGCCGTCCTGCCAGGCGCACTGATCGCCCTGGCGGGTGCGGAGAGCGGCGGCGCCGCCCTCGCCTCCCTCGGCCTGATCGGCGCCTCCGTCGTCGTACTCTGGCTCATGATCCAGTGGAGCCTGGCGGCACCGGCCCTCATGCTCGAGAAGCAGGACATCGTCTCGGCGATGAAGCGCTCGGCGAAGCTGGTACGCAACTCCTGGTGGCGCGTCCTCGGCGTCCAGGCGCTCGCGGCGATCCTCTGCTACATCGCCTCGGCCATCATCCAGACGCCGTTCATGTTCATCGCTCGTGGCATCACCGGTGAGAGCCTCGGCTCCTTCCTCTCCGGCGACACCAACCCGGGCTGGGCGTTCCTCGGCATCAGCGGAATCGGTGCCGCCATCGCCGCGACGCTCAGCCTGCCGATCAGCGCCGGCGTCACCACGCTGCTGTACATGGACCAGCGCATCCGCCGTGAGGCTCTCGACATCGAGCTGCTGCGGGCCGCGAATACCGATGCGGACGCGAACGCGGCTGCGAGCGTCGCCGTCACCACCGACTGAGCAGGGAACGCAGAAAGGCCCCGGCCCCCGAGTCGAAACTCGGGGGCCGGGGCCTTCTACAAAGATTGTTCGGCGGTGTCCTACTCTCCCACAGGGTCCCCCCTGCAGTACCATCGGCGCTGAAAGGCTTAGCTTCCGGGTTCGGAATGTAACCG
>NZ_JBIBIC010000032.1:0-39339 GCF_042957385.1 Streptomyces sp. NPDC008079
CCCCGCGGAGCGGGTACCACATCGCTGCGCGATGTGCAAGCGAAACGCCTCGCTTCGCTCTGCGTGACCACGCTTCGCGTGGTCTGCCCGGCGTAGCCGGGCCAACCCCTCCGCTTCGCTCCAGGGTTGACGGCCCGCCAACCGGCGGGCTCCGCCCACCTCCTGGCGGGCCTTGGCCCCTCGCTCCGCTCGGGTCCTGGCGGTGCGCTCCGCGCCCCGTAGGCCGTGCGGGAACACGGGTTCGGTGCAGCCCTGTGGGGGCGGGCAACAAGCAGGCTGGCTAGGAGGGGAGGGGGGCGCGGCGGGGGTCGGGGTCGGTCGGGGGGTTGTGGGGGCGGATCGGTTTCGGACAGTTCCGGTCGTGGGGGCCGATCGGTTGTGCGTCAACTGTGAGTGTGAGCTAACCTCTGGACTCAGACACCGTCCCCGGAGCACACCCACCCGGGGTGCATCTTGGCGTCTTACCTCACCGACAGTACCGAAAGGCAGGCCGCCAGAAATCCCGGATTGCGAAACCAATTACTGCGGCCCGTAAATGCCTCAGCCGAAGAACGGAACCCCTTCCGGGAATTCTGCTGGAATTCGGCGTGCGGAGGTGCAGGAGCTGTGAGACCGCCAGGCCGTGTGGCGGAACTCCCACGCTGGCCGACCTCGCTGCTGGCGTTTGTACGTTGCGGCCCGCCACCACCCGAGACTCAGAACCGTTGGTGCTGTCCACGACCTGCAGTTGGTCCATGGAGCCGCACGCGAGGCGAGGCGTGCTCCGGCGGCTCCTCGCGCGCCCGCCCGCGCGCGTGTCTTAAGGAAAAGAGAGCAGTCGCGCGATACCCCGTTTGACCTGCGGTTTCCCAAGATTCGATGTGTTGGCGCTGACACATCTGACCTGCGGAAATGTGTCAGCGGACACCACAATCGGCGGCAGTTCTCCCAGTTGACAGGGACAAAAGTTCAACGCTGCTGGTCAGAATGGTGCTGTAGCGCGTGCAGCCCAATCGTTGTGTCGTCTACAGCACCAAAGGGCCACGCCGACAGGTACAAATCCTCCAAGTCCAGTGGGACAACCGATAGAGTCCGCTGCGACCGGCAAGATCGACAGAAGGAGCGGACAGGACCGATGGTTCGCCGCCAGCCCGACCGCCGCCCCGCATCCGGGGCCAAGCCCGGCCTGTCCTCGGTGCCCAAGGGCGGGAGCCCGGCCTACCAGCAGACCCTGACCGAGAAGTTCGTCGGCGTGATCAAGAAGACGCCGACGGGCACGCGGACGCCGCAGCAGGTCAAGGTCGAGATCACTTACCGTGCGCCGCATGAGATGTACGGCTACGACGGCTTCAGCGCGGTCAGCAACGAGTTCCTGTCCGACGTCCTCGCCGTGCTGATCGCGCAGCACGGCATGTCGCCCATCCAGTCGGCGGTGCTGGTGTTCTGCATCGGCCGGCAGCGCGAGGGCTGGGTGAAGACCACGCATGCGAAGATCGCCAAGCACCTCGGTGTCGAGCGGTCGAATGTGACCCGGGCGATGGGCAGACTGGAGGAGTGGCACATGCTCCAGCAGGTGGAGAACGGCGTGCTGTTCGTCAACCCGCTGATCGGGTTCCGCGGCAACGGAGACCGGCAGCAGGAGGTCCTGGCGGTGCTGCGGACCGGCGTCCAGCCCGAGGGCGCCTTCCCGGTCCTCAACGCCCCACCGCCGCCGCGCAGCGTGCAGCTGGAGCTCGGTGACGACGAAGAGGGGGAGCAGGCGTGCTGATCACCGCGAACGCCGGCTACACGATGCTGCACCAGATGGACCTCACCAAGGGCGCTTACGACCTCCTCAGCGCCCTGGCGGACCTCCAGGAGCCCGGTGGCGAGGTCCGTGTCTCCCAGAGCGAGCTGGCGGCCCGTGTGGGGCTGAGCAAGAACGCGGCTAGCACCGCGATGGCGCTGCTGGTCGACCGGCACCTGGTGCTGCGACCCGAGGGCAGCTACCGGCTCTACATTCTCCACCCGTACATCGCCGGCTACGAGAGCACCGAGGACCTGGAGGCCGCGATCCAGGCCGCCTCCGAACGGATCGCCGCCGGCGAACTCCTCGAGCCGTCCATCCCGCTGTACGACACTCCCCCACCCAAGCGCCACCACCGCGACCTCAAGGCCGTCAGCGGCGCTTAGCTTGACCTCACGGCGCTGCACTCCCGAGGTGCAGCGCCGTTGCCATGGATCGCCGACTGTTGTTCCAAAGCTCTGCTGCCCCTGCCCCGGCGGTCTGTCAGGGCAGGGGCAGCGCCACCTGGTTCACATCGCGGTTGGTGTGCCGGTGGTGCGATAGTGCGAGCTGAGGCAGCTCGACCGCAGCAGCTAGCTGGACAGAATTTCGATTCCGTGGGCTTCAGCCCACCGAACCATCCCGGGTCGCAGCTGCCGTGACCAGCCGGATTGCCGGAGCTGTCCAGCTCGGGTTAGCGGTGGGGCCTCCGGGATGCCGAAGGCCTGCACGAGCTCATCGGCGAGGAACGATGCAGCCTGTGTCAGACCCGGCCCTGGGTCCGCGAGTTCGTCCAAAAAGACGACAGCCTCACTCTCAGCGAAGCTGCTGGTCTGCGTACTCAGATGAGTACGAGTACCGAAGCTTGCGTGCACCCCGTCGATCCGTAGCGGGTACAGAAGTTGATATTCGGGACGGTTGCCCATGAAGGCCAGCGGGCCGGGACGGTCCGGCCCGCCCGGGTAGGAGTAGCGGCTTTCGATCACCACAGCTCTGGTCAACGCTGTGCCCGTTGCCCCAGCCCGGTCGCGGGCATGAACGCCAAGCAGATGCAGAGCGGACAGCAACAACCACACCACAGTGTCGGGTTCGGTCCAACGGAAGGAAGGTTCCTCTTCTTCCGATTCGGAATCAGTGTGAGTTGCTGGTCGCATGGCCCATACTCCGGACCCGTCACGGTAGAGATTGCACTGGCTGTACCAGGTGCCATGAGGATCTCCGCCTGTAGCGATCAGACGCCGAGAACCGATGCGAACCTCATCGAATACGTGATCGTTCTCTCCCAGGAGGGATGCCGTCAGGAGCTCCGCCTGATGCTGGCGGAAAATCTCTTGATTAATTGTCATGTCACCGGGAGTCTCCGGTACCACAGTGACGAGCAGGCATGGCAGGCCGTTGCGTGGTAGGCGGTAGACAGCACTCCGTTCTACCGATTTGAGGCGTTGGCTACGTTCAGTTCCCTCACTGAAACGGCGCTGGTAGGCCGTAGCCACATCCGTCTCAGTGAGCCAGTCAGTCTTGCTGGCCGCGCGCCGCGGGTACCGCAACGCTTTTTCCGTTGCTTTCGTCGGTGGTGCGGTGACGGCATGGGGGCCGTGAGCGCTGCGCTGCACGGCGATGAGCAGGAACCCACGCCCATCGGCCGCCGGATCGGGATTCGGCACTGCGCGCATATCGAAGCGGACCGGGGGCGCGGTGTTGGAGGCCACGACCTGCTGGAGATGGCGCCGGAGAGCGTCAGAGACATCAGCGTCCACCACTTTCGACGGGATGCCCTTCACCTCGGCCATGCCAACGACAATGACTCCGCCGATGTGGTTGGCGAAGCCAGCCACATCCTTCGCGAATTCCTCTTTTCCCTTGTCTGTGTTGGCTGACAGTTCCGTTTTGTAGTCCAAGTCCTCGGCTTCGGATGCCTCGGTATTGTCAACCAGAGCCACCAAGTCGGAGTAGGTGACGGCCTCCAGCGGGCCGCCAAGAAGCGCTTCCAAGCGTCGTGAGCGATACAGCATGGCCAGGACCGTATCTGACTCCGTCGTTCGCCGCGTCCGAATTGCGAGGATCTAGGCCTTCAGCGGCGCTGCAGCGCGGGGCGTGCATCGTTCCCCTCCAGGGAAACGGTGGTGCAGCAACCCGCGTGCTGCACGAGCAGCACCCGTGTGTCCCGGGTCGCGAGCATGTACCAAAGCTCCGCGCTGCACGAGCAGTACGCCACCTTGCTGCACAATGCTGCGGGTTGCTGCTGCTCCTAGTGGTTCTCCCGGTGCTCAACCGTTGTCCGGTGGCGGGGCAACGGTTACCGCGCCTGGCCCGTGCCCATGGACGGCCGGGTGGTCGTTGGAGGTGCGTGACGACCACGAGTGCGCTGGGTGAGGCGTTGCGCCGCGACGCGGCGGTGCTGCTGGAGAGTTACCGGTCCGGCACCTGGGTGCCGGACCCGGCCGAACGCGACCTTGCCGAAGCCCTCGCCCGCGGCCGGTGGAACGCGCACTTCATGCGCACCGCCCTGCGGGAGGCGGCCCCCGAGGTGCGGGCCGGGCGGCTGATCGACATCCTGGCGCCGGCCGCCGACATCCTGGACCAGGCCGCCGGCGGCGAGGGCGTCGTGCTGCAACTGCGGGTCCTGGTCGACGCCCTCACCACCCGGCTGTGGCTCCTGTGGCCGACGATGCAGCACGATGCTGTGCTGCCTGTGGTTCAGCGGCGAGAATGGCAAGCTAGGAAACGCAAGGTGCGAGACCCGCCGGGGGGCACAGGCCTCGCTTGAGCGCGAGCGCTCAGATGTGGCTCCACACATCGGTCACCGTTGCCCAGATTGCTCGCGCAACCAGGGCTAGGGCCAACCTGCTAACGACGCGTGTCAACCTGCTGGGGGTTTTGGGACCCACCTGCTTCACCTCCTTCTTTTTTCACCGGCGCGGCTACCGACGGTGGGCCCAGTGGACTCGCCGCGGTTCCCGTGCCGTGGGCGGAACCCCCACTACGGCGGGTCCCTCCCGGAGCTGACTGCGCGCATCGTCTGTGCTGATGCGTGCAACCGCCCCCCCAGATAAGAAGGAAGTGCGTAGCCACGTTAGCGAGAGGCTCACTTGGGAGGGCAAACTTCTGGGAACTGCGGTTCAGGTGTGAGTAGGCGCCTGGGTGACGCAACGCAGGCCCGCCTATAGCGGCTGTCGACCTGGCGGTTCATCACACCGCACTGAGCTGCACTTCGGGCGGGTTGCTGCTGCTCTGTTAGCCCGTCAGCCGAGCCAGACGACGGAGACCACGTACAGGCGCCCTGCGGCGCGGTTGACCCAGTACACGGCGGTCAGCTGCCCGACGGCGGCCGCGCGGACGTCCTCGCCCTCGATGTCGCCGGCGTCATCACCGGCCAGGTCCACGGATCGCGGCCGGCGATGTCCAGGACGTCACGCAGCATCTCCACCGTGTGGGCGGGCAGTTCGGTCGGGATCGGCGGCCGCGAGGCAGCCAGCGAACGCCAGCTGGTCGACGTCGACGCCCGTGCCGGGCTGAAGGCGGGCCAGGGCGGCCAGCAGCGCGGCGTGGGTGTGGATCGGGCGCGGCAGGAGGTCGGTGGCGGCCTGGCGGGCGGCTGGGTCGGCGTAGTGGCCGCGGCCGGTGGCCAGGGCGTGCGCGAACCAGGCGTCGATGTCGGCCTGGACGTAGTGGTCGGCGCGGCGGGTGAGTAGGTCCCGCACCGCTTCGTCACCCTGCCGGGGTTCGGCCTGTGCCAGGGTGCCGAGCTCGCGCAGCGCCTGGAGCTCATCCGCGCGGGCCTCGATCTGCGCGGCTTCGCGCAAGCTCAGCTTCCCGCGCGGCGTAGGCCGCCAGCTCCGCCCGCGCGCCGTCGTCGCTCTGCGGGCCGTAGACCGCGCCCGGCCCCGCGGCGGCGAGCAGCTGGTCGATGCGTTCCCACACCGCGAGTTCCGCGCGGCCGCGCGAGTCGTCGGCCAGGTCCTCGTGCCGGGAGGCCTGCCGGGCGAAGAAGCGCGCTTCCTCGAGGGTGGCCGCGACGGCGTCGGCGGTCATGCCGGTGGCGCGGCGGTGCACCACGCGCCGGCCGATACGGGCGGGGTCGACCGGTTCGCGCGGGCCGGGAGGACGGTGGACTGCGTGCCGGGGCGTTCGCATTGGCGGCTCTCTTTCACACGGGAACGGGTCCGCTCGGTAATTCGGTGAGCCAGTGTGACTGAGCGTTCTAGTTGGCGGGTGAGCGTTTCGGTCGAGGGCGTTCTCCTTGTGACTGGGCGAGGCGGTTGGGGCCGGATCCTGGACACCTTCGACGTCGACGGGATCAGCAGGCCTGCGGGTCAGCATGTAACGGGGGGGGTCGGGCAGGCGCGGCCTGGCCGCCGCCCTACGGGAGGCCGCCGCGATGGACGGCGCCAACGGCCGCCTGCCGAGGTGAAGGGCCCCGGCGCATGAGCCCGCACCGATCCCGGCCGGGACCGGGAAGAATATGCCTTAGCGCGCTGGGCCCCCACCGCGGTGAACTCCTCCATGCGACCTCTCAGGAGCAACATGCCTACGATGAATCCCTCGCAGGCTCTGAGCAGCTGTGAACAGGCGCTGCGCGAGCTGCTCACCATCGCGCTCAGCAAGAAATTCGGTCCGACCTGGATGAGCCGGGTCTGCGCTCCGGAGGAGATTGCCCGCCTGGAGGAGAAGCGCGAGGTCGAACAGAAGCGGCGCACGACACGTGGCGCTATTGCTGTGCCGGTTAACTTGATCAGCTACGCCGAGTTCACGAACCTCATCAAGTGGGTGCGGGCCTACTGGGACGACGTAGCCCCGGCCCTGGGGAGGAAGAGGGAGATCGAAGTCCTCTTGGACCGGTTCGAGGCTCTGCGGAACGCCGTGGCACACAGCCGGGAGCTCCTAGTCTTCGAGGAGGAGTTGCTGAGCGCCATCGCCGGAGAGATTCGAAACAGGGTGACGATCTACGTGAGCAGCATGGACCCGGTCGGTGAGTACTTCCCGCGCATCGAGTGGGTGACGGACAACCTTGGCAACAACACCGAGAACGCCCAGAAGCCCAGTGAGGGCGCATGGGTTGTCCCTACTGCCACCAGCCTGCGCCCCGGAGACCGTGTCAGCTTTTGCTGCCGCGGCACCGACCCCCAGGGCCGGACGCTCTCTTGGACGATCCGGCACCTGGGCGGTGTGACCGACCCCGTTCAAGGCAACGACGTCGACCTGACGTGGGAGGTCACTGAGCAAAACATCGGCCACCAGGTGCACACCACCGTCATGCTGACGTCAAGCAGTCCCTATCATCGAACAAATGGTGCCAACGGCTACGACGCCGTTGTGATCATGACGTACAACGTTTTGCCTCCCATGGCCGGAACCGTCGACAGCGGCGAGGAGGGCTAGCTGCGGGTGCGACGTCGACAGAGTCGGAGTCGGCAGCCAGCCGAAGGCCACCAGGGGGCGGGTGAACGCGTCCAGCCCTGTCGCTGCAAAGCGCTGCTCTGTCCGCCTTGCGGGCCAGCAGGAACCGGAACTGCGCGGCCGCGCCCTTCGGTACCGGCCGGGTGAACTCCGCCCGCTCCGCCGCCTCCAGGCCGTCGTGGAACTGTCCCCGGGGCGGCGCTGGCGGGCGGGGGGGCGGTCAGGGCGCTGTCGTCGTGATCGCTCGTCATACCCGTACGGTGCTGCTCGCTGCCTGTGGATACAGTCCGGGCTCCGGGGTCGCCCCGAGCCGTGCATGGTCATGCCCACTCAGGGGGGCGGGGCGGGTACTGCTCCAGCCAGACGGCCAGGTCGTGCAGCCGCTGTCCGGCAACGCTGTCAGCCGGCGCTCCGACTGCGGCCCGAAGCATGGGGAGCAGGGCTTCGAGGGTGCGCCAGGCTTCCTCTGCTTCCTCGGCTGCGTACGCCCGGCCTTTGGCGTCGCGGGCAACGCTGCCGCTCGCCTGGAACTGCTCGGCCTGCTTGCGCAACTGCCTCAACCGGCGCAGGACGTCGTCGTGGGCAGGAGCGGCGGGAGCCGGGCGCGCAGCCGGCACCTGGGGTCCCGCAGGTCCGTAGCGGAAGTTCAACCCCAGAAGCGCGGTGGGAGGCAGGCGCCGGTAGTTGGGGTAGCGCCCGTCGACCGGCGTGCTGTGGCTCTCCCGCTTGTTGCACCGGTGGCAGAGATAGCCCCTGCTCAAGCCGGTTACGTGATCATGATCGAGTACGAGAGTGCCCTGCTGCCCACCGCGTCGACCCGGAACCGAGCAGATCGCGCAGCGGTCCCGTTGCCAGGCCGCCAGAACGGTGGCGTCGTCCAGGAACGGCAGGGTGCTCAGGTCGGGCACCGGCCAGAACCAGCACGCCGGGGGCAGCTGGAACAACCATCGGTCAACGAGCGGCTGAGCCCACCGCCGGGCCAGGGCCACAGCATCCAGTTCTTCGCGGGTCAGGTGCCGTAAGCAGGCGGGCGCGCCGTGCACGGCCGCGTTCCGACAGGAGTACCCGGCGCTGCCCCGGCATCGCCCGGAGCGCCGGTCGTCGACGACCGCCTTGGCGGTGAGAACGCGCTCAACGAGCTCGGGCGACATCCCCCGAGCAATACGGACGCCGGGCCGTACGGCGGCCCCGGGGCCGCCGTCTCCAGATGCGGGCCACACAGCCGACGGCATGGGAGGCAACTCCTGCTCGGTGAGGGGAACTTCGCATCGGAGTGTTCCAGGGGCAGCCCCCTACCGCGACCGTATGGCCGGGCGGCGGACCGCTGGTTCCCCGTCGTCTGTCCACAGGCCCGCAGCCGGAGCCTGTCCGGGAAGGTCGCCGTGACCGGCACGGCGACCGCGAGCGAGCAGGAGACGCTGATGCCGTACCTGGTGCCGCCCCGAACCCCGCTGACGCCCGAGCAGGTGCACCGCGCCTTCGCCTACCTCATGGCGCTGGAGGCCGGCGGCGGCGGAGGCGTCGCCGGCCGCGAGGAAGCCGACCCCGAGCTGCCGTTCCTCATGCTGCGGCTCACCGAGGACCTGGTCCTGCCCGTGACCACCGTGCCGGACGACGAAGACCCCACCGCCGACTCGTTCATCCTGGAGCGCGTCGGGGACGTCCTGCTGTCCGCGCTGCGGGACTGGCAGCGCGACTCCCCCACTACCGGGTGCATCGGCCTGGCCCGCACCCTCCTGCGCTTCATCACCGGCCTCCTGACCGACCAGGACGACCACGGCGACGTCCACGCCACCCTGGAACAACTGCGAGACGAACACCCCGCGTTGGGGGCCCGCACGGCCGCCTGACGACCGCCGTTGTCCCGCAGGGGGTGGCAACAGCGGCGTGCTCGCTACGGTTGTCGCACGGGCCTCCCGGGCACCGCGGCCCCGGCCTCCCCACGCGGGCTGCTGGGGCCGTTCGCACCCTCACCTGCCGAGCAGTCGCCGCCACCAGGTGGTAGGCGCAGTGAACGTCGGGGCCGGCAATTCGATGCCCTCCCGGCGGGAGATCCAGTACGTACGGCGGCGCGCGGGCAGCAGGTCGTAGTCCAGGCTGCGCAGACCTGACCCTTCCATGGCGTGGTGCGGCACGGTTACCCAGACGCTGCCGAGCCGGTCGTGGGGCTGGATCGGGCAGCCGGTCAGGCTGAGGTTCCAGGTGTCGGTGACGCCGTTGTCCCGGTCGTCCTGGACGCTGATCGTCCCGGCGGCCCTGTGAGGCAGCGGAAGGCCCTGTTGGCGGGCCTCGTAGTTTTCTGACAGTTCCTTGGCGGTGAAGTTCGCCTGGAGGAACACCTGGATCTTGTTGTCAGTGCTGCCGTCGCCACGGGCGGGCACGACGATCGGCGAGGGCGCCGGCCGCACGAGGTTGTCCTCCGGCGCCACGACCAGGTCCCCCTCGAACCTGGCCTCGATCGCCCGGCCGCTGAGGTTCTCCAGCACCACCACGGCCTGGAAGACGCTCCGTTCCCACTCCCGGTCGGGGAAGTGCCACTCGTGGCCGGCCGGCCACTCATTGCACGGCATCCCGAACTGGGACCAGGCCAGCAGCGGCCAGTGCGGCGTCTCCAGCCGGACCGAGACCTCCGGGGCGCGGTCGTCCAGGCGGGCGCGGTCACCGGCCAGAAGGACGGCCTGGGAGACGTCGACCCCGGAACGGGTCAGGAGCGACTGCCAGGCAACCGCAAGCAGTGCCGCCAGCGAGATCAGGGCGGTCACCGCGGTCGCGGCCGCGGACACTTCGGTCCAGTGCACTTCGCTCATGGACAGCGATTGTTGACCGCGGCAGGCCCAAATCACCAATCGCGTAAGGGAAGTTGCTGCTGATGACAGGCGTGCCAGGCGTTGAGCTGATCGAGGCCTCGGCCGACGCGGGACCTCCTGACCGGCGGGCGCGAAGCGACGTACGGCGAGCTGCAGAGTGCGCCTGACGATGCGCACCGTCCGGGCGGGGTGAGCTTGCACGACCGCCAGGGCATGAGGCCAGACGACCACGGCCAAGGCGGTCACGGCCAGCACGGCGACGACGCGGCGGCGCCAAGAGGATGAGCGGTACACGGGCGGTCCTTCCACGCGGGTGAGGCCGGGATCGGCCTGGTGCGCGGAGAGTCGAGGACCGCTGGTACTAACGTCGCGCCCTGCCGTAGGCGGGCGCATCTACGATGAACAGCGCCCCCTTTCCCGGCAGCTGCAATGCCGGAAGGGGCGCTGTCCCGGGGGTGTCGGTGGCCGCTGGGATGATGCTCTGATGAGCATCGACATCGAATGGGCACGGGGAGAGCTGGCCAGCTTCCTGGAACTGACTGAGCTGTACAGGCCGCCGGACCCGCCCAACGTCGTCAACTTCACCAGCAGGCTGTCCAATCGTGGTGGCGGCGCCGAGATCGTGGCCAGCGCCCAAGTCGTGGAGCAGATCCTGGATCGGGTCCTGCCGCGGTGGCGTACAGAAGTGCCAGACGACCGCAACAAGTCCGTCAACCGCTGGTGCCAGCACCGAGAAGCAGCCCAGCGTGCCGACGCGGTGTTGCTGCGGGACGCCGAAGTACGCGAGCGACTCGGGGACGACGCGCCCCAGCTCAGCGCTGCGGCCATGCACCGCTGGGTCTGGGATGGCGCCAGGTCTCTGTGGCGCAGCGGACACTTCCGTGAAGCGGTCACCGCCGCAGCTCGGAAGATCAACGCCGAGACTCAGAACAAGGTCGGCCGCCGCGACGTAAGCGAGACTCCCCTCTTCCAGAGCGTGTTCTCCAAGGATGCGGCCAAACCGGGCCAACCCCGACTTCGCCTGATGCCGGACGACAACAGCGACACCTTCCGCAGTGTGCACCGCGGCGCAATGTCCTTCGCTGAGGGCTGCTTCGCCGGTATCCGGAACCCCAACAGCCACGAGGACGGACTGCCGGAATTGCCGGAGCAAGAGGCCCTGGAACAGCTCGCGGCCCTGAGCGTTCTGGCCCGCTGGGTAGACAGCGCGGCCGTCGATTCTCCCTGAGCAGTCGTTCCGTTACGGCGCCCCCAGCCGCACTTCGCTGCGATCAGAAGTCCAGTTCGATGTAGTCGATGTCGGTGAACTCCACCTCGAGGTCTTGGGCGCGGCGGCCGCGGTCTTTGAAGTAGATCTCTTGGAGGCCTTGGGCGGCGATGGCCTGGAGCTGCTGTTCGGTGGCGCCGGCGGCTTGCGCGTCGAACAGCCTCGCGGCGTAGGTGGGGGGCAGGTGCTGGGTGATCCGCCGGATCCGGCCGTCGTCGGTGGAACCGGGCGCGGCGGTGAACCCGAAGCGGGCCCGGGTCTCGATCACGATGCCGCCGAGCGAGGCGGCGTGCTTCTTCGCGCGCTGCTGGACCCGGGGCTGCCAGTCCTTGCGGACCTCGCGCTCCAGGCGGGCCGCCAGGTCCTTGCGGGGGCGGCGCAGGGTGCCCTTGAGGTAGCGCTCCACCGTGCGCTGGGTGACCCCGAGCCGGGCGGCCAGGGCGCGGGTGGAGCCCTTCTCCGCCTTGAGGAGGAACCGCATCTGCGCGCCGGCGTTCTTCGGGATCGGGCGGGTCGCGGTGTTCGCGGCCGCCCGGGTCAGTGCGTCTTCGATCTCGCCCACGTCTCAATCTCCTTGGCTCAGGGCGCGGCCGGCGGCGGCGACCAGGTCGTCGGTGGCGGTGATGGCGTGCTCGCGCATGGCGGTCAGTGCGTCCAGATCGGCGGCGCCGCGCATGTCGAACGCGGCCCGGGCGGCGGTGCGGGCCGCGGTTGCGAGGTCGGGCTCGAGGATGGAGACCGCGACCAGGGGTGCGGTGACGGCGGAGCGAGTGGCGTGGCTGGCAGCCCGGGCAGAGTCGTAGTGGGCCTGCGGGGCGCCGGTCAGGCGCAGGTGCTCGCGGTACCACATGGTGCGGCGGTGGTCGCCTATCGCCGCGACCAGCGATCCGAGGGCGGCCCGCAGGTCGGCCGCGCGCCGTTCCGCGCGGTCGTCGCGGCGGGCGGTACGGGAGTGGCGGGACTGCAGGAGCGCGGTTAACAGGCCGCCGAGCAGGGTGCCGGTCACCGCGATGATGGTGTCGCCCATGGTCTACTCCCCGTCGTCTTCGGTGTCGTCGCCTTTGATGTGCCGGGCCGGGTTGTGCTGGGCCTCCAGGAGCTCCACCGCCCAGAACAGCTCCCTGGTCCCTTCGTGTTTGACCATGCCGGGCGAGACGCCGAGCCGGAACGTGCCCGGTGCCGGCTTCCCGTCCGGCCCGTACGGCAGGACGTCCAGCGGGGAAGGCCCGGCGGCCGGGTAGACCGCGCAGTCCGACAGCAGCGCGATCGGCAGCAGCGCGTCCTGGTCGAACACCACCGCACCGGTCGGCGCGGGGCCGGCCTGCGTGGCCAGGGCGGTCTTCACCAGTTTGCGGTGCATGTTGACCCGGGCCGCCGAGATCACCGCGGCGCGGATGTCCGGGCGCCAGGTCGGCCGCTCCAGGGCCGGCCACCGCTCGCCCGGCCGGTACCTGGTGCCCTGCGGGCGCTCGCGCAGCTTGCCGATGCCGCCCTTCACGGTGGACTTGATCGCAGACAGCACCGCCGCCATGCCCGGGTCGCCGTCCTTGTGGGTCTCCATCGCGGCCAGGAACGCGGCCGGGGACAGGTCGGCGGTCACCCCGAGGTCGGCCATGGTCGCCTTGTACGCCTCCGCGAGGTGCTTGTACCAGGGGTCCAGATACGGACCCGCGTCACGCCGCAGGTACGCCTCGAGCGGGCGGAGCTCCACCGGCAGCCGGAAGGTCTCGATCAGCTCAGCCGCGTAGGCAACGGTCGGGGTGGCGTACCAGGCCGGGCCGTCGGGGCGGCGGCCGTGCGGCGTGAACGGCGACGGCAGCCGCGGGTCCAGCTCGATCTCGGACAGGTCGACCAGCCAGGAGCCGGGCACGGTCTTGTCGAACCGCGGTGCCTTGACGTGCTCCGGGCCGGCCAGGCCGACCATGAGCCGGTTGGCGGCCGCGAGGAACGCGGTGTTCACGTCGACGCCGACCGCGAACGGCTTCGCGCACTCGGCATCGGTGAGCAGCTCCGGCTCGCGGATCCAGTCGAACGCCTCCTCATCGAGGACCTCGGCCGGCGTCCGCTCGTGGGTACGGGGGAACAGCGCGGCCACGACGGGGTGTTCGTCCGGGGCTTCGACGTAGGCCGGGTCGACCGGCTCGGTGAGCGAGCCGGGCACCGGCCCGGACACCCACGTGTCGGTGGCCTCGTCTCGGACGGCGCGGGTCGGCGGCCGCAGCGCCGTCATCAGTTCCAGGCCGGCGACCGCGGTGGAGCCGCGCGGGGTCAGCACCCTTGAGGCGTAGGCGGTGAGCACCCGGGCGAGTTCCGCCGGCGGCAGCTGGTCCGCGTCGCCCCACGCCCGGGAGTCCAGCGCGCCCCACGCCAGCACGGCCAGCTGCACGCACTGCCGCTCGCTGCCCTTGGCTGGCCGGTAGATCCTGGCCCACGGCCCGAACCCCCGCTTGGTGAGCTGCCACTTCGCCCGGGCGACCTGCTTCACGACCTTGTGGTCCTCCGGCAGCCGCATCGTCCGGCGGTCCTCGAGGTGCTCCGGCAGCCCGATCCGGTCGGCGGCCGCGGCGGTCAGCACGATCAGCGGGTCGGAGTTCTTGCCCGACCGGTGCAGCCGGCTCGCACCGAGCTTCGCTTCGGCCAGCGTCCATGCCACCAGTTCCGGCACCGACGCCGCGGGGCACTCCAGCACCAGGCCGCCCGCGCAGTACAGGGAGCCGTCGCCGCCCAGCACGCCGAGCGGGCCGTACGCGAACCGCGGATCGACCGCGGCCGCCGTCGACGGCGCGGCCGGAGCGGGCTTCGCGGCGGCCTTCTTCGCCGCAGGACGGCGCGACGTCGCCGTGCTCCTGACGGCGGCCGCCGTACGCGGCGCCGTGCTCGGGGCCGACGTCGCCGAACGGGCCGGTGTGGTCGCCGCAGCCGATGCTTCGGCGGCCGGCGTCGCAGCGGCCGGTCCGGTGAACGTCTCCCGGGCCGTAGCTGCCGGTTGCGCCTGCGGAGTCGGCGCCGGCGGAGTCTCCGGGGTGGGGAACTGTGCAGCCAGGCCCTCCAGCAGCCGGGCGTAGGCGGCGCGCTGCGGCGGCCGCGGCTCGGTGCGGCCTGCCTCCCAGTTCCCGACCGCCTCCCGGCGGGTGCCGAGGGCGGTGGCGATCTGGGTCTGGCTCAGCCCTGCCGCCTCCCTCAGCCGCCTACGTTCAGCAGGGGGCGGCAGGTCACCGGCCGGGACCTGTTCCAGCAGCGCGTCAACAGCGCTGAACAGTTCCTTCTCCGTGGGCACAGAACTCACCTCCACACTCCACCCTAAAGCACGAATCGCTCTTTGAATCGCTCATCGATCACACATCGACAGCACGCCTGAAGGAGACACGGAAAAGATCTTGGAAGTTGCGGGTCACGGCAGGGGCCTTGATCGCCACTTAATGACTGACGGCCGCACTTCGCGGCTCCAGAAAGAGGTCCGATGGATCCGACGGCCGGCCCCGCAGTCGTTGCTGGGCTGATAGCACAGATCACCGTCCAGGTCGCGCAATGTGTGCGTACGCGGTGGCGGACGCGCGAATCTGACGCACTCTGGCGTCGCATCCAGCCTCTGGCTCGCACTCTGCCCGCCGACAGCGTTCTGGAGATTCAGCTCTCGCAGAACCGCTGGCTACGGATGACCGTAGGACCGCGCCAGGAACAGATCGGAAGCGGACGCAGAGTTGACTAGTCCGGACCCATTAAATAGCAATCCAGGCGCAGCACCGGGCGCACAATCTGGCGTCACGTTTAAGGAAGATTACGCCCGGCAATGCGAAGCAGAGTTCAGCGCGTTTTATGAAGCGAATTTTCGTAAGCTTACCACCGCCATGGTCTGCAATGGAATTCCTGTCGCACAGGCTATTGATTTTTCACAAGAGGCAATGCTTGAAGCCTATAAAGCGTGGCCCACAATCAATCATCCGTTTCGATGGGTTCACCGCGTGGCATCTCGAAAATTTGCCCGTCATCTGAGCAGTACCAGAGAAGTCCCAACTGGGCACATCTCCAATCTCCTCGTCAGCTCAAATGATGTAATTCAAAAATTGGAGAAAAAGCTGGAGGTACAGGAACTGCTCGACAGTTTGCCAGCGCGTCAACGCCAGGTGCTCACTTTGAGTATCCTCGGATACCGCCCCCTGGAGATAGCTAAGGAGCTGGGGATTAGCCCTGACGCAGCCCGCAGGGGATTATTTAAGGCTCGACAGCACGCGAAGCTTTTCTTTGGGGTGGAAGAGGAGGATCGGTGACAGAGGAACGAGACCCCTCTAAGCAGCGGGTAGAAGATGACTCAATGCGGCCACTCGTAGAGTCTCCGATTAATTCGCCGGATGCCGAAACAGACATTCTAGACCGCCTTCTTGAGTCAAAATTTAACAGCTCAATGCACGAACTGGGCGCGATACTAGACGTCAAAGCGGGTTTGGCGGCCATTCTTGCTATTCCAATCCCGGGCAGGCTGCCTCCTTCAGAGTTTCATCCGGTATTCCGTAACCTTGAGGCTGCGGAAACCATCTACGCGATCCCGCCCGAGTATCGATTGGAAATGCGCTGTCATCCGGCCGTGCACGGCTTGGCTCATTCAGCAAATTTGGGAACGATCCTGGCAAGCGCAAATGAGATTGGCGACGTTTACCAGAACGTCGCCTTGGCTCGCGACTCCGCGCTCGGCGTTGTGACCGCGGTTATGTCCGACGAAAGTGCGCGCCAGGCAGACGCGAGCGGGCCTGAGATCCATCGTGCACTGGATCTGGCAAGCGATATCTCCGAATCCCTGGATTTCGCCCTGTCTCTGAATTTTCAGGTTGTACGCGCTCTTGATCTCGTACTGGAGAGCAGAAATTGGATCGCCTCAACCCTTCACGAAATCGAAACTCGCCCCCATCGGGAAAATAGCAATCGGTTGAATCTCTGTGAGATTTTCGAACAGAAGACTGGAGGTGTCTTGAACAGAATAAAGGGCGATCTGCACGCCCCTATTCCATTAGCGCTCAAGAATGTGCGTAAATTTGTCACGTTCCGGAGCCTGAATTCGTGCCCTGCGTCCTGCAGTGAATCTACGGTGGCAGCTAAAGCCATCGCAGCCCAGATGTGCGAAAGCAAAAATTCGGCCCTCCGGAAAACTCAGGGGAAAATCAGGAAGCTCGCGAATTGCATCGCCGTTGCTCATGTCGCCCTGGAAAACTGGTCGAAGACCCCTGGCAAACAAGAACTCTCTGAAGCGGCTAGGGCGCTCGTGCGTGCTCAGAAAACCTCTGACCGCATCGTTTCCGATCTTGAAAATATTAGGCTTTCGGTGCTTGAGAAGCTTCGAGAAGCGGCTGTGCGCGATACGCAAACCCTCGGCTTGCTCTTTGCCCGAATCCTCGACAACACAACCGGAGGACCATTTGGGCTGGAGGCGTCTCATACTGAGGTCGGGTTGGTAATTGAAAGCACACTCAATGACTTCACAGAAGCCGATCTCACGCGGGCCGAATTTTTTGGTGCCGACCTCACTGGGCTCCGCTGGACGCTGGAAGGAACACAGTGGCCCGATAATTTTGATATCGGCGAATTGTTCTTCAGATCTGTCGAGGAACCATATGCCGTAGGCGTTTACTGCGTCCGGAGAGAAGGAGATTACACACTACTATTTGGGCGCCAACCAGTATCCGCCTAAAAGCTCGTTTACGTGTGACGCCCCAACCGTACGGCGGTGGCCGCACGATTGGGGCCGTCGAACGAGCAGATTGCGACGACCAGCTGTAAAGCTGGCGGCGTACCGCCCCGGTCGTCCGGCACCGGGTAACGCCCGGTCCCCGTGCTCGCCACGGCCGTTGAGTACGGCGCGCACGGCGCTCAGAAGTCCTTCCGGAGCCACCGTGCAGACGTCGGTTCTCACCCAATGAGCCGGTCAGGGGAGCGACACACACGCGGGCGGGGGCCGTAGCTCCACCTCCAGGGCAGAGGTCCTGGTCGTCTCGATTCCCTCCGACTCCAGTGTGGAATCCAGGTGGGCGCCTGGGTGCCGACGCGCGGAGGGCATAGAGGTGGTCGGGGTCCTGGGGCGGGTTCCGCCGACTGCGGCGAGCAGTGAGATGAACTGGTCGGCGAAGTAGGGGCTGGGCAGGGGCAGCCCGATGTCGTCGGCAGGTCTCCGGTGGCCGGTTCCGAGGGTGGCGGGCACGAACTCGAGTACGGCGGCGGTCTGTTCGTAGCCGTAGCCGAGCGCGCCGGCGGAGCGCAGACCGCGCAGGACCCGGAGCAGGGTGTGGAGGCTCGTGTCAGCGTCTTCGGCGAGCAGTTTGCCCGCTGTGCGGGACACCGCCCGCTCGAGGCGGGGTACCGGGACGGGGTGCGGCTTGTACTGCCCGAGCCATGACGCGGCCGTGGCGTTCTCGCCGCGTGCCAGGTGGTACAGGTACAGGCAGTGGGAGGCGGCACGGTCGTCACCGGCGGCGTACTGCCACCACAGGCGGGCGTCGTAGGTGGCGTCAGCGAGGTGGAGGATGCAGCCCAGGACGCGGGCCGCGGCGTTGTCGGGCAGTTGCTCGGTGACCCATTCGCCGAGGTTCGCGGCGTCCTGGGCGACGACGGCCTCGCACAGTTGCGTCAGGAGGGCGGCGGGGCTCTGCGGGTCGGCCTCGCTGCCGCCGGACTGCTCGCTGATGATGCCGTCGACCGCGTCGATGGCGGCGGCGGTCTCGTCGAATCCGGTGTCGAACAGGTCGGTGACGTCGCACGGGAGGAAGTCGGGGTCGGGAACGAGCAGGGCGCGGGAGAGCATGCGGTCGATGGGGGTCGGGCTCACAGGGAGGTCCCTTCCGGGTGGTTCGGGGTCTGGGTGGCGAACAGAGGCGGGGGCGGGGGCCAGGTCCGCCCGAGCAGCCCGGCCGGTCCGGCCGGACCGCCGGGTGTGACGGGGCTGGAGGGCGCGAGCAGGGCGAGCATCGAGGCCAGGGCCCTTTTGGCGTGCAGTTCGTCGGAACGGACGATCGCGGGCGGGACGCCGAGCACGTCGGCTGTGGTGGAAACGTCGATGCCGCAGGCGTGGAGCAGGATGATGACGTCCATCTGGGCGTCGGGCAGGTGGCTGATCGCCTCGAACAGGGCCAGGGACTCCTCGAGCTGGCGGCGCTGGGCGGCGGTGTCGGAGGCGGCGCGCGCCTCCCGCAGGGCGCGGGTGTACCGGGCGGCCGACTTCAGCACGGGACGGTCGTCCGTGTGCGGGGTGCGGGCCATCACCCGGTGCCGGAGGATCTGCCAGGCCGTGCGGTGCAGGTCGGGGCTGCCGAGGATCTCGTCCCAGCGCAGCCACAGCAGGTTGCTCGTCTCGCGGACCGCGAGCGTGGCCATCGGCGTGCCGAGGAACACCGAGCCGTAGCGGATGTAGGACGGTTCGCTGTCGGCGATGAAGCCGGCCTGGTCGACCGGGGCGACGTCCTCGCCGGGTATCCGCATGACCTGCTTGACGCAGTTCTCGATCCACGCGAGGTCCTTGTGCGCCTCGACCGCGGCCTGCTGCCACAGGCGCATCATCGGGGTCCTGGGCATTCTCAGGACGGTCACGACGCTGGACGTTAACAGCCACGTCGGATACAGGCCTTCGCCCCGCAGGAGCTCGCTGACCTTGCTCTTGGCGTATCCGGCCTGCCGGGCGACGTCGCCGACCGCCAGGCCGCTGGCGGCGAACTGGGTACGGACGGGCTCCAGCCAGGCGCGGTGAGCCCCGCGGACGTGGCCGGCGATCGGCCCCAGGCTAGGCCCCGGCCTTCCGCCGGTCACCACACGTCCCGGTCAGCGCCGGCCCGCGGAACGGACCGGCGCCCGGGAACCGGGGCCAGCAGGGTCGGCTCGAGCGGGGCGGTCCCGCCCGCCGGAGCGGGCGGGACCGCGGGCGGCTCGCCGGCCGCCGCGGGCGCACCGGGCGGGGGCGGCTCCGGCGGGGCCCCCGGCTCCCGGCCGCCGCTCGCGAGAACCTGCTGCAGGAGCAGGCTCAGGGGAGGGATCACCGCGACGAGCGCGGCGCCCTGCCCGAGAGCGGTCATCACCACACTCCACGCCAGGACCGTCGTCGTCGCGACGACGGTCCACCACATCCTTCTGGGCATCGGGGTAGGGGCCTTTCTGACGGTTCGGAGGGTCCCTCCTGCGGCGGTGCCGAATCGCCTGGCGGAGGACCAGACGCCAGCATGGCCGGGCCCGGTCGATAACTCCACGTAGATCCATGATCACGGAACATTAGGGGGCGACGTTCCGCGGCCCTACCCCAACTCCCCTGTCGGCGGGCGCCGATGATGCCACCTTGTACCCGTTTGAGGGCAGAAACGCCCGATCCCGCCGCACCACCCCCGCTGGCACGCGTCAATGGACCCGACGGCCCCACAGCCGCCGCCCTTTCTGGTTCGGAAGGGCACCAGCGCCCGAACCGTGCCGAGATCCTGGAACGGGCGCACACGGCTCCCGCCCCGGCCTCCGTCCGGGCGGGGGCCGTTCAGCACCCGTCCCGGCCACCCCGACTCGCCGGACCCGCCGATCGCCTCACGGACCGAATCCGGACGCGGGGCAGCGCCACCGGCCGAGAAGACCACGGCGCCCCGTACCGCCTTCACCCGCACTTCCAGCCCCTCACCTGCTCCGCAGCGTCGGCGAGCCGGTCGGCCCACGACGCCGCCCGCCCGTCGTCTGCTCCATAACGTCGGCGTGTGGTCTGCCTTGGGCCCCGGCCTGCAGTTATGCCGGTCGGCGCAGACGTCACCTGAAGCGAAATATAAAATTCCGCTCGGACTGAAATATTCCCATTTCATTCGGAGTGCAATATTCCGCGATGATTTGAGTCATATGCAGTAAAGAATCAGCCAAGGTGGCGTTCTTGGCTTTCCTGTTCCGACGGCTCGACAAGAATCGTCTCTCCAAGTCGGGCGAATATTATTGTTCGACACCATAGACCGAAGGGAGTCGCATGACTTTACGCTTTCGGATTTCGAAGCTCCTCGGTGCGCTAACGATCGCGTTCGCGGTTGTTCTCGCATGGAGTGGGCCGGCATCGGCCCATGCCTCGCCCGATGACTTTTCGTGGATCTCCTCCGTCAAGCTTGGAACCCACATTGAAGGGAACCAGCAGGTGACGCTCACCCGTGTGCCGGGAGACTCACCGTCTCTGCCCAAGCCGCCCCAGGGGACGCACTACCCGGAGTACGTCCTGGTCGGTCACGTCAAGGACCTCCCCGGCGTCTCTCAGTCGGCCGTCAAATCGTCGGTTTCGCCCAACAGCGCCAGCAAATGCAATCCAACAGGCAGCGCCTTCGCCACCTGCATCGAAGTCACCGGCTCCGGTCTCACAGTCAGCAACTGGACCACGGACGCCTATTTCTGTTCCTGCGCCGCCGGGACAGTGCCAGCCAGCTACATCGTCAATACGACCGTGCTGGAGGTCCTTTACCAGCCGTGGTACGGCGCTGGCCGTTACCAATCAAGGTTCGACGACTTGCCGCGTTCATGGAAGGACGGCACCAAACTGTGCAACTACTGGGGCGGCTCCGAGGGCGGAACGCCCTGCATTACCGTCCATAGCTGAACTGGCGTGCGCGGTCTAGCCTGGTGGATTCGGCCCGCTTCCCCGGTACGGGGGAGCGGGCTACGGTTATCTCATGGTCTTCGCGAAGTGGGTACGACGCCGCCAGTTACAACAGGCAATGACCGGCAAGCCGTACTCGGATGAACCGGCTGTGGTCTATGGACTCGGACCTGGCTTTAGCGGCCGACGCCACCTCAACCAGCGCGTACGAAGCCGCCGCGGGGGCGTTGTCCTCTGGAAGCATCTGACGCCTCCTTACACGATCAGCCATACCGACGAGAGCGGCCGTCGGCTTGTCGTCGCCAGCCAGCCTCGCCAGTACACGACGGACCTCGCGATGTTCCGGCAACAGTCCCTGGAAAACACCGTGCGCCACATCTTGGTCGATACGCACGGAACATCTCCCGCCGGAGGCCTGACCACAGGCGGGGAGGATTTCGAGAGTGCCGTGGCGGCAGCGCTCACACAGACGCGTCCCGACGTCTGGACCACGCATGAGGTGACCGCCAGCTGGGGTCGCTACGAGCTGGACGTCCATCACGTGACGCCTGAGATATGGGTGGGCATCGCCCGGCTCGAGGACACCTGGTGCATGCTCCGTAGCCACGGTCTCCCTGTGGAAGAGGCGACCTTGGCTCCGGTACGGCTGACCACCAGACAGCGGTAGACCGGCGCCGGTTGCGCCGAGCGACAGCAGGCCTGGCCCCGCAGCCCGGCCCAGAGATTTGTTCCGCCGCACCTTCCTCTCACGGGCGCACCGCCGTGTACAGACTGCCCCCGTACCGCTTCAGCAGCCTTTCCGGCATGGCCCCGGGAGGCGGCCCTACAGGCCCTCGTTCAGCGGTGTGACGTGCGCCACACGCATGTCCTGATTTTGGCCCCGCGCACGGCTATGGGAGTGAAGACGTATCGCCATACGTCTCCTACCGGGTCCGCCGCTGCCGCTTTGGGAAGAGCCGAAGGCGGCGGACCCCGGTTCAGATTCGCGAAGCACGGTCGTGTCATCTACGTCACGATCCGGCGCTCGCGGTACGGCTGTCCTGCCAGTCGTCGGCTCCTCTGCCTGCACGGTTCAAACTTGCCTCTCATCCGGCAGCTGCCCTCACCCGAGGTGACGGAGCGCTGGCGGTGGAGCACTATGACGGACACTCAACACCCCTCGGGTCTCGGCAACGGCTCTTCCCAGTGTCAGCAAGGCGCCGATCAGCAGGGGTGATTCGCAACATAGGAGACGTAATGGCGAAAAAGGTGCGTCCGCACACCTTGCAGGTGGCGCAATGTGTGGAGCGGCCGACCCCGTGGCGGCGCCACGGCCGAAGGACGGTCAAGATCACGATCATCGTGGTCGAGGTCACGCGCGTGGTGCACGGTGACGCGCACTGGCAGAACTCCCTGGAGCGCGCGCTCGCCGTCGCGATCGCACTGCTGGCCGCGGAGATGGTCTACGGCGTGGCGTACCGCTTCGCGGGCGCGCTCCGTGGGCTGATGCCCGAGAAGATGGTGCTGAAGCGGAAGAACGGCAAGCGCAAGCTCTCGTTCGGCTGGTAACCGTGCCCACCGGTGCCCGGCCTGTTGCCCCGTCTGCGGATGCGGACGGGGCAACAGCCCTGTCCGCATCCGGGCCGGACAGCAACGAGCAGATCGACCGCCGTTGGTGGGAGTTCGTCCTGCATCAGGGGGTCATCCGGAAGTACCTGCGCTCCCGCGGCCTGAACGACCACGAGGCCGACGACGTGCTGGCCGACGTCGGCTGGAAGTACGTGCAGTACGCCCGGGGCCACGAGGTCGGCAACGTTCGCGCCCTCCTGCTGACCAGCGCCCGGAACGCCCTGTTCGACTCGTGGCGTCGGCAGGCCCGCAGCCGGGAGACGCCGGTCAGCACGCCCGAGCTTTTCGAGCCGACGGACGCCGTGGCGGAGTCTGCCGAGACCGTGGTCCTCCGCAACGAGAACATCAAAGAGCTGTTGATCAAGATCACCGGTCTTCCCCGCCGTCAGCGCCAGGTGATCACCATGGTCTACCTGGAGAACAGGACCTCCAGCGACGTCGGCGCCGAGCTGGGCCTGACCCCGGACGCGGTACGCAAGACCGCCGCCCTCGCCGTTGCGAACCTGCGCGGCATGTACGGCAACGCGGCGTCGGCCGCCGACGAGGCGTAGCCGGCGGCCGACGACATGACCACGCTGGGGAACAACGTCGGCAAGATCCCCGTGACCATCTCGGTGCCGAGCACCACGAGGACCACGCTCACGGCGCTCAAGCCGTACTTCGCCAAGGAACGCGAGCGGGTCCGTGCGCACGAGCTCGCCAACACCCGCGGCCTCACCGGACGAGAGGCGAGGGCGCGCCGGGACTTGTGGGAGGAGGAAAAGGCCCGGCTGCGGCGAGCGGGTGAGCTGGCGGACAGCATCGAGGCCCTGGTGACCGGCGGGGTCGTCCAGGAGATCGAGACCCGAGGCTGGAACAAGGACTGGCCGACGCAGCCGCGGCAGTCCCGAGGCCGGTGGCCGGGCTCTCCGAATCCTGCGGGCCCCGCGGCGATCAGTGTCCGGTTACCCGTTGATCTTGTGCTGACCGTGCGGGCCGGCTGCTGGGCCGCATGCGGGAAGGAGGTCGGACTGCTCTCGGACTGGAGAGACCGCTACCCCGACGCCCGGCCCAACCGGCCCCACCGCCCCGGATGCGACACCGACGCGCTCGCCGAATACCACCGCCTCGCCGCCAGGATCATCACCCCCGGCGAGGTCTGGCGCGCCGCCCTCGTCCACGGCCTATCCCGCATAGAACAGCAGGTCGTCCGATGAGGAGACGAGGATCAGACCTCGATGTACGCCACGACCACGATCGTGCGCAGCGCGGTAGCGGGCGACACGCCGCAACTCCCCTCCCGGCAGGGGGTCATCTGGCCTGCTAGGTTTCATGCGGCAGCCACGCACGCCACTCGCCGTGCTGAACCCCGCCCGCGCCGGGTCAGCCCTTCGGCCAAGGTCTTCCGAGATCCGTGCCTCTTCCGTACCGGCAGTATCGCCTACGGACAGGCGCGGGTTGTCCGGGAAGGCAGACGATGCCCAAGCGTTCCACCGCCGCCCAGCGGGCCCGTGAGATCCAGCAGGCCACCGGCGTGAACTACACCGCCGCGCTACGGCGCTCACAGCGGCCCTCCGAAGTGCTCTACGCAGCGGTCCGCACCGCGGGGTTCGGATGGGCGGCCAGCCGCCTGGACGACATCTTCCGCGCCGAGCGTTGGCGAGCGCCCCACCTCGACGAGGCGGAGCGGCTGGAAGGGCTGATCTGGTACCAGCACGACCGCCTCTCCGAGGCCGAGCGGCAGGCCCTGCGTGCACAGGCTGACAGAGCGTGGGCGCTGGCCGGCGCCTACGACGGTGATCCGTGGGACGAGTCGCGGGAAGTGCTGTGGGTGGCAGGAACGGCTCTCGCTCGCGCCGGCGAACTGCCCGACGGCCGCCCGCTGGCCGCCGCGGTCGCCGTGGTGCTCGGCCAGGACGACCCCTATGTGCTCTCCGACTGGGTGCGCTGCCCCGGCCGGTCGCTCTCCGGCCACGCGTGCTCGTTCCCAGGCTGCGAGTGCGAGGCGATGGACGCCGACCTCACCGGCCCGGCCACCCTGTGGGCGCAGGAGGCCCGGGCCGCGGTGCGGGCACTGGCCGGTGCGGCACGGGTGCCGCGCACCGGGAACGACGAGCAGTGGACCGAAGCGGCCGACCTGATCGAGGAGGCCCTGCGCCATGCCCGAAAAGCAGCAGGTCTGCCTGATGAGGCAGATGGCGGATCTCCGCGCCCGTGAGTGCCTGCCTCCCTGATCGGACCGGAGGCGTGCGGCAAGATCGGAGCAGGACGACGGGAAGTACGACGAGCTGCTGGACGAGATCGTGTCGGACGAACTCGCCGTGCACTACGCGGCCGTGGTCGGCGGCCTGGACGAGCTGGACGAGGGCTGACCGGCAGTCTCAGCGGGCGGCACCCGGGGCGGTGTCGCCCGTACGGGCGGTACGGCGCCGCAGCCTCGCCGTCTGGCGGCCCCCCGCCGCTACGCTGCCGCCATGACCACCCGCCCCGGCCGCGGAGGCCGCAAGGGCCAGACGCACACAGCGACTCCGCGCCTGCCGTCCTACGACGTCCCGCCGGCGTCGGAGGTGACGGTCACCCGCGTCGACGGTACCAGCAGTACGGTTCCCGCACAGAGGCCGCAGCCCTCCCGGCGGCCCGCGCGCCGACGCGGCCCCCTCATCTGCGCGATGTGCGGGTACCCGATCGACAAAGACGTCCGGCGCCGCTCGGAACGTGGGAAGCCCGCGCACCTCGCGGGCGACTGCCCGAAGCCGGAGCCCAGCCCCGCCCGGCCCGGACAGCCGGGCGAGGAAGACGCTGAGCTGTGGGCGAAGGTGACGTGCCCGCGCTGCAAGGCCGCGCCGGAGAAGCGGTGCGTGATCCGCAAGGGGACGACGTCGGCCGTGCCGCACCGCGAGCGCGTCCAACTCGTCCACCGGGTGCTGGCCGCGGCCAAGCGTCAGACCGCCGCCGAGCAGGACAGCAGCCGGTAGGGCCCCCTTGGCCAGGATGCTGCCGGGCCGGGTCAGCCGAGCCAGACGATGTTCAGGACGGTCAGTCGGCGTAGGGGTCGGTTGACCCAGTAGATGAGGGAGAGCTGGCCGACAGCCGCGTAGCGGACGTCGTCGCCCTCGGGGTCGTCGCGGTGCCACTGCTGGAAGCCCCACGGGTCGCCGGCGGCGGCATCGAGGACGTCCCACACGGTGTCTTCGACGTGCTCGGGCAGGCTGTCGAGAACCTTCGCGGCCGGCGCTGAGAAGCGGACCGCGTACGGCTGTGGGGTCACCGGCGCCTTCCCCGCAGCTCCGCCATGTCGATGGCGTCGCTGTCGTCGTAGCCGGAGGCGATGAACGCGTCGACGGCCGGAGCGTGGGCCAGGCGGGCCTGCCAGTCCTGGACGACCTCGTACAGAGGTGCCAGGGAGAACGTGGCGCGGGATTCCTCCAGTGCGGCCGCCCACTGCCGCTCGAACGCCGGCACCCATCGGTCCGCGCGCCGGTCCGCGCGCAGTTGGGCAAGCAGCTCCGCTGGCGCCCCGGGGGCGGGGGCGTAGGGCGTAACGGGTGCGTGGTCGGGCTGCGCGCTCATCCGGGCCTCCTTGAGGGGCGTCGTCTCACGGTACGCGCCGGGCCGTTGCCGATGCAGGCATGCGGCAGATCCGCTGCCCTGGCTGCCGGGCCCGGTGCTGGTCACTGGTGCCCCCTGATGGTGCCGACGGTGCTCAGCGACGTGATGAAGGCCAGTTGCCGGGCCCGCTGGACCAGGTCACTGCCGTAGATGCTCTCCGCGACCGCCGGCCCCCAGTACCGGACGGCGGCGCCGATCAGCGTCGTCTTGCCGGTCATCAGCTCCGTGGCCGCCGCCTTGCGCATGCCCGCGGCCTCGGTTGCGGTCATGTCTTCCAGCCCTGTCAGCTCCGGCAGCCCCGGCTCGTTGTCGGCCGGCAACGAGGGTCGCCTCACTGCCTGCTCGATCAGCTGGTCGACTTCACGCTGCACGGCGGCGCTGCGCGGCTTCTGCCAGGCGTTCTCGGTGCGTTCTTGCTGGTCACGGAGCTGCTGGATGCGGTCCTTGCGGGCGGCGTCGACGGCGGCGGTGCGGTGGTCGACCTGTACCTGGCGCTGTTGCTTGGTGGTCCAGCCGGGCATGGTGGCCATGCCGCGCATCCGGGCCGCGAGGAACCCGGATGCGCGCTTCACGCCGCCGGGCGGCTCCTGGCGCAGGTCCAGGGCGGCCAGGACGTCATCGGCGGTCCAGCCCGCGTCGGAGACCTCGCCGACCACCCACGCGATCCGGGCCTTCGAGGCCGTACGCAGCCACGGCACCCGCCGCACCAGCTCCCCGGCCAGCACGAACCGCTGCCCGACCCGGTTGCGCTTCTTCGGCGCGCGCGTGGCCTTCTTCGGGTGAGACGACTTGTGCTGCCCGCTGGCGAGCTTGTCCTCAGAGGGATCAGTGGTAGTACCGGCAGTGGAAAGCATTGAGGTACCACCCTGCATTGGGGTGCAACGGCCCTGACCCAAATCCGTGCCGGAAACCGGCTCCTGGCCGCTGTTCCCGGCGTGCGCCGGCGGCATCAGCGAGGACTTCACCGACCCCTTCGAGGAGACCTTCGCCCGCGGCTTGCGGACCTTACGGGCCGCCTTTTGAGCCAGCTTCGCCATCGTTACCCGGCCCGCCTCGCCGATCCCGGCCACCGCCCGCGTGTAGTCCGGCGCCGCCTCATGCCGCTGCACCGTGCGGATCCCCAGCGCCGCGTCGAACTCCGGCGGGATCATCAGCACGAACTCCGACGCCTTCCGGTCCCCGCCCTTCTCCCGGGTCCCCTGGAACACCCACACCAGCAGGCCCGTCTCCCGCAGCATCCGCAGGTGGTTCTCCACCGACCGCTTGCACAGACCCGTGCGCGCCATCAGCAACTCGATCCCGGGACGGCACTGGACGAACTTCGCCAGCTCCTGGGCAACCCGCACCGTCGTGGGACCGAACGAGCGCGGCCCGGACCGGTGGTGACGCCGCGGCTGGTACAGGCCGCTGCCCGCCACCCAGTGCACCGCCTGCATCCAGCTGTAGCCGTCCATCGCCAGCCGCGACGACGTCGTCGACAGCCAGTGGGAAGCCTCCGGTACGAACAGCTCCGTGAGCTCCGGCAGCGCGTCGACCGCGTCGTCGACCGGCAGGCCGGGACAGCGCGGCGACGGCACAGCGGCCGTCGCCGCCGCGGTGCTCATCGGTCCACCCGGGCCGGCGTCGGGACACAGGTCATTCGGCGACCGTGGACCAGGTCACCTGTGGATAGAGGACGCGGAACGCAGGCCCCGCAGGGGCCGCCTGTGGACGAAGGGGTGCTCACGTCTTCTACAGGTGCCGGAATCGCCGACCGTGTGACGGCAGGGAGGAACGACTTTCGATCAGTTCCACAGGCCGACCCGGGGACACAACGCCGTGTGATGTACGCCACGGTGTAGCCGTGCCCGGGCCGCTCGGGCCGCTCGGATGGCTGAAACGCAGGACTCCACGCACGCCAGAACTGGCGCACCTGCTCGTGCACGTGCAAAATGGCAGCGGCCTTCCTTCACGGAGACGGCTACGCAAAATGGCACCGCCTCAGCGGGTGGTGCGGTTCGGTGAGAACCAAGATCGAACGTCTGACCGGCGGCAACCGGACGGACATTCCTTCGGAGGGCTTCCCAACCCTTCGGTGGCAGATGGGGCGCTCAGCCCAAGACGATGGGGATCGTCTTGCAGGCCAGAACCCCGGCGGCGCAAGGCCGCCCGAGACCTACGTCATCCCGGCCCCCTCAGCAGAGGTGCGGACCGGGATGACGTGCGTGTGGGCAACACGAACGCCCCGGCGAAGGGTCAGCAGCGCATCGCTGCTGACCCCACGGCGGGGTGCGGTGTCGTCGGCGCCGGGTACGGGTACCCTGATCACGTCGGCGCCCTCCTCTGGATAAGGGTGCTCGGCACTGGCCTCGGACCCCGTCGCAAAAGGTCCTTGGCCGTTGTGGCCCCTCCCGGCTTGCCCAAGCCGGTCGACGGGGCCACTCTCCTGTGGATCAACGTTCGGGGTCACCCTATCGGTTGGCGACCACTCAGCGTGCACGGGGGCATGACGTGTCGTCACCAGGCATGCAGACATACGGATCATCCTCGGGGCTGCAGCTGGCACGATGGGCCGCCCGCGCCAAACACCCGCCTGCCATCCCGCCAGGCGCGCACTGACCTTCCGCCACGTTCCGCCACACGGGACGAAGTTGCCGAACATGTCTGCTGCCTCCCTTCCGCGTCCGGGAACGGCGACCGTACGCCGCCGGGCTTCAGCTCGCCTACACACCTCGAGGTGGGTGGGCGGCCGCAGGCCCGGACCGTAGCCCAAGACGCCCGCGGTGGATACAAAGCATTTACTTTGCAAACCCCTACCGATCGGCCCTCTGAGCAGCGACGATGCCCAGCGAAAAGGTGCGATCGCTAGGGTCGCAGCGTGCAGAGACTTGCCCTCTTCGATCTGGACGGCACACTGGTCGACCGCCGCGCGGCGTTCGGTGACGCCGTCACGGGTCTGTGCGCTCATCACCGGTACGGACCGGACATCCGGAACTGGCTGCTGGCCGAACTGGCAGACCGGGCCTACGCCGACGACTTCGCGCGACTCTGCAGCACCTTCGCGCTGAGTGAATCCGCAGGCCAGCTCTGGCAGGACTACGTCGACCGGATGGCCGCTTCCGTCACCTGCCGCCCGGCCGTGCTCGAGGGCCTGACCCGCCTGCGCGCCGACGACTGGACGATCGGCATCGTCACCAACGGCGCCTCGGATATCCAGCGCGCCAAACTCGCTGCCACCGGCATTACCAAACTGGCCGACGGCATCGCAGTCTCCGGCGACCTTGAAGTCCGCAAACCAGACAGCCGCTTGTTCCGCCTGGCTGCCACGCGCTGCCGAACACGGCTGACGGACGGCGGCTGGATGATCGGCGACAACCCCAGCGCGGACATCGGCGGCGGCCACCAGGCTGGCCTGCGCACCATCTGGCTGCGCGGCCGCCCATGGCCTCCCGAGGTCCCCGCCCCGCACCAGACCGTGGACGACGTCATCGGTGCCATCGACTTCCTGCTCACCACCAGCCCGGAGTAGCCCTGTGGAAGAGACCGTCGGCATCCTCCACCCCGGCAGCATGGGCGCCGCCGTCGCGGCGTGCGCCGCGACCAACGCCACCAGCGTCCTGTGGTGCGCAGAAGGCCGCAGCGCTGCCAGTGCCGCGCGCGCCGCCCGCTTCGGCCTGGAACCGGTGGATACGCTGCAGCAACTGCTGCAGCGGGCTGACACGGTGATCAGCTTGTGCCCGCCGGCGGCTGCCGAAGACCTCGCGCGCGAGGTCGCCGGGCACGGCTTCGCCGGGGTGTACGTAGAGGCCAACGCCATCAGCTCCGAGCGGGCGCAGCGCATCGCCGCCCTGCTCACCCGGGCCCGGGCCGTCGTCGACGGCGGCGTGGTCGGCTCGCCGCCGGTCCGCGGGAAGACGCCGACGCTGTACCTGTCCGGCCCGGCCGCCGCGGCCGCACAGATCGAGGACCTCTTCGACGGAACTGCGGTGCGTACGAAGGTGCTGGGCGACCAGGTGGGGCAGGCGTCCGCGCTCAAGCTCGCGTACGCCAGCTTCCAGAAGACGTCGCGGGTGCTGGTGGCGCTGTCGTACGCCCTGGCCCGCGAGCACGGCGTGGACCAGGAGCTGCGCGACATCGCCTCCCGGCGCTCCGACTCGTACCTCGCCGAGCCGGAGTACGTCGCGAAGGCGGCGGCGCGGGCCTGGCGGTGGGGGCCGGAGATGGAGGAAGTCGCCGACATGCTTTCGGCCGCCGGCTTGCCGCCGGAAATGCTGCGTGCGGCAGCGGCCACCCTGGCCCGGTGGGACGACGCCAAGGACGACGCCGAGCTCACGCTCAACGACGCCCTGGACCAACTCGCCCACCCGTAGCCGCTCATGCCGACGCCGCCCCCGCCCGCAGCCACTCATCGATGAGCCGCGCGGCAGCAGCCGGCGACGTCTCCACCGTCTCTACCCGCAGATCCCAATCCACTTCCGGGTGCGCGTCGACGTCCTCTTGGGTGGCGTCCCACGCCGCCAAGCGCTGCTCGGTGTCGGCGTCGCCGCGACCCCGCGACCGCTGCTCGGTGATGTCCTTCGGGCACCACAGCAGCACTCGGACCCAGGCGGCCGGGTACCCGTCGACCAGGGCGCGGATGCCGTCAACCTGTCCGAGGTGCACCACGGGCACCCCGGCCGCGAACGCTTCGTCCAGGCCGGGCCGGTCGATGACGTAGGTGTTGCCGTACCGGGCGTTGGCGTAGACGACGTCGCCCGCCGTCTCCAGCTCGTGCAGCTGCTCGGGATTGCCCATGCGGTAGCCCTCGGCCTTGCCCGCGCCGACCTTCAGCCGGGCGAACTGGCTGTAGCGCGCCGCCAGCTTGGTCAGCTCCCGCGTGACGGTGTCCTTGCCCGCCGCCGGCGGTCCGTACAGGATCACGCCCTGCTTCCCGCTCACGAGTGCACCGTCCCGATCGCATGCCGCGCCTGGTCAGCAAGCGAGATGGCCGTGCCGAGGCGGTTGTCGACCACCATGTGGGGCACCGCCGGCCGCAGCTCCAGGTCGACGGTGGCGATGTACTCCTCCCACCGCTGCAGCTTCCAGGCGTCCCGTGCCGCGGACCGGAAGTTGATGTACTCGCGCATTGAGTCGACGTCGCACTGCACCCAGATCGGCGCGACGTCCACGCCGACTGCGGCGCACTTGTTGACCAGGCGCTGCATCCACGCTTCATCGGTCATTTCCGCGATGAACGGCGCGGTGAGCACCGTGGAGATCCCGCAGTTGATGTTCGCCCACGCCGCCTGCATCAGGCAGTCGTACTCCACCGGCCGCACGCGCTCGCGGTACAGGTCGGTGTGCCGGTCGTTGGCATCTCCCCCGAGCGCTATCAGCAGCTGCTCCACCAGCGGGCGGGTCAGCGGATCCTTGTCCAGCAGCGGCCACCCCGTCAGCTGCGTGACGAACCGTGCGAACTCCGTCTTCCCGCTGCCGGCGTAGCCGCCGACCAGCACCACTGACGGGCGGTGAGGATCGCCACCGGTGTGTCGCCGCCGCCAGGCGTCGATGATCCGTTGCTGCAGCGCCATGTGGCCATCGGCGTCCCCGCTGCCGGGCGCGATCCGATGGACAGCCCGCTCCACTGCCAGGACGTGAGCGCCATTGCGCTGGTCGTCCATCGGCGTCAGCGGGTACCGGATGTCCTCGCCGGGCAGCGCATTGCGGAAGCCGAGCTCACTGTCCGTGGCGCGGTACAGCAACGCGTACGCCCGCCGGTAGTGCGGACCGGGGTATACCTCGCCCTGCTCGTGCTGCCACAGCGTCTGTGGATTCGCTGCCGGCACGCCCTTGAGCGCCGCCCGTTCGGCGACCTCGCGCAGCTGCTCGCCAGCCTCTTCCAAGGTCAAACCATGGGCTTCGCGGATCTCCCGCAGCCGCTCCGGCCGCCACCCCACGTGGTGCTTTCCCACCCTCTGAGCCTCCATCGACATGCCCGGGAGCCTAGATCCACATCACAAAATCCCGTGTGTATGCGGATGTTGAAAACGTGTGAACGGAGATGCGAGCGAGCTTGGACACGCCTTCGTGATGTTGGTTTTTGGCCGCGCCCCTTGTGATTGCTCCCACAGACGATCTGTCAGGAGGGAGCAACGGTGGGTGAGCAGAGGTCACTAGGCATCGAACTCGTAGTCCAGGACGTACGAGGCGGAGTCCAACGTCATCTCGTTCACTTCGACCACCCGGCCGCCGTCGGCGAAGGCGGTGCGGACCAGCTTGATCACGGGGCGTTCGACAGGCATCTCCAGGGCGGCGGCCTCCTCCGTCGTAGGCAGTCGGGTGCGGATCTCTTCGCGGAACCGAACAGGTGCGTAGCCGAGCTCTCCGAGTCGGGCGTAGATGCCACCCTCACCGGTGTCGACACTGGTGATAGCCGACCCTGCGACCAGCTCCAGGTCCAGGTACGACGTCGCCAGCATGACCGGCCGGCGCTCCAGCACGAAGCGCCGGGAGCGAGCACAAACAAGGCCGCCATCGGCGATCTCCAGCACCCGAGCGATGTACTCCGGGGCCGCGATGCTGTCCACGCTGACGTCGACAGTGACAGGCCGGCTGTCGTCGGCGGACCAGATCGACTTCCCGACGCCCCATTGATCGCGAGCCAGCCGGTGAATGCCGCGCCGACGGATCGGCTGGAACGAGCGCACGCGGGGAGCCGAGCCCTTCTTCGTCTCCACCAGCCCTTCGTTCCTCAGCACCTTGAGTGCCTGACGCGCAGTGAGGGATGCGACGCCGTACTGCGCAGCGAGCGCGGTCTCACCGGGAAGCCGGTCGCCGGCGGCGTAGTCGCCCCGTTCGATAGCCGCCTTCAGGTCGTCAGCGATTCGTCGGTACTTGGGCGCCACAGCACCCGTCTCACCCGCCATGTGTCTCCCTACCTCGTTAGCGATCCTACGGCGGTTGATTATCGCGGCCTGAGCAGGGACGCGGCGGCATGCCTCAAAATCGCCCCCCGAGCGTACATCGTTAACGAACTACTTGACATCACTAACGAGGATGGTTGTACTGGTGCCAACCTCGTTAACGAGGTGACCGAGGCGCCGCCTCGGGACGGCCTCGCCGTGCCTCACCGCGATCGGGACGCCTCCCGAGACCAGTCCCTCCGAGAGGAGATCCACCTCATGAACCGCACCTCCCCCGCCGCTGAACTGGACGCCGAAACGCTGGCGCTGCTGGACGCGATCGACGTCCCGGTGCCGGCCTTCACCGTCGACCTGGACGTCGTCTTCGGAACGCCGCTGGAGATGTACGAGGCCGGCCTGCTGGAGCACGAGAAGCTCGCGGGCCTGGACGACCTCGCGGCCGCCGACGCGATCCAGGCCCGCCACGACCGGCTGCTCGCCGCCGCCGACATCGCCGCGGACGACCCGACCATCGCGCAGCGCGTCCGGGAGCTCCTGGTCGACGCGCTCATCCCCTTCGCCCCGCTGCTGCTCCCCGCCCGTCCGGCCGCGTCGGTCGCGATCGAGACGGCGGTCGCGGCGTGAACCCCGCACCGAGCCCGCGAGTCGCCGCCCTGGGCGTGGCCGTGCTCACCGGCGTGATGGCGCTCCTGATGCTCACCGCGGAGTTCATCGGTGTCGGCCAGCTCCTGCTGTGCCTCGCGGCGGCCGCCTCTCCCGCTCAGCTCACTCGGTCCTGACCTCTCCCCTCGCCGCCACCCGCGGGTGGCGGCGGTAGAAGCGGCCAGATCCCACAGGTTGCCTAGCGCCCGGAAAGCCCCCACCAGGGCCGGACGGGGAGCGCTCGTTCCTTCACAACTCCACAGAGGAGCAAGGACTGAAGCCGGGATTTCCGTAATCCGGCCCGGTGGAACCCCAGGTATGTCCCTGGCTAGTTCGAACTGCCCACTGACGTGGGCCTTTAGGTCCTTGCCCGCGCCGCATGACCGCCTGGTCAGCCGCACGGCGCGGCCCATGAATGACATGCACGCACATTGCCGCCCGCAAGCGGGGCGACGTGCTGGCCACGCCAGCACAGCACGAGCACCAACCGCGTTCGTGACCCGTCAGTGCCGTCGTCTGTTGGATTCGACACTGCTTGGCACGGCGCGCACCGATTGCGAAGGCCTGTCCGGCCCTGGCGGAACCTCATCGCCAGTGCTGGAGATCCGTTCTTGGCGGGCAGTTTCTGCCGCCTGCAACTTCGCAAGGTTCGCGCGGGCGATCCGCTCGCGAACGAACTTCGGCACACGCCTCTTGGCCATGTGCCAATCATCCATCCGCAGCCACGCGCTGCCCAGTCGCCCGCCGTACCGCCTCGCGTGGTCCGGTGGGCGGTGGGGAGCCCGGAGGAAGCAACCGCGCTCCAGCCTTTCATCCGATCTGGCAGGAGAGCACATGAAGTCCCTGGCCAAGCCCGACTACAGCAGCATCACCAGCCACTACCTCAGCCCGTTCCCGGAGCAGCGCAGCTCGCACCCGATCAGCGAGGCCGACGCGCTGCGCACGCTCGGTGCGAACACGTTCACCGGCTTCACCCCGGTCGTCTACACCGAGGACGCCCGTGGTGAGCGGCTGACCGACCGTGAGGGCCGGCCGATGTCGATCGCGACGCTGCACGGCAGCGTCGGCGTCTTCTACGTCTTCGAGTTCCAGGAGTCCTGACCCGCCCGTACGTCCGTCCTGGGACTGCCTGTCGCCGCCGCCCGCCCCGAGCCAACCGGGCGGCGGCGGCAGAGGGCCACAGGGCCCGAACGCGACGACGACCCCGGGTAGCCCCCCGGGGTCGTCACAGGTCGCGGACCCGTTTCCTGACACAGAGCGAGGTACGACCTTGACCACGATGTTAGCGGCGCCTCCGGCCGCCGCGATCTCCTTCGCACAGCCCCGGCGCTTGCACTTGCGTCTCCCGGTCCCGGTCGCGGGCGTCATCGACGACATCGAGCGCGAGGACGACCGGGACGGCTACGAGGACGCCGAAGACGCGGCGTTCGGATCCATCGTCCAGGCGGCGCTCAACGACGCCTGCGGCATCTGCGGGTTCTGGAGGTGCCAGTGCCTGTCCGGGGCGGCCGTCGCAGTCCTGGTCGTCCTGGCGCCGGTCGACGGCGACGGCCAGTGCAGCGTCTGCCAGGGCTGGTTCGACGACTGGAACGGCGGGATCTGCCCCGCCTGTCGGCAGAACGGCTCCTGACGCTGAGCCGCATATCCAGGGCCCGCGCCGCCCAGCACCGCGCGGCACGGGCCCTCACCGCTCTCGGACCCGCCCATCCGGCAGTCCGCGCCCTGCTCGCCGTCGCCGCCGCGGCGGCCGCCAAGGCGTGGGAGGCCGGCCACCTGGTCGCGGATGTCCACCGCGCGCCTCGGCGCACCGACCACAAGGAATCCAGTGCCCCAGCCCAAGCCCGGTGACCTCTACCGGCGCTACATGGCCGCCGACAAGGCCAACACCGCCCACACCAGCACCTGTTCGGCCTGCGAGCCGGACCAGCCGTGCGAGGTCGGCGCCCCGATCTACGAGCGGTTCTGCCGTCTGCAGGACGCCTACCTCGCTGAGCAGCGGCGCCAGCAGCCGCGCCGCTGACCTGAATCCCAGGAGTCCGGATGAGCTTGTACGACCGGATCATGACCGTCACCGACGGCGACACCGCCACGCTCAAGGCGTCGTACGCCGCGCAGGGCGCCGCCCGCATCGTCGCCGAGATCGGACACCCGGGCCTGGCCGCGGCGGCCGCCGTCGGCGGGGCGTTGTTCGCGGCGGTCGACACCGTGATGCACGTGCCGAAGGCCGCGCCCGGCACCTACGCCGGCTTCCGCACCGGCTGAACCACCGCCGCCCTGCGCTGCCCAGTCGCGGCCGGCCCCACGGGGCGCGGCCGCGGTGGAGAACGCAGGGACCGCAGCCCGCACCAGCCGCTCGGTCCGCACCTCAACACCGCCACCGCCCGAGGGAGTTCACCCATGGCCAGTTCCCTGTGCACGCACACCCCGACCTGTCCGACCGCCGACAGCCCCGACCGCGAGGCCGCGCAGACCATCGCCGCGCACCCCGGGCAGGGCTGGAGCTTGTTGTGCAACTCGGTCCTGGTCTTCGAGGACACCGGCGAGCTGCTGCCCGACGGCCAGATCGTCGCCCCGCACCGGCCGGCCGGCGCCGACGGCCGCAGCCGCCAGGCCGACCACGTCGCCGCCGCCTGAACCGCTGTTCCGCAGCCCTGCGCTGCCCGTGCCACCGGCCGGCCCCTTCCCGGGCGGTGGCGCGGAGAACGCAGGGAGCCTCCCTCGTTCTGCTCGGCCCTCCCCGAAGTCCTGGAGGACTCGATGATCACTCTGCCCATCGTGGTGTTCGCCGCCGTCGGCGTGTTCGTGTCCTGGCGCATGGACGTCCGGATGCCGCTGGCGATCTGCACCGTCGTGCTCGGCTACGCGCTGGCCGCCTCGCCCCTGGCGAGCGGCATCAACGCCTTCGGCTCCGGCGTCAGCAACGCGATCCACGACGCCAGTTCGCACACCCAGTCCGGCACGACGCAGCCGGCCAGCTACACCCGCAGCCACCGGTGAACCTGCCGCCTGCCTGTGGTGCCGGGCCCCGGCCCGGCGCCGCGGGGAGGTGACAGCCCCCGGAATTCCGTCCCGCCCCCTTCTGGAAGGACCGCAATGAGCGACAGCGACAGCGACGGCGAGAAGCTGGCCAGCAACCTGGCCCAGCTCGTACAGCAGTTGGAGAAGATCGAGTTCCGGACCGACCGGGACCTCTACCAGTACGCGCGGATCCTGCGCGCGATCGGCCTGGAGCTGCACATGCGGGTCGCGATGGACGCCGACATGGTGTCCGCGATCCTCGCGCAGTACAAGGGCAAGTGGTTCACCTTCGGCGTGCAGTCCAAGGTCCGCAGCAAGCTGGTCGGCGCGCACCTGAAGACCGGCGCGTCCGCGGCGAAGGTGCTCGGGCTGAGCGGCATCAAGATGTACGCCAGCTTCGTCAAGCACTTCATCCAGCCCGAGCTGGACGCGGAGAAGAAGGCCCGCGAGGGCAAGGGCAAGAAGCCCGGCTTCTCCATCGGTGACAAGCCCAGCACCGGCTCCGCCGGGCGTCCGGGCGAGGCCGGCGGGAGGGTCGCCTGATGCCCCGCCGCGCTTCCGCGTCGAAGAAGATCGACGTCCGTACCGAGGATGAGCAGGTCAGCGACCGGCAGCTCTACCTCACCTACGGCGGCCCGTGGGCCGTCACCGTGGGCGGCCCGCTCCTGGTGGAGACCGCCCACGCCGTGCTCGCGCAGCAGCCCACCTCGCTCGCCCTGGCGGCCCTCGGGGTCGCGGGAATGGGCACGGGGCTGACCAAGCTGGTGGCCCGGATGGATGAGGTCGCCAAGCGCGACAAGGACACCCGGGTCCTGCACCTGGTCAACACCACCGCCGTCACCGCCGGCGCGACGCTCGGCACGGTCGTGGGGCTGGAGTCCAGCACCACGATCGGCTGCTGGCTGCTGGTCGGGGCGGGCCTGTCCATCGGCAACAACCTGTGGTCCAAGCTCCACAAGAAGGCCGCAGGCGAGAAGACCGGCGGCAAGTGGGCCACGCTGGAGGCGGAGATCGGCCTGGCCAAGCACGAACTGCAGGAGGCCAAGTCCAACGGCAAGGGCACGGTCTTCGCCAAGATCGAGGCGAAGGACGGCGCGACCGCCGACGAACTCGCCCGCCGCATCCCCGCGATGACGTCCGCGCTCAAGCTCGGCACCGGCCGGATCACCCACACCGTCGATGACGACGACGCCTCGCAGATCACCATGCGCGTCCAGGTCGCCGACCTCCTCAAGGAAGGCACCCGGTGGCCGGGTCCGTCCGCGTTCGGCGCGGGCTTCGGCGACATGCCGATCCAGATCGGCCGCTACGAGGACGGCGAGACGCTCAAGCTCAACCTCCCCGGCGTCCTGAACGACCCGCAGGAGGTCGCCGGCGGTGGCAACGTCGAGCACTGCATCGCGCAGGGCGTCAACGGCGCCGGAAAGACCGTCGGCAACGCGCTGATCGCCACCGAGGCCGGCACCCGCACCGAGGTCAGCGTCATCATCATCAACTGCTCGAAGTTCATGCAGGACTACGGGCACATCCGGCACGTCGCGGACATGGTGATCGACACCGAGAAGGACGCCCGCCGGTTCTTCAAGCAGATGGCCCCGGTCATCAAGGCCCGCGGCGAGTACCTGGCCGCCAAGGGCCTGTCGAAGTGGAAGCCGGGCTGCGGCCTGAACTTCCTCCTGATCATCGGAGAGGAGGCCGCCGACTTCGCCGACGGCGACGCCTACGCCAAGGTGCTGCGCACCCTGCGCTCCACCGGAGGCTGGTTCCTGTCCTCGATCCAGCGCGCCACGCACGACCAGATCGACACCACGGCGCGCTCCAACCACCCCGCCGGCATGGCCTACGGCCTGTCCGACGGCGCGGAAGCTCAGTACGTGCTGCCGCCCGAGGCGATCGAGGCCGGGGCGTTCCCGGGCTGGAGCAACCGCAAGCCCGGCTACCTGTACGCGGCCGGCATGGGCATCGACCAGGAGCGGTGGGCGGTCACCGCCCGCACCTTCGACGTCGACCGCCCGACCCTGGCGGCCGCCGTCACCGCGGGACTGAACGTCCGCACCCCCATGGACGCCACGACCGCGGAAGCGTTCGGCCCGCTGTGGACCAACCGCACCTTCTACACCACCCCGCTGCTCGAGGCCGACGACGCCGCCGGCACCGGCGCCTTCCCCCAGAAGCCCACCCACCCGCCCACCATGGGCACGGCCTCCCAGTACAGCGCCACCCAGGCCGGCGAGTACGAGGAGGACGACGACATGGACATCGAGGTCGACGAGGAACTGCTCGCGAAGGAGACCGAGGACTTGGACGAGGAACTGCGCCGGATCCTCACCGAAGAGGACCCCGAGCCCGGCGAGTACCAGGACCTGGACGTGGACCAGGAGGTCGCCGCCCCCGCGGACGACAGCCCGGTCTTCGAACTGCCCGGCCTGGTCGCCGACACCCAGCGCATGTCCCCGGACGCCTGCCGGGACGCCATCCTGGCCCGCCTGGACCAGTGGCACCGCGAGGGCAAGGACGGCTTCGAGCCCAAGGAGCTCAACGACCTGTGGATGGCGGTCGACCTGGCCGGCCAGCGCTCCTGGTGGAACCGCCTCAAGGCCCAGCTCCTGGACGACGGGGTCATCTCCAAGGACGACTCCGAGGACGGGTACGGCCGCTACGACCTGCTCCGCTCCCCGCTCGACGGTGACGGAAAGTAGCGGTAGCCGGGGGCGGACAGTTCGCGACCGCCGAACTGTCCGCCCCCCGGGGGGCCCAACGGAAAAACCACACAAAAACCCCCACAAAAGACGCACCACCAGGTTTTGCCC
>NZ_JBIBIC010000033.1:0-34438 GCF_042957385.1 Streptomyces sp. NPDC008079
ACACCTACAACCACCACCGCACCCACACCGCACTCGGCGGCCAGCCACCCATCACCCGCGTCAACAACCCTCCAGGTCAATACACCTAGGTCCGGGGCATCGGTGAAGTGCACGAGCCAGTAGTAGGCGCGTGTCGCTTCGGTCCAGCCCGGCCCGTCCCAGTGGTTGGTCATGACCTCCACATCGGTGAACGCGGCCCAGTCGTGTGCGGCCACCGATGCCGTACTGTCGAGGTCGGGCGGCGGGTCGGCGGGTCGGCGGGAAACGGCCGCTTGTCCGGGCGGGTCCACACGTGCTGATGTCCCTCCCTCGACCGGCTTTGCGATCATGGTGGCAGGTGTTGCGACGCCGGCGACAGCAGGGGGCGCGGACCAGGCTCTGAGGATCTCGGTGTCGTCCTGGACCGAGGGCAGTTCTGCCCAGCGGGCGGTGGCGCGGGCTGCGAGTTCGTGGGCGCGTGTGACGACGGACGGGATCGGCGGTCCGGCGGGCTGCCGGATGGCGGCGGCCCACAGTTCCATCGCGCGTTCTACGTCCCGTACGGCCAGGTAGGCAGTGGCGGCGTCGAGGCTGACGAGTGCGCGGCTCCACGGGTCTGCCGGAACCTCGGCGAATTGCCCGGCGCGGAAAAGGGCTTGCGAGCTGTCGCCGAGGGCCAGGTGGGCGGTCGCGGCGCTGGCGCGGGTACGGGTCAGGCCGTAGGGGGACAGCGAGACGCACGGCGTCATGGTGTCGGGAACATCGTGCCGTTCGGCGAGCTCCTCGGCGCGGCTGAGGACGTGGTGGACGCCGGTCCGGTCGCCCCACTGGCATGCGCCCGATACGAGAACTGGCGACCGCCGGTCCACTGGACCGCCGTCCTGATCTTCGTGGGACACGACCAACGGAAACGGCCCATTCACCCTGCCCGGAGGCCCCGTCGCCGAGAACCCGCAGCCTCAGGAATACCGCCCCCAGGGCTGCGCGCCGCCACGGCCGAAGGCCGCGAGACGCCGGAGCGGGCGCCGCCCGAAGGCCCCAGCATCGCTGACGTGGACGAACCGGCCGTCGACTGCCGACAGCTAGAGTCAGGCGCCGCGCCGACCAGCCCTGCCCGCCCGACTGCCGCCGGGTCGCGGACTACCAGAGGGAGTTTCTGACCTGCCCGTCGTGCAGGGTCACCACCTGCGTGCCCGGAGTGTGCATCCAGTCGAGGACAGCCTGGAACTCGGGCCACCGCGTGGAGGTGATCTTCCAGTGCTTGCTGATGTCGGCGCTGGTCCGGTAGCACTCGTTGAGGACGTACACCGTCCGACCCGTCAGCGCCGAGGCCGGGTCCAGCGGGTCGGCCCGCTCCGGACCCTTCGCAAGGCCGTAGGCGACCAGGAAGGACTGATGAGTGCTCCTGACGAAGCGGGCATGGCTGTCCCACAGGCGGTCGCCGACAGCGACGTTCTTGGCATCCGTGGTGACGGCGATGGTGAGCAGATGGTCCTGGGCTGTGCAGGGGTTCGGCGATACGGTGTGCCGCGCCGCTGCCTGCGGAACCGCTGCGGCCGTACCGTAGCCCAGAGCAACCACACCCCCCGCCGCCACAACCGCTCCTACGGCAGCGCACAGTGCAAGCCGCTTGCCACGCGTGAGTTGACTTGGCACAGGAACATCCCTTCGTGCGAACAGATCTCCGCGGGTCCCGGAAGCCGACTCGTAAAGCGGGCCCGGCACCACGCACCCATCCCCAGTAGGCGGCTCCCCGCGTGCCCACGCCTGCCGGACCGGTCAAACAGGTGACTACGAATCCAGCCCCCGCCACAGAACTCGCAGACTGAAGGCGGCTGGGAAAGCTTCCAGTTCCCGGGGGGTGGCCTCTTCGTCGCGCAGAGCGAGCGTGAACGGAAGATCAGCAACGGAAGATCCCACGCCCCCGGATGCCGCAAGGTGGTACCGGCTCGGATGTGGTAACGGTTCGAGCGCCCGAACCTGCGGCGAGTCAGGCGATGCACCTGCCCTGTCCCCCAGCGGAGCAGGGGGACAGGGTGTGGCCTGCGGATGGTCCGGCTGACGGATAGTCAGAGACGGTCTCGGGATGGCGGCTCGGGGACGTGGTGGAGGAGGGATGGCAGGCGGAGGAAACGAAGGGTGCGCGTCGACCGTCATGACGCCTCCGGCAGCGCCCGGGAATTCCAGACCGACCGGGATGAACTGGCGATACGCGCGTACGGCTCAATGCCTGTTGCGTTCACATTCTCCGTGTGACCGGGTATGAACGCGGTCGTTTATTGGCCGCCTGACATCGCGGCTGATGCGAGATTACAGGTGGGTTTTCGTCGGTCTCCTGGCTACGGAGAGTCGCCTTGCCCGACTGACGGCTGGATCCTCGCCCGCCGCGGCCCAGGTGCCCGGGGCACCGGCTGGGCACGGTAGCTTACCCGCGTGAGCCTCCTTGATGATGTGGCCGAGCGCGACGGCTGGCGGTGCTGGGTGTGCGACGAACCGGTCGACCCCGAGATGTCGGTGAACGACCCGCGGGGGCCCAGCGTGGACAGCCGGACCGCCGACCGGAAGGCCAAGGTCGCCGAGCGGCTGGCGCACCGCGGCTGCAACACCCGCAAGGGCGCGGTCGAGGTGGTCATCGCTTGGCCGGACCGCCTGTACGTGGTCGAACCCGCGCCGCTGATTACCGTTGCCGGAAGACTGGAGCGCAAGGGGGGCCGCGAGATGGTGGGCCGTTGTCCGACCCGGCGGGACGCCCAGGAGGCCGCGGATTGGCTGGTGGACCGGTTCTCCCGACTGGTTCCCGGGCTGCCGGTGACCGCCGAAATCGAGCCGGGCGGCGGCCAGTTCCTCGTCATCCTGGCCACCGGCCGCCGCTGACCGGGCAGTTCGCCAGCCCCCGCACGCGTCGCCCGCCTGCGCGCGAGGGGCCGGTCGGTGACCGCCTCCCCCGGCGTCCTGTCCGCCGACCCTGTCAAAGCCCAGGTGGAATATCTGACACCGCCGGCACAGAAATACCAGCAGACCGACCGCAGCATTTCGTGCCTTTAGCGGCCAGTAATCGGAGATCCAGCATTACCGCTGGCGGCATGCTATGGTTTCCCCAGTTGCAGTTGTGGTTCCCAAAGACTTCAAGTGCCTTCACTGCTGTAAGCGGTGGAAGCACTTTTGTATTTCCGGTGCATTCCGGATGGGGCAACCTCGCGGCGACGCGGAGGCCGCACAGTGCGGGCTCCGGGCACTGCCCCGAAGGAGATATGACATGGCTACTGGCACCGTGAAGTGGTTCAACGCGGAAAAGGGTTTCGGCTTCATCGAGCAGGACGGTGGCGGCGCTGACGTGTTCGCTCACTACTCGAACATCTCCGCTTCCGGCTTCCGCGAGCTGCAGGAGGGCCAGAAGGTTTCGTTCGACGTCACGCAGGGCCAGAAGGGCCCGCAGGCCGAGAACATCGTTCCCGCCTGACGCTCACGCGTAGCAGTAGGCCGGGGCCCGCACCTTGGGGTGCGGGCCCCGGCCTACTTGGTTTTCCCCCCGCCCCCGGCCGCCATGGCAGCCCGCGCGCCTTCCCGGCCGCCCGGAGGAGCACCTCTGCCGCAGCGGGGAAGTCCAGCCCCGGTCCGCCATCAACGTGTGAGTACCGCTGGTGCCCGCGGGAACGGCCGGACAGCTCGTCGAGAGCTCCAGATGGCCCGCTTCGTACATTCACTTTCATCGGTTCGTTCCTGTGCTCCCTGTGCGGCTCGTCTGCCGCCGGGGATCCCTCGACGCACCGCATCGAGGAAGGTTCTCCGTGAACCGCACTGTTCGCTCCACCGACCGCTACTCCCGCACCCGCTCCCCGGGTTCCGGCTCCGGGTCCGGCTCCGGCTCCGGCTCCGGCCGTGGTGGATACCGCGGCGGCCAGGCCCCGAGCCGTTCCGGCGGCCCTTCCCGCTCCGGCGGCTACGGCGGTCGGCGGCCCTCGGCCCCGCTGGGCGAGTTCGCCCTGCCGGTCTCCGTCACTCCGGCCCTGCCGCCGGTGGAAACCTTCGCCGAGCTCGACCTGCCCGCCGCTCTGCTGACGTCGCTGGCCACGCAGGGAATGGCCGTGCCTTTCCCGATCCAGGCCGCGACACTGCCCAACTCCCTCGCGGGACGTGACGTGTTGGGCCGCGGGCGCACCGGCTCCGGCAAGACCCTCGCCTTCGGCCTGGCCCTGCTGGCCCGTATCGTGGGTCAGCGCGCCGAGTCCCGGCAACCGCTGGCCCTGGTCCTGGTCCCGACCCGCGAACTGGCCCAGCAGGTCACCGACGCCCTCACCCCGTACGCCCGCGCGCTGCGGCTGCGGATGACCACGGTCGTCGGCGGCATGTCCATCGGCCGGCAGATCAGCGCGCTGCGCGGCGGAGCGGAAGTCGTCGTGGCGACGCCCGGACGGCTCAAGGACCTCATCGACCGCGGCGCGTGCCAACTGGGCCAGGTCGGCGTCACCGTCCTGGACGAAGCGGACCAGATGGCCGACATGGGCTTCATGCCGCAGGTCACCGCGCTGCTCGACCAGGTGCGCCCCGACGGCCAGCGGATGCTGTTCTCCGCCACCCTGGACCGCAACATCGACCTGCTGGTGCGCCGCTACCTCAACGACCCGGTGGTCCACTCCGTCGACCCGTCCGCCGGCGCGGTCACCACCATGGAGCATCACGTTCTGCACGTGCAGAACACGGACAAGCACGCCACGACGACCGAGATCGCCGCGCGCGACGGCCGGGTGCTGATGTTCCTCGACACCAAGCACGCCGTCGACAAGCTCACCGAGCACCTGCTCAAGAGCGGTGTACGGGCGGCGGCGCTGCACGGCGGGAAGTCGCAGCCGCAGCGCACCCGTACCCTCGCGCAGTTCAAGACCGGGCACGTCACGGTGCTGGTCGCCACCAACGTGGCCGCCCGCGGCATCCACGTCGACGACCTCGGCCTGGTGGTCAACGTCGACCCACCCGCCGACCACAAGGACTACCTGCACCGCGGTGGACGCACCGCCCGCGCCGGTGAGTCCGGTCGCGTCGTCACCCTGGTCCTGCCTCACCAGCGCCGCGAGATGACCCGTCTGATGACCACCGCAGGCATCACCCCGCAGACCACCCAGATCCGGTCCGGGGAAGCCGAGTTGAACCGCATCACCGGAGCCCGCACGCCTTCCGGCGTGCCCGTCACCATCACCGAGCCAGTCGCCGACCGCACCAGGCGCAGCACGTCCGCCGCCTCCGCGCGCGGCCGGCGCAGCCGCCCCGCCGCGGCCCGGCGCTCCGCCCGTCCGACCACGGCCTCGACGGAGACCCAGGGCCGCCGTACCGCGCTCAGCCCGGCGGCCTGAACGCCGCCGGACCGCACTCACCAGGGCGAACCGGCTGCTGTCCCCATCCCCCTTCATCTCCGCGAGGTCCCATGCGCTGCATCATCGCCCACTTCCCCTTCGACCTCACCAAAAGCGGCGTGCAAGCGTCCATGAAGGGCATCAAACCCGAGGTCGTCACGGGCGAGTACGTGATCATCGGCCGACGCCACTACCCCGTGAAGCAAGTGGGAGAGGTGATCACCCGCCAGGACCGCCGCGACTTCAGCGCCGCCGAGATGACCCGCGCCCTCCTCAGCCTCGGCTACACCTGCCGCAGCATCGCCCCCCACGTCCCCGCCACCGCCTCCAGTCCACTCCGGACAGCCCAGTCACTGCTCGGCATCCCCGTGACAGCCTGACCCACGGGGAGAACACGCACTCGCGGCACACCGGCGGGCGGGCTCCTGGCTCCGAGCAGCAGGCGCCCGATCCCGCCTCGCCCCAAGCGCCGATGTCACTCCTCGGCCCGCGCCAACCCGGCCAACGGCCGTGCCAGGCTTCCGATTCGAGCGGTCGCCGACCCTTGCATGTCGCGGGCGGACGCTCAGCCCGCGGTCGCCGACCCTCGCATGTCGCGGGCGGACGCTCAGCCCTCTGCCCCACCAGCCGTCGGCGGGGCAGATACCAGGGGCCTCTCGGGCGACGCCCGAGGAAGAGGGCTGCGGGCGGCCTCGCCGCAGATGCCCGCGTCCACCAGCCCGTGGGGCCGCGCCAGCCGCGTGATTGACGACTGGTTCTTCCTTTTCACCGGTGCACGGACAAGAAAATTCCACAAAGATGCGGAGTTCGCGAATCTGTTGCCGCACGCCGAGCGAGCAGGAGTTACAGAATGGCCACAGGTACTGTGAAATGGTTCAATTCAGCTAAAGGATACGGATTCATCGAGCAGTCGGGCGACGGTGAAGACGTCTTCGCGCACTACTCCAATCTCGTCAACGACGCTCTTCCTGGGCTGACCGAAGGCCAGAGGGTCCACTTCGACATCGGGCAGAACCCAAGGGGTCTGTACGCGGAGAACATCACCTGCGACTGACGCCGAGCCGCTCCCGGCCCGTCCCAGTCGGCTCGCTGTCCGGTGGCTCCGTAGCGTGGACACGGCGGTCTTCCCGGTCCGGACCCCTCCGCGATCCGACGGTCGCGGCCCGCCCCGACACACGGCTCGTCGAGCCGGACGCCCGTACCGGAAAAGACCCGCCGCTCTCGTAAGAAGTGCCGATCTTTTTCCGTACTCTTGGTCAAGCACCCGAGCACAGCGGGCCCCGTGGTCGATCACCATCTCTCCTGGCAGGCCCAAGGATTGGCCATCGCCGGGACACCACAAAAGCGGATTCGACCACCCGCGTGCAGCGAGCCACGCATCCCCGGCTTCGGCCCGGCGACCGCCCGCTCCACCACGACGCCCACCACGCCATCCGCGGCAGAGGACCGGTGGCCGGGCCCGCTGGCGGAAGGTGCACCAGCGGTGTCCGGGACGACGTCGGGTGGCGTGTGGGCGCCAGGCCGGGGATCACGCTCAGGAGCCGGCGGCTGAACGTCTTCGGCGATCATGTACACATATGAGGAGCACCTCCGCGACCCGCAGAAGCTCCCTCGCGTCAGGGACACCGGTCAGACGTCGGCCCGGTCGCCGGGTTGGGACCGGCGTAGTTGTTCGTTGATGCGCTGCGCTTCCTCGAGCTGGTCTTCGAGGATCACGATGCGGCAGGCCGCCTCCACCGGGGTGCCTTGGTCGACGAGTTCGCGGGCGCGTGCGGCGATGCGTAACTGGTAGCGGGAGTAGCGCCGGTGGCCGCCCGCGGAACGCAGCGGGGTGATCAGGCGGGCTTCGCCGATCGCGCGGAGGAAGCCCTGGGTGGTGCCGAGTATCTCGGCGGCCCGGCCCATGGTGTACGCGGGGTAGTCGTCGTCATCGAGACGCCCGTTCGTGTCGCCTGCGGCCATCGCACCTCTCTGCGGAACGCGTGGAGGGGCCCCGGTGCCATACCGGCACCGGGGCCCCGAAGGAACTGCTACACCATCTGCCGACCTGCTATTGCGTCGGCCTACTGTGTCCGCACCGCCACCAAAGGGTGAGCGGCAGGTGCGGGGATCGCGGTTGCTTGACCGGAGACCACCTCACTATCGATGTCCTGCGGTACCCGGACTCAACACTCCGCCCGGGCGATCCCGATGGCGCTCAACTCCTCCGTTCTTCCCTCTGGATCAACTGCCTGCCAAACGTGAACTGCACACTTCTCGTACTGCTGATGGCCTCTACCAGCACCACTCTTCGACAGCCAGCCCCGTCGCCCGTCCTGCGTCTTCTCTGGCTTGGAACCCCACTGCCGAACCTCCCGGTGCGCGCGCCCGCAGCCGACGCCTTCACCGAGGTACTGCTCACTGACTTCGCTGCTGGTTACCGCACACTGCACTTACCGCTGCTACCGCTGCGGTCCTTCTCACGGCGGCCCCTGATCACTGCGGGCCGCCCGGTCCGGTCGTCAGTCCCATCGCCGTCTGGCAACATCCCTGGCTTTGGAACTCCACCACCGTACCGACCTGCGTCATGTGCGTACTGCCTCCCGGCAGTTCGTCTCTGCCGGGCCCTCTGTCTCTCTGGGTACAAGAGAAACCGTACCCACGCCACCACCAAATGTCTACTCCGGCCATCACAGATTTTCAGTCACCGGGGGCCGAGGTAACCTGCCACCAACTCCGACGCCGGCCTCTTTGCTAGCCCCCACCGGGGACGGATCACCACCACCGTCCTGCGCGACGCCACCCACTGGGACGACATCGTCCAGACCCTCGGCTACGAACACCCGCGCCGACACGACCCGAGAGACGCCGGCCCGACCTGGACGGCGGACGCCGGAGTCCCCCTGCACGTCCCGCGGTTGATCGCCGTCCACGGCTCCCCGCAGACCACCCAGCGCCGCCTCCAACGCCTCATCACATGGAAACCGCTGCCGACAAGCCGAAGGGCCCGCCGACCTGGCCATATGCCAGTCCAGCGGGCCCTTCATGCACCGTCGGGACGACAGGATTTGAACCTGCGACCCCTTGACCCCCAGCGCGAAGATCAAGGGGATATCCCTACCAATCGGGATAAAATCATCGAGCTCAACGCAAACTTATGCGAGGATTGATCACCAACGGGCACAGCGAGTGGTCCCTAAGCGTTGTCCCGTAACTGCTGGCCATCGGTGAGATGATCTTGCTGTGTCTGGTGTGATCACGGCGTCGGAGCCCTCCTGGATAGCCCCGTTCGCCGGGCTGAGTCCGCGGCAGTTCAGCAAGTTGATCACTGCGCTGCGTTGAGAGGGTGCGGACCCGGTGCGCAAGGGCCGGCCCTGGAGCTTGCCGCTGGAGGACCGGGTCCTGCTGGTTGCCGCGCACTGGCGCACCAACCTCACCCTGCGTCAACTTGCCCCGTTGTTCGGGGTGTCGAAGTCCGCGGCGGACCGGATCGTCGACCACCTCGGACAGTCGCTCGCGCTCGAGCCCCGCAAGCGGTTCCGCAGGGACACCGTGCTGATCGTCGACGGCACGCTGATCCCCACCCGCGACCACAGCGTCGCCGCGCAGTCCAAGAACTACCGGTACTCCACCAACCACCAGGTCGTCATCGACGCCGACACCCGGCTCGTCGTGGCCATCGGTCGGCCCCTGCCTGGCAACCGCAACGACTGCACAGCATGGGAGGAATCCGGAGCGAAGGCTGCCGTCGGCCGCGCCACGGCCATCGCCGACGGCGGCTACCAGGGGACCGGCCTGATCATCCCGCACCGCCGAAAAGCCGGCCAGACTGAACTCCCTGCCTGGAAAGAGGAACACAACACCTCCCACCGCAAGGTCCGCGCCCGCGTCGAGCACACCTTTGCCCGCATGAAGACCTGGAAGATCCTCCGCGACTGCCGCCTCAAAGGCGACGGCGTCCACCAAGCCATGCTCGGCATCGCCCGCCTCCACAACCTCACCCTGATCGGGTGACGTAGAAGGCGACAGGTCAACAAGCACGCCGTAGATCATTTACGGGACAAGACTTAGGCGGTCCCCAGAGGTTTCTCTTCAGGCAGCGCAAGGCGTCCACTTCGCAGGGTGCCTCAATCAGTGTGATCTAACAATCGAACGCAGAAATCCACGGTCCGGAGTCCCTGCCCGTCGGCCGCCTAATCCGCCACGCGGAACAGGTCCACACCTCCCTGTGGTCCCAGCACGTCTCGCGCGAGATCAGCCCGCAGCAGTTCGCCGTGCGAAACGCTTTGGCCCGCCTTCGCGACATCGGCCGGCACACCCCGGCTGGGGAACGCCTCCCTGGACCGCTCGACCGTCACTTCCATCGTGCGGCATGGCCGCTGCGAGAGGAAGGCTGGGCAACCGTTGTGCGACCGCTGCGCATCGTCACCGACTCCGACATGGCACAGACCCCGGGGTCGAACGGAAAATAGCGCTGGGAGGTCCCGTGAAGTCCAGGAACAGATGCTCGTACGCGTCAGAGGGAGAAGCTCTGGCCGCCCCGGCTGAATCCGTTGGCTGGGGAAGCAGGGAGTGTGGTGAGGTGGTCATGTGAGTTCACGCTCGAAGCGTCGTAAGACGCGGAACACGAGGCAGCGACACGCCCGCGCAGCGCCACAGCGATTCGACGCGCACGCGCAGGCGATGGTCGCCTCCTGGGAAGCATTGATCGAGCTCATGGCGAAGCTCGGCTCTGCCGAAGACCCGGAGACGGAGATCCAGAAGGCGATCGATGACGCCACTGCACGGTTCGTCGGCGACGTCCGCAGGTTCGACCCCCTTCGTCTGATCGAGACGGCGCGTCTGGCGCTTCTGCCACTCGCATCCGATGGCGGGAGACCAATTACCGAAGCCGGTGCCGCGCAGCTTGAACTGCTCGCGCTCTTGGCCCTTGCAGCACAACCGGGGCCAGCAGGCGATCAGCACGTTTACGACGAAGTCCAGGTCCAGGAGATGAGCGCGTTCGTCTCTACGGCGAAAAAGGACGTCGAGGAACTGCTGCGGCTCGCCCAGGTACGGTCTTACTCCGTCGCGGATTCGTCGGACAAGTTGGCGCTGATTTCGTTGCTCATTCGGAGCAGCGAAGTGTGGATGCGCAACTCTTCATACCCGGAGATGGTAGAGAAGACCTATCTTGAGCTCCTCGACGGCGAGCCGTCGGTGCGCACGGCGCTGAACTCCGAGCTCGGCTTCGACGCGACCGACGCCCTGGCGGTGCTTGGGGCGTGCCACGCCCTTCAGATGGACAGCCTTAACGCACGCATCAACGCCATGAGGGACGCGATAATGTCGGCGATGACTGCCGACCAGGCCGGACAGTTGGACGATGAGCTCACCGAGCGTGCCAGGGCGGGCTTCTTGGACATGTTCGAGCCGGACACTGTCCGGGCCACCGTCGCGGTCGAGGACGTCGTCGAGCGAACCGGAATCATGGCCGAACGCGTTGCCGCTATCGTCGAACATTTCCGCCTGGATCTGGGGACCATGACGCCGATGGAGGTCCTGGACGCGTTCGCCACCGGCAGGAATCCGATGCGCATGCGACCGCTCATCGTCGCCGACAGCGGGCGCATCATGTTGGTGCACCCCGCGCTGAGCGTGTTCGCTGTCCGCGAGAGCCTCGAAGCGCATCTCAAGGCCTCTGCGGCGTGGAACAAGTACGCCAAGCATCGTGGCGATCTTCTGGAGGTCCGTACGCGCACCGCGCTCGGCCGGGTACTGCCCGGCGCCCGGTACCGGGACGGCTTCGAGTACTACGTACCCGTGGACGACGCGGAGGAGCGCGCCGGGGACCCGGCCAAGTACACCAAGCGCGTCGAGGGGGACCACCTCATCGTCCTCGACGACGTGGCAATCATCGTGGAGGACAAAGCCGTCGCCCTAAGCGCCTTGGCGCGCGGCGGGAAGACAAACCGGATCCGCACCGACCTGACCGGCATCATCACCAAGGCGGCGGAGCAGGCAGGTCGCATACGCGACGGCATCGAGCGGGACGGGGGCCTTCGCATCGAAGGCGAGGGATGGCTGGACCTCAGCGACATCCGCGAGATCCACACGATCGCCGTCAGCCTCGACGACCTCTCAACGGTCATGACCGCCACCGCCGAGTTGGTGAAGGCCGGCCTGCTCGATCTCGACAACATTCCCTGGACTGTATCGCTGCACGACCTCGAACTGATCACCGAGCTCGTCGCCCGCCCGGCCGAATTCCTCCTCTACCTTCGCCAACGCCGCAATCCCGACGTCACCACTATGTTCAGCGCACCGGACGAGATGGACCTGTTCCTGTACTTCTTCGAGGCCGGCCTATGGGTCGAGCCCGACCCGGCCAAGGTACATGCCGCCTTCCCGTTCCGCGATGAGCCGACCACCGCCGAACTACGCCGCTATCGCAGGCAACAGTCGGCGATCTTGAGCAGCCGCACAGATACGTTGGACGCCTGGTTCCATCTGCGTGAGCGCGGTGAGACAGCCGCAGCCGCTGAGGCGAAGCCGGCTATGGTGCCGTCACCCCTGGAACCGCTGATCGACGAGCTGCAATCACGCAGCACCACAGGATGGCTGAGCATTGGAGCGACGATGCTGGCGATGGAGACGAGCACACAGGACGGATTCGCCCGGCACGCTGACACTCTCCTGGACAACCCATCACCCGACGGCAAAGGGAGCAGCATCACCATCATCGTCACAGCCAGCGTCGACCCGGCCGAGGGATGGCTGTTTGTGTGGGCCACCAGCCCGGTCGGGGAAGCTACCGTCACTGCTGAGAAGCGCGCACGCGACTACCTGCGCGCCAAGAAACACCAACTCGGACTGCCGCGCGGTGTCGTGTTCATATACGACGAACCAACCCGGGACTTCATTGGGGCGGCCTACGACGGCCACGTCGGCCCCCTCGACAGCAGCCTGACAGCAACGTTGAACTCCCTCCGGCCGATCTCGGAAATGCAGCGCACCCTACACCCGAACGCCAAACATACTGTGCGGGCACGGAAGCGAATCCCCGGAAATTCCCGCTGACGGGCGGTCATTCATCGAGGAAGGCAGCTTCCAGAGTCCGTGGGTCGCGGACGCCTTCGACACGGTCCGGTTCGATGTCGCTGGTCGCCGAGTGAAGCGCTCCGGGTTCGGTATTGAGCGCTGAAGCTTAGGAGGATGCGCTCCTGCCTGCGCAGAGGAAGTACCCGGGGGAGCTGATGGAGCGGGCCATGCGGATGGTCGTTGAGAAGCGGCGACGGACGCGCTGCGGGAACGGCCTCCGATCTGCGAAAACGCTGGTCGGGACGACAGAATTTGAACCTGCGGCCCCTTGGCCCCCAGCGATACCCAACCTCATCGTTGGCCTTGCGCGGAGTCGAGTTCACGCAGGCGTTGATGGAGGGTCGGGAGAACCCACTCGTGAAGACCCTCCTGCTCGCAACGCTGCCCGCCGCTGGAGATGATGGCAGCCACAAGGTCCGCGCAGAGGTTCGGGGAAGATCCGGACAACTCAAGGGCTTCCTTGCGCCAGCGGTAAAGTTGGGCAGGTTCCTCGATGAGCTTGCTGCCGTTGGTATAGAGGTCGGCGTCCATGGCGACTGGCTGGATGGTCCGTTCGCTCTTCTCGGCGAGGTCCTTGATGATGTTCACGCCTGGTGGGTCGAGGTCGGTCCAGGCGGTTAGCGGAATGTGCTCCGATGCGCGTTGGCGGAGGAAGTACGCCAACGCGTTCGACGCGAAGCCGCCGGTCCAGATGCACAGCCACTCGGTCGGGACTCTGGTTCGAGTCGCGACGGCTTCGAACGTCTCCTGGTTCTCGATCAGCAGGATGCCGACCGCTTGGAGGTCGAGTCATCCTTGGTCGGCAGCGGCGCGGCCAGGGAGTTCGATGAAGGGTTCGGCCTTCGCGAGGTCGGCGACGAGGCCCTGGCGATGCCACTCGGCAGGACCGGTCATGCGCAGACCGGTGTCGGTGGTGTAGGCGGCATGGGAGAAAGGCATGCCGATGACAGCGGCGAAGGCAAGCTTGGACGCGTCGGTCCACTGCTTGCTTCCTCCCAGAGCCTGGGTGGCAAGTTCACGCTCGCTGCACTTCCAGTTCCGGGCGGCGGCCTGGTGCCAGTGGGCTGCTGCCCGGCTGGCAGATACGTAGGTCTCCCAATGCCTCGTCCCCGTACGGCTGCCTGAGGGGGCGAGCCTTCGGCCGTCATCAGGCGCCAAGGTGGCGAGGAGATCGCGCTCATCGGTGAGTGCCGGCACGGTGTTCAGGAGAGCCAGGATCTCGGCGCGCTCCTGCCGGACTCGACACCGCTTGACGATGGCTGCATGGCGCTTCCTACCCCGATGTGTGATGAGCGGACCGCCCGTACCGATGAGGAGCATCCGCAACGACATCTGATGTCGGCGGATCCGGAGTGCTGCCTCCGCGCGGAGCAAATGGACTGTGTCTCCCATGACCGCCCGGCTTCCGAAAAGATCAATGAGGTCGGCTCGCTGACGCGGGGACATAGGGAAGCGTAGAGGGAGCAATAGTCAAGACTTGTGGGTGGGGCTCTCCGACTCGGATGCGGTGATCTCGTCGGTCGCGAGCCGGGCTTCTTCGCGCAGCTCCGGGTCGGGGTGGTCGAGGAACGGCTCGATCAGCGGCCGGGCCCGCGGGTTGTGGGTGGCTCCCAGGATGTAGATCGTGTGGGCGAGGGGTTCAGGTTCCATCGTCGACAGAGCGGCCGCCAGCGGTTCGACGAGGTCCAGGGGCAGGTGGTGATGGTTGAACGCCTCGCTGATCGAGTTCAGAGCGGACTCGCGGACCCTGGCCACCGGTTCGTTGACGGCCAGGCTGACCAGGCGGGCGACGACCAGGCGGGCGGTGTCCGTGTCGAGTGCGGTGCCGCGCAGGAGGTCCCCGAGACCGCCAGCGGCGACATCCCGGCGGCTCGGATCGTGGTCGGTCAGCCCTTCGAGTGCCGCGAACATGTCGTTCATGCCGCCACCTCGGACCGCTCGACCAGGACGCCGTTCTCGAAGCGTGCGCCGGCGCGGACCAGGGGCACGAGGTGGGCGCCGGTGATCGCGCGCCATCGCGCCTGGGCGGACTCGACGAGCTTGAACACCATCGCGAGCGCGGCCGCCGGGCTGCCGGCACCGCGTGTGACCTTGGTTCGGAGCTTGACGGTGGAGAATGTCGACTCGATGGGGTTCGTGGTCCGCAAGTGGATCCAGTGTTCGGCCGGGAATTCGTAGAACGCGAGGAGTTCGTCCCGGTCTTCGGTGATCTTCGCGACGGCCTTGGGGAACTTCGCGCCGTAGGTCTTCGTGAACGCCTCGATCGCCTTCTCGGCGTGGCCGCGGTCCTCCGCGTTGTAGATCTCCTGCATCGCCTTCACCGCGCCGGGTTGCGCGGACTTGGGCAGGCAGTTGGTGACGTTGCGGGATTTGTGAACCCAGCACCTCTTCGACCTGGCGGCTGGGAACATCTCGGCGAGCGCCCGCCAAAGGCCCATCGCGCCGTCGCCGATCACCAGCTCGGGGTCGCGCATGCCGCGTCGGCGGCAGTCCCGCAGCAGGTCGGCCCACGACTCGGTGGACTCCCGCAGGCCCTCGGCCAGGGCGATGAGCTCCTTGGTACCGTCCAACCGGACGCCGAGCAGGACCAGGACACACGAGTGCGCCTGCCCGAGCCGGACCTTCGGGTGCACGCCGTCGGCCCACACGTAGACGAAGTCCCGGTCGGACAGGTCCCGGGTCTGGAAGACAGCGTGGTCGTCGCTCCACTGCCTGGTCAGCCGGGTGATGGTGGCCGGCGACAGGCCTGCGGCGTCGCCGAGAAACTGCTCCAGGGCGGGGACGAAGTCCCCGGAGGACAGTCCGTGCAGGTAGAGCAGCGGCAGCACCTCGGAGATCTTCGAGGACTTGCGGCACCACGGCGCGAGGATCTTCGAGGAGAACCGCTTGCGCTCGCCCGTGGCATCGTCGACGCGTCGGTCATCGACCCGCGGGGCCCTGACCTCAACCGGGCCGGCAGCGGTCACCACGGTGCGGGGCCGGTGGTGGCCGTTGCGGACCACCAGACGGTGCCCGCGCTCGTCGGTATCGGCAGTCAACTCGGCTATGTACTGGTTGACTTCCGCCTCCAGCGCGGCGGCCAACATCCGCCGGGCGCCCTCGCGGACGATCTCGTCGATCAGGGAGCCGGTCTCGGTGGAACCATCGGCATTCACTACGCTGAGCAAGGGCGTACCTTCCCGACCTGCGCTGCAACGCGGGTCTACTCGGTGACTTCTCGATCATCACCCTGGAAGGTACGCCCTTCACGTGCCCCCAGGAGCTGATCCACAAGTCCTGAGCATTGCTCCGGCATGTTCAACAATCCGCACTACGCCGCCCGCTGGGACGCCAAGCGCCAGGGGTACGCCCAGCACGGGATCCTTCCCGGCCCCGGCGGCGGCCCCTCCGTAATCCTGCTGGTCACCGACGACCGCGACGGAGTCTACGAGCCCGCCTGGGAGGCGGAGTTCAAGGCGCTCTAACGGAGCCAGTGCCCTCCACAACACCCGTCGCCGACCCCGGTCCTGACCCGGCTGATCGAGCTCAAAGCCACTTCGGGCCAATTGGATCTGTCCTTCGTACCAGCCCGCGCCGCAGACTGCCGCTGGTGATGTCGAAGAAGCTACGCGGGAGAGTGCAGGCATGACAGGGAGTTCCCTGAGCCACCAGTTCGGCGGGCATCCGCACGGGTCCGGTAACAGGCAGCCTCGTGTCGCCATCATGGATGTGGGGTTGGGCATGTTGGCCACAGCCGCAGCGGTTCGACGATTGCGTCCTGATGCCGATCTGGTGCTGGCTACCGATCCGGATGGCATGCCCTGGGGGGTGCGCTCCCCGGAGGATCTGCGAGGGCGGGCGCTGATGGTGGCTGAGTCGGCCTTTGCCTATGAACCGGACTTGTTGATCGTTGCCTGCAACACGGCGACTCTGCATGCTCTGCCTGCTATCAAGGAATACCTCGAGCCGAGAACGCGCGTGGTGGGGACGTTGCCCCCAGTCGAGGCCGCAGCCGCAGCGGGTGGTCCGCTGGCGGTGTGGGGCACCGCAACGGGGATCGGCAGCCCGCAACTGCGAGACCTCATAGAACAGTTCGCGGCAGGCTTATCGGTGACGCAGGTCGCATGCCATGGTCTGTCAGATGCGATCGAACGCGCAGACAGCGCAGCCTTGGCAGATGCCATCGCCACCGCTGTGGAACGTACTCCGGTCGATGTTCAGGCGGTTGCGCTCGCATGCACGCACTACGAACTGGTCGCTCCCCAGATCCACGCAGCTTTGCAGGCCGCAGGCAGAAGCGCGCCCGTTCTCCATGGTTCGGCGGCCCAGTTGGCTAACCAGGCCCTTGTTCTGTTGGGACTTCAGCCGGACCCAGGTGTGCCAACGACCGGGAGTCTGACGGTCTTGCGCAGTGGCCGGACGGAGTCTCTTCCCCAGGCTGCAGGCGCATACCTGGAGGGCCGCGTTTTGCAGTCATTCCCCGCTGTGGACACAGGCGTGGCCTGACGAGCCGTAGCTGCTGCGCCGGAGCCCCTTTTCCACAACTGGTCAGTTGATCCTGCTGGAGTTGGTGTGAAGCTTGCAGAGCAGGTGAGCGAACACGAGGGCGTACGTTCTGACAGCTATCGCTGGGTGGTTCTCGCGATTGCTACGTTCACCCAGGCTTGTGCTTGCTTCTTCGTCCAGGGCATCGGGTCGATCACCGTCGTCCTGCAGCGTGATCTGCATCTGAACACGACGCAGATCGGGCTGCTGGTGACTTCCGCGCAGCTGATTCCACTGGCGGGACTGCTGGTGGCGGGCGAGCTGCTGGACCGCTATCCCGAACGGTGGGTAGTGGGCGGAGGCAGTGTCATCGTGGCCCTTGGACTTTTGGCTGCGGGCTTGGCGCCCAGGTATGGGTGGCTGCTGGTGTTCTTGCTGATAGTGGGAGCGGGTTACAGCACTGCTCAACCAGGGGGGAGCAAGTCGGTGGCGTCGTGGTTCGCTCCCTCGCAGCGCGGGTTCGCGATGGGCATCCGTCAGGCCGGCTTGCCTTTGGGCGGTGCGCTGGCGGCGGCGACTCTCCCATGGCTGGCGAACTCTTACGGCTGGCGGGCCCCGCTGGTGGGCTCAGGAGCGCTGGCACTGGTCGGCGGTGCAGTCTTCATGGGGTTCTACCGCTCACCCGCTGTTTCCTCGACGCCCTCAAAGGACGGTCGCTCGGTTCGTGCGCAGGTCGCGGCGCGTTTGGACGTGGCCCGCACACCGGAGATGGTCACCATCATGCTGTCCGGAGTGGCCATGACGTCGGTGCAGTACGGGCTGCTGCTGCTGACGGAGCTTTACTTGCATGCAACGGCATCGGTGACCGCAGGCGGTGCTGCTTCCTATCTGTTAGTGGCCCTCAGCTTCGGTGTCGTCGGGCGGATCACGCTGGCAGCCTGGAGCGATCGCTCCTCCAGCCGGTCCGTACCCGTCCTGACGTGTATGAGTTGCGCGATCGCTGGTCTGGTGGTCCTGGCATGGGTGCCGTTGCATTCCGGGCTCGTGATCGGTTGCCTGATGGCCTGGCTCGGGTTCTTCGGGTTCGGCTGGTACGGGCCTTGGGTGGCCTACGTGGCGGACTGCGCACCCCCGGGCAAGTCCGGCTTCGCGCTGGGGTGGGCGATGGCGGTCAACCAGATTGCCGTGATCCTGGTGGCGCCGGCCCTTGGGTTGGTGAGAGACACAACCGGGAGTTTCACTCCCGACTGGACCGCCCTGTCCCTGCTCGCTCTTACTGCCCTGGGCGCGATCGGCTGGAAGAGCCGAACCCGCAGACCCGCCTGATCGGCTTCAGCGGTCTCACACATCGCCGAGGAACCCGTACGCCTGTGCGCCTGCCGTTGCCATCCAGGGCCCTCTGGAGGGAAGTTGACTGACCGAAACCGCCCGCCGTCCACCGCAGGTACCAAACGGAGCCTGGGGAGCAAGCAACTTTCTGCCCTGCTCCCGCAGTCCTCTGAGCGCGAACTCTCCTATCGGATGCTGGCCGATGCCATCGGCCGGCTCATCCTGGACGGACAGATCGCCCTGCGGGTCCGACTGCCGTCAGAACGCGGTCTCGCGGTTGTCCTCGGTATAAGCCGCACCACTGTCACAGCTGCCTACAACCGCCTGCGGGAGGCCGGGTTCGCGCACAGTCAGCGCGGCTCGGGTACGTGGACAGCCCTGCCCAGTGGCCGGACGCTGGCAAATATCGCCCGCACCGTCGCAATCGACGGTGCCACGATCGATCTCGCTCGCGCCGCGCCAGGTCTATCGGATGATGTCATTGCCCAGGCTCTGATCGCGGTGACACCGGATCTGGCCGCCCACGCCCGCACCCCGGGCTATCACCCGCACGGCCTGCTCGAACTCCGCGAAGCCATCGCCGCGCACTACACCGTGCGAGGTCTTGCCACCACCCCCGAGCAGATCCTTGTCACCAGCGGCGCTCAGCATGCACTCACCCTTGTCCTCTCGCTCCTCTGCGGTCCAGGCGACCGCGTTCTCATCGAAACTCCTTCCTACCCCAACGCACTTGAGGCCCTGCGCCGGCACCGGTTGCGCCCGGTGTCGGTGCCGGTCGGCGACCATGGTTGGGATACCGGTGTCCTGGACGCCACGCTGCGACAAAGCGTCCCCCATCTGGCTTACCTGATCCCCGATTTCCACAACCCCACGGGCCTGTTAATGCCCGACGCGACACGCGCCCATCTCCTGCACGTTGCGCAGCACACCGGCACCTGGCTCGTCATCGACGAAACCCTGGCCGAAGTCGCCCTCGATGTTCCGCCGCCCGTACCGTTCGCGTCGCACGCTCCCCCTCGCGATGCTTCACGCGTCATCACTCTCGGGTCGATGAGCAAGACCTATTGGGGCGGGCTGCGCATCGGCTGGCTGCGTGCCCCCTCCGACCTGGTCGACGAACTCGCCTCGGAAAGGATCGCCAATGATCTCGGCGGTTCTGTCCTCGACCAGCTCATGGCCCTGCATCTGCTCAAACAGGCAAGAACACTGCTGCCGCCCCGCTTGGAGCAACTCCGCCTCCAACGAGACGCCCTGAACGCCGCACTCGCCACGCACCTGCCCGAGTGGTCCTGGCATCTTCCCCCAGGCGGCCTGTCCCTATGGGTAGACCTCGGCCATCCGATTGCCAGCACCATCGCCGGACAAGCCCGCGACCGCGGCATCCGCATCGAGAGCGGCTCCTGTTTCTCCATCGACCCTGGTGTTTGCGAAACCCGTCTGCGTATTCCCTACGCCCTGTCCCCTGCTGTATTGAACGATGCGGCCGAACGCCTTGGTGCAGCAGTCGCAGAGGGCGGTACCAACCCGCCGCCGCGCCGCCGACCGCAATGGATTGCCTGAAGGCATGAATGGTCCCCAGCAGTCCGCTGACCCGGCTGCTGGGGTGAGGTGCGCAGGTAGGCGTGGCCGCGCTCGGCGTAATGAAGCGGATAGGTTCCCAGCGACTATCGCGGCACGTGATCAGACGGTTGTTGCGGTGAGCCCGCTGGTGACCGCCGGTCCGGGTCCTGCGGAGCGGTAACTGGGTTCGGTGACGAAGTGAGGCAAGGGTTTCCGTGCTGCAGACCGACAGGAGCCGCGCCTTGGGGGCAGGTGGGGCGGCCGTACGCGTTGCGGACATGTCCGGCCGGCAGCCGTCGCAGAAGCACAAGGCTCGGCGTAGCCGGTGGTGAGGTCGCCTTCGAAGTGCCTGGGATCCTGGATCGGCTGCTTCCACTGACCGCTGTCTGGTCAGCGTGCCGCGGCCGACGAGTACGAGTGGGGCAGTTCCTGATTCTTACGGGCCGGCGGCTACGCCGGGAGCGAGTTGCTGGGCCGCTAACCAGATCTAGCGCGGTGGCGGTCGGCCGCACGGGCGCGGGGACCGACATGATCTGCCGATGTTTGTTCAACTGCCGCGATACGCAGTTGAACAAACCGCTGTCAGGCACCAGCCATGGTTGATCGTGGATCGGGCACCGGTCATGCTGTTCTTCCAGTCTCTTCTGGAATCGCACATCGAAGAGAACCGAATCGAACACTAGACGAATTTTTATGAGGCATCCCCGAAATGACAATTCTTGGCATATCGCACATAGAGCTGTACACACAAAGGGCTTCTACCAATATCGCCTTTTTGATGTCCCGCCTCGGGTTCACACGGGTCGCTGACGTGGTTGAGGTCGACGGGAGCTCCGTTCTTCTCAGACGCGGCCAGGCCCATGTGATCGTGACTTCAGGCTGGGCGGCAGCTCAACCGGCGCGTCAGCCCGGTCCGGTGGTGGCGGGCATCGCCCTGCAGTGTGAAGACGTACACGAAACTGCCAGCGCAGCTGCCGCTTGCGGTGCCATGGTCGAATCGGGTTCACGTGGTCAGGTCATCGTGCGGACGGGCGGGATACATCACACACTCACGCTGGAAGGCCCTGAGGCAGCCCTCTCCCTGGGTCAGCGCAACTGGATACCGCATCCCCACGCCGTGGAGCAGGCGGCCCAGGCCCACATAGGCGGTATAGAACTGGATCTCGGCGGGGATGAGTTCGATATTTACTCCGCCCTGTGCGAGAAAGCCTTCACCATGACGAAAATTGACTCGCCTATCAATGGTTACCGAAGGCTCCGCTTTTACACCAGCGGAGCGGACCAGATCGAGTTCACTGTCACAGACCGCCGTTCATCGGCAGCGGGATCCAGTTCCGGCGTGACGGGGATATATTTCCTCTCCGGAGGAACATCTCCGGGAATCCAGGAAGACAGCAGGCAGGGGCTGTTGTTCGTTTCCGGTTCCATGGTGCTGGCACCAACAGTCAGCAACTGCGCGGCTGTGCTGAATTCAATGCAGAAGTGAGCGCTTCAACGTCCCGTATGCGGGTGGAGGCGGCTGTCGCAATTAACGTTAAGCGGTTGGTCTGGACTGTACCGGCGGAGGATCCGCCAGAATTTCGGCCATGCCGGGCAACGTGGCGAGGCTGGGCAGTGGACAGGGACTTCACGCTGAGATGCGCCAGGCGCACACGCTTCCGGTGCAAGGCCAGCCACGTTTGGCTCAGTTTTTCCGTCATCACCCTTGTAACGGGGAATGAGTTCTGGCCTGCCGCGGCCCCCTTCCCTCCCGTGCGGGTCCCCACATCCAAGCCTGTGCAACGGTCCTTCTCAGCCAGTCCGGACCGGCCTGTGCGGGATTCCGGGCCGGTTTTAGCCCGGCTGGCAACCATCGCCGCATGACTGGCTGTTAGCAGCTCTAGACAGATGGCAACGATGGCACGACCATGAATGCTGCGCACATCGACTGACGTATGCCCTAGACGTATTCACAGTAAGCCGGATGCAACCGCCGAGAACGCACGTGGGCTGCCGGGACAGCCGGACCGCTCGGTGCAATGCCGTCGGAGCCGACTGACACTTGTTGTGTTCCTGTCGCGAGCAGCAAAACATGTCCTATTTGTGAAAAATGACCCCAAGGGGGAAGGATGTCTCAACCTGATGTTGAGACAGACGTTCCAGCACCACAGTTCGGACCAGCAGCGCGAAGAAGACCGGCCAGCAAATCCACATTGCCGACTGGCAGAGCACCGACAGCTTTCGTACCGGTCACGTCAGTTCTGCCCGGGGAGTCACCACGCTTGCGGGGGATCGACCAGGAGCACCTCAACAGGCTGGTGGAAGTGGAGGAACCTTTCCCTCCTATCGTGGTGCATCGGGTGGGCATGCAAGTGATTGACGGCATGCACCGTCTCCTGGCGGCCGTTGCGAAGGGCCTTGACGTCATCGAGGTGGAGTTCTTCGACGGGTCACCAGAAGACGCCTTCCTGCGTGCGGTCGAGAACAACGTCGCGCACGGCCTCCCCCTCTCACTCGCGGACCGGCGGGCGGCCGCAGCTCGGATCATCGCCTCCCACCCCCAGATGTCGGACCGTGCTGTCGCGGCGGCCTCCGGGCTCGGCGCGAAGTCGGTTGCCGCGATCCGCCGGCGCTTACCTGCCCCTGGACAGCCGCTGAACGCACGCGTCGGGCGCGACGGCCGGATGCGCCCCGTGAACAGCACTCAAGGACGGCTGCGCGCCGCTCAGGTACTCAAGGAAAAGCCCGACGCCCCGGTACGTGAGCTGGCACGGATTGCCGGCATTTCTCCTACGACAGCAAGCGACGTGCGCCGCCGCGTCCGAGCTGGCGAAGTGCCTGTCCCGGAGAGACAACCGCCCACCCCTGCGCAGCCGGATCCGATGCCGCCATCTGAAGGCGGGGCTCCTTCCGCGGATGAGCCCAGCAGTCTTGTGCTCGAAAAACTTCTGCGTGACCCGTCGCTGCGCATGAGAGAGGAAGGCCGGCATCTGCTGCGCCTCCTGCACGAAAACGAGGCCGCCGAGTGGCTTGACCTCGGCGCCGCTGTGCCGTCCCACTGCACGCACCTGGTACGCGATCTGGCACGCCATTACGCAGCCAACTGGCTCGAATTCGCGCAGTACGTCGAAGAGCGTGAGGGATTTTCCCCTAGACAGTCGGGGTGAGCGCTGTCCAGGTCCTTACCATGCCTGCACATGCTGAATCCATCGTTCCGGTAACAGGCAGGACCCTCCCGTCCACACTAGGCCGTTTCCCCGCCCCTGGCATCGATTCCCGATACCAGGGGCTTTGTTCACCCCGGACGGAAAGTGATGTGTTGACAGACATCATTGGTGAGGCGAAAGCTGGCACAGTCCGTTTGACCGCGAAGAACACCACCCCAGGAGCCACGTGTGATCAATCCGGATTTCTCACTCAGTCAGGATGACATCGAGAGTTTCAACGAAAGCGGATTCCTGAAGCTCAAGAGTATATTCACGGGCGCCTTGATCGAACACATGAAGAACTTGAGTGGCTCCCAGGTGGCACCGCCGTCGGACAACTACGGCACCGGATTCAGCAAGCTCAAGTACGACATCGGCAACGACGACCCCACGATTCTGGCTCTCATGAGCGACCCCGTCCTCGCGCAGACGATGATGACGCTCACCGGTACCCCGTTGTTCTTCACGCAGGGTCTCGGATTCGAGTTGGAGAAGAACAAGAGCACAGGATTTCCCTGGCATGTCGGCACGCAGAGCTTCGGGTTCCAGCGCAGGGAGGATCCAGGATTCACGATCTGGACCCCGCTGTGCCATATCGACCCACGGGGTCAGCGGGGTGGAATGGCGTATGTTTCGAAGCGAGTGCTTTCCGGCGAATTCGTCTACCAGCACATCAACATGCTGCCGGAATTCATGATTTCGGAGCTGTCGGCGGGTCACGATCTATCCTACGAGGATTTCAGTCGACTCAAGAACAGTCTGCTGAATTCGCCCGATATGGGGCGTCTACTGAACCGCTTCGCGGTCGAGGACGCCTTCGAACCCGGTGACGCCCTTGTCTTCGACAAGTACGTCCTGCACCGCAGCGTCCAACTCGGCGAAGGCCCTATTCCCTCTCGGCTTGCCTACGCGCTGCGCTTCTCCTCGATCGACGCCCGTTACGACAAGGCCCGGGTGGATGCGCTCGCGTTCCCCCGGGAGACCTTCAACTACGACGTGGGCAGCCCCTTCAACGATCACGTGGGCGAGAAGGACGGCGAGGACGTCTACCAGAGCTCGTACTTCCACGACACCCGCGAAGCACGCACCCTCGGCCGGCAGTCGGCTTTGGGCTGAGTGCACCGTCAAACAGCGGAAGGAAACACCGTGATTCCCCAGAACAGGCCGATCGTCCGTCGGCTGGCTCAGACCTTCGCCGGCGAAGTTCAGCAGCCGCCCATCACCTCCGAGAGCATCCGCGAGCTCGGCCGCGCCGTCTACGAGGCGTACCTCGACCACAAGGTTCTCGTATTCCGTGGCCAGGACATCTCGCCCCACACGTTTGCGGAGTTCGGAACCATCTTCGGGCGTCCCGAAGAGCATCACGTCGTCAAGTTGCGCCATCCTGACGAGCCGACGCTCTCGTTCATCTCCAACCAGAACGAGCCCGGCCGACCCGAGGAGATGAAGTACTCAGGGCAGGGATGGCACTCGGACTACTCGTACAAACTGGTGCCGGGCAACGCCACCATGCTGCACGGCATCGAAATCCCGCAGGAGGGAGGAGACACCCTCTTCGCAGATGGCGAAGCCGCCTTCGCCTCCCTGCCCGAGGAGCGGAAGGCCTATCTGAGGACCCTTCGCGTGCGTCACCAATACCGGTGGTCCCCGAACCGTGAGGACCCGTGGGCACGCTGGAAGTACATCGGGGAGGAGGAGCGCAAGCAGACCCCGGAGGTCACTCATCCGCTGGTCCGCCGACACCCGGACACGGGGCGCGAGACGCTATTCATCCAACCGCGCATCATCGGAAGCGTCGTTGGCCTCGATGGCTTCGACGAAAGTGAGAGTACAGCTCTGATCGAAGAGCTGATCTCGCACATCACAAGCACTCCGTTCGTCTACCGCCACCAGTGGGATCCGCTCGACGTTGTCGTGTGGGACAACCGATGTGTCCTGCACTCGGCGACGACGAAGGAGCTCGGCGGCCAGCACATTAGGCGACTGCTGCGTCTGACCACCCATGGCTCGTCCGTGACGCCCTCGGTGCCGGACGTGGGCTACAGCCGGCTGTCTGCCTCGAAGTGACACCACCGCCGTAGTCGGGGCGCTTCCAATCCCGCCGGATACGCCCCGGCACGGAAAGTCCAGTGAAGGCCCGCCGATCCGTTAGCGAGTGACCATGGCCCCCGGGATCCCTGTGACCTGCTCAAGCGATGAACTCTTCTCCCGCACACTTCGAATCCTCGCGGACCTGGTCCGTTTCGACACGACCAGCCACAAGTCGAACGTAAGCATCATCAGTTACGTCAAAGACCTGCTCACAAGCTGCGGGGTCGACAGCCAACTGCACTGGAACACCAGGCACGACAAGGCCAGTCTTATAGCGACTGCGGGCCGAGGCGGAGTCCGCGAACGCGGCATCCTCTGGTCCGCTCACACCGATGTGGTCCCGGTCGACGGACAGATCTGGACGTCCGATCCCTTCACGTTGAGAGTGACTGACAAGCTGGCCGTCGGCCGGGGCACCGCGGACATGAAAGGCTTCATCGCCTGCTGCCTGGCCATCCTCTCGGCGGCAGCCATCGATTCCCTCACCCGCCCCATCACCTTGGTCCTCACCTACGACGAGGAGGTGGGGTGTGTAGGGGCCCGCCAGCTCGTCCCCGAGCTCCGAAAGCGGTCCGAGCAAGCGATCGGCTGCATCGTCGGTGAACCCACCGGGCTCACCGTGGTGGTGGGACACAAAGGCAAGCAGAACCACCGAGTGCGTTTCACCGGCGAAGCAAAACACGCCGCCCTCGCCCCAGAGGCAGCGAATCCCATCACTACAGCATCCGCGCTTGCCATCCATGCCAGCTCTCTCAACCAGCGGTTCCGGTCCCAGGGCCCGCACGACGAGCGCTTCGGCATCCCCTACTCATGGATCAACCTCGGACGGGTTGAAGGCGGAGTCAAACCCAACATCGTCCCCGCCGTCTGCACAATGGAGCTTGAGGTGCGGGCTCTGCCCGAGCAAGGCTGCGACGACATCTCCAGCCAACTGCGGCTCTACGCCGACGGCACCCTGCTCAACCAGATGCAGGCACACACCGCCTCGGCAACCATTGAGTGGGAGCAACTGTCAGACACCCCCTGGTTCGCAATCGATGAGAATCACCCATTCGTCGAGATGGTCACTGCAACCCTCTCGAAACCGACGCCCCCGGAATACGTCGCATTCGGAACGGAAGCAGGACTCTTCTGGGGACACGCCGGAATCCCGACAGTCGTATGGGGGCCGGGCTCCATCGCTCAGGCCCACGCCCCCAATGAGGCTGTCTCTTTGGACCAGCTCAGCACATGCCTGTCCTCCTTGCAGAAGCTGCCGCTCGCCTCAACGTCCCAGACATCGCTGTAACGGTCCGTGATGTCGCTCCTTCACGAACGGGCCGATGGCACACACGAGCTCACGGGCAGGTCGGATCCACGCTGCCTCGCCGAGCGAAAAGCGCGAAGACCGCCAGTAGCCGGTGCGGTCAGGGTGAGCGATGCGCCGGGCAGAGTGACATCTGCCAGCCGGTAGTAACCGAGAGCCGCCCGCTCGGTGACCACCTCGCGCTAGACGATGCGTTCCGGGGATCAGGAACGAGGACACCGTGAAAGACGATCAACTCACACTGAGGCTTGCCCAACCCGACGACAGCCAACAATTGGCCGAGATCGCACAGCAAGCGTATGGAACATACGTAGAAGAGCTTGACGAGCCGCCCGCGCCCCTGCGACTCGATTACAGCCGTGTCGCCTCCTCGGGACGAACCTACGTGGCAGAGGAAGCAGGAAAACTCCAGGGCATGGTCACGGTAGAGCGTCACGACTCACACATGGTCCTGAGGAATCTCGCGGTGCGACCCTCATGCCAGGGCCGAGGTATCGGCACGAAGCTGGTCTCCTTCGTCGAAGAGTTCGCACGCGATGCCGGAATGGATGCGGTCAGTCTGTGGACCAGAGTCGAAATGCACGACAATATCGCCTTCTACCAAAGGCGGAATTACACCGTCACGCACCACGAGCATTCCGAACAGGCAAGCCGTGTGTTCTTCCTCAAGAAGCTGCGCTGACCTCGCCTTGCGCCGGAGGCTCCGCGAAGCAGCGCTCGCCCCGACCGGCACGCTCCCCGTCTGCGTCAGTTGTCTCGCCAGACATCCTCACTCACCGCGGCTCGCCCACTGCGCTCGTAGGCCCTCCCGAGAACATCCCCACAGCGGTGTGGGAACTACTGATCACCGCCGCCACTGCAGAAGCCTGCTTCGGCATGGGTTACGCCACCTACACCAGCAACCACTTCGCCCAAGCCGCCAACGCCTGCACTCGCGCGGCCAACAACGGCGACACCAACGCCATGCACAACCTCGGCATCCTCCTCACACAGGAGAACGACACTGAGCGTTTTCCAACCTGCCGGTGGGCGCGTGCAGTTGGGGTGACAACGTGGCGAAGCCCCTGGTAGATGGGTTTTCGACCAAGAAATCCGTCTCCACCAGAGGCTTCGTGTGCTTGTCTACCCGTCGGGCGTCGACGTGTCCAGTTCTGCCCTGCGCTTCCTGTCCGCCAAGCTCCGTCAGCGCCGCCGGGAGCTCGGCACCCGCTGGCGGCGCCTGAGTGCCGGCCGCCAGGCCCTGCTCACTCTCGTCCATCTCCGCAACGGCCATCCGTATGCCCAGCTCGCGGCCGGGTTCGAAATCGGGACCACGACGGCATACCGCTACGTCACCGAGGCCGTGGACCTCCTGGCCGCCCTCGCACCCACTCTGGCCGATGCCGTGCGCGCCGCGTCGACGAAGGCGTTCGTCCTCCTGGACGGCACGCTCCTGCCCATCGACCGCATCGCCGCGGACCGGCCCTTCTACTCCGGGAAGCACAAGAAACACGGCATGAACGTGCAGGTCCTCACCGATCCGTCCGGCCGACTGCTGTGGGCCTCACCGGCCCTGCCCGGCGCCGTCCACGACATCCGAGCAGCCCGCGAACACGGCATCATCGACGCCCTCGCCCAGGCCGACATCCCCTGCTGGGCCGACAAGGGCTACCGCGGCGCCGGCGGAACCGTCCGCATCCCGTACCTGGGACGATGGGAGACCCTCTCTGCCGGTCAGCAGGCGGTGAACCGGTCCCACGCGAAAATCCGCGCCCTCGTCGAGCAGACCATGGCGACCCTCAAGAACTGGCGACTCCTGCGCAAACTCCGGTGCTCCACCACCCGGATCACCAGCCTCATCCAAGCCGTCCTCACCCTGCATCTGACCAGCTCAAACCCATGATGGAAAAGGCTCACTGAGCGTTTTCAGCGTGGCTACTGATCGGGTGACGGGGCGGCGTGGGATCGGAGCGCGCAACGGACAGGCTCCCGTGCCGTTGAGGGAGGTGTTCGACGTCTCAACTCAGCAACACAGGAGCCCTGTTGGTTCCGTATCCTGCCGCACTCGACCTGCCGCACGCCCTGGTCGAGTGGGTCACGATGCTCATCGTCACCCGTGAAGGTGACCGCCGGTGCAAACTCCCGCCGCACCGGCGTGCGCTGATCGCACTGGTGTACTTGCGCCGCCACGACACCCTCGCCCGTATCGCCGTGGCCTTCGGGATATCAGTCGGCACCGCCCATGCCTACGTCACCGCGGTCACCGGCCTGCTCGCCGAGCAGGCGCCGGGCCTGCTGAAGACGCTGCGCGCACACGATCCGGACTTTGTCCTCCTGGACGGCACGCTCGCAGAGTGCGACCGTGTCGGCGACGGAAGGGCCGACTACTCCTCGAAACACAAGCAGCACGGGTGAACGTGCAGGTCGTCACAGACCCCAGCGGGGAGATCCTCTGGCTGTCGCCGGCCCTGCCGAGCCGAACCCACGATCTGACAGCCGCCCGCAACCACAGGATCCTTCGGACCTGCGCGCGGCAGGGCGTCCCGATCCTCGCCGACATGGCCTACATCGGTGCCGGCGACTGGGTCACCACCGCCAAGCGCCGCCGACCAGGAGGTGAACTCAAACCCACCGAGCAGACCGCGAACCGGGCCCTGTCCGCAGCCCGTGCACCCGTCGAAAGAGGCATGGCACGACTGAAGTCCTGGCAGATCTTCCGCAGATCCCGCATCAGCCCAACCGCATGAGCGTCATCACCAAAGCCGTCCTCACTCTGGAGAGGCAACGCTGAAAACGCTCAATGACTGCCTGGATGCGGTCGATATGGCAGAGACGGCGGGTACCGGCTTCGATCTGGCTGATCGCACCCTGGCTCAGACCGGTCAGCGCGCTCAGATCGTTCTGGCTCATGCCGGTGGCCGATCGCAAGAGCCGGAAGAGCACGCCGAAATTCCACTGCGCCACAGCGGCTGCGACCTCCGGATCCGCCCAGACGGCACCCGGGATGAAACCCGACCGGATGCAGACCGAACATCTCGTGTCGTCGCTGTAGCGGCTCAGGTAGGCGCCGCATCCTGAACAGGCACTTCGACGGGTCGTATCGGCAGTAGCGGCTGTCGCGCCGTTGACTAAGTTCGTCATTCGGCTACCGCCTGGTGGATCGCCTCGAAGTCAGCGATGCCGATGGTTGGCATGACGCCTCGCAGCCGCCGTAATCGCGTATCGCTTGTTCACCGACCGCTTCGACGGCCCCACTACTTCCTGCCATAGCGAGTCAGCATGATTGCCGTCGGAACGCCCATCGGCGGCTTTACCCGGCGAGTCGCTGGCAGGGACGGGGAGCTTGGCCCAGACGAGCTTGCCCGGGTGGCCAACGTTGAATTGGAAACCCCATTGGCCGTCAGTGAGCCCCGAGATCAGATGCAGGCCGCGCCCGTCCTCCGACTCTGCGGACGGCGGTCGGACAGGTGGGTTCTGGCTTTCGTCGGAGACCGCGATCACAAGCTGCCGCGCGGAGACCCACATCATCAGGGAGCACTGGCGAACCTCGGGCTGCCCGTGGGCCGGGCTGAAGGGCTTGGTCGCACCGCTGGCATGGCGTATGGCGTTGGCGACGAGTTCATCGACGATCAGCGAGCAATCGCCCGCCACGTCGCAGGGCAAACCCCAGCGTTCAGCTATGTCCCGTGCGTGCTTGCGGGCGTGCCGGACAGCGGAGGGTTCGCAGGTGAGGTCCAGCCTGCTCTGTGGGAAGCTGGAAGCCATGACCACGCCTCTCGTTCAGCGACGGAGGACCCCGCTTGGGACCCCGGAGTAAAGCTGTTGCCGTGGACAGTGAACGAGGACAGCGCTCGTTTCGGGAGGAAACTCTTCGCACCGTGCACTCGCAGACAACCGGAAACTTTTGAGGCGAGGCTCGCTTGACGCCTTCACTCGGTGCCGATCGCGCGGCTACGGTGGGTGGGTGGAGGGCAACAAGCTGCTGCAGCGCAAGATGGCCGGGCGGGGCTTCACCCAAGCCGAGTTAGCCGAGGCCCTGAACAACTGGCTGCGGCAGCACGGCGAGGAAGGCACCGTTAGCGACCGGATGGTGAGGTACTGGCTCACCGGAAAGACGCGACGACCCTGGAAACGCACCAGGCTTGCGCTGGAGGCAGTATTCGGGTGTTCCCTGGAAGAGCTGGGGTTTGAACCGCCAGCTCAGCCCAGTCCCGCGCTCAAGACGGAGCAGTCCGTGAACCGCAGGTCGTTCGTCAACAGCACCACCGCAGCAGCAGCCGCACCCCTTCTCGGTGGCCACCTCGGTCGGGTTCCGCGAGGTCTCGACTATCCGCCACAAGCTCGACGCCTTGAACGCGCTGGATCAAGAGCAGGGCGGTCACGACCGGTTGGAAAGGGCAGCCCTGGACGCCGCGTCGGAGACGCTCAGCCTCCAACAGGGACGCGCCACACAAGCCGTCCGCCGAAGACTGTTCAGCCTGGCGGCCGACCTGACGGCGACGGGCCGCCTGGACAGCACTTGACGCCCGAGCCTTCGCCCGTGCCCGGGAGCATCTGGACTCCGCTCTTGTCCTGGCCGGCATGGCCCAGGACAGTGTGACGGACTGCGTGTGTGGAAGACCCTGGCGATGCTGGAATTCAGCGCTCACCGATACGCGGATTCGCTGGCGGCAGCCCAGGCCGCCCAACGAACAGGCGCCGTCCGGCGCGATCCGATGTACGCGGCCCTCGGGCACACCCAGGCCGCAGTCGGGCATGCGGCTCTGGGCGATCGCCAGGCCACCCTTCGCAGCCTCGGATACGCCGAGGAGGCCATGATCAGGGTTCCGGACGTGCAGCGGCCGACGTGGGTTTCGTTCTTTGGACACGGCGAGTTGTACTCCGTCGTGGCCAGCACGCAGCAGAACCTCTCCCGGCCGGCCGACGCCGAGGCCGCCTCCTACCGGGCCTTGTCGGTGCTCCCCGCGCAGTTCCGGCGCAACAGGGCTTCCGTAACGGCGCGCTTGGCCATTTCGCTCATCCATCAAGGAGAGATCGAGCAGGGGTGCGCGAGGGCCGAGGAGGTCTTCCGGATCATGGATGGCCACCCCCTTCCTGGCCGTCTACGCTCCTTGATCGGTGACTTCCACCGCGATCTGCTGACGCAGGCCCCTGACTCCAGGGCGGCTAACGACTGGGCGGATCGCTTCCGAGCTGAATGGACCTGACCGACGTGACCGAACTTCGCAGGTACACCGTTGAGGATCTGTCGTCGATCCGGCAGATGCTGATCGATGTCCACGCCGACGCTTTCGCCGACCAGATGGACGACGAGTTCCACAGGCGGTTCCCGTGGTTCGTCGACCAATGAGGCAGCCGGAAGGACTTTGCCTGCGTGGTCGGATACGACGGTGACGAACCAGTCGGCTACGCCTACGGCGCTCCGGCCACCGAGGGACGCGAGTGGTGGCGGCCCTTCATGGAAGAGCCGAATGACACCTCCACCTTCTCACTGTCCGAGTTGATGGTCCGGCCCCGCTGGCGGAAGCAGGGCATATCCGCGCTGCTGTACAAGGCGCTGCTTGACGGCCGATCGGAAGCGATGGTCGCCCTCTCAGTTGACACCGCTCATCCGAAGGTGCAGGAACTCTACGAATCGTGGGGCTACCGAAAGGTCGGCGAGTCGCGGCCCTTCGCCGACTCACCGCTATATGCGCTCATGGTTGCAGACCTTCCTCTGCAATCGGACTGATCGCACTGCTTGTAGGCGTAGTGGTCAGGTTGGGCTCCTTGTCGTGGGCGGAAGCGATGGCCTAGGCGGGTGCAAGCCCGAGGCCGCCGCTGCGGCGCAATGCGCGGAATAGCCGGTGGGCGGCGGTGGGGTGAGCAATAGTCAATGCTTGTGGATGGCTTGGTCACAGCAGAGGATCGGTTCCCCGGATCGCCTGCCAGCGGCAGCCATGGGTGGCTGACGTGAGGTGATCGACGCCTGTGCCTTGGAGGGTGACGAGCGCGGTGTGGACCGGGGCGAGTTTCCCAACCGAGCAGCGTTAGGCGAGGATCTGCGTCAGGCTGGCCATTCTCGAGCGGCGCGCAGGGTTTCCCTATGCGCTGCGCATGATCGGGGTGGATCTGAATGCGGCGCTCCCGGAAGGTGGGGATAGTGGAGACCCGGTCGGCTCGGTGGCCCAGTTGCAGTACGTTCGGCTGGGGTCCGATGCAGCTCGCGTGTACCGGGTGGCTGCCTTGTGGCCGTGGGAAGAGCTCAGCGTCGGGCCGGTTGCCGCAGCCGCCCAAACGAGCCAGCGCGAGGCCGCACAGGCGCTGGTTCAGCTTGCGGAACGCCATTTGCTGGAGATCACCGATGGCGGGGGCGATCGCTTTCGTCCTTCCGTTCGAGCCCACGCAGCCAACACGGCGTTACGCGTGCATGCGATGACGCAGTTAGCAGGAACGTCGCATGGTTCCTCCGCTAAGCCAGCCAGGCCGACGCCGCTGCGTTCAAGGAGCGTTGGCGTGTCGGCCCTCTTTACCAGGAGATCGGCCCAGGACCGTACGGCAGTGAGGGAGAGGCCGTCGCCGAGCTGCTTCCGCAAGTAAGCAACCTGGTGCAGTCGGTCCTGGCTGCGCCGGATGCCGGGCCCTTCGAAATTGGGTGGTGGGTTGGTGGTCGGCCGCCAGCGGCAGCGGGAATTCCGGCATGACGTGCCGGCGGAGCGCGGCCCAGTGTCACCGCGGTGGCGGGGGAGTTGGGTGCGGAGCTGGCGTCGAGGGCACCTACTACGCGGGGCTCCGATCGGAGGAGGAGCCGTCGCGGTGACCCTGGCGGACTGCACCCTGCCCGAGAGCGGCTGGGGTCGGCTGGTTCTGCACCGCACCCACCCCGAGGCACGCAAGAAATAGACTGACAGCGGCGAGTCCCAGGGCGGCGGCTGAAGAGTCGGCCGCCGGGCGAGGTCGGCATATTGGCCTTCTCGCCACCTCTGATGAAAACAGAAGGGTTCGATCTGCTATTTTCTTTAATATGAGGGAAGCGGGAAATAAAATTTCCCGCTTCCCTCATAGATCAATGCTCCCGGTCATTTCTTGTTGCGTTGTCCTCGGCTGACCCAGATCAGCGATGCCAGGATTGCAACAAGGAGGACGATTGCGATAGTGACGCGGAGCGGCTTGCTGAGCTCGTCCTGGGCCCAGGGGACGAACAGGAACATAGCCACTATGGCCACGGCCACAGATGCGAACCACGCAACGACTCTGGTCCTGTAGGTGCTCACTGCTCCTCCTGGTGGCTGACTGACTACGAGCTGCGCAGCGCGTTTTTCGCGCATTTGACGGTGGCTCCGGCCCCTCCCGAGACGGCTTGGTTCTCCTAGCGCTTTCGAGTGAGTAGAACGATAAGAAAATAGAAGAAAGCCACTAGGGCAACTACGAGCACGGTTATTCCCAGAGCGGCCCCGCTGAAAGCCAAATAATACGCCTGGGGTTCGGTCCCCTGCCCGGAGCTGATTACCGTGCTATCGGTCACCACTTTTTGCCCCTCCGTTCCCTGTACTTTCGCATACCTCCGGTTCGCATGAAAAGTTGGAATGCTATGAGGGCGGCGACAACCACCACGATGACGAGCCAGACGAAGATATTCACCGGGTTCCTTTCGGTTCAGGGGCCGGGCAAGGGTGCCCGGCCCCCAGGCGTACCAGGTCAGAACAGGCTTGCCCCTAGTTTGAAGGCGTCCTTTGCGTCGTTGAGGAAGCTCACGGCTTCGGAGGCGTCGCCGGAACCGCTGGGCCCGTAGTCGCCCACGATGTCCAGCCCTGTATCGATGGCGCAGCCGGTCGCGGCCTCAGTGGCGAGGCCGATTCCCGTGGTGGCGGTTCCTGTGAGTCCTGCGACGAGCGCTCCTTGAGCTCCACCCTTGAAGCAGGACGTCGCGTATTTCGACCAGGGCACCTCGCCGGTCGGATCGACGTTGTTGATGGGGTCGTCGCCTGCGTAGGCGTAGCGGTTTCCCTGGGCTGGGTCGGCGAGGAAGGAGTGTGCGTCCTGGGTGGTGAAGCGGCCGGTGGCGGGGTTGTACCAGCGTTGGCCGTATTTGATCCAGCCGGTGGTGCGGTCGTAGGTGCCGCCGACGTAGCGGTAGGGGTTCTGGGCTGCGGCTGATC
>NZ_JBIBIC010000034.1:0-26920 GCF_042957385.1 Streptomyces sp. NPDC008079
AACAGCGAGGCGATCCCCGCAAGTTCGAATTCTGACCTGGGAAAACGCCAAGGTTCCAACGATGTTCCTGTCATGAACGACTCACAAACAGGCACCAACTTCTTTTTTTAACGACCGTGTCGGTTCGGCGAGTTGAGGGCCTTCTGACCAGCGAGGGCCGGGACGACAGCAGTGCGGCCTTGGTGTGATCATGTGCGTTGTCGAGACGCTGTTGATCATGCCAAGGCCGCGAGGGTGAGTCTGCTGCACGACGCTGTACGCGTCGAGTCCCTGACCGTGTTGTCCCGGTTCCGGACCGACTTCTATGACTGTCTGACCGCCCGCGCGGACGCGCTGTTCGAGCTGGCAGACGCCGTGCTGTGCACGGACGGGCCGGTGCGGTCGCTGGTCGACCTCGCGCTGGCACCTGAACACCGCCGGGGTCACGGTTCCCTCTACGCGGGCCTGAACCGCGGCGGGCTCGATGTCGGCCGACTGCGGCGGGTTCTGGCCGGGGTGCCGCTGCCGCGGGCGGCTGACGGGCGGCTGGTCCTGGCCGTGGACGTCTCGCCGTGGCTTCGACCCGACGCCGGGACCGTGCCGGACCGCTCGTTCTGCCACACCTACGGCCGCGGCAACGCCAAGCACCAGATGATGCCCGGCTGGCCGTACTCGGTCGTCGTCGCGCTGGAGACCGGCCGCACTTCCTGGTCCGCGATCCTGGACGCGGTCCGTCTCACGCCCGGCGCCGACCTGGCGGCGGTCACCGCCCGCCAGGTCCGTGAGGTGATCGAACGGCTCGTCGCGGCGGGCCAGTGGACCGAGGGTGATCCGGACATCCTGATTGTGCTGGACGCAGGTTACGACGCGCCGCGCATCGCCTACCTGCTGTCCGGTCTGCCGGCCGAGGTCCTGGGCCGGACCCGGTCGGACCGGGTGATGCGCCGCCCGGCGCCCTCGTGGGAGGAGTTCTACCGGGCCCACCCGAAGGGCGGGCGGCTACCCAAGCACGGCGGAGAGTTCGTCTTCGGCGGCCCCGCCACCTGGGGCCAGGAACAGACCGTCACGGTCACCGACACCCGCCTCTACGGCAAGGCCACCGCCCAGGCGTGGGACCGGCTGCACCCCAGGTTGACCCAGCGGGCCGCCTGGCTCGACCACGACGGCCCGCTGCCGGTCATCGAGGGCACCGTCATCCGCCTGGCCGTCGAACACCTGCCCTCCGGCGGGGTGAACAAGCCGGTCTGGCTCTGGTGGTCACGCACCGGCGCCACCCCTGCCGACATCGACCGCTGCTGGCAGGCGTTCCTGCGACGCTTCGACATCGAGCACACCTTCCGCATGCTCAAACAGACCCTCGGCTGGACCCGGCCCCGACTCCGCGACTCGGCCGCCGCAGATCGCTGGACCTGGCTGATCATCGCCGCCCACACCCAACTCCGCCTCGCCCGCCCCCTCGCCACCGACCTGCGGCGGCCCTGGGAGAAGCCAGCGCCCCCGCACAAGCTCACGCCCGCTCGCGTCCGGCGTGGGTTCCGGAACCTCCGCACGAGAACGGGTTCGCCGGCCGGTGCACCGAAACCCACCCGCCCCGGACCCGGCCGACCGCCCGGCTCGAAGAACCGCCGGCCGGTAGCACGGCACGACGTCGGACGTGTCCTGGCCACCGGTGAGGCATATGCCCGCCCGGCCCACCACCAAAAAGGAACTAAGCCGCGCCGCCAGCCGGACTACGCTCCCGCCGGTGACCACACATCCGAACAACGAAGCCGCCGTCCAGCAGTGGAACACCATGCCCCGCGAGGCAATGGAGGCGATGGAGCCGGACGGCGACTTCGCCAAACGCCATCTGATCAACCCGGTGCTGCTGCGCATGCTCGGTGACGTGCGGGGCCGACGCGTCCTGGATGCCGGATGCGGCCAGGGCTACTTCAGCCGCATGCTGGCCACTCGCGGCGCCCACGTCACCGGCGTCGAGCCCACCGACGCAATGTTCACCTACAACCAGGAGAAGGAGCTTGCCCTCCAGCAGGGCATCCACTACATCCAAGCCGACCTGACCCGGCTACCAGACCTGGGCAGCGGGTACGACGCCGTCGTCTGCAGCATGGTGCTGCCCGCCATCCCCGACTGGAAGCCCGCCATGCGAGCCTGCGTGCAAGCCCTGCGACCTGGCGGGCTGTTCCTGTTCTCGGTCAACCACCCCGCCTTCGAGCAACTGCTCGCCACCTGGCGCAAACATGGGGAGTACCGCCTGCGCCGGTACCTGGAGGAGTACGAGATCCGCCTCACCCACGCAACCGACTTCCACCGGCCGATCTCGGCCTACCTCAACGAACTGGCCGCGCTCGGATGCCGACTGCGCGAGATCGCCGAGCCGGGCCTCGAACCCGACATCGCGCGGGAGACAGCGGACACCGAACCCGGCATCGAGAGCTACGTCCACCTCCCCAACTTCTTGATCGTCGCAGCCGAGCATCCATGAGGGCGGAGGTTAAACGACAAGCTAAAGCAGTAAACAGGCTCGTTCACCTGGCCGTTGTCCGCAGGGCATCGGCCGGACCGTACGGGCATAACGACTGACCAACACCCAGCCCGCACACCGCCCGCCAGTAGCGGCGCGGGGGCAGATCCACGAGGGCCTGGAGCGGGCGGAGTTCACCCGGAAGCGATGTAACGCCCCTCCCACCTCGGGGCACCGCAACGGCGCTGCACCTCATACACACAGCGCCGCGTTCCTGGGTAGCAACTTAGCCGGGCTACTTCTCTGTTCGCCCTCCACTCCCAGACCCGGGCAAGCGTCCGGGAGGCCATAAACAGAGCGCTGCGTGAGCAGGGGTCTCGCGCGAGACCCCTGCTCACCGAACGTTGGTGGTCAAGGTTTCGATAGTCCAAATTCCAACAAGAACACATCGGAAGATGCAAAAAATCAAGCCAAGCACGGGGAACGATAAATTGATGCAACCACCATGAAGAGGCAGGTTGGCGGATGAAACGGAGGCAGTTGCTCCGAATCGGCATCTAGCCAAATGACGCCTTCACCTTGTGTGATCGAGTCGCTTGTCACTAACTTCTTCCGAGTCATACACGCCCCGCCGCACAGAGGGTTAATTCAGCAGGCGGAGACAAGGAGAAGAATGATTTCGACTCGCACCATCCTCAAGGGAAGCGTCGCCCTGCTTTTGGCGGTCCCGCTCACAGGACTCGCCACAAATGCTTCCGCAACTTCGACGCCGGGCACCAAGATCTCAACTGAGATAGTTGGCCCGCAGGTTAATATCGGATGCGACGCTTACATCGAAAACCCGTTCTTCGTTGTAAGCGGCGGCCCTCTCTACGGGTCGAGTTGGATCACCACATGCACTAGTCCCGCCCCGGATGAGTGCCGTGTGACAACTGACCTGGAAAAGGTCTTTCCCACGGGCACGATAGCAACCGTGGCCCACGGAGATTCGGGGTGGGGCCCCTGCACCCCGAACAAGAAGGTCAACACAAAACCTTACGGGTGCCCGAGCGGCCGGGGTAACGCAAGTTACCAGGTACTTTCTACCCTGACGATCCAGGTTGGCACTCAAGTCGCCGGAACTCCTCACTACGGAAACAAGGTCACCATGCCCTGCGAGTGAGACGTTCTCAACGGCCGTCACGGAGCTGAGAGAGGGGTGCGGCTTGGAGATACGGGCAAGTTCCGCCCGGCCGCACCCCAACAGCCGTTCACGCAATCTACGGCATGACCCGTCAATAATCTTAGAAATCCTCGGTCCTCACGGGATGGTGATCCTGGCGGAGTAGGAAACACCGGAAATCTGAGGCTCCACGCCTTCCCAGAATTGATCTTCGGACTTCCGACTCCCTGACATTCTTGATTCTGCTTCTTTTACTTCGTGGTCGCCGGATTCGACAAAGAACTCGTTCCCCTCCGGATCCGACATGGTGACCTGGCCGATCCCCCATCCCTGGTGAACTTTTTCGATGACGGTGGCGCCTAAACCGGTAAGACGTCTGACTTCGTCAGAAAGCGTCCCTGTGTCCGGAGCGAGCCGGAGAAGAAACGGGCCCCGTGTAGGTCGATCACCACTGACTTCGGTGAAAAAAAGGGCGCACCCATCTCCTGTGCCGGGAAGTTTGATCAGGCAATTCTCTTTTTGAACCTCGGAGAGGCCAAGCGCGGCGCGCCAGAATTTAGCTTGCATCAGTGGACTGCTACATTCCACTACGATATGACGGATCGACATGGAACCAAACATATCCCAGTGCTGCGGTGACGAGCGGGCACAGGAGGAAAGCCCTGGCCAGGTGGGGGGCTGATGGCAGAGCAGCACGACCTGCGCCTCCGACCTCTGCCGTTGAGTTGACTGAGCGATGCCGAGACCGGACACCGTGAGGTGGTGCCCGATGTGAGTCTTATGTTCTCTAAGTAGCTATTTGAAGTTTTCATGGCTATTTTTCAGAGTGAAATGGTCGGCGCCGGGATTTTCGGAAGAGCCGGGTCGACCACCCCGCGCCCCGCAGGGGCGACATCCGTTCTTCGGCCACGGCAGAATCGGCGGGGTGAGTTCTTCTCCCGCGCAGCCGGTTGTTGACGTCGACGACCCCACAACCTGGCCCGCGCCTTTCGCCGACGTCGTGCGTCGGCTCGCGGACGACGCGCACCTCGATGACGTGACCCTTTCGGTGAATCTCGACCTGTACGACGAGGAGGACCAGGCGCGCCGGCTGCTGAGCGGGTGCCTGGTCCGGGCGCGGCACTGCACGCGGTTGCTCGACTACGAGGACGACGCCGTCCGTGCCCAGGGACTGCGGCTCCTGACCGTCGACCTCGTCAACGAGCGGCTGGACCAGGCGTACGAGCGCGGGCTGTTCACCGCCGAAGAACACACCCTCATCCGGGAGAAGAACTGCCTCACCCCCCAGCCCAGCCGGTGGGGGAGACGAGCTGATCAGGTGTGTTTCACCCTGTCCGAGGCCGCGATGGTGCACAACGTCGACAGCGGCGAGCGGCTGCTGACCTTCTGGGGCGGCGAGGCGATCTACTGGCTGTACTGCGAGACCCACCCGGAGATCGGACGGAAGCTGCGCACCATGGGCAGGCCGACGATCGTCACCGCGCTGCTGGACCTGTCCGACCCGGGGAAGCACCGTATCTGTAAGTCGCTGATCAACACCTTCGTCGGGAAGGCGCTGGGCAACGAGGAGGCCGATGCCGACGTTCTGTACTTCGAGCCCGTCCCACCCGAGCGCATCGAGTCCGTCGTGCACCCCGGGGATCCCAAGTACGACCGCTTCCCCGCACTCCGACGCACCTGACGATCCGCTTCGGCCAGCGGTATACCAACTCGTCCCGGTGACAAGGCATACGGCGCTACCGTGGACGGACCAAAGCTTCTGGAGTCGAAGATGAGCGAGCTTGAACACGACGAAGCCGCCCCGACACCGGCGCCCGGCCGGGAGGCGCTGACACCGGACGGCGCGGAGGCGCTGCGCGCGTACGCGGCCCGCACCCGTGAGGACGCCGACCGCCTGGCCGCCGTCCTTGAGGACATCGCGCTCAACGGTCTGCCCGACCCCGCGACCTGCACACCGTGGGAAGAGCTGCGGGAACGCAAGCTCGCGCAGCTCCACGCCGCGCGCGGCCACGTCGCCTGATGCCGCGCCACTCCCGTCCGCGGGCGAGGATCACGTTCTCCGAGTCGGCGGAGAAGCAGATCGAGGCCCTGACCGACGAAGCCGAGCTGCTCGCCCTGGACCGCGCCCTGGCGGTGCTGTCCGTCGACCCCGACGCCGGCACCCCGATCCCCGGCTCGCATCCGGGTCTGCGCGACTACCGCGACGACGTCGACGACGTCCGCGTCGTCTACTTCGTCACCGCGCTGCGGACCATCATTATCTGGGGTTGCGCAGGTCTTTATGCAGTTCACAGGCATGCGATGGTGTGATGCACGTTAGGTACGGCCTGCTGGCAGAGCGATTGAGTGCGCGTCTCACCGGGATGTCCGCGATCTTGATCAGTGCCTGGAACGCCCAAGAAGTGCGTTCCGCAGAACCCAGCGGATGGATCAGTAGGTGACACTGATTCGACGTGCTGGGCCGTCGACTCGGATACGACCGCCGTAGGGGATGACGATCTGCGGGTCTGTGTGGCCCAGGTCGACGTCGAACACCGTCATCGTGTCGGGGGCGTACTGGCTGAGTGCCCGCAGGACGGCTTCGCGCTGTTGCTGCCGGAAGTCCGTTCGCTCCTGGACGGTCAGCCGTTGTTCGAATGACCAGCTCTTGGCCCGGCCCATCAGTAGCGCCGGGAACTGGCGGAGGAGTCCGCGTTCGCCCATGTTGCGCAGAATTCGGTAGACCTCCTCTGCTCCCGGCATTTCTTCGGATGTCTCCAGGAAGAGGACGTTGCCGGAGTAGGTGTCGGCCTGTTGTATTTCGCGGTTGGCCATCAGCAACCAGGACAGGATCTCCAGGTTGCCGCCCCAACTGCTCCCTTCGATTACCCGGTCAGCGTTGTTCCAGGTCCATCCCCCGGCGGGTTCCATCTCCGGTTCGGCTTCGAACGTCTGCGGGTCCTCCCAGGAGCGGTTGACGTCTCCGGAAGCTTTGGAGGGCGTGAGCTCGTACTCGCCCGACGTGAACAGGGCCGCCCGGAGGGATTCTTCGGTCAGCGGGTGCATGGCGCCGGGCCGTCCGAGCTCGACCATTACCGAACCACCGTGGTAGCCGACGATGCCTAGGTTCCGGAGGAAAATCAGCAGGTTGGTGTTGTCGCTGTAGCCGAAGAAGGGCTTGGGGTTGGCGCGGAGAAGACCGCGGTCGAGGTGCGGGAGCACGCTGATCTGGTCGTCGCCGCCGATGCTGGAGATCACTGCTTTGACCTGGGGGTCGGCGAAGGCCGCGTGGATATCGGCGGCGCGTTCTTGTGGGGTCGCGCCCATCTGGCGAGTCGTGGGGTACTCCACCGTCTCCAGCCCGAAGTCATTCTGGAGCCTGCGTAGTCCCAGTTCGTAGGGCATGGGCAGGAGCCCGGGCAGGCCGGACGAGGGGGAGAGGACCGCAACGCGATCTCCAGGGTGGGGCTTGGCGGGGTATCGGAGGGTCGTCATCGGGTGATCGTAGTCGTCAACGGCTCCGCCGCCGCAGGGCTTTTCTCGGGGTGCCATCGGCTGGCCGTGACGCACTGGATCAGGGACGATTCTCGTTGCGGATCATGCGGCGGAGGCTGGTGCGGGCGGCGGCGAGGTCATCTTCGAGCTCGGCGACCCGCTGCTGCAGTTCCGCATTCTGAGTGGTCGCTTGCCGTTCTGCCGTGGACAACCGGAGGTTCTCCTCCGCGAGCTCGTTCACGCGGTCGACCAGGTCGTGGTTGCCGAGCTGTTCGACCTGCTGTCCCAGATGGGTGCGGGCTTGTTGCCGCAGCTGGCCGTTCTCGGTCCGGAGCCGCTTGATCTCCTGTCGAGCGAGAAGCAGATCGGTCTGCTCGCTGGTGGTGGAGACCTTCCGCCCGCTCTGCTGGTCCTGGTGGCCTTGGGCACCCTGGCGGGCCCGTGCCTGATCGATGCGTTCACGCAGGCCAGGGGCATAGACGAGCCAGCTGGAGACGCCGGCTTCCCGGGCGACCGCGGCAAAAGTGACGGGGCGCTTGTCCCGGAGCATGTCCTGGACAGCCTTCAGGACGCGTCCCCGCTTGTCTGCACTGTCCCGCTGACGTGCGGCTTTGAGGACCTCAGCAGGTGTCCGAGAAGACTTCTGGGATGTCTCAGCAGGAATCTGAGGCCTCCTCGCGGATCACGGTCAGCGGCAGCAGCTTGTGGTCCCGAGTGGCCCGGACCTTCCGCAGGATCGAGCTGGCCTCCTCGATCTCCTCGCGCTCGTCCTGGGGGAGCTTGCAGAGCCGGTCGCGCATCGTGTCGGCGACGGTCGTGAACGCGGTGATCTGTATGACGTGCCGATGATCATGGTTTTTTTGATCTTGGTTGTGCTGGGGTTGTGCAGTTGTTTCGGGTGGATGAGCGGGGGCGGGGTGTGGCCTGGTGGCGTCTGAGTGGGGGTGGGCGCTCGCTGGGGATGGGGATTGAGCTGGGCTTTTCAGGTGTGTGCAGGTGTTCTGGGTGGGGCGCGGGTTTTGCGCAGTTGCTCTCTCGGTTCCTTGAGGGAGATGCGCGGTCAGCGTGTGTTGATGCGGGTCCAGAGGGGGTCGTGGGTGGCGGGTGTGAGGTGGGTCAACTCCAGTCGGCCGGCGAGGCGGTGGAGGAAGCCTGATCGGTCGTTGTGGGTGAGGCCGTGTGGGGGGATGCGGGTGAGGGCGGCGGCGAGGGTGAGGGTTTCGGGGTAGGTGATCAGGGTCCGGCAGGTCAGGGCGGGGGATGCCGGGCCTTTTCGGGTGTGGGGGTTGGTGGTGGTGAGCCGGGCCAGGCGGGCCTGCCATCGGGTGTGTAGGTGTTGGTGGTGGTCGTACCAGCGGGTGGTGATGGTGGCGGCCCAGGTCAGGGCGGTGGTGAAGGAGGGACTGCGGGCCAGGCGCCGGTGGAAGTGGTGGGCGTGGGTGAGTTCGGGCAGGCCTGCGATGTCGAGCGGGGCGGTGTGCCGGGGGTCGGCGGCGGCTTGCTGGTGGCGGGCGCACAGGGCCGTGGTGTGGTCGGGCGGGTAGGCCCGTGCGGTGGTGGTGGCGCCGCGGCTGCGGTGGAGTACGCAGGCGGTGCACGTGCGCACGGGGCGGTGTGCGGGTTCCAGGGGCTGCCAGTGTGCGGCGGGCGGGCCCGCCGGGGCGCGGCCGGTGTGGGCGGACTGTTCGTGCGGGCCCGGGGCGAGGCGCGGTAGGGCGCGCAGCAGGTGCGGTTGGGGGGGTGCGGGCGTGCGCGGCGAGGCGGGCCGTGGCTGCGGGGTCGAGGTGGAGTTCGGCGGTGGGAAGAGCGCCGCCGGTGCCGCGTGGGCCGGGGTCGAGGTGGATGCCGAGGCCGTCGAGCAGGTGGGGCAGGGCGAGTTGGTAGGCGGCTGCGAGACGGGTGGTGTAGGAGGCGGTGGCCTCGCCGGGCAGCGGCCGCACGCGGAAGACACCCGGTCCGGGCGGGGCCGGCTGCGTCCAGGCGGTTGCGGTACGGGCAGGCGCGGTCTGCGTCCGCGTGATGGCGACGTGGCTCACGCGGGGCGTGGCCCGCTGCCGGGCGGAGGGCCGGTTGCGGCGCGGCGGCGGGTGGGGGTGCGGGGGCGGTAGTGCTCTTCGGCGAGGTGGTCCGCCTTGATGGTGTCCAGGCTGGTGCGGGTGATCTTCTCGGTGCCGTTCAGGAGGGCTTCGATGGCGGCCTGGCGGATGAGGCGGGCGAGGCTGCCGATGCGGCCTGCGGTGCGCTCGTGAAGATAGGGGGCCAGGCGGGGCAGGCTGCCGGGTCGGTGCGCTCGCAGGTCGAGGGCGTTTTCCATGGCGGCGATCAGGTCGCGGAAGGGCTCGCTGCCGGCGTGGCGGGCGGCCAGGACACCGCAGTCGATCAGGGAGGCGCGCCCGGCGAGCTGCGCGCCGCGGACCCCGCTGAACAACGCGGTGCCGGTGACGTCGATGCCGGCGTAGACGAACGTCGCCCCGACGCGTTCGGTGACGTCCTTGAGCCAGTCGGCGGCCTCGGCGCCGCTGGTGGTACGGGGGTTGAGGCGGTGGATCTCATCGAGAAGGACCAGCTGCACGCCGGCGGCGGTGTAGGTGTGGCAGACCGCGCCGGTGATCTGGGCGGTGGTCATGCGGGCGGCGACCGGGACGCCGAGGTAGCGGGCGAACTCCGCGGCCAGGGATTTGGCGGTGGCGGCGGGCGGTACCAGGACGTAGGCGACCGGCACGGTGTCGTCGCCGGGGGCGGCGCGGCGGGTGTGGGCGAGGTGGCAGACCTTGCCGACCTGCAGCAGCGCGGTCGTCTTCCCGGTGGTGGCCGGGCCGGTGAGGATCACCGAGGGCCGGGCGGTGACGCTCTGGTGCCGGCCCAGGATCATCAGGGTCCGCACGCTCGCGGAGAGCGTGTCGATGGCCGGGGTCCGCACGGTCACGAACGCCGAGTGGTAGGCAAGGCGCTGCTCCAGACTGCGCGGCGGTTCACCGGGCCGGGGCGGTGTTGGTGCGGGGGCGGCGGCGAAGCGGGCGAAGCCGTTCCAGGTGGTGACCGCGCCCGGCTCCGTATTCGGCTGCGCCGCGCCCGCGGGGGTGCCGGTGCGGGGGGTGTTCACCACTGGTCGGCCTCCGAAGCGGCGTCGTAGAGCGCGAACGCGCCCCGGTGCGGGACGGGTTCGTCGTGGAGTTCACCGTCCTCCTCGCGGTGACCGGCCCGGGTGGCGGCGGATTCAAGGGCGTCGAGGCTGTCGCCGTGGTCCTGCTCGGCCAGACGCGCCGGTGCCTGGCCGCCGGCCGTGTCCGGTCCGCTCGCAGGGGCGGCGGTATCCGTCGTGGGTTCGCGGTCTGAGGGTGTCTGAGGGGGCATTGCTGAGGTAGCGGGGCGGGCTTGGCGCAGGAGTTGGTCGAGGACATCGGCGAGGTCGGCTTCGTGGTGGTCGCGGTCGCCGCGGCGGGCGAGCGCGGTCTGGATGTGGTGCCAGGCGCGGTCGTTGAAGGGCCGGTGGACGTGGTCGCGGTGGATCCACGGGACTTCGTGGAGCTGGTCGTCGGGCAGGCGGATCCAGATCTGCCGCAGGTCGTGGGGGTGGGTGTGGATCTCCCACCGGCCGCGCCGGGAGGCGGTGGGGGAGGGCTGGCCGCGGTGGGCGTTCAGGCACGGCGCGTCGTAGGTGCGGTGGTCGATGCGGATGCCGCGGTCGGTGACGGCGTTCCACCGCACCGGCAGCAGTTCGAGCCAGTCGGCCCGGGTCAAGGTCAGCGGTACGTACCCGGCGATGCCGAGCAGGGCGCCCCACATCTCGTTGGGGGTGAGCGCGGTCTTGGGCAGGACGGGGTGGCGCAGGGCTTCGTGCCGGCGGTTCTGCCAGCACACGGTGATCCATTCGTCGAGGAGGTCTTGCAGTTGGGGCAGGGTGAAGCGGGCTTCTGCGTCCGCGCGGGGGCCGCGGCGGGTGGGGTTGGAGCCGGTGTAGCCGGCGATGTGCTGCAGGAGCAGGGTGTTGATCGCGCCGAACGTCCGCTCGACCGAGCCCTTGGCGGTCGGGGTGCGGGGAGGGGCGGGCTGGACGCTGGTGCCCAGGGTTTCGCAGGCGGCCAGGAAGGCGTGGGAGATGAACACTGCGCCGCGGTCCACCACGATCGTCTCGGGCACGACGACGGGGCGTGCCGCGGCGTGCTCCAGGCGCTGGTCCAGTGCGAGCAGCCGCTGGTAGGGCAGGTTGGCGTGGGCGATGGCCAGCGCGGCCGGCCAGGTGGGTCGCAGCGGGTGGGGGACGGCCATCTCGGCCAGGAGCAGGGCGGCGTCGACGGCTTTGGTGCCCTCCTCGCACAGCACCGCAGCCAGGACCGAGCGGGTCGCGACGTCGACGGCGATGGTCAGCTCGGGCCGCATCGGGCGGCCGTCGGCGGCGACGGCCATGACATCCAGGCGGGTGGTGTCGACCTGGACCATCTCTCCCGGCCGCAGCGCCACGGTCGTCGTGAACGGCCGGGGCGGGGTGGTGGCGGTGCGGGCGGGCCGGGCGGGCAGCTCCAGCGGGTCGGCCAGGGCGTGGACCAGCCGGTTGAACGTCGAGGCCGGCGGCAGCGCGACCGCGCCGGGGCCGTGCGCGTCGTGAAGGATCTGCCCGGTCAGGGTCCGCAGCCCGGTCAGGGTTCCTTTCGAGCGGCCGCGCTCGCGCCGCAGCGCTTCCAGCACGGCGGCCACCACCCGCTCATCCGCGCGCCCGGTGCGGCTGGCCGGCCGCCTACTGCGCTGGTCGACCAGACCCCACAGGCCCTGCGCGCGGTAGCGGCGCCGCATCCGCCGCACGGTGGCGACACTGGCCTGCGGCCAGCCCAGCGCCGCCAGTTCGTCGGCCTTGGCCTGCTCCCGGTCCGCCAGCAGCCGGCTGGGGTCGTACTCGGGCCGCGGGGTCCCGCCGCTGCCGGGGCCGCCGGGCAGGCCGGTCTCGATCTCGCGGATGTGCCGCTGCCAGGCCAGGGCACGCTCCCGCTCCCGCGCAGGCGCGCTCTCGAACAGCCCCCACCTCGGCGCGGGGGCCGGGCCGGCGGTGCCGACGAACTCGAACGCGGGATCGGCGAACAGGTGGGATGCCAGCACCGACGCGGTGCCGCCGTCCCGCCCGGCCAGCCGCACCGTGGCACCCACCACGGCCACCACCTCCCAGATGCGGCCCTCGAACCTCACCCGGGCACCCAGCTCGGCCCGCCGGGGCCGACGCGTGCGCCGCGCTGCGGGCACCTCGCCGACGTCCGGGGCGGCCATTGTGGCGTCTGCGGCGTGTTCGGTCGTGGCAGTGCCGCCCGCAGGGCCGTGTCCGCTCACCACTGCTCGGCCTCCAGGTCGGCGTCGTACACCGCGAACGCGCCCCGGCCCGTTTCCGGTTGGCCGTCCACACCGCCGCTATCGAGGGCGTCGAGGCTGTCCTCGCCGGTGTCCCAGTGCGCAGGCGCGGTCTGAGCCTGCGCCGGCGTCGTTCGCCCGGCATCTGATGAGCTGCCTTCGTCGTCACCGCCCGCACCGGCCCGGCGGGCGTGCCCGGCCGCCGTCGCGTGGGCCGGCCGCTGTGCCAACGGGCCCGCGCCTGCGAGTGCGACGGATCCGGTGGCGGGTCCGGTCCGGGCGCGGGTGAGGAGCTGCCCTGCGGCGTCGGTGAGGTCGGCCTGGTGTTGTGCGCGGGTGGTCCGCTGCTCCACCACCTGCACGGTCTGCCGCCGCACGGCGTCGTCGAACGGCCGCTGCGCGTAGTCGCGGTGGATCCACGGGACTTCGTGGAGGTGGCCGTCGGGCAGGCGGATCCAGACGTGCTGCGGGTCGTGGGGGTGGGCGTGGATCTCCCATTTCCCGCCGCGGGAGGCGACAGGCGAGGGCTGGCCGCGGTGGGCGTCCAGGCACGGGTGGTCGTAGGTGCGGTGGCCGATGCGGATACCGCGTTCGGTGACGGCCTGCCAGCGCACCGGCAGCAGTTCGGGGTAGTCGGCGCCGCTCAGCGGGACCGGCACGTGTCCGCACCAGGCCACCAGCGCGCCCCACATCTCGTTCGGGCTCAGGGCCGCGCCGCTGATCGCGGGGTGGCGCAGGTCCTCGTGCCGGCGGGTCTGCCAGCAGGCGGTGATCCATTCGTCGAGCAGGTCCTGCAGCTGTGGCACACTCCACAGCGCCTGGTGGGCGCCGCCGCGGGTGCGCGGGCCGGCCCTGCCGGTGGTATCGGGCGGGCCGGAGACGTGCCGCGCGAACAGCGTGTTCACGGCGGCGAGGGTGCGCTCGGCGGCGCCTTTGGTCCCGGGCCGGCGGGGCGGGGCCATCTGAACGCTGACACCCAGGGTCTGGCACGCGGCCAGGAAACCGCCGGACCCGGTTGTGCCTGCGCCGTCGACGACCAGGGTCTCGGGCACCACCACCGGCCGTGCGGCGGCCGCCTCAAGCCGCGCGTCCAAGGCCAGTAGCCGCTCGTAGGGCACGCTTGCGTGCCCCATCTGAAGCGCCGTCGGCCAGTTCGCGCGCACCGGGTGCGGCACCGCCATCTCCGCCAGCAGCACGCCGGGATCCGCCGGCCCGTCGCCCTGCGGGCACAAGCCGGCCGCCAGGAGGGAGCGGGTCGCCAGGTCCAGCGCGATCGTCACTTCCACCGCCACCGCGCGCCCGTCCTCGCCCACCGCAGTCACATCCAGGCCTGCGGTGGCGATCTGGACCCTCTCACCGGGCCGCAGTGCGGGCTCGGGCACGGACCCGCGGCGCGTCGCGGTGGCGGTCCGCGCGGGGCTGCCGGGCCGCTCCAGCGGATCGGCCAGGGCGTTCACCAGCCGGTACAGCGAGGAGCGGGCCGGCAGTTGCACCTGCCCCGGCCCGTGGGTGTGGTTGAGGATCTGCTCCGTCAGCTCGATGATCTGCCGGATGCTGGTCCTGGACCGACCGCGCCGCCGGCGCAGTGCCTCCAACACCGCGGCAGCCACGCGTTCGTCGCCGCGCCCCCGGCCCGCCGTCTGGCGCATGGAGCGTTTGTCGACCACGCCCCACAGCCCCTGCTTGCGGTAGTCCAGGCGCATCTTCTGCACCGTGGCCCGGGAGACCCGGCTCCAGCCCATGCCGGCCAGTTCTTCGGCCTTGGCCTGCTCACGCATCGCCAGTGTCCACCGCCCGGGGTCGTACTCGGGACGGGGCACGCCACTGTCGCCGGGCCCGCCGGGCAGGCCGGTTTCGACCTCACGGATGTGCCGCTGCCAGGCCAGCGCCCGCTCCTGCGCGGGCAGCGGAACGGTCTGGAACAGCCCCCATTGCGGCGCCCCGGCCAGAGGAACTCCGACCACCTGAAACTCCGGGTCGGCGAAGAGCACGGACGCCAGCACCGAGGCCGTGACCCCCTCCTCGTCGATCAGCCGGACCGTGGCACCCACCAGGGCGCCGACCTGCCAGGTGCGGCCGTCGAAGACTACCTGCGCACCGGGCTCCACCCGCCGCGCACCGCCGTTGCTGCTCACCGCGCGCTGCGCTCCCGCCCCTGGTTCCGGTCGTGTTCGGACGTCTGCGCCGGTTTCCCCGGGCCGACGAGGGACCGGTGGTGCAGCGGCCGGTCCAGGGCCGTGTCCAGCCGGCCGGTCCACAGGGCGTGGAAGACGACGGGCAGGACCGCGACCGGGTCGCCGCATGCGGCCGCGCCCTCCTCCAGCGGAGCGGGCTCGGCGAACGCTGCAGTCACGGCGGCGACCAGGCCGGGTGTGCCGGCGTTGCGGGGGTGGCGGTAGCCGGCCAGCCACCTCAGGTTCGCCGTCACCACCGGACCGGGCAGGGCCAAGCGCCGGTAGGACCAGCCCACCGCCGTACACGCCGCGGCCACGATCTGTGCGGCCCGCAGCGCCCGGATCCCGCCCGCGTCCGGTACGGCAGGGCAGTCGGCGAGCAGCCCGGTGCCGTCGGCGTAGCGGGCGAACAGCTGCGGCACCCACGACCTGGGCCGCCCGTCGCCCGGGTCGCGCCACACCAGCCGCACCGGCCGCGCCGCAAGCCACACCACCGCAGGGTCGCGGTCCAGGACCATCAGCTGGGTGCGCATCGCCACCGAGCCGTGCATCACGTGCCCGCCGGTCGTCGCCGACCACCACCACCCCGGACCCCAGCTGCGCCCGGGCACCACCGGGAACCGGGCCACCGCCGGCTGGTCCTCCCACCGCACCGCGCCGGCCGCCTGATCCCACCGCCGCTGCACCAACTGCCCGTCCGGGCCTGCGAAGACCGCCTCCGCCGAGGCCGCCGCCCGCTCCGCTTCGGCCGGAGGCCACGGTAACGGCTGCGGGGGTAAGGCGGGGCCGCCGGGCCCCGGCGGGTGGTGCGTGTCGATCATGTGCTCCGGTCAAGCGTGCCCGTGCGCGCGGACCGCCGAATTCGGCCAACTTCCGCCGCACACCGCCCGGTTCGCCCGGACTGCCGATGATGGCGCAGGCCGGCTGCCGGTGTCAGTGCAGACCCCTGCCCTGCTCGTGACGCTCCCCCGGCTGCCTGCTGACCACGCCCGTCCCGGTCACTGCGCGGTGTATGCGGCGGCGGCGCGGCCGTGTCGGTCGCGGAACAGGCGCCGGACCATGGGCGCAGCGCCGCGGCCCGGCCCGGCACCGCCGCTGCTGCCGCTTCCGCGCGCGGCTGCGGCCTGTTCGGCCAGGGCGCGCAGTTGGACCCGGGCTGAGGCGGGGCGGTGGTCGGCGCGCAGCCACCACGGGTCCAGCCCGTACCCCTGGGGGTGCTGCTGCCCGCGGCGGATGCGGGTGAACGCGCCCATACAGTCCAGCAGCGGCCCGGCATGCAGCGGTCCGCCCAGCACCAGCCCCGTCTGCGGGGCCTGGCGGACGTCGGCCAGCCAGGGCCGTCCCAGCCTGCCTGCGAGTTCGCGGAAAAACTCCCCGTCCGGCCGGAACGGGCGCACCAGCCCGCCCGCCCCGTGGTCCTCCCAGATCCGCTCCTGCATGCCGGGGTCGAGCAGCACCGCGGCCAGCGCCACGGTTTCGGGGAAGACCACTGCGTCGCGGGCGATGATCCGCCACCACCAAAACCGCGGTCCGGCGTCCCCACCTGCGACCGCATGGAGCCGGGCCGGCCAGATCCGCTCCTGCTCCCAGTTCAGGGCCTGTTCCCACCACGCGCAGACCACGGCGTGGGCCAGGGCGAACACCCGCCCGGGATCGGCCCCGGCAGCGGCCGCCTGCCGGGCCACCTGTGGCCAGGCCCGCTGCGCCGCGGCAAGCTCGGGGGCCGCGCGCAGGTCGAGGTTGCGGTGGCGGTGCCCGTCCCCAGCGGTGAGCATCCACCGCTCGTGGCGGGCGCACGCCCGCTGCCACGGCGCGACGTACCGCACCACCACGGTGTCGTGGCCGGTACGCGCCGCCGTGCACAGCCGGCACCCGTACGCCACCGGCCCATGTTCCCCGGCCGAAGCGACTCTCCACCGGCCCGCTGGGCTGCGGGAGTCTTCGGTTTCCCCGGCCTGGCCTGGGGAAACCGCCTCGGCTGGCTGCGGTTCGTCGGCGAACGCGGGCAGCGCCCGGGCCAATGCGTGTTCGCCGAGCCCGCCCATCTGGGCGAGTAACTGCCGGCCGGCCGGGTTCAGCAGCACCTCGGTGTCGTCGCGCGGGCCGGCGTGGTCCCGCGGCCGGGTACCGGTCCAGGTCCACCAGGGCAGCAGCGCGGCGGGTTCCATGCCGTAGCGCCTGGCGAGCCGGGACAGGTACGACCACGTCGTCTCCCCGGTCACCGGGGCGACCCGCAGCATCGCTGGCCGGAGGGCCGGTTGGGCTTGGGCAGCACTGTGGGGACCGGCGGCCTGATCGGTATGTGCCGGGCGCCGCTCCCGCGTCCTGGCACCGGGGACACGGCCCGGGGGAGTGGACTCGGTCATGATTCACCTGCTCCTGCGCTGGTGCCGGGGCGTGCCCAAGACAACGGGCGGCCGGGGAGGGTTACGGCTGGACGGACTTCTGGGTGTGGCGGATGAGTTGCCCGGTGCGTTCTCGGTAACCGGCGAGGGCGTCGGGCCGGCCGGGCAGAAGGAGAGTGAGCGCGGTCTGGTAGGCGGCGACGGTGGGCCAGGCGGGGCTGCCGCCGTCAAGGGGCATGTGGCGGCCCCACTCGTCCCACATGGGGTCGGCCAACGCCGTGACCATGGCGTCCGGGACTGCTTCGACATCGAGTCCGGTCGGCGGCGCGGGCAGGCCGGCCTGGGCGGCGGGGCCGAGGTGGACGAGGACCAGTTCGAGGGCCGCGGATGTGGCGGTGACCAGTTCCACCGCGCGGCGCAGGGCATGGTCGGGCGCGGCCTGTACCGCGTGCTGCAGTACCGCCCAGCCCCCAGCCAGCGGGAAGTCCTTCCACGTGCCGCCGTGCCCGGCTGCGTCCCGGGCCGCGGCCGCGGTACGCATTGCTTCGGCCTGCTCGGGGAAGACCTGGCACAACGCTTCCAGGAGTTCGTCCTCGCCGACGTCTTCACCGCCGCCGGCGAGCATCCGGCCCAGGACGAGAGCGAGGTCCCGGTCGACGCGCGGCAGGGGCGCGACCGCGGCCGGATCTCGAGCAGCGGTGATGGCGACGGCCCTCAGCAGGGCGTGCTGGTCAAGGTCCGGCACGCGGCGCGCGGCGGCCTCGGCGGCGTCGTGGCGCCGCTGCCAGCTGCCATCGTCACGTGCGTTGCCTGCCGCAAGCCGTTTCCCGTACCGGTCGAGCTGGTCAACGACCGCGGTCCGCAGCCGGGCCACGCCGCCGGGGGAGCCGTCGGCTCCCCAGCAGGTCCAGGCCGCCGCCACCGGCAGCGCCCGGCCCTGACGGGAGGCTGCGGCCAGCCACGTGGCCCGGGCCACGGTCTGGGGCAGCAGGTGCGAGACGGTGCCCTGGCCGCGCCCCAAGTGCTCGCGGGGGTGGGGCGGCAGATAGTGCGCTGCCCGCCAACGCTCCAACTGGGCCTGGGAGACGGTCAGTCCGAGGTCGGCGAGTGCGGCGATGAGCGCAGCATCGGCGCCGGAGGGCACGGAGCGGGTCACCTGCCTCACGTTACAGCCCCGCGAAGTTCCAGCCGGAGGCCGCCGGGCGGTGTGAGGAGATGGCACCAGGCGCCGCGCACAGCGACGCCGGGAAGGAAACGATCACCATGCCGGCCACTACGCCGACCGCCTTGACTGCCGTGCTCGCCGGCCTGCCTCCTGCCGCCATGGCGCTGTTCCTGCTCGCGCGTTGGGGCCGGCCGATGGTCCTGCTGCTCGGACTGCTGGCGTCCCTGCGCGGGGTCAGCGGCGCTCACCGGGCGGCGATGTTCGGCCAGTTCGCACGGGCCCTCCACCGATGCCGGAGCCACCCGCCGGGCACCTGACCCGGCGACGAGGACGATCACGTGACGGGTAGTTGCCCGTGCCGCTGCTCAAGCTGACAGGGTCAGTACAAGGCGATGGCTTCTACGACGATGGCCGGTCCGCTGATGTAGGCGCGGACGTCTTCTTCGGGCAGAGCAATCCCTACGTCCGCCCAGCTGCTGCGCAACTGGGCTAGGAGCCCGTCCACCTGCGTCATGAAGATCCGCCGCAGCATGAATTCCCAACCCGACAGCAGCCACTCCTCCGCGCTGAGGTACCCGTCGGGTGAGCCGTCGACCATCCGGGACACCGTGCCGAGAACCCTGAGATCGCCTTCCACGCGATCCGCGGACGCCTCGTCGATGAAATGGTTCGGACGCACGTTGACATACACCTTCTGCGGCAGCCCGGATCCTTCAAGTTCCAGCAGGACCGGCACAGGCGGCAATTCGTTGTGCAGGTAGACCCGCTTCATCTGTTCCTGCAGGACAGGGTCTGTCTCGTCGAGCACGGCAGGCAGGTCCCGCAGGTCTTCCAGGGCCATGTCCTCCAGCACCCGGCGCAGGACGAAGAAAAGCTTGCCGAAGTGACTGGCCGACGTGATCCTCGTGATTCCCTCGATCTCCACCAGGTCATCGCGGGCCAGAACGGTCTCCGGCGCAGGACGGGACTTGACGGCGCCCATCGCAATCAGACTGTCGATGACCTTGCTGATCTTCGCCTTCGAGTTGGGCTCAAGGCTGTAGGTGGACTGCCGTTCCACGTCGCTTCCCCGCGAGGCCTCCGCCCCGGCACCCATCCCGCCCGCGCCGAGCTTCAGCTTTCCCCCGCCCGATCGCCGGTTCGTCGTCTTCTCCACGATCTCCTCACGCTGCGACACCTCGACTTCGTGGTAGTCCGCGTGCCCGAGAAGCGTGTCCGTGTCCAGATACAAGGGAGAACGCAAAGTCATGCCGGATGTATCACATAGGCCGCGGACCCACCTCCGCGCGTGGGCCGGCACAGCACCGGGCCCCCGAGAGTATCTGCTGCCTGGGGGCCTGGTGCGCGGGTCTGGCTATCCACACTGCCCGGAGGCGGCTACGCCTGCGCCCGACTGGTCGCGGCCCGGCGCACAAAAGCGTTAATACGGTGCGCAAGGCTTCGCCGGCATCCATAAGGTTCTGGGGTGGCAGCCAGCGATTACCTTCTCAAGCTCGTTCGGACAGCACTGGACTCCTTCGATGAGGATCCCTTGGAGGTATCGGTCCGCCGCGCCGTGCGGATCGCGAACCTGATGGGCGACACCAAGTACGCGGTGCGGCTTGCGCTGGACCTCAAACCTACGGGCGGGGACCGCGAGACGAACGGTGAGATCTCGCGCATGCTCATGGCCGATCCCTCGACCTGGGGGTCGATGACGGGACCCGCAGAGCAGGCCGCTGCGGCATGGATGAATGATCGCAAGATCGACGGCAGTGACAACATCGACCCCCACTCGCTCGCCGAGCTGGAGTTCTGGGATAAGGAACTCAGTAATCTCAAGGAGAGCGGCGAGAAGATCGACTACGGCAGCGACCTGACCACGCGGCAACGCTCGACACGGATCATCGCTCGGACCCGGCAGCTGACGTTCGCCCTGCTGTGTTCCTGGGAGCGCCGCCTCGACTACAGCGGCATCAACGAGTCCATCTTCGGCCGCTACCGCGTCAAGGTTGACGCGCTGCTCGCTGATGGTGTGCCCGACCTGCTCCAACAGTTCAGTGCCATCTACCGCCGACTCCAGGAAGCAGCTGACAACGCACCCGAACGGGACGTCACCGAAGAACTGTCACAGGCCATCACGACGTGCCGCCGCATCCTCAAAGCAGTCGTTGATCACGTACTTCCTGCGCAGAAGGAACCCGCCGAGGGCGGGCATAAGCTCGACGAGCCAAGCTACCGCAACCGGCTGTTCGAGTTCACTAAGCGAGTCATCCAAAGCGATTCCAAGCGCGAACTGGTCGATGCCATCGTCGCGGGTCTGCACGATCGCTTCGCGGCGGTCGACAAGATGACGAACAAGGCAGTCCATGCAGAGGTCGCGATCGAGACTGCCAACCTGTGCGCGTTGAACACGTACATCGTTTGTGGCGAGGTCCTCAGCCTGTACACGCTCGCCACCGCGGACCCGGCGGGGGCATGACCATGAGCCGACGTTCCACGCTTCGGGGGCCGCAGGGGCCGACAAGATCTGCCCCCTCCACGGGCAACGGCTGGATCGGCTTCGAGCCGTCGACACCCATGACCACGTCTGTCACTCGATACCTGAGCACCGCGGGATGGCAGGTCCGCCGGGACGGGACGGCGTACCGGCTTCGCACCGAAGAGTCGTACACTCACCGGACCCCTGTCCTGCTGGACGCCAGGCCCGTTCCGGTCCGCGGTCCCGACGCCTTCCGCCATCTCGCGTCTCTCTCCGAGCAGCCCCCGGGCTGGACTCCCATAAGCGAGACGATTCAGCGGCTTCGCTACCAGGACGACTTGGCATCTCGCGTAGCGGAGTTCGAACTGCTCTTCCTGCAGACACTCCCTGCGGACCTGCCTGGGGTGATGCGGGAGTTCTTCGACAACCGCGCCGTCCCGGCCTTCCCGGACTCGCAACTGTCCGTCATCTACATGTCGCAAGAACTCGTTAGCCGCTACACCCTCATCCGAGGCCTCATCTCAGTGGAGAACAACCCAGCGCTCGCTGGAGACGCCAGTGACGGACTTCCCGCCGCACGGGCACTGGCTACCGGCGGGATATTCGGCGCGCAGTCGTACCTCGGTGCCGCACTGAGCATCCTGGCCCCGTACGTCTACGCGGTACCAGGACCCCGGATTCGCGCAGTGGGGATCTGGTCCTTCGCTGACCTGGCCCCCGGAGCCACCTGGCCCAGCAACCAACTCATGGAGGCGCTGAAGATCAGCGATGAGCGCTTCACAGGCTCCTACCAGCGCAGCGGCCAGAATCGCCCCGACCTCACCGGAAGTCAGCTGAGTGCCTTCCTTACCTGGTGGACCGCCCGCCTTAACCAGGTCCTGGTTATTGCAACCGACCCGGCACGCTTTGCAGGGAACACCAGCACATACGATCCAGGCCGCCACTGGCAGTACCTCGCCAGCCTCGAACGTGTCCTGCGAGACGTCGGCGAAGTCATGCTGGCCACCGAGCAGAACGAGACCACACGGCTACGCGCCGCCTACGACGCTCTGAACGCCATGGAAGGCATGAGGATGAGAAAATTCAACGTAGCCGTCACGCCGAGCAAAGCGTCCAAAGCGTTCGACTGGCTCAGCCAGAAGCTTCCGCCTGACGTCGCTGCAGTGGCCCTGCCAGCCCCCCGCCGGGGCGTAGAGGCTCTCGCCCAGGTCAAAGATGGATTCGCTCCTGGGCGTTACGTAGGGTCCAACGGTCTTGCCGGGCTCCCCGGAAAGAACGGCAGCGTAGACCGTTCTTGGGACAGCGCTACGGCTGGGTATATGAGCTTGGATCGCAACAGCCTGCACTCCTACATGAACCACACCCCCGAAGAGAAGGCCATACTGCTGTCCCACACAGGTCACCTTCCGCGTGGACTGGCGAACATTGCGCTCCTGTGGCTCATGAGGCTGCTCGCCGATCCGGACCAGCTCAAGCTCACCTTGCCCTCGGCATGAGTCGGCGGGGCGACCGTGCTGCCACCTCGGTCGCCCCCCGGCGGTTCTACGCCCATTCGACGCCCAGCCCCCGCAGCGCGCCCAGCTGCTCTGGCGTGAGTTTGTCGCGGCGGCTCTTGGTGTTCGAAATCCACACACCCAGCTTCACCGTCACCGGTTCCGTCTCGCCGTCGACCGTGATCTGCTCACCGTGTCCGCGCGGGACCGCCCGCTGGCCTTCCCGCTCCACCCACTGCGTGAGGGCTGCCAGGCCCCGCTGGAACGCTTGCGCCGCCTTGCCTGCCCCGTTCGCCGTGCCCCCGGCTGCCGGGGCGGGAGACGGGGCCACAGGGGCGTTGATTCCGAGCGCGGTCAGCCGCTCCTGCTGCTCGGGCAGCAGCTGCTTCCAGGTGCCGGGTTCCTGCTGCCGCCACCGCCACTTGCCGATGTCGTCGCCGTCCCAGATCACGCCCGCCGCGAGGTAGGGCAGGCCGCCCTCGTCTTCGGCGATGTCGGCCAGCACCCGGTAGTGGCGCTGCCAGTCCAGCGGCCAGGGGCAGTCCCAGTCCGGGTCGATCTCCGCGAGCTGCGCCGCGCGCACGGCGGCCCGTTCCGGGTCCTTGCCGAGCCCGTTCTTCGCTCCCTTTCTGCGCAGGTTGGCCATGTGCTGCCCGATGGGCACCATCGACTCGCCCTCGCCCCACACCGCGTCCTGACGCGGCGCGAGATGGCCGGTGGCCCGCCGGTAGGACCGCAGTGCGGACAGCTTGGCCTCCCACGCCTCCTCACCCGGCTCCCAGACCATCCCGGCGGCCGGTTCGTCCAGCAGCTCCTTGCGGCGCGGCTCCAGCTCCCCGGCCCGCGCCGCCTTCCTCTGCTGATGAACCCACCGCCCCAGCGGGAAGTCCGCCGTCACCCCCACGGCCGTCTCGGTGTCATACGGGACGGCGTGCAGGCCGGTGATCTCGTTCTCCGCCCGCCACCGGACCAGGGCCCGGTAGCCCTCCAGCCACACCAGCGAGTCGGGCGTGTAGACGCGGGTGCGCAGGAACGCGGCGATGGTGGCTGCGTCGCGGGGGCTGGCGAAGTGCAGCAGCGCCGACTCGACGGCGGCCTGCGTGTCGTCCTGCTCCTGGTCCTGGCCGTCGCCCTCGCTGCCAGCCCCGGTGATCCGGCCGTCCTGGTCACGGTGCACGTGGACCTTGCGCTTTCCGCGGGTGAGGGCGCGGGAGGCGAGCTGCTCCACCAGGCGCTCGTCATGCGAGCGGAGCCCCTGGAGCACCGCTGCGAGGGGGGCGAAGCTGGCGGAGGCGACCATGTCGTTCGGGTCCTCCCCGGCCTGGAGGAAACACGGCACGATGATGCGGGCGACCTTGGTGGTGCCGTCGGGGTTGGGGCGCAGCGCGCGGCCGATGTTCTGGACGATCTCGACCTGGGAGCCGCGGGTGTCGGCGAAGCAGATCGCCTCTACACCCCGCTCGCCGCGGATGTCGACGCCCTCCCCGAGGACGCGAACGCTTGCCAGGAAGGCGCGGTGGACGCGGCAGCTGTTGGCGTCGATGCCGCCTGCGAACTGCCGCAGCGCCTCGCGGCGTTCGGCGACGGTGTGGTCGCCGCACAGCCACGCGGACCACACCCGGTCCGGGGGGACGTGGCGGCCGGCCTCCAGGTCGTACAGTTCCGCGCCGATCGACGACGCGGGCAGGCGCTTCACCTTCTTGTCCGCCTCCGCCAAGTCCTCATCGGACATCTCGGTGGCGTACAGCTCCGCGGCGGTCTCGGGCAGTTTCTCCGCGAACGCCTCGGCTTCCTCCACCCGCTGGTGGAACGTCATGACGGTGCGCAGGTTGTGCGCGGCCGCGTGCTCCAGGAGCGCGGTCTGCAGCAGCGCCAGGCGCCGGCCCCGCAGCGACTCCTCCGACAGCCCCAGGATCGGCGAAGGGTCGCGGATCTCCAGCACGTCGATCTCGAACCCCGCAAGGATTCCCCGCTCCACAGCTTCCGAGAGCCCCAGCTCCGCGCCGGGAAGCCAGGCCCCGAAGGTTCCCTCCGGGTCATCAGACATCGAAGCCAGCAACGGTGCCTGGCCGTCCGCATCCTTCTGCTTGCGGACCGGCGCCAGGATGCGGGGGGTGGCGGTGAGGTAGAGGCGGAAGTCCGCGGGGATGCGCGCGTTGTCGTGGATCGCCGCCCACGGCCGTCCGAGATCACCCGCCGTACCGTGGGCCTCGTCCACGATCGCGAGCGAAAAACCGTTCATGCGCTGGCCGTAGAGCCGGTCCCCGCCCGCCAGGGCGGCCTCCAGCGGCCCGCGCACCTTCTCCCGCCCCGACGCGTCCGGATCCTCGCGGTCCACGAGAGAGGCGTACGTGGCGAACGCCACGACCGGCCCGGACCCGGCCCACAGGGCGAGCTGGATCGGATTGGTGGTGCTCCGCACACCCAACTCGCCCAGCACTGTGTCCCCCTCCAGGGAGCACACCGCGACCATCGGGGAGCGGTGGCCCACCGCCCGCCACGCCTGGGCGGTCTGCACCAGCAGGTCCAGCGTCGGGACGGTGACCAGGATCCTGCCGTCCGGGAAGGACTCCAGCGCGCTCGCAGCAGCCATGATCGTTTTACCGGAACCGGTCGCGGACACGATGGTGCCCCGCTCCCCCCGCTCGGGCACAGATGATCTTGCGGGGAATCCGACCCACTTCCGGACAGCCGCCTTCTGCTTCACCTGGTGTTCCTTGAGATGAATCGCAGACATTTTCCTTGCCTCCCCTTACGCGAATTCAGGCGATCTTGTGCGGGTGGTTATAGGGCCGGTCGTCAATCCAGGTGGCCACGTTGCATTTGTGCCAGCCCTCCGGTTCCTCGCGCCGCGGGGCGTCGCCCTCGTAGTGGCCGGCCTCACGGGTGCACACGATGACGTCGCCGGTGGCGTACTCGATCGTGCGGGCGTTGCACAGCCCGCCCGCCTCGCCCAGCGCCTCCAGGACCCGACGGCGCTCCATGGCGTTCGGGTACGTACGCGGCAGGACCGCCTGCCGGACGAACGCCTCCAGGCGCTCCAGCCCGGCCCGCTCACCCCGCCTCACATCCGCAAGACGTACAGCCAGTTCAGCAGCCCTGGCTGACCGGCCGCCCCGCCGCGACCAGTCCCGGTCCGCGATGCCCACCAAGGCCTCGCTCACGGCCGTCACCCCGGCGTCCCAGCTGTCCTCGAACACCGGCCCACGCGAGCGCGGCACCATGCCCCCCAGCCCCACCACCTCGCTCTGCGCACCGGCGACCGCCCCGGCCTCCAGCGCGGCCACCAGGCCGTCCGGCGCGCCCTGTGCCTCCAGGAGCGCGAAGAGCCGCAACCGGGCATCGACACCAGAGGTCTGGTGCTGTGTCACCCTGCGCACAGAATCGCTGCTCAGGTCAGGGTCTGCTCCGCTGGATTCTCCGTGGCCGGTCATCGGCAATCATTCCTATCGAATACCGGGGAAGGCTTCCCGATGGCCAGAGGCTGTCCCATTTTTCCGCCAACAGTACATGCTGCATCATTCTGATGCACGCAGTACGCTGGAACCCGCGCGAGCGAGCCCACCTGGGTCGGCCCTGCCGCCGCACTGTGGGGATGATGAGTGTGCTGTTCGTAAGGCAGGAGGCAGGCATGGACGAACCTGTGAACACTGCCAGCCCGGCCCGCCTGGGAAGACGGCGGCGTTGGTCGATTCGCCTGTGGGTGTTGAGCTTGGCGGTCTTTTACGCAGGCTTCCTGACCGGCCTCCTCCTTGGGGGCATGACGGGTATGGCTCTGGCGGTGATGATCACCAGCGCTGTGCTGCTTACGACTGCAGCCGTTATTGGCGTATGGCTGACGTTGTACCGCAGTCAGCAGCCCTGACCTCCTCCCTCCTAGCTTGCTGGCCCGGTTGTTGGGCCTCCCGCCCGGGCAGAAGCCAGGCATGAAAGAACACCGCATAGCCCGGTACCTGCTGTCCGGCCCGAATGTGCGAATGCTGCGTTTGGGCTGCTGGGTCTATGGGGTCTTGTCGTTGCTGGCTGTCACTGTGTTTTTCTCTGATCTCGCCGCGAAGGGGGAGACGGCCCGGGAACTGTGCGGCGACATTCCGCTTGCTCTCCTGTTCCCTTGCCTCTTCCTCCTGACGTGGTACCAGCTTCAGCGCAACAGGGGCGGCCGGAAGAAGCCGGCCTTCCCCGCGAAGGACCGCTAGCCCGCTTGTTGCCCGACCGTGTGCGGGGTGCGGGTACGCCTATCCTGCCGGTTTGCTGGGCCGTGTTTCCAGGTCAACCGGGGGCATGCGGTGCTCATGAATCAGAACCCGTTCGTGCAGCTAGCATCCGGAGACGGTGCGCGTGGCCCCATGCTCGTAGTGGTCGCGTGCATCTTCCTTGTGATGGGCGTGCTCCAGGTGTTCCGACCTCAGTTGTTGTGGAGAGCGAACAGGCGCCTGCAGGAGGGCTGGGTGAGAGATCCTGCAGGGACAGAGCCCACGGCCAGGGGCTATGCGGTGCAAAGGATAATCGGCGTGGTGTTCCTGGCAGTCGCCGTATGGGTCCTCATCCAACAGCTCTGATCCCTCCTCAGGGGCTGGCTCGGCGCCCGCCCCTGCAAGCCTTAAGCCTTTCTCGGCAGCTGCTACGGAGCGCGGAGCGCTCCGCCTGATCCCGAGCGGAGCGAGGGACCAAATCCGTCACCCGGCCCGCGCAGCGGCCCAGGTGACGGAGCCTCACCCCCTGGAGCGAGGCGGAGGGGGTGAGGCGGAGGGGGTGAGGCGGAGGGGGTGGCCCGGCGAAGCCGGGCAGACCACGCGAAGCGTGGTCACGCAGAGCGCAGCGAGGCGCTGCGCTGCACAGCGCGCAGCGCTGTGGTACCCGCTCCGCGGG
>NZ_JBIBIC010000035.1:0-26843 GCF_042957385.1 Streptomyces sp. NPDC008079
CCCCGGGCCGCCCCCACACCGACCGGGGGCCGGGGGGGCCCCCCGGGCCCGGGCGCCCCCCCGCCCCAACCCGTTTTGCCGGCCCGGGGGGGGGGGGGGGGGCGGGTGGCCCCCCCCGCCACCAAAAGGGGTGAACGGGCGTAACTTCTCACACTGCCACGCGTTGATGTGACCTAAGGTGCGGTCACCATCACGCTCCGCAGTTCCCTGCGGTCCGCCCTGCGGGCCGCGGATTCGGCCGGGTCCAACACCGGGACGGCCGCCAACAGGCCCTTGGTATAGGGGTCCCGGGGCGCGTCGTAGACCTCGTCGACCGTGCCGGACTCCACGATCCGGCCGCCGCGCATCACCGCGACGCGGTCGCTCACCTGCCGTACCACGGCGAGGTCGTGGGCGATGAAGACCAGCGACAGGCCGAGGTCGCGGCGGAGTTCCGCGAGCAGCGCGACGACCTGCGCCTGCGTGGTGACGTCCAGCGCGGAGACCGGCTCGTCGCACACGATGAGCTTCGGCTCGGGCGCCAGGGCCCGTGCGATACCGACGCGTTGGCGCTGCCCGCCGCTGAACTCGTGCGGGTACCTGTGGTACCACTCCGGGTCGAGGCCGACCCGCTCCAGCAGTTCCTTCACCCGGCCGACGACGGCCTTGTCGCTCAGCTCGCCCGCCGCCCGCAGCGGGTCCGCGATGGACTCGCCGATGCTGCGGCGCGGGTTGAGCGAGGAGACCGGGTCCTGGAAGACCATTTGCAGGTCGCGCCGCAGCGGGCGCAGCGCCTTGTCCCCCAGCCCGCCGATCTCCCGGCCCCGGTAGCGGATCTCGCCCGCGCTCGGGTCGAGCAGCCGCACGAGCATCCGCCCGAGCGTCGTCTTGCCGCTGCCGCTCTCGCCCACGATGCCGAGCGTCTCCCCGGCCCTGACCTGGAGCGACACGTCGTCCACGGCCGTGAGCCGCTGCCGCCCCTTGCCGAACTCCCGCCGCAGCGCGACCGCTTCCAGCAGGGGCTCGGCGCCGGGCTCTTCGGCCGTGCCCGTACGCGCGCCGCGTCCGCGTGGTGTCGCCGCGCCCACGGGCGCGGGAGCCGCGCCCGGCTCCCCGCCGTCCGTCGGCCGCGGGTCGATCCGGGGCACCGCCGACAGCAGCGCCCGCGTGTAGGCGTGCGCCGGGACGGCCAGCACCTCGGCGACCGGCCCGCGTTCGACGGCGGCGCCGTCCCGCATGACGAGGATGTCGTCCACGCTCCCGGCGACGACGCCCAGGTCGTGGGTGACGAGCAGCAGCCCCATGCCGGTCTCGGCCCGCAGTTCGTGCAGCAGGTCGAGGATCTGGGCCTGGACGGTGACGTCGAGAGCCGTCGTGGGCTCGTCGGCGATGAGCAGGCGCGGCTCGCACGCCAACGCCATCGCGATCAGGGCGCGTTGGCGCATGCCGCCGCTGAACTCGTGCGGCCGGGAGCGGGACCGGCGAGCGGCGTCGGGGATGCCGACGCGGTCCAGGACCTCGACGGCGCGGGCCCGCGCCGCGGCGCGCGAGCCGCGGTGGTGCACCCGGTAGACCTCGGCGATCTGGTCGCCGATGGCGTAGTAGGGGTCGAGCGAGGACAGCGGGTCCTGGAAGACCATGGCGGCGGCCCCGCCGCGCAGCTCGCGCAACTCGGCGTCGTCCGCGCCGAGTACGTCGGTCCCGGCGACCCGTACGGTCCCGGAGACCCGCGCGCCCGTACCGCGGTGCAGGCCGAGCAGGGCGTACGCGGTCGCGCTCTTGCCGGAGCCCGACTCGCCGACGAGCCCGAGCGCGCCGCCCGCGCCGAGCGTGAAGTCCAGCCCGTCGACGGCCCGTACGGCCCCGCCCTCGGTGGGGAATTCGATCCGCAGTCCCGCGACCTCCACCAACGGGGCTCCCAGGTCGGTGAGTTGCCCGGTCATGCCAGTACCACCCGTCGGTCGGCCACCGCGTACAGCACGTCGGCGACAGCGTTGGCCACGACGACGGCCAGGCCCATGACCAGCACGATCCCGACCACCACCGGCACGTCCTTGATCTGTACGGACTGCACGAGCTGCTGCCCGAGTCCGGGGATGTTGAACAGCGTCTCGGTGAGCAGCGCGCCGCCGAACATCGTGCCGAGGTCCAGCGCGGACAGCGCGATCACCGGGGTCAGCGCGCCCCGCAGCGCGTGCCGTACGACGATGGCCCGCTCGCTGACGCCGTACGCGCGGAAGGTGCGGATGTGGTCCTCCGCCAGCGTCTCCAGCATCGAACTGCGAGTCAGCCGGGCGTACTTGGCGGCCTCCACCAGGGCGAGCGCGAGCCAGGCCAGCAGCAGATTCCACGCCCACTGCTGCGGGTCCTCGGTGAGCGGGACGTACGAGGGGTACGGCAGCCACTGGAGCCAGGAGCAGAAGAGCAGGAGCAGCAGGATGCCCGTGATGAACACCGGGGTCGCCGTGCCGACCAACGTGAAGCCGGTCAGGGCCCGTTCGGTGACGGTGCCGCGCCGCAGCGCGGACAGCAGGCCGGTGCCGACGCCGATGACCAGCCACAGCACCATCGCGCCGAAGGCGAGCGACGCGGTGGCGGGCAGCTTCTCGCCGACCATCGACGTGACGAGTTCGCCGGTGCGGTACGACTGGCCGAGGCAGGGCGCCGGGCAGTGCAGCACATCGGTGCCGGTGCTGTAGTCGTGACCGGCGACGATGCCGCTGAGGAAGTGCCAGAACTGCACGTACACCGGGTCGTCGAGGCCCATCTGGCCGCGGATCTGCACGATCTGCGCGGTCGAGCACTTGGGGCCGCAGGCCAGCCGGGCCGCGTCGCCGGGCGCGAGGTAGAAGCACGCGTAGAGCACGGCGGCCAGGACGAGGAGGACGACGAGGGCCTGGAAGAGCCGCCGCCCGAGGAAGCGGATCACGCGCCGTCCACCGCCTCGGCGTCCGAGGCGCGGCCAGCCGTATCCGTCGCGGCCGTGTCCGAAGAAGCCGTGCCCCTCGGACCCGCAACCGTCGGACCCGTGTCCGAAAAAGCCAAGTCCGAAGAAGCCGTGTCCGAAGAAGCGTCCGCCTTCGCCGACTTCCGTCCCGTCCCCACCCGCAGCCTGCTGGCGACCCGCGGGTCCAGGGCCGTCCGCACACCGTCCGCGAAGACGGTGAAGGCGAGCACGGTCACGAAGAGCAGCAGGGCGGGCAGCAGGACGTACGCGGAGTCGGCCTGGTACCAGGTCGAGGCGCTGGAGAGCATCTGGCCCCAGGAGGGGGTGGGCGGGGTGACGCCGATGCCGAGGAAGGACAGGCCCGCCTCGGAGACGATGTTGGAGGGCAGCAGGATCGCCGCGTAGGTGACGACGGGCGCGACCAGCGCGGGCAGCAGTTCGCGGCGCGCGGTCCGCCACCGACTGGAGCCCGCGAGCCGTGAAGCGGCCACGTAGTCGAGGGACTTGAGGGTGAGCACCTGCGCGCGGACGATCTTCGCGATGCCGCCCCAGGCGAGCAGTCCGAGGACCAGCATCAGCAGCACGGGCCGCGGGAAGCCGTCGGGGACGACCGCGAGCAGCGCGATGGCGAAGATCAGCGCGGGCATGGTGACGAAGACGTCGGTGATCCGGCTGAGCACGCTGTCGAGGAACCGGTTGCCCAGGCCCGCGCCCAGGCCGAGGGCCACGCCGAGCGCGACCTGGAGGACGGTGGCGCCGAGGGCCACGACGAGCGAGATCCGCGAGCCGTAGACGAGCCGGGCGAACAGGTCGCGTCCGGTGCCGGGTTCGAGGCCGAGCCAGTGGCTGCCGGAGACCCCGCCGAAGGTGCCGACCGGTACGCCGCCGGCCGCGGAGTCGACCAGGTCGGCGTGGTAGGTGGTGGTGTCCTGCCCTTCGAGCGCGGCGAGCAGCGGTGCCGCCACCGCGACCAGGACGAACAGGACGATGACGGCGCCGCCGACGAGCGCCGCGCGCTGTCCGCGCAGCCGCCGCCAGATCTGCCGGGCCCCGGAGGGGGGCGCCGCGGTGGCGGCGCCCTCCCCGGCGGCCGAGACGGCCGAGAGTGCTTCGACGGTCACGGACTACTTCACCGCGGCCTGCGAGATGTCCAGCACACCGGTCCAGTCGCTGATCACGACGTTCTTGATGTTCTTGCCGAACAGCCGCTTGTAGACGGGGTGGAAGAGCGGCACGGTGAGCGCCTGCTCGCCGATCCTCTTGTCCAGCGCGCCCCAGCGGACGGCGGCGGCCTTGAGGTCGGTGATCTTGTTGATCTGGTCGATCTCGTTGTTCACGGCCGGGTCGTCGAGCTGCGCGTTGTTGAAGTTGGCGCCGTCCTTGACGATCTGGCGGCCGTCGAAGATCGGGCCGAGGAAGGGGCCGCCGGACGGCCAGTCCGCGCCCCAGCCGGTGAGGAAGAAGCCGGGCTCGGTCTTCAGGGTGTGGATCTTGTCGGAGAAGGCCGCGTGCTCCTGGCCGTCGAGCTTGACGGTGATCCCGGCCGCCTTGAGCGCCTCCTGGACGGCGGTGGCGACCTCGGGGCCCTGCTCGTCGCCCTTGGTGACGTCATGGGTGAGCGAGACGGTCAGGCCGTTGGGGTAACCGGCCTCCTTCAGCAGCTCCTTGGCCTTGGCCGGGTCACCGGTCTTGCCCGCGGGGAACGGGTCGTAGGCGGTGTAGCCGAAGGACGCCTGCGCGGGCAGGAAGGTGGTGGCCGGGTCGTTGAGCGACGAGCCGCCCTGCGCGTTGATCACCGTGGTGCGGTTGATCGCGTACGCGATGGCCTGCCGGACCTTGATGTCGTCGAACGGCTTCACCTTCGGGTTGAAGGCGATGTAGTCGGTGTAGCCGAAGTGCCCGGTGCCGACCCGCTGGGCGAGGTTCTTGTCGCCGGTCACCTTGGCCAGCTCGGCCGGGCCGAGGTTGGTGTCGGTGGTGACCGCGTCCGCGTCCTTGCCGACGCCCGCCGACAGACGCTGGTTGATCACGGCCTGGTCGAGGCCGGACTGCACGTCGATGGTGTCGGGGTACGCCTTGCGCTGGTCGTCGGTGGCGGCCGACCAGTTGGGGTTGCGCTTCAGCACCAGGTGCTCGCCGTTGTTCTCGTTGCTGACCACCTTGTACGGGCCGGAGGAGACCGGGTGCGCCGCGTATTTGGTGCCGGTGTCCTTGGCCTTGGGCACCGGCGCGAAGGAGGTCTGCGTGGCGAGCAGCGGGAATTCGCCCTCGGGCTTGTTCAGGTGGAAGACGATGGTCTTCGCGTCGGGCGTCTCGATCGAGGACAGGCCCTTGGGGTCCTTGTACGGGCCCTGGTAGTCGGCCGCGCCGACCAGCCAGTCCCGCAGGTAGGGCGCGCCGCCGGACAGCTCGGCGGCGAAGGACCGCTCGATGTCGTACTTGATGTCGGCGGTGGTGATGGGCGAGCCGTCCTCGTACTTCAGGCCGTCCTTGAGGTGGTACGTCCACACCGTGGCGTCCTCGCTGGGCTCGCCGGTGGTGGTCGCCAGGTCGGGGACGACCTTGGCGCCCGCGGCGCCGTCGGCGCGGTTGCGGGTGGTGAGCGTCCGGTAGACCAGCGACGGCACGTTGCCGCCGCCGGAGGTGTAGAGCCGGGCGGGGTCGAAGTTCTCCTGCGCCTGGTTGTTCAGGACGTACAGCGTGCCGCCCTTGCCCGGCTTGCCGTCGCCGCCCGCCTTGGCGTCGTCACCGTTCTTGGGACCGCAGGCGACGGCCCCTCCGGCAAGGGCCAGACCGACGGCGATCACGCCTATGCGGCGGGATGTGGAGGACAGTTGACGCATCAGAGGAACCTTTCGCGGCAGCGAGGAAGGGCGCGCACAGCGGTGCGCGCGAAAAAGCGGAAACGGGTCGTGACGTGCGGGACCGAAGGGTCCGGCCGGAGCAGCCCGTGGCGGAGGAGACGCCGTCCTGGGACGGCGGCCGGGCCTCTACGCGGTGGGGCTGGATGCGGTCAGCGACAGTGAACGTCGGCGACGCAGTGCGCGGCCACGCCGATGAGCGCCAGCTCGATGCCGGCGCGTGCATACGGATGTGCGTGGTGGTGCTGCATGGACAGAAGCGTGCAGCGACGCGACACCAATTGTCAAAGCCAGATCAATACGATCTCAAACGATCACTTATGGATTGCACCGCTGAGCGGGTCCGCGCCTACGGGATGCGGACGGCTCCGCCTACGGGTACGGCCACGCGTTCGGCTTGCAGGTGGGGCCGCCGTCGAGCGACAGGAATTTGGTCTGCTGCATCATCACCGGGGCCGGGGCGCCCTCCTTGGGACAGCCGACGTGGCTGTGCCCGAGACGGTGCCCGACCTCGTGGTTGATCAGCATCTGCCGGTACTCGTGCACCCGCGCGGCGCCGAATGTACTGGCGCCCTGCGCCCACCGGTAGGCGTTGATCATCGTGCGCGGAGTTGACGCGGAGTCACATGACACGTTCTCAACTGTCGTGTCCAGGCCGGACTTCGCGCACCACTTCGCGGTGGTGCCGGGACTGGCGAGCGTAATGACGATGTCCGCGGGGCCGGTTGAGACCCGCTCGAAGGACATCTGTCCGCCGTGGCCCCAACTCCGGCTGTCGTTCAGGGTCTTGAAGACGGTGTCGCTGAAGAGCTGCGCGTTCAGCGGCAGCCCGCGCTCGACGTCCACCCGGAAGCGCATGACCTTGCCCCTGCCCGGCGCGGCCTGGTGGCCGCCGACCGTGCTGAAGGCGCCGGACAGCCTCAGGTCCGGGTCCAGCGGGTACAGCTTGGCCATCAGCTCGTCGTACGTGGCGGCGGCCGGCGTCGCCGCCGGGGCCCCCGCGGGCGCGCTCGCGGCGCCGGGCGCGCGGTCCTGCGAGCGCGACGCCTCGTCGGCCGCCGAGCGCGTCGCGGTGTCCTTGCCGCTGTCCTCGCTGTGCCGTTTCTCACTTCCGCCGACCTGTCCCGCGACCACCACGGCGAGCACCGTGACGACGGCCGCGGCGGCGATCCCGCTGAGCGTGCGCCCCTTGCCGCCGGACTTGGTGTCCACGGCCGTGCCCGCGTCCGCCTCCGGCTCCGGGTCCGGCTCGGGCCCGGCGGCCGGGCCGCCGGGCGGCGGGTCCGCGGGCCCTTCCGGCTCCTGCGGTCCGAAGGCGTCGAGGAATTCCTGCCGCGGGCGCGGGATCAGCCGGCCCGGCGCCTGCATCTGGCCGGGGCCGGGCGCCTGCGCGTGCCGGGCGTACGGGCCCTGCCCCTGGCCGAGCGCGGGGCCCGCGGGCGGGGAGCTCAGCGCGGACGCGGTGTCGTACGCCTCCCAGTCCTCCGCCCACTCGTCGACGAGGTCGAAGGGCAGCTCGCGGGTGCGCGGCGGCCCGGAGTAGCGGCCGGTGTCCGCCGCCCAGTCGTCGGCCGGGCCCCACGCGGTGTGCTCGCGGTGCTCGGGGTGGGCGGGCGCCGGACCGCCGTGGTCCTGCGGCCGGTACTGCGGGAAGCTGCCCGTGTCGTGGCCGGACAGCGGTCCTGGACCGCGGCGGCGGCGCCCGCTGCCGGGGACGCCGGGCCGCAGGGGTCCTGGGACGCCCGGCATTCCGGGCGCGCCCGGAATGCCGTTGTCACGGCCGTCCTGGCCGTCCCGCGCGCTGTGCTTACCCACGTCGCCCACCCACGTCCTCGATCAGCTCCCGGTCGCCTCGGCGCCGGCGGGCCCCGCGTCCGTACGGCCCCGGCCGTCGTCCTCGGCTTCCGCGACCTCGTCCTGGAGATCGCGGAAGCCCCGGGCCACCAGCTCGGGGTGCTCCATCATCGCCACATGGCCGCCGTCGGGGATGACCAGCAGCCGGGAATCGCGGAAAGCCCTGGCCGCCCGGCGGGCGACCTTGACCGAGACGAGCTTGTCCCGGCCTCCGTACACGAGCAGCGTAGGGGCGAGGACGCGCTCCGCCTGCCGCCACAGCGAATGCTGGCCACCGAGCGTGTACGCGTCCACGATCCCACGGGTGGAACGCACCATGACGTCCCAGAAATACGGCAGTTCGATCCGCCGCTGGTATTCGGCGACCGCGTCGGCGCGGGCCTGCTCGCCGACCACCCCCGGGTCGCCGTAACAGAGCGCCAGCAGCTCCTGGGTCCTGCGCTCGGCCGGCCAGTTCCTCGTCGCGCGCAGATACAGCGCGGGGACGCCGGGCACCGAGAGCAGCCCGGTGGGCCAGGCGGTGCGCTGCGGCGGCAGCTCGGGGAGCGCGGGCGAGACCAGGGTGAGGGTGCGGACCAGGTCCGGCCGGGCGGCGGCGACCTTGACGGCCACCGCGCCGCCCAGCGAATTCCCGAAGAGGTGGACCGGGCCGCGCCGCTCGGCCTCCAGCAGCCGGACCACCGCCCGCGCGTGCCCCGGAATCGAGTAGTCGCCGTCGTCGGGCGGCGGGGAATGGCCGAATCCCGGCAGGTCCAGCGCCTGTCCCGCGACCCGGTCGGCCAGCGCGGCCATCAGCGCCGACCAGTTCTGCGAGGAGCCGCCGAGGCCGTGCACGAAGAGCGCGGGCGCCGTCCCCGGCCCGTCCGTACCGCGCGATCTGACCACCAGGGTGAGGCCGGGCAGGCTCGCCGTGTGCACCGATTCCCCCGGGGCGAGCCGCGGCCCGGGCGGGAGTACGACCGCCGGTTCTGCGGCCGTCTGGGGAACGTCGGTCGAGGGCATGGATGAATGTTACGAGACGATCACGCGTACGACCGCGTGTTCGCGGTCACAAGAACCTCCGCAAGGGCCGGAAGCCGCCACGCGCTCCGAGGGGCGCACGCCGCACACCGCGGCCGGGAAGCCGCCATGCACGCGCCTGCCCGGCCGCCTAGGCTCAAGGGTGAGGCAAGAGAAGGAGGGGCCATGTCCGAGAACACCGGGAACGGTAGCGGGGACATCGAACGCTTCGAGCGCGAGGCCGACGAATTCGACGCCGCCCAGATCGCCCGCGACACCGATCTGGATCTGGAAGCGCCGGAGGCCGACACCGCGGAACAGCACGCGGAACTGCTCCAGCAGCACGACGAACCGATCATCGCGCGCCCCTCCCACCAGGTGGAAGAGGCCGATCCGGCCGACGCGGCGGAGCAGCGCAGGGTCGTCGCGCCGGACGAGGACGACTACCGCTGACGGTCGCCGCTCACCGACGGATTCCGCAGGCGCTCTCGCGCGGAGGTTCCAGGTAGTGAGAATGTGCGACCGCACGGCGCACAGGGTCGTTACTGAAAAGTACGATGGCCATCGCAGTGTTCTATCGTTCCTCACTTCAGATTTGGGAGGCGGCGTGACAGCCATCGAGCAAGCTCAGGCGAGGCCGCGCGGCACACGCCTGCCCCGCCGGGCCCGACGTGAACAATTGCTGGGCGCGGCCCAGGAAGTCTTCGTGGCGCAGGGTTACCACTCGGCCGCGATGGACGACATCGCCGAGCGGGCCGGCGTGAGCAAGCCCGTGCTCTACCAGCACTTCCCCGGCAAGCTGGAGCTCTACCTCGCGCTGCTCGACCAGCACTGCGAGTCCCTGCTGCACTCGGTGCGGACCGCGCTGGCGTCCACCACGGACAACAAGAAGCGCGTCGAGGCCACCATGGACGCGTACTTCGCGTACGTCGAGGACGAGGGCGGCGCCTTCCGGCTGGTCTTCGAGTCCGACCTGACCAACGAACCCGCCGTCCGCGAGCGCGTCGACAAGGTCTCGCTCCAGTGCGCCGAGGCGATCAGCGAGGTCATCGCGGAGGACACCGGGCTCTCCCGCGACCAGTCGATGCTGCTGGCCGTCGGCCTCGGCGGTGTCTCCCAGGTCGTCGCCCGCTACTGGCTGGCGAGCAAGAGCACCGTGCCGCGCGACACCGCGGTGGACCTGCTGACCTCCCTGGCCTGGCGCGGTATCGCCGGATTCCCGCTGCACGGCGCGGAGGGCCACCACTGAGGCGGTGCCCCGCCGCCCGTCCGCGTCGCCCCGGGCCTGTTCGCTCACGGCGTTGCCGAGGTACGGATTTCCACCGGCCGCTCCGGGCTAGTCTTTGCTGCGTACGGCGCGAAACCAACCGCGCACACCGCCAGACCATCGGAGGTATCCAAGCCGTGGAGGTCAAGATCGGCGTGCAGCACGCGCCGCGCGAGATCAACATCGAGAGCGCGCAGTCCGTCGCGGAGGTCGAGCAGGCCGTCGCCGACGCGCTGTCCGGCGCCTCGAAGCTGCTGAGTCTGACGGATGAGCACGGCCGCAAGGTCCTGATCCCCGCCGACCGGCTCGCGTACGTGGAGATCGGCGAGCCGTCCGCCCGCAAGGTCGGTTTCGGCGCTTCGCTCTGAACGTCCGGCCCTGAAAGGGGCCGAAAGGGCGGCAACCGGTGCAACCGGTTGCCGCCCTTCGTTTTGTCCCGGCCTCCACAGGGGTAGGACCAGAGCGCACCGGTCCGTACCAGCCGTACCACCGGAAAGGGATCACGATGCTCTGGGAAGCCGTCGCCTACGTCGCCCTCGGGCTCGGCGCCGCCTATGCCGCCGCCCGCCTCTTCCCGCTCCGGCTCCCGTTGAGTCCGCTGCTGCTGGCCACAGGACCGATCGCCGCGCTGCTCGGCGGCCTCGTCACCCGCACGATCGTCGGTCCCGGCCACCCGGAGGCGACGCTGCCCGCCGCGCTGGCGGTGGGGGCGGCCATGCTGAGCGTCCTGGCCCGCCCGCCGAAGCGTGGCCGCCACGCCAAAGTGACCGCGTCGAGCGTCTGACGCGGCCACCGGCGTCCTCAGGAGTCGCGACGGGACCGGCCGTGACGGGACCGGCCGTGGCGGGACGGAGAGTTTCGCGGTGAGGCGTTACGCGGCGTTACGCGGTGTTACGCGGCCAGGCCCAGCGCGGCCATCCGCTTGGTGTGCGCCTCGGTGATCCGCGAGAACATCCGTCCGACCTCCGCGAGGTCGAAGCCGTCGGCGACCCCGCCGACGAGCATGGTGGACAGCGCGTCGCGGTCGGCGACCACCCGCTGCGCCTGCGACAGGGCCTCGCCCATCAGCCGCCGCGCCCACAGCGCGAGCCGCCCGCCGACGCGCGGCTCGGCGGCGATGGCGGCGCGCACCTTCTCCACGGCGAAGGTCGCGTGCCCGGTGTCGTCCAGCACCGCGAGCACCAGCGTGCGCGTATCGGTGTCGAGCCGGGCGGCGACCTCGCGGTAGAAGTCGGAGGCGATGGAGTCGCCGACGTACGCCTTGACGAGCCCTTCGAGCCAGTCCGAGGGCGCGGTCTGCCGGTGGAATTCGTCGAGCGCGGCGCCGAAGGGCTGCATCGCCTTGTTCGCCGACTCGCCGATCTCGGTGAGCCGGTCGCGCAGCCGCTCGAAGTGGTGGAATTCGGCGGCGGCCATCGCGGCCAGCTCCGCCTTGTCCTCCAGGGTCGGCGCGAGTTTCGCGTCGTCCGCGAGCCGTTCGAAAGCGGCCAGCTCGCCGTACGCCAGGGCCCCGAGCAGATCGACGACGGCGGCCCGGTACTGCGGGTCCGCGGACGCGGCGGTCCAGTCCTGGGCGGCGATTCCGGTGGCGGGCGTGGTGTTCTCGTCAGGCGTCTCCATGCTGGGCACAATAGCCAAGTCGGAGCGGCCCGTACGCACCCGTGCGGTGATCTTCGCGGGGCCGGTGACAGGCCGATGACGTGCCGGTGCCGTCCCGAACGAAACATTTGATCGGGTGCAGCTACGTGTTTCCGGGGTAGAGTGGTATTGCACCCGCCGAAAATCGGCTTGCTTCCGATCCTCGGCGGGCGACGTATGCAACACCTGGATGCCCGGTCGGTGGCCCGATCGGCTCCGACACCGACCGCCCTCCTGACATCGGGAGGGGCCCACTCGCGACACGAGCGAGGGCAGCGGTCCCGCGCTGCACAGCCGCCCACGGCTGTACGACACCTCTGCGCGGTCAGTGACCGGCGTCGTCTTTTCCGCGACACGGCCGCTCGACCCCCCTCGCCGCACAGTGCCGCGTCTCACAGAAGAGGCAAGCATCCTGTCCACCACCACGACTTTCCGCAGTCTCGGCATCCTGGCCGAGACCGCCGAGGCCCTTGAGGCCGTCGGCATCATCACCCCCTTCCCGATCCAGGAGATGACGCTCCCGGTCGCCCTCGCGGGCAACGACGTCATCGGCCAGGCCAAGACCGGCACGGGCAAGACCCTCGGTTTCGGTCTGCCGCTGCTGGAGCGCGTCACCGTGACCGCCGACGTCGAGGCCGGGCGCGCCACCGCCGACCGGCTCACCGACGCCCCGCAGGCCCTGGTCGTCGTCCCCACCCGCGAGCTGTGCCAGCAGGTCACCAACGACCTGCTGACGGCCGGCAAGGTCCGGAACGTACGCGTGCTCGCGATCTACGGCGGCCGGGCGTACGAGCCGCAGGTCGACGCGCTCAAGAAGGGCGTCGACGTGATCGTCGGCACCCCGGGCCGCCTGCTGGACCTCGCGGGCCAGAAGAAGCTCGATCTCAAGCACATCCGTTCGCTCGTCCTGGACGAGGCCGACGAGATGCTCGACCTGGGCTTCCTGCCCGACGTCGAGAAGATCATGGGCATGCTGCCGGTCAAGCGGCAGACGATGCTGTTCTCCGCGACCATGCCCGGCGCCGTGATCAACCTCGCCCGCCGCTACATGTCGCAGCCCACCCACATCCGCGCCACCGCGCCGGACGACGAGGGCGCGACCGTCGCGAACACCACGCAGCACGTCTTCCGCGCCCACTCGCTGGACAAGGTCGAGCTGGTCTCGCGCATCCTCCAGGCCGAGGGCCGCGGTCTCGCGATGATCTTCTGCCGCACGAAGCGGACCGCCGCCGACGTCGCCGAGCAGTTGGAGAAGCGCGGTTTCGCCTCCGGCGCGGTCCACGGCGACCTCGGCCAGGGCGCGCGCGAGCAGGCGCTGCGGGCGTTCCGCAACGGCAAGGTCGACGTGCTGGTCTGCACCGACGTGGCCGCGCGCGGTATCGACGTCGAGGGCGTCACGCACGTCATCAACTACCAGACGCCCGAGGACGAGAAGACCTACCTCCACCGCATCGGCCGCACCGGCCGCGCGGGCGCCTCGGGTATCGCGATCACGCTGGTCGACTGGGACGACATCCCGCGCTGGCAGCTCATCAACAAGGCGCTGGTGCTGTCCTTCAACGACCCGGAGGAGACGTACTCGACGTCTCCGCACCTCTACGAGCTGCTGGGCATCCCGGTCGGCACGAAGGGGATACTGCCTCGGGCGGACCGGACGCGTGCCGGTCTCGACGCCGAGGTCGTCGAGGACCTGGGCGAGACCGGTGGCCGCGGCGCCCGCGGCAACGGCCGTCGGCCGGCCGGCGGCAAGCCCGCCGCCGCGCCCGTCGAGGACCGCCCGGCCCGTACGCGCACCCCGCGCCAGCGCCGCCGCACCCGCGGTGGCGAGGCCGCGTCCGGTGCGGCCCCCACGTCGGCCGTCGGCGCCGAGGCCGTGGAGTCCGCCGTCGCGGTCTCCCAGCCCGGTACGGACGAGGTGGCCGCGCCCCGCACCCCGCGCCGCCGTCGCCGTACGCGCGGTGCCGCTCCCGAGGCGGTCGCCGTGGAGACGGTGACGGCTGTCGAGCCGGTCCCCGCCGCTCCGGTCGCCGAGGAGGCCCCCAAGGCACCGCGGCGCCGCCTGCGCAAGGCCGTCGCTGAGCCGGTCGGTGCGCAGACTCCGGCCGCCGCCGCGGTGACGCCGGTGGTCGAGGAGGAAGCGCCCAAGGCCGCCCGCCGCCCGGCCCGCCGCTCGATCCTCAACGGCGAGCCCGAAGAGACCGCCGCCCCGGTCACCCCGGTCGCCGAGGAGGCACCCAAGACACCGCGCCGCCGCACTCGCAAGGCGGTCGCCGAGGCACCCGCCGCGGTGACCCCGGTGGTCGAGGAGGAGGCGCCCAAGGCCGCCCGCCGCCCGGCCCGCCGCTCGATCCTCAACGGCGAGCCCGAAGAGACCGCCGCCCCGGTCACCCCGGTCGCGGACGAGGCGCCCAAGACGCCGCGCCGCCGCACCCGCAAGGCCGCGACGGCCGTCACCGCCGAGGTGCCCGCACCCGCGGTCGCGCCGGAGGCGGAGAGCACCGCGGACGCGCCGAAGCCGGTGCGCAAGCGGGCGCCCCGCAAGACCGCCGCCGCCGCTGCCGCGGCGGTCGAGGTCGCCGAGGTACCGGCTCCCGCCACCGCGGGGGACGAGGCGCCGAAGACCCCGCGCCGCCGTACCCGCAAGGCGGTCGCCGCGACGGCCGCGGACGAGGGCTGACCTCGGCCGTCTCCGCCGCCGCACCCGTACGGACGAACGCCCCCGGCCCCTCGGCCGGGGGCGTTCGCGTGCCGGGGACACCGGGATCGGGCGGAGGCAACCTGTCGGACATATGCACCGCGTAATCTCGGTTCATGAGCCGACCCACTGCCCTGGATCTGCCGGAGAACGTGTCCGCCCATCGGCTGGAGACGGCCCGCGGATCCTTCGCCGTACTCGACGCCTCCCCCGCCCCCGACGCCCCGCCGCGCGGCACCGCGCTGCTCGTGCCCGGCTTCACCGGCAGCAAGGAGGACTTCCTCCCGCTGCTCACCCCGCTGTCGGCGGCCGGTTTCCGGGTGGTGGCGGTGGACGGCCGCGGCCAGTACGAGTCGGGCGGCCCGCGCGAGGAGAGCGCCTACGCGCAGGGCGAGTTGGCGGCCGACGTGGTCGCGCAGACGGCGGCGCTCGCGGCGGCCGGCGGGGGCGGCCCCGTGCATCTGCTGGGCCATTCGCTGGGCGGTCTCGTCGTACGGGCGGCGGTGATCGACCAAGGTCCCGGCGCGTGGGCGTCGTTGACGCTGATGAGCACGGGTCCGGGTGCGATCTCCGAGGAACAACAGACCCGCACCCAGTTGTTGATCGATGTGCTGCCGGTGATGGATCTGGAGGCCGTCTGGCAGGCGATGCGGTCGATGGACGCGGAGAACGGCGAGCAGCCGGACACCCCGCCCGCCGTCGAGGCGTTTCTGCACCGCCGCTGGGTGACCACGCTGCCAGAGCAACTCGCTGTCACCGCACGGCAGTTGATGGACGAGCCGGACCGGGTGGACGAGCTGGCCGCGGCCGGTCCGCTGCCGAAGCTGGTGATCTCGGGCGAAGTCGACCATGTGTGGCCGCCGTCGTGGATGGACGCGATGGCGACTCGGCTGGGCGCCGAGCGCGCGGTGATCAAGGGCGCGGAGCACTCGCCGAACACCGAGCGTCCCGCCGAGACGGCGGCGGCGCTGATCGCCTTCTGGACCGGCGGCGCGGGGGACGACGGCACAAGCCTTACCGGTGAGTAATTAGATCGAGAAAGTTTTTCTTTAGTCTAGGGAATGTTTTCGAGGGGGTGTTGGTTGACTACACATGTAACGAGCGACGAAGGGAGAAGCCCCATGCGCTTCGAGATCATGCGACTCGACGACCGAAACGGCAACGCCGTGGACAGCACCGTCGTGGACGCCTCCGCCGTCAACAAGATCGTGCAGCAGGCCGCTGCCATAGGCCAGCGCATCTACATCCGCCCCGCGGACTGACGACACCACAGGGCCTGGCCCACCGCATCGGCGCCCCGTACATGAAGACGTACGGGGCGCTTTCGCGTGTCCGGGGGGCCGCAGGAGGCCGCGGGAGGGGCGGCGGGAGGGCTCAGCCCTCGCCGTGGATGAAGCCGAAGATGCCGTTGGCGACCTGCTGGACGGCGATGGCCGACAGGAGCATGCCCGACAGCCGGGTCACCAGCACCACACCGCCCTCCTTGATCAGCCGGATGATCGCCAGCGAGTACCGCATCGTCAGCCACAGCACGGCGTGCATCGCGATGATCGCCACCCACACCGACATCTGCTGACCGAACCCGTCCGCGTGCTGCACCGCCAGGATCACGGTCACGATCGCGCCGGGGCCCGCCAGCAGCGGCATCCCCAGCGGCACCAGCGCGACGTTCACGTCCTTCGTCTGCGTCGGCTCGTCCGCCTTCCCGGTCAGCAGATCCAGCGCGATCAGCAGAAGCAGCAGCCCGCCCGCCACGCGCAGCGCGGGCACCGACACATGCAGATAGTCGAGGATCTGCTGCCCGCAGATCCCGAACACCGTGATCACCCCGAGCGCCACCAGCGCCGCCTGCCACGCCATCCGGCGCTGCACCTTCGTGGCGCGCCCCGAGGTCAGCGCGAGAAAAATGGGCGTGATACCGGGCGGATCCATGATCACGAAGAGCGTGACGAATACCGACCCGAAGAGGGTGACGTCGAACATGGGGCGACTTTCTGGTGAGGGGGGCGGGTCGGGCTGCGCCCGGCAGACGGCGTGTGGGGAACGGGCCACCGGGCCGCGGCCACGGGGAGGCCGTCAGCCGACGTCACCTCCGCACGGGTGGCTGGGGGCCGGAAAACGCACCGCGCCGCAGGCGCGGGAGAGGGCCCCGGGGGCTCCCCGAAGCGAGGAGCGGGGTCACGTAGGGGCGCTAGACGGCGCTGATGGGCACCGCGCCCGTCGCCCGCCGGGCGATCTCGCGGTAGACCTCGGGGTCGGTGACGCAGTCGCCGAGACGGCAGGTCTTACGACTGCCGTGATAGTCGCTCGACCCGGTGGCCAGCAGCCCCGCCTCGGCCGCGAAGGCCCGCAGCCGGGCCCGGGTCGGGGCGTCGTGGTCCACGTGGTCGACCTCGATGCCGTCGAGCCCGGCCGACGCCAGTTCCGCTATCACCGACTCCGGTACGGTCTCGCCGCGCTTGTGCGCGCCGGGGTGCGCGAAGACGGTGACGCCGCCCGCGCCCTTGACCAGCCGTACCGCGTCGAAGGGGTCCAGCTCGTGCTTGGGTACGTAGGCCCGCCCGGCATTCGTCAGCCAGTCGTCCGTGAAGGCGTCGGAGACGGTGGGGACCACGCCCAGCTCCACCATCGCGGTCGCGATGTGGGGGCGGCCGACGGAGCCGTCCCCGGCGATGGCGGCCACCCGCTCCCAGGTCACGGGCACGCCCAGCTCCTGGAGCTTCGCCACCATGGCCCGCGCCCTGGGCACCCGGTCGTCCCGTACCAGCTCCCGCTCCCGGTACAGCTCCGGCTCCTCCGGGTCGAACAGGTACGCCAGCATGTGCATGCTGATCCCGTCGATCCGACAGGACAGCTCCGCGCCGGTGACCAGCGTCAACGGCACCGTCAGCGCGCGCAGCGCCGCCGTCGCCTCCGCGTATCCGCCCACCGTGTCGTGGTCCGTCAGCGCCACGACGTCCAGACCGGCCCCCGCCGCGTTCCGCACCAGCTCGGCGGGCGCGTCGGTGCCGTCACTCGCGGTGGAGTGAGCGTGCAAATCAATCCGCACCGGGGCGCTCCGCTGGGCAGTAGTGTCTTCTCGGCCAGCCGCCAGCATAAGCCTTCCCCCCACCCCACCCGCCGCTGCTCCGCCACCCCCCGCCCCTGACGGGGCGCACCGTCTTTCGCCCGGACGGCGAGCCGATCATTTAAGGGGCGCGGGCCTGTGCTTGATCTGCGGCTGCCGCCGCGCGGGCGCGCTCAACCACCACGCTCCCGCACGTCACCACCCGCCCCAACGGGGCAATCCGGTAGTCCCCGGACCACCGGCCGGTGATGGGTTACCCGCGCAGTTCCCCGCGCCCCTAACGGGGCCCACCCCCTTTCGCCCGGACGGCGAGCCGATCCTTTAAGGGGCGCGGGGAACTGCGCGCTCAGCCGAAGCGCTCCCGCACGTCACCACCCGCCCCAACGGGGCAGACCGGTTGTCGCCGGACCACCGGCCGGTGGGGGGTCGCCGCGCCCCGGGGGGGGACCGACTTGCGCAAGGCGCGGGTACGGGTGGGGGTGGCCCCCCCCGGGAGGGGTTAGGCGAGGAGGCGGGGGGAGAGGGCCCCGCAGGGGAGCATGTCGACCTCGGCCCCGGCGTCGCGGAGGTCGGTGAGGACGAGCTCGTCGTACATGAGGAGCCCGGTCTGCTCGGGCCAGACGATGGCCCAGAGCCAGAGCCCGCGGGCCTCGCCGGCGAAGACGACACGGTCGTCGGGAGCGCCGTTGACGTGCCAGAGCGGCGTCGGCCGCCCGGCGGCGAGCACCTTGGCGTGCGGAGGCTTGTCGACGCACATGCCGGGCCCCGGATCGGGCCCGGGAATCCCGGCGTGACGGGCGCCGAGCCCGACGCCCAACTCCTCGGCGATGAGCATGAGTTCACCGGGTCCACCGAGCGGCCCGGGTCCCGAGCAGGCCACGGCGGTGGCCCGCCCGCCGCTGCGGTCGTCACCCGCGGCGGCGACACCGGAGAAGAGCCAGCCGACCGGCAGGGGCCACGGCATCCAGACGGGCACCTGGGCGCGGTGCACCACGACGCCGAGCGCCTCGACGCTCGGGGGCACGACGGGTTGCAGCGGATACACGGTCCCGTGCTCGTCGCACTGCCAGGAGTCGGCGAAGAGGCCGGGCGCTCGCACCCTGCCACCGCACTTCGGGCAACTGGGTTCGCCCCTCATAACGACCAACGGTCCTCCGGGTCCGTGCCCCCGTCAAGGACGATCACCCAGGTGGTTCAGCGACACCACGCGCCTGGCGGAGCGCGGGACGCGACCGGGACCGGCGGCCCGGATCAGCCGAGGGCCACGGCCCCGCGCAGCGGATCGCGCAGGTCCGTGCCGTGCGAGAGCCAGCGTTCCTGGAGAGCGGCGGCGCCGTGCACCCGCTTCCAGGCGGCCTCGGTGTGGGTCATCGGCAGCAGCGGCAGGAAGCGGACGGGGTCGGGCGCCGGGTCGAGGGCGTCGAGCACCAGATCCTCGACCAGGCCCCCGCCCTCGGCGACGAGCACGGCGGAGAAGGGCGCGCCCGGCCAGAGCGGCTCGCCGACGTCCAGCGAGTTGCCGGGGGCGACGACGACCCCTTCGACCTGCGGAGAGGCGCCGAGTACGGCGAGCGGCCGCAGCACCTTGTCGGTTTCGGCCACACCGGCGCGTACCGACAGCAGCAGTTCGGCGCGCGGGCCGCGTACGGGATCGGCGACGGTGGCGAGAGGCTCGTTCATGGGCTGCGCCGACATCCCGAGGGTGGCGTATCGCAGCAGGTCACCGTCGCGGTAGCGGAGTACTTCGATGCGGTCGACGCCGAGGAACGTCACGGCGGCGCGCGCGTCCGGCGCGCCGAAGGCGGAGCGCAGTCGCGCCTCGACCAGCGTCAGGAGATCACCCATGCGGCGAGCATAGATCGCGTATGGAACCGGCCAAGCGCGGTCGAGCGGGCACGCGGACGCGCTAAGGTGGGGTGTTCATATACGACATCCCCCAGCGGGGCATGGCCGGAGGAGGTGGGGACTGCAGTGGATCCGAGTCGACCGTGCAGTACCGGCAGCTCTTCCGAACGCCGTCCCGTGATGTGAGCCTGCGCGCTACTTACCCGGCCCCTGTGCCGTGAAACGCGTGACCTCACGATCCTCACGATCTGCCCGCGGAGCGAATCCGCGTCGGAAGAGCGCCCTGAACTGCCTGGTGATCAGCCAGTACTGATCCCGTCCTGATCAGCATTCAGTGCGGCGTGATGCCGTCGGCCAGTCCGTGAAGGAGCTTGCCATGTCGATGATCCGTGATCTGCGCGCTGTCGTACGCCCCGCGCTGCGCAAGAGCACCGCGTCCTACGACTACGGGCCGACTCACGACGTCTCCGCCGCCGGCAGCGCGGTGGTGGACTGCGCGGTCTACCGCGACGGCGTGCGGTGCAGCGACACCGTCGGTCTCAGCGAGGCGCTGGCGAGCGTGCGGGCCGGGCGCAGCGGCGAGCAGTGCGACGGGCGCGACGGCTTCGTGTGGATCGGTCTGCACGAGCCGACCGAGCAGGAATTCGCCGGTATCGCCCAGGAGTTCGGCCTGCACCCGCTGGCGGTCGAGGACGCGGTCCACGCCCACCAGCGGCCGAAGCTGGAGCGGTACGACGACTCGCTGTTCACGGTCTTCAAGACGATCCGCTACGTCGAGCACGCCGAGCTGACCGCCACCAGCGAGGTGGTGGAGAGCGGCGAGGTGATGGTCTTCACCGGCCGGTATTTCGTGATCACCGTGCGGCACGGCAGCCACGGTTCGCTGCGCTCGCTGCGGCACCGCCTCGAGGATGACCCCGAGCTGCTGGCCAAGGGCCCGTCCGCGGTGCTGCACGCCATCGCCGACCAGGTCGTGGACGACTACCTGGCCGTCACCGAGGCCGTGCAGGACGACATCGACGAGGTCGAGATCGACGTCTTCTCGGCCGAGAACGGCAAGCCGTCGCGCGGCGGCGACGCGGGCCGGATCTACCAGCTCAAGCGCGAGGTGCTGGAGTTCAAGCGCGCGGTGGCGCCGCTGCTGCGGCCGATGCAGGTGCTCGGCGAGCGGCCGATGCGGCTGATCGACCCGGAAATCCAGAAGTACTTCCGCGATGTCGCCGACCACGTGGCCCGCGTCCACGAGCAGGTCATGGGCTTCGACGACCTGCTCAACTCGATCCTCCAGGCCAACCTCGCGCAGGCCACCGTCGTGCAGAACGAGGACATGCGCAAGATCACCGCCTGGGCGGCGATCCTGGCCGTCCCGACGATGATCACCGGCGTGTACGGGATGAACTTCGACACGATGCCGGAGCTGCGCTGGAAGTTCGGCTATCCGACCGTGCTGATCGGCATCGTGGCGATCTGTTACGTGATCCACCGCGGCTTCCGGCGCAACGGCTGGCTCTGACCCCGGCTCCGGCTCCAACCCCGCTCTGACCCCGGCTCTGGCTCCGGCTCCGACGCGGGTGCGCGCGGCGCTCAGGCGGTCTTCCTGCGGTCGGCGAGGATCACCAGGGCCAGGCCCACGAGGATCACGCAGAGCGCCGGGTAGGCGGACCAGGCCGGGATCTGGCCCAGCCACAGCGCGGCGATCAGCGCCGCGCCCGGCGTCTCCAGCAGGATCGCGGTGGAGGTGGTGGACGGGCCGAGGCCGCGTACCACCCGGTTGAGCAGCGAGTGCCCGAGCAGTTGCGCGACGACGGTGAGGGCGGCGATCCTCAGCCACGTACGGCCGTCGTAGCCGCCGAGCGCGGAGCCGGAGACCAGGCAGGTGACCAGCAGGACCGCGGCGGTGGTCGCGTAGCAGACGTAGGTGTACGCGGTCGTGCTCGCGGTCCTGCGCACCTCGGAGCCGAGCAGGACGTATCCGGCGGCGGCGATGCCGCCGCCGAGGGCCAGGGCGTCGCCCGCGAGGGCCCGGGTGTCGGTGGACAGGTCGATGCCGGTGAGGATGACGACGCCCGCCACGGCGAGCGCGGTGCCCACCCACACCAGCCGGGGCGGCCGGTGGCCGCGTATCCGCAGGATGATCGTGGTCCAGATCGGCGTGGTGGTGCACAGGGCGGTCGAGGTGGCCACCGACGTCATCGACAGGCTCGGCAGCCACAGCCCGAAGTGCAGCGCGAGCACGACACCGGCGAGCACCGAGAGCGTCATCGCCCTGCGGCCCATCCGCCGCAGTTCGGCACGGCCCCGCCACAGGGCGAACGGGCTGAGGACGCCGACCGCCATCGCGTTCCGCCAGAAGGCGATGGCGAGCGCGGGCGCGGCCGTCGAGGCGATCAGCGGGGCCGACATCGAGACGCTGGCGATGGCCACGGTGAGCAGCGTGAAGTCCAGCGTCCGCGCGGCGGCGGGCTCGGCGCCCGGCCCTCCCGCGGCGGCGGGCCCCGTACCGGTGTCCGGCAGCGGAAGCGCGGCGGCGGCGGGCTCGGCGGTCACGGGACTCCTCGGGCGGACGCGGTGCGGTGACAGGGACGGCCGCGGGTCGGACACCGGAGCGTCGGACACGGGGGCGGACACGGTGCCGCGCCCGTCGGCAGCCACCAGCGTAAGGCCCATGGCGGGTCCACGTACCTGTCGGTCCGTACCGTGATACCGGCCGGGGTCCGCCGCCTGTGGCCAGCGCCTAAAGTGGCGGCATGACGACCGCTGTGAGCGCAGAGCAGACCGCCCTCGTCGAGGAGGCCACCAAGAAGTCGGGCCTGGTGTGGGTGGACGGCCAGGCGCTGTGGCACGCGTGGGTGGACGGCGCGATGTGCGTGGTCGGCGGCGGGCCCGTCGAGCAGCCGCTGCCGCCGGGGCTCGCCGACGGCGGGCGCGCCACGGTCGTCGTCCGCAGCAAGGACAAGGGCGGGCGGCTGGTGGCCTGGACGGCCCTGGTCGCCCTGCTGCCGCCGGACGGCGAGGCGTGGGAGGCGGCCGTGGCGGAGCTGAAGGGCAAGCGGCTCAACTCCGTCGACGCCGAGACGGTCACCGAGCGCTGGGCCCGCGACTGCCGGGTCTTCCGGCTGGCGCCCGAGGGCGCTCCCGTCGAACACCCCGGCGCGATGCCGGACGTCTCCGGCGCGGCGGTCCCGGTCGCGACCCCGGCCACGACCCGGCATCCGGTCCCGGCCGGTCTGCCGAAGCTGCTGGCCCGCCGCCGCAAGGCGTAGCGCGCCGGGCCCGGCTACTTCGTCGTCACCGATTTGCCGTAGTCGACCACCGAGGACTTGTTCGGCGCCGCGAGCGTGAAGTCCTCGCCCCAGTCGGAGAGGGTGAGCGTCCCCGCGTTGCCCGCGCGCTGGTAGCGCAGCGGGTAGGGCGTGCCCTTGAGGGAGACGTCCAGCGAGCCGCCCTTGGTGCCGTTGAGGGCGACGGTCCTGGTGTCGCCGACCTTGCGGTGGTCGCCGAGCTTGAGGTCGCCGTCGAGCACGAAGAGGTCGGCGAGCAGCACCTTCTTGTCGGTGAAGCCGCTGAACTGCTTGTACGCGGGGTCGTCGGTGGGCACCTTGACGTATTTGTCGTCGAGCTTCTGGGCGGCGGCCTTGCCGTTCTTGTCGGCGCCCGCGTCGCCGTAGAAGTCGGCGCCCGCCTTGAGGTAGAGGTCGGCTCCGACCCGCAGGAGCTGGAAGGTCGTGCCCTTGGTGGTGACCTCGCCGACGCCGCCGTTGTCCCGCAGCCGCATGTCGAGCCGGAAGCTCTGCCCCTTGCTGATCACCGTGCCCGCCAAGCGTACGGTCGGCGCGGTCTCGGCGGCGGTCTTCGCCTTCTGCTCGACGGTCGCGGGCGGCAGCTTGGCGACGCCGTTGGTGCCCGCGTCGGGGTCGCCGCCGAAGCCGAGGCATCCGGTGAGTACGGTCGCCGCGCACAGTGTTCCGAGAGCGGCGGCTGCGGTCCGGCGGCCGGGATACACGTGTTCTCGTCCTCCTGCGGAGACGGCGGGGGGCACCCCGGACGAGTCCGGGGAGGCGTCCAGAAGCTACCGCACGGTACCCCCGGCGAGCACCCCATGGGGCGGGCAAGATCGGCTGGGAGTAGCCTGGCGACGGATGACGAGTGGACCGGAGCAGCCCTCCGTGGACCGGTAGGAGGCCCCCCGATGGCCGCAGGCAGCCCGCGGGTCTTCGTCTCCCATCTTTCGGGCGTCGCGGTCTTCGATCCGAACGGCGACCAGGTGGGCCGGGTCCGTGACGTCGTGGTGATGCTGCGGGTCGGCGGACGGCCGCCGCGGGTGCTCGGCCTGGTGGTCGAGGTGGTCAGCCGCCGCCGGATCTTCCTGCCCATGACACGGGTCACCGGGGTCGAGTCCGGCCAGGTGATCACCACCGGGGTGCTGAACATGCGCCGCTTCGAGCAGCGGCCGACCGAGACGCTGGTGCTGGGCGAGCTGCTGGACCGCCGGGTGCGCCTGGTCGCCGAGGACCCGGGGCAGGACGCGGGGCAGGACGCCGGAGGGGACGGCGGGCAGAGTGCGGCGGACGCGAGCGCGGGCGAGTCCGGCGCGGAGGTCACCGTCCTCGACGTCTCCATGACCCAGCTCCCGGCCCGTCGCGACTGGGAGATCGACAAGGTCTTCGTCCGCCGCGGCAGGCCCGGGGCCCTGCGCCGCAAGGGAGCCACCCTCACCGTCGACTGGTCGGCGGTGACCGGCTTCCGGCTGGCCGAGGACGGCCAGGGCGCGGAGAACCTGGTGGCGACCTTCGAACAGCTCCGCCCGGCCGACCTGGCGAACGTCCTGCACCACCTGTCGCCCAAGCGGCGCGGCGAGGTGGCCGCGGCGCTCGACGACGACCGGCTGGCGGACGTCCTGGAGGAGCTGCCCGACGACGACCAGGTGGAGATCCTCAGCAAGCTCAAGGAGGAGCGCGCCGCGGACGTCCTGGAGGCGATGGACCCGGACGACGCGGCCGACCTGCTGGCCGAACTGCCCGCGGACGAGCAGGAACGACTCCTCACGCTGATGCAGCCGCAGGACGCGGCGGGCGTACGGCGGCTGCTGTCGTACGAGGAGCGGACCGCGGGCGGCCTGATGACCACCGAGCCGATCGTGCTGCGCCCTGACGCCACGGTCGCCGACGCGCTCGCCCGAATCCGCAACCCCGACCTGTCCCCCGCGCTGGCCGCGCAGGTCTACGTGTGCCGGCCGCCGGACGAGACGCCGACCGGCAAGTACCTGGGCCTGGTGCACTTCCAGCGGCTGCTGCGCGACCCGCCGTTCACGCTGCTCGCCTCGATCGTGGACACCGACCTCCAGCCGCTGACGCCCGACACCCCGCTGCCCGCGGTGACCAGCTACCTGGCGACGTACAACATGATCTCGGCGCCCGTGGTGAACGCGACCGGGGGGCTGCTGGGCGCGGTCACGGTGGACGACGTGCTGGACCACCTGCTGCCCGAGGACTGGCGCGAGACGGATCTGCACGGCGCGGTCGGGCCGCACGGGCACCACATGACGGACGACGGCACGGACGACGCGGCGGACGACGACGCGCGGGGCGGCATGACGGGGGTGGGCGACGATGGCGGCCGATGACCGCGACCGGGAGCGCTTCCGGCACCCGCCCGGCGCGACCGCCACCTCGCGCCCCCGCGTGCGGCTCGACCAGCCGCGCGCCCCGCGCCGCAGCCTGCTGCCGACGTACGACCCGGAGGCGTTCGGCAAGCTCTCCGAGCGCGTGGCCCGCTTCCTGGGCACCGGACGGTTCATCGTCTGGATGACGGTCCTCATCATCCTGTGGGTGCTGTGGAACATCTTCGCGCCGCCGTCGATCCGCTTCGACAACTACCCGTTCATCTTCCTGACCCTGATGCTGTCCCTCCAGGCGTCGTACGCGGCCCCGCTGATCCTGCTCGCGCAGAACCGGCAGGACGACCGGGACCGGGTCAACCTCGAACAGGACCGCAAGCAGGGCGAGCGGAGCATCGCCGACACCGAGTACCTGACCCGCGAGGTCGCGGCGCTGCGGATGAACCTCGGCGAGGTCGCCACCCGCGACTGGATCCGCTCCGAACTCCAGGACCTGCTCAAGGAGATCGAGGACCGGCAGGCCGGGGGCGGCCACGGCACGAGCCCCGGCGGCAGGCCCAGCGGCGGCAGGACCCACACCAAACGCGGCCCCGAGGCCAGGCGCGGCACGGACGGCGGGCACGGCTCCGGGACCGGCCCCGGCTCGGGCCCCGGCTCCGACAACGAGGGCAGTGACGAAGGCGACGGCCGGGGGCGCTGAACCGCGCTCGGCCACCGCCGTACCATCGACGTATGGCTACCGACACCGCAGTCTCCACGCCGACCGAAGACGCCGTGCGCGCCGCGCTCGCGACGGTGAACGACCCGGAGATCCACAAACCGATCACCGACCTCGGCATGGTCAAGTCCGTGGACATCGGCGCCGACGGCTCGGTCGCCGTCACCGTCTATCTCACGGTGTCCGGCTGCCCGATGCGCGACACCATCACCAACGCCGTCACGGCGGCGGTCGAGGGCGTCGCCGGGGTCACCTCGGTACAGGTCACGCTCGACGTGATGAGCGACGAGCAGCGGCGCGGCCTGGCGTCGTCGCTGCGCGGCGGGCAGGCGGAGCGCGAGATCCCGTTCGCCCAGCCGGGCTCGCTGACCCGCGTCTACGCCGTCGCGTCCGGCAAGGGCGGTGTCGGCAAGTCCTCGGTGACGGTCAACCTGGCGGCGGCGATGGCGGCCGACGGGCTGAAGGTCGGCGTGGTGGACGCGGACATCTACGGGCACAGCGTGCCGCGCATGCTCGGCGCGGACGGCCGGCCCACCCAGGTCGAGAACATGATCATGCCGCCGTCGGCGCACGGCGTGAAGGTCATCTCGATCGGCATGTTCACCCCCGGCAACGAGCCGGTGGTGTGGCGCGGGCCGATGCTGCACCGCGCGCTCCAGCAGTTCCTGGCGGACGTGTACTGGGGCGACCTCGACGTGCTGCTGCTCGACCTGCCGCCCGGCACCGGTGACATCGCCATCTCCGTCGCACAGCTCGTGCCGAACGCGGAGATCCTGGTCGTCACGACCCCGCAGCAGGCGGCGGCCGAGGTCGCCGAGCGCGCCGGGTCGATCGCCGTGCAGACCCACCAGAAGATCGTCGGCGTGGTGGAGAACATGGCGGGCATGCCGTGCCCGCACTGCGACGAGGTCATCGACGTCTTCGGCTCGGGCGGCGGCGAGCGGGTCGCCGAGGGGCTGACCCGGATGACCGGCGCGACCGTGCCCGTCCTCGGGCAGATCCCCATCGACGTGCGGCTCCGCGAGGGCGGCGACGACGGGCGTCCGGTGGCGCTCAGCCACCCCGAGTCCCCCGCGGGCGCTGCCCTGCGGTCCATCGCGGGCAAGCTGGGCGGCCGTCAGCGCGGCCTGGCGGGGATGTCCCTGGGGATCACCCCGCGCAACAAGTTCTGAGCGCTCGGCGGCCGGGCGGGCGGGCCGGCCGGCGAGCGTACGGGACGGCGGGGGGGGGGGGGGGGGGGGGGAGCCCCCCCCCCCCCCCCCCCGCGCCCCCCCCCACGGGGGGGGGGCCCCCCCCCGGGGCCCCCGCCCACCGAGAACGGGGCCACCCGAAACACCCCCCCAACCCCCCCCGCAA
>NZ_JBIBIC010000036.1:0-19327 GCF_042957385.1 Streptomyces sp. NPDC008079
ACGCTGTTGAGTTCTCAAGGAACGGAAGCTTCCTTCAGACCGTTTCACCGGCCCTCCGGGCTTTCCCTTCGTCGTGTCTCCGACTTTAGCAGAAGTTCACTGGTCGGAATTACCACTCGCGTTTCGGAGACACGGATGCCCGAACTGAGATTTCTCTCGGCTTGGGTGGTGTGTCTTCGTCGAGCGAAGCGACATGGATCCTAGTCGGTCACCAGCGGACCTGTCCAGCTCGTGACAACCGTTCTAACCTACCTCCCCGCCAACCTTGAGTCAACGGTTCACGGTGAGGAACTTTCAGACGGCCTCACGCGAAGGTCGACGGAGGGGTCTCCAGGTCTTCCAGCTCGATGCCGGGGGCCGCGAGGACCACGTCCCCGGCGATGTGGACGTCGTGCTGATCGCCGGTCGCGAGGTCGTTGACCTGGTACTCGTCCACAGCCAGCGGCCCGTTGTCAGTGGGGTGTGCTGTCCTGGTGATCAAGGACCAGGACTGGTCCACGGTGAGGGGCGCGAGCACGGGGGGCCGGAATGACACGAGACGTACGCGGGTGGCGGGGCCGCCGGGTTCCAGGCGGAGCAGTCGCGCGGTGGCGATCAGGAACGCGGGCGAGGCACCGGTGAAGGCGTGGGCGGCGGCGTTGCCCTCCTGGGCGTGTTCGCCGGTGGGGTCGGTACGGACCCAGGTGACGCCGTCGAGCGCGGCTCCGCGTACCTGCCAGGCGGACGCGTGGAGTTCGAGGCGGATGGGGCGGCCGAGCTGGTCGAGGGTGAGGTCGACCGAGCCCGCGTGATCGCCGCCGGGGGTGGTGGCCTGCGCGGTGTAGCGCCAGCCGGAGGGGCCGGTGGCGCAGTGGAAGTGTTCTGCACCGAGGGGGGTGTGGTCGTGTGTGTCGTGGAACGAGTAACGGCCTCGGGGCATGGTGGGGTCTCGGTGTCTTTCGGTGTGCCGGTGACGTGCGAGGCCCCCGCCTCGGACGGGAGACGGGGGCCAGCGCGCGGTGGATCAGTAGCGGTAGTGGTCGGACTTGTAGGGGCCTTCGACCTTCACGCCGATGTAGGCGGCCTGCTCCGGGCGGAGCGTGGTGAGCTTGACGCCCAGCGCGTCCAGGTGGAGACGGGCGACCTTCTCGTCCAGGTGCTTGGGAAGCACGTAGACGCCGATCGGGTACTCCTCCGGCTTGGTGAACAGCTCGATCTGGGCCAGGGTCTGGTCCGCGAAGGAGTTGGACATCACGAAGGAGGGGTGGCCGGTCGCGTTGCCCAGGTTGAGCAGGCGGCCCTCCGACAGCACGATCAACGTCTTGCCGTCGGGGAAGGTCCAGGTGTGGACCTGCGGCTTGACCTCGTCCTTGACGATGCCGGGGATCTTCGCGAGGCCGGCCATGTCGATCTCGTTGTCGAAGTGGCCGATGTTCCCGACGATGGCCTGGTGCTTCATCTTGGCCATGTCGGAGGCCAGGATGATGTCCTTGTTGCCGGTCGTGGTGACGAAGATGTCGGCGATGCCGACGACGTCGTCGAGGGTGGCGACCTGGTAGCCGTCCATCGCCGCCTGGAGCGCGCAGATCGGGTCGATCTCGGTGATGACGACGCGGGCGCCCTGGCCGCGCAGCGACTCCGCGCAGCCCTTGCCGACGTCGCCGTAGCCGCAGACCACGGCGACCTTGCCGCCGATGAGGACGTCGGTGGCGCGGTTGATGCCGTCGATCAGGGAGTGGCGGCAGCCGTACTTGTTGTCGAACTTAGACTTGGTGACCGCGTCGTTGACGTTGATCGCCGGGAAGAGCAGCGAGCCGTCCTGCTGCATCTCGTAGAGGCGGTGGACGCCGGTGGTGGTCTCCTCGGTGACGCCGCGGATCTCGGACGCGAGCTGCGTCCACTTCTGCGGGTTCTCCCCGAGGGTGCGGTTGAGGAGGCGGAGGACGAACTGCTCCTCCTCGCTCTCCGCGGTGGCCGGGTCCGGGGCGGCGCCGGCCTTCTCGAACTCGACGCCCTTGTGGACCAGGAGCGTGGCGTCGCCGCCGTCGTCCAGGATCATGTTGGGGCCGCCGGTGGCGGTGTTCGGCCAGGTCAGGGCCTGCTCCGTGCACCACCAGTACTCTTCGAGCGTCTCGCCCTTCCAGGCGAAGACGGGGATGCCCTGCGGGTTCTCCTCGGTGCCGTTCGGGCCGACGGCGATGGCCGCGGCCGCGTGGTCCTGGGTGGAGAAGATGTTGCAGGACGCCCAGCGGACCTCGGCGCCGAGGGCGACGAGGGTCTCGATCAGGACGGCGGTCTGCACGGTCATGTGCAGCGAGCCGGTGATACGCGAGCCGGCCAGCGGCTGCGCGGCGGCGTACTCGTTGCGGATGGACATCAGGCCGGGCATCTCGTGCTCGGCGAGGGTGATCTCCTTGCGGCCGTAGGCGGCAAGCGAGAGGTCCGCGACCTTGAAGTCGGTGGCGGTGGTGGTCATATGAAGTGCTCCTCGGTGCTGCGGTCGAGGCGGACGTGGATACGGCGCGGCCACGGGGCGTGTACGGGGATGCCCTCGTGCGGACACACCCGTCCCCTAGCGGCAGCGCAATCCGTCGGAGGCCCTCTCTCCCTCGGCCGGGCATCGCGAGATGACCCGCCCGACCGCCATCAGCAGCGACGTCTGGCTACGACAAAGCTACACCGGACGGGCGGTCCGCCCCAGTGCGCTTCCGGTCACCGGCCGCCAGGAGTCTGGTCCGGGTCGGGGCCCGCGGCGGCGGCCTGCTCGCTGTAGATGTCGGGTTCCAGGTAGACGACGCGGACGAAGGGTTCCGCGGCGCGGATGCGTTCTTCGGCGGCGTCGATGGCGCGGGCGACCTCGGCGGCGGTGTCGTCGTGCTGCACGGCGATCTTGGCGGCGACGAGGAGTTCTTCGGGGCCGAGGTGCAGGGTGCGCATGTGGATGACGCCGGTGACGGTGTCGCCGTCGACGACGGCCGCGCGGATCCTGGCCAGCGAGTCGGGTCCCGCGCCTTCGCCGATCAGCAGCGACTTGGTCTCGGCCGCGAGGACGAGGGCGATGGTGATGAGCAGCAGGCCGATGCAGAGGGTGCCGATGCCGTCCCAGACGCCGTCGCCGGTGGCGAGGGCGATGCCGACGCCGATCAGGGCGAGGACGAGGCCGATGAGGGCGCCGAAGTCCTCCAGGAGGACGACGGGGAGTTCGGGTGCCTTGGCGCGGCGGATGAACTCGGCCCAGGACTGCTTGCCGCGGGTGTGGTTGGACTCCTTGATGGCGGTGCGGAAGGAGTAGCCCTCGGCGATGATCGCGAAGACGAGGACGCCGACCGGCCAGTACCAGTGCTCGATCTCGTGCGGGTGGCGGATCTTCTCGTAGCCCTCGTAGAGCGCGAACATGCCGCCGACGGAGAACAGCACGATCGAGACGAGGAAGGCGTAGACGTAGCGTTCCCTGCCGTAGCCGAAGGGGTGCTCGTCGTTGGCGGCGCGCTTGGCCTTCTTGCCGCCGATCAGGAGAAGCGCCTGGTTGCCGGAGTCGGCGATGGAGTGCACGCCTTCGGCGAGCATCGAGGACGAGCCGCTGAACGCGAAGGCCACGAACTTGGCCACGGCGATGGCCAGGTTGGCGCTCAGCGCCGCGACGATCGCCCGTGTTCCGCCTGACGCGCTCATAGGTGCTGGGGTCCCTTTCGTCGGCCCGGGGTCTGTGTCTTGTCGTACCGGGCGTTGCGGACGCACATTGTTGCAGCCCGTCGGGCTTTTGGTGCGTCAGGCGGCCACGGTGGCCCGGAAAACGGTGCCTTCGCCGGTCAGGGTGGTGCGCTCGCTCGCGGGGACGTACGCCGAATCGCCGGGGGCCAGCGTCAAGGTGGTGCCGTCGCCGTCGCGCAGTTCGGCCCGGCCCGCGGTGCAGAGCAGGATCTGCGGGGTGCCGGAGTCGAGGGTGCGGGCCTGCGCGCCGGGGGCCAGGACGTAGCGGGAGAGCCGGAATTCGTCGATCGGCGCCGCGTACAGCTCTTCGCCGTCGGGGGCGGCCTCGGGGCGCAGGACGCCGGGGTCGCCGGCCTCGAAGCGGACGACGCGCAGGAGTTCGGGGACGTCGATGTGCTTGGGGGTGAGGCCGCAGCGCAGGACGTTGTCGGAGTTGGCCATGATCTCCACGCCGAGGCCGTCGAGGTAGGCGTGCGGGACGCCCGCGCCGAGGTAGAGGGCTTCGCCGGGTTGCAGGCGTACGTAGTTGAGCAGCATCGCGGCGATGACGCCGCGGTCGCCGGGGAAGCTGTGGGCGGCCTGGGCGTAGGCGGCGTAGTCCGCGGCGTAGGGGCTGTCGGTGGTGGACAGCCGGGCGGCGGCCTCGGCCGCGGCGGTGACGGACTCGGCCATCGCCTCGGGTTCGGCGGTGAGGACGGCGGCGAGGACTTCGCGCAGCGCCTTGTCCTCGGGGTGGGCGCGGAGGATGTCGGCGTAGGGGGCGAGGGCGGGGACGCCGAGGCCGTCGATGAGGTCGGCGGCGTCGGTGGGGCGGCGGAAGCCGCACAGTCCGTCGAACGGGGAGAGCGCCACGAGCATTTCGGGCTTGTGGTTGGCGTCCTTGTAGTTGCGGTCGGGGGCGTCGGTCGGGATGCCGCGGGCTTCCTCGTCGGCGAATCCGGCCTTGGCCTGCGCGAGGTCGGGGTGGACCTGGACGGAGAGCGGCGCGCCCGCGGCCAGCACCTTGAACAGGAAGGGCAGCCGGGGGCCGAAGCGCTTGACGGTGGTGTCGCCGAGTTCGGCGCGGGGGTCGGCCGCGATCACCGTGTCGAGTGCGACGGGGCCTTCGCCGCGGTCGATCCGGGAGGGCGCGCCGGGGTGGGCGCCCATCCACAGTTCGGCCTGGGGTTCGCCGGTCGGCGGTGTGCCGAGCAGTTCGGGGATGGCGGTGGTGGATCCCCAGGCGTAGGGGCGGATCGTGTTGGTGAGGCGGTTCATGCGGTCATGATCTCTCAGCCGAGGCGACGGTCAGGTAGACGGTGGCGAAATCCGCGAGGGCGATCAGTTCGGCCGCGGTGTCGAGCGGGCCGCCGGGGGCGGCGGCGATCTCGCTGAGCGGGGTGTCGTGGGCGTACGCCTGCTCGCGGGCGGCGGGGGTGGCGGGTCCGGGCTGCTCGGAGTTCTCCTGGAGGAGCACGATCCGCAGGCGCAGTCCTCCGGGTTCCTCGACGCGGTCGCGGAAGAAGTCCTCGGGGTCGGCGGCCAGGGCGAGGGCGCTGGCCTGGAGGGGGCCGTGGACGGTGAGCGCGGCGGGCAGTTCCGCGGTGAGCGCGGGCTGGCCCGCGCGGGTGCCGAGCACGGTCGCGAAGCGGCGGGCGGCGGTGGCGGAGAGCCGGCCCTGGCTCCACAACAGCGGGAGGGCGTCGGCCAGTTCGGCCGCGAGGGTCTTGGCCGGGTTGGTGTACGTGGCGATGGCGGGGCCGCAGCGGGCGGCGACCTCGTCGAGCCGGTCGGCGACGCCGTACAGCGCCTGGGTGGGTGCGCTCAGCAGGCCGATCCGGTCGGCGAGGGCGAGCAGCGGGGCGAGGAGCGCCCAGAAGGCGCCCGCGTCGTTGGCGGGGTCCTCGTCCGCGGGGTCCGCGCCGTTGCCGAAGGGCGCGGCGAACGGCAGGGCCATGCCGTGCACCTGTTCCACGGCTTCGGCGAGCGGTGCCTTGACCGGGGTGACGGCGGCGGCGGTGCAGCCGCGGCGGTATGCCTGTTCCACGAGGTCGGTCAGGCCCTGCTCGCTGCCCTGCGGGGTGATGAGCAGCAGCAGGTCGAGCGGTCCCGCCCAGCCGGGCAGTGTCCAGCGGGACTGTTGCGGGGTGGGTCCTGTGGGCGGCAGCACCTCGACGGGGCAGGTGCCGGAGCCGAGGGCGACCAGCAGGTCGGCGACCGCGGCGGCGTCGGGTCCGCTGGCCGCGAGCAGGACGGTCCGGGGGCGGCCGTCGGGCCGCAGCGCGGTGACTCCGGCCTCTTCGGCCAGGCGCAGCGCGGTGCGTACGCGGGCGCCGGCGGCGGCGACGCCCAGCAGCAGTCCGCGGCTGTCCGCGCGGGCCAGCGCTTCGGGGTCCTCAAGCAGCGACTCGTCGAACAACGCGACCTCCCGGTCGGAAGCGGCCTGGTCAGGGTCGGCGGATGGATGGGGCGGACGGGCGGTCCGGCGGTCGTGCGGGGGTGTCAGCGGGGGCGGCGGGCCTCGTCGACGAGGAGTACGGGGATGTCGTCGCGAACGGGGTAGGCGAGGCCGCACGTGTCGGAGGTGCAGACCAGCTCGTTCGCGTCGGCGTCCTCGCGGAGCGGGGCGTGGCACGCCGGGCAGGCGAGGATTTCCAGGAGGCTGGGTTCGACGAGCGGCATGGTGGGGTCCTCCGTGCTGGGTGCGGCGAGCGGCGAGGTGCCACCGCGCGCGGGACTGCGGTCGGGATACGGCGGGCGCGTGCTCCGAGCGGTACGGTCCCGGGCCGGGCCGACGGCTCCCGCCGCGTACGTTCTCAGCCTATAGCCGTAGCGCCCGGCCCCGAGTGCGGCCTGTGGATAACTCCGGGCGCGCCCATGCGGTGACCGCGCCCGTACGGCGACGGGACCCGTACGACGACCGGACCCGTACGACGACCAGGCGCGTACGACGGCCGGCCCGCGTACCCCCGGCCGCGTAGGACCCACCCGCGTCGGGCCCGCGAGACCACGCGGGCTCAGGCCCTGACGATCGCCAGGACCTGGTCCCTGACGCGGGCCACGCCCTCCGCGTCGCGCGCCTCGACGTTGAGCCGCAACAGCGGCTCGGTGTTGGAGGCGCGGAGGTTGAACCACCAGTCGGCGGAGGTGACGGTGAGCCCGTCCAGCTCGTCGAAGGTGACGCCGTCCTGGCCGGCGAAGGCGGCGCGGACCGCCGCGGTGCTCGCGGCCTGGTCGGCGACGGTGCTGTTGATCTCGCCGGAGCCCGCGTAGCGGTCGTAGGCGGCGACGAGAGCGGACAGCGGGCCGTCCTGGGCGCCGAGGGCGGCCAGCAGGTGGAGGGCGGCGAGCATGCCGGTGTCGGCGTTCCAGAACTCGCGGAAGTAGTAATGCGCGGAGTGCTCGCCGCCGAAGACGGCGCCGGAATCGGCCATTTCCTGCTTGATGAAGGAGTGGCCGACACGGGTGCGCACCGGGACGCCGCCGTGTTCCCTGACCACCTCGGGCACCGACCAGGACGTGATCAGGTTGTGGATGATCGTGGCGCCGGGGTGCTTGGCCAGTTCGCGGGCGGCGACCAGGGCGGTCACCGCGGACGGGGAGACGGGTTCGCCGCGCTCGTCCACCGCGAAGCAGCGGTCGGCATCGCCGTCGAAGGCCAGGCCGATGTCGGCGCCGGTCTCGCGGACCCGCGCCTGGAGGTCGACCAGATTCTTCGGGTCGAGCGGGTTGGCCTCGTGGTTGGGGAAGGTGCCGTCCAGTTCGAAGTACATCGGCACCAGGTCGACGGGCAGCCCGTCGAGGACGGTGGGCACGGTGTGGCCGCCCATGCCGTTGCCCGCGTCCACGACCACCTTGAGCGGCCGGATTCCGGAGAGGTCGACCAGCGAGCGCAGATAGGCGGCGTAGTCGCCGAGCACGTCGCGCCGCACCAGGGTGCCGGTTTCCACGTCGACGGCGGGGACGCCGTTCTCCAGCCACTTCTCCGCGAGCGCGCGGATGTCGGCGAGGCCGGTGTCCTGGCCGATGGGGGCGGCGCCCGCGCGGCACATCTTGATGCCGTTGTACCGCGCCGGGTTGTGACTGGCCGTGAACATGGCGCCGGGCAGGCCGAGTTGCCCGCTGGCGAAGTACAGCTCGTCGGTGGAGCACAGGCCGATCCCGGTGACGTCCGCGCCGCGGGAGGCGGCGCCGCGCGCGAAGGCGGCGGACAGGCCGGGGGACGAGGGCCGCATGTCGTGTCCGACGACGATCGCCGTGGCGTCGGTGACCGTGGCGAAGGCGGCGCCGAAAATCTCGGCGAGCGGCTCGTCCCACTGGTCGGGTACGACTCCGCGTACGTCGTAGGCCTTGACGAGCTGCGACAAATCGGCCACTGCACACCTCTGGTGAACTCTGGTGAAGGGTCGGAACGGCGCCGGTGGGCGGCGCGGTGGAGTTTCCACCACAACCTACCCCGATGGGGTGAGCGGAGTTTTTCGCCGCCGCCGCGACGCGAGGGGTGGCGTCACGGGAGCCCCGAAAGGGTCAACGGGACGGCGCGAGGGGCGGCTTGCGCGGGGTGGGGACCGCGCGGTGGGGACGGGAGGTGAGGCCGGCTGCTACTGCTCGGGCGAGCGGAGCACGCGCAGATGGCCGCGGCGGGCCACTTCCAGCGGGTCGATGTCGCGCGGGCCAGGGCCCTGCTGGCGGCGCTCCTGGGGGCGGGCCGCCTCGCGCACCGCGTTGGCGAGCGCTTCGAGGTCGTCGCCGCTGGGCCCGACGGGACCGGTGTCCGTCGCCAGGCGGACGACTTCCCAGCCACGGGGCGCGGTCAGCCGCTCGGAGTGCTCGGAGCACAGGTCGTAGCAGTGCGGTTCCGCGTACGTGGCGAGCGGTCCGAGAACGGCGGTGGAGTCCGCGTAGACGTACGTCAGCGTCGCGACGGCGGGACGGCCGCATGCGGTGCGCGAACAGCGACGTACAAGGCTCACGAGGTTGGACGGTACCGCACTCTTGAGCGGGCCGCGACGACTCTCCGCCAGCTCACCCGGTCGTGTCGTCACGTGCCCCCGGAATCGTGCCGTGTGACGGCCGCCGCGCTGACCTGCGCGGACGGAAAACACATGGCAGGCGCGGGGCGGCGGTGCGGGAGAAGTACGACACGCGGTCACGGCCGTGACAGGCGGCGGCTGGCGCATATGCGTCTGATCTATGGCCAGATGCTGACTGCGTGGTGTCCGTCCTGTGCGCACCCGGCGGGAGGGCTAGGCTCATCGCTGATGGAAAGCTCGGCACCTCCTCCTTCCGCACCCCGTCCGCGCCACCGCGACCGCCACGGACGTGGGATGCGCGGGCCCATCGCGCCCCCGCAGGTGCCGCTGGCGCTCAGCCGCGCCGACGCCTTCGACGACCTGGTGCGCGACGCCGCCGACCGGCTGGAAAGGCGCTGGCCGCAGCTCGCCGACGTCGAATTCGCCGTCCAGGAGGTGCCCTGGCCGCAGGACACCCCGCCGACGGACGACGACACGGTGCCGCTGGGCCGTCTCATCGGCGCGGGCAAGGACCGGCCGAGCCGCATCGTGGTCTACCGGCGCCCGGTGGAGATCCGCGCCAAGACCCGCGACGAGCGGGCGCTCCTGGTGCACGAGATCGTCGTGGAGCAGGTCGCGGAGCTGCTCGGCCTGTCCCCCGAGAACGTCGACCCGAAGTACGGCGAGGACTGACACGGCGCGGCGCGGCCCCGACGCGGACCGCCCGCATATGGTGCGGCCCGCGCGGACCGCACCAGGTGCGGGAAAACGCTCTAGTGGTTGAGAATCCCCAGGTCGGCGCGGGCGGCGGGAACATCCACCATGCCGTGGTCGTCGGACATCGGCTGGATCGTGAACATCGGCACCCCGTCCAGCGGGAGCGCCAGCGTCCGTGAGGCGTAGACGCTTCCGCCGGAGACGCGCTCGACGGTCACGGCGAACGTGCCCTTGCCGGACGCGGGCAGCGGCGGCGGGACGGCGACGGTCGTCCCCGCCTTGACGCTGACCGTCTTCGACACCGGCTCACCGCCGGAGGATCCGGCCGACGCGGTGATCTTCACACTGGCGTCCTGGCCGACGGCGACCAGCGACAAGGTGGAGCCCTTGGTGCGGTTGTCGGCGACGGTGGAGCGGGTCTCGATCGCCGGGGTGGCGGGCAGGAACGCCATCTCCTGCTTGGCGCCCTTGCCGCGCGTCACCCGCAGGCCCGCCACCACGGGGACCGCCGCGTGGACCTGGCTGGAGGTGATGACCAGCGAACCCGCCTCGCCCTTGGTGAGGTCACCGAGGTCGACCGCGCTGGTCATACCGCTCTTGACGTGCAGCGTCTCGTGTCCCGCGGGGGTGATCGAGCCGGTCGGCGTCGCCAGCTTCAGCGTGAGGTCGGCGTCGTCGGAACCGGCCGCGTACACCACCAGGCGCACGGTCGCGGCGTCGGCGGGGATGCCGGGCAGCACCAGGCTGGTGGCGGGCTCGGCGGCCGGGGTCAGCCAGTCGCTGCCGAGCTTCTTGTCGATGGCCTGAACGGCCGCGCCGACCCGGCCGCTGCGCGCCACGACGTGCACGGTGAGGTCCTGCGCCTTGTCCGCGACCAGGGTGGACAGCAGCACCGGCTTGGCGGACTTGCCCGCCACGGTGACGCCGTCGCCGGTGGACGCCTTCAGCAGGCCGTCCTTGCCGTACAGCTCGATGTCGACGACCGCCGGGGTGTCGTCGGGGTTCACCAGGTGCAGGAAGTCCTGCCGGTCGGGTCCCGTGCTGGCGCCCGCGAACCAGAATTCGCTGTCAGGTGCCACGCAGGACGCGCCGAGCAGGCCGCGGCCCGCCCCGGTGTCCACGACGGTGGTCTGCTGGACGGTCCAGCCGGGCGCGAGCGGCCCGTCGGCCGTACCGATCAGCGCGGGCGCGTCGGGCTTGTCGGTGGAGCTGGTGGCGGGCTTGCCCGCGGCCTTCAGCGGGGTGAGCGCCTTGCCCTTGGGCGTCGCGGGGACCAGTTGCGCGCTGCCGGAGCCGGTCGCGCCCGCCGTCCCCTGCGGGGTGAACGAGGTGTAGGTGGTGTTGGCGAATTCCGACGAGGACGGCGCCGGGCACAGCAGATTGCTGCGCTGTACGGGCAGCCGGGCCGCGGAGGCCACCGGCGCGGTGTCCCGGTCGCCGCCGCCGGACACCACGGCGGCGCCGGTCAGTACGGCCAGGGCGGCGACGGCGCCCGCCAGGGAGATCGTGCTGCGGTTCACTGGTGGTCGCTCCCGTCGCGGCGCTGGTCGTCTTCGGCGTAGTACGGGGCGGCCGGGTCGGGGTACGCGGCCGGGTCGTAGGGCTGCTGTCCGCCGTACGGCGCCTGCCCGTCGTACTGCTGCTGCGGCGGCTGCTGCTGGTCGTAACCCGCCGTCTCGTCGTAACCGGCCGCCTCTTCGTGGCCGGTCGTCGCGTACGGGTCGTAGGGCGGCGGGGGCTGCTGCGGGTAGCCGTACTGGTCGGTGTAGCCGACCTGCTGCTGCTCGTACGTGCCCGGCTCCGGCACGTACTGCTGCTGCCCGTCCCACTGCTGCTGGGCGGGGTCGGTGCCGTAGCCGGGGTCCTGCCGCGGGTAGCCGTAGAACTGCTCGCCGGTGTCGGGGGCAGGCACCGCGTACGGGTCGTAACCGCCCTCAGAGGGGTCGTACGGGGTCTGAGGCGGTGCGTCGGGGCCCGCGGGTCCGTCCTGGCCCTGCCGACCGTGGTGGGCCTGCTGGGCCTGCTGGGCCGCGTAGGCCGCCTGCTCCTGGCCCTCGGCCTCCGCGGCGTCGGGATCGGCCGCGGCGGCCTCGGCGTCGGCCGCCGCCTGGAGGCGGCGGGCGCGACGGCCCTCGCCCGCACCTTGTGCGGGAATCTGGACGGCGCTGGGCGCGTCGGCCTCCGGCAGGTCGTCGTCGATCTCGCGGCGGCGGCCCGGCAGGGCCAGCACGATGACCACGAGCAGCAGCAGTCCCTGGGCGCCCAGCCAGAAGGTGTGGGTGAACGGCTCCTCATAGGTGACGTCCAGACGGCCGCCGGTGGCGGGCAGCTGGAAGCCCTGCGCCCAGCCGTCGACGGTCGTTCTGGGCAGCGCGGATCCGTTCAGGGTGGCGTGCCAGCCGGGCGCGGCGGAGTCCGCCAGGCGCAATACGCGGCCTTCGGGACCGGCGGGCACCGTGGTGTGCGCCTCGACCTTGCCTGCCGCGACGGCGACGGGCTGCGCGCCCTTGCTGGTGATCGCGATCCTGGAGACCGCGTCGTTGACGCGCCACAATTCGCTGCCGTCCGCCTGGCTCACCCGGGACAAGCCGGGGGTGCTGTCCAGGACGCGGCCCACCGAGCGCGGCGCGCCCTTCTGCGCCAGTACGTAGCGGATGGCGTATCCGGTGAGGCGGCTGCCCTGGTCGGCGCCGGAACCCGCCACCAGGTTGGCGACGACGGTGTCGAGTTCGCTGTCGCGGGACGCCTCCGCGGCCAGTTCGGCGTCGCCGATCCGCGCGCCCGCGCCGCGCACCAGGGAGTACGAGATGCGGCCCGCGGTGCCGTTGAGCACCAGGGTGCGGGCCTGGTCGCGGGAGGTGCTCTCCTCGGCGACGAAGGCGGGCACCTGCTGCGGGTCCTGGCGCTTGATGGGGCCGTTCGCGCCGTCGGCGACCCAGGTGAAGGCGGCCAGCAGCGGCGCGAGGGCCGCGGCCAGCGCGATCAGGCCCGCGACGGGCTGGCGCCAGCCGAAGCCGCTGGCGGCGATCCGCTCCTTGGCGCCTTCCGCGCCGATCGCGGCGGCGGCCAGCAGGGCGAGACCGTAGACGAGGGTGGCGGGGCCCGCCCACGCCTTGGTGTTCTCGATGACGGCGAAGAGCAGTCCGGTCGCGGCGGCGGCCCAGGCGGCGACGATCGCCGGGCGGCGGGTGTCGCGCATCAGGGCGGCGAGCGCGGCCAGGACGACGCCGATCAGCAGGAAGGCGGCGCCCGCCTTGGGTCCGCCGGGGCTGAGCATCAGCAGGTCGATGCCGGAGACGCCCTTGTCGCCGTACGGCAGTCCCGCCTCGTGCAGCAGGCGTCCGGGGTGCGCGAGCAGCGTCAGCGACCAGGGGGCGAGCAGCACGATCGGGGTGATCAGCAGGGCCGCGAAGCGCAGGAGCTGCGGGACCAGGAGCTGCTGCTGGCCGCGGGCCATGCGCCAGCCGAGGGTGGCGGCGGCCAGTGTCAGGGCGATCGGCCAGGTGACCGGGGTGAAGGCGGTGGTGAAGGTGAGCATCAGCGCCAGCGCCCAGGTGGAGCGCCAGCCGGGCCGTGCGCCGCGCTCGATCGCGCCGTCGCCGAGCTGGAGGCCCGCGGTGCCGACGGCGGCGCGCGCCATCAGCGGCAGCAGGATGGCCAGGACGGCGGTGCCGAGCCGTCCGGTGGCCAGCGCCCCGGTGGCGGCGGGCAGGAAGGCGTACGCGACCGACGCCCAGGCGCGCAGCAGGCGCGACTCGACGAGCGGGCGGGAGGCGAAGTAGGCGGTGATTCCGGCCAGCGGCACGGAGGCCACCAGCAGCAGGGTGAGGGTGAGTCCCGTGGAGCCGAAGAGCACGGTCGCGAAGAGCGCGAGGACCGCGATGTACGGGGGCGCGGCCTGGGTGCCGCCGGTGCCCAGCGCGTGCCAGGAACCCGTGTAGGTGCCCCACAGGTCGGAGGCGCCGGGGTCGGCGGGCAGCAGGGCGCCGCCGAAGAGGGCTCCCCCGCCGAGCAGTGAGCGGCAGGCGGCGAGCGAGACGACGAGCAGGACGGCGAAGAGCACGGGGCCCGGCTTGCGGGCGACGCGCTTGAGCCGCGCGAATTGCTCGACTTCCAGGAAGTCGCCGTCCTCGTCGCCCGGTCCGGACTCGACGGAGCCGCCGTGGCGTCCCGCGGCGGCGGACGCGGCGTCCGCGCGGCCCGCGATGTTGCTGACGACCTGGTCGACGGTGGCGCGTACGGTCGCGCCGGGCGGCGGGAAGAGCGGTCGCAGTTCGGAGGGCGGTACGGTGCCGCGGCCTCTTCTGCGTCTGGCGGCCAGCACCCGTCCGGGGCGCAGCAGGACGCCGAGCAGTCCGACGATCTCGTCGACGGCCTGTCCCGGCACCTTGCCGACGAGATAGGCGAGCGTGCGCAATATGGTGCCGACGGCGATCCGCAGCATCACATAGGGCAGCAGCGGGCCGCGGGTGTTGGCCAGCAGGGTGTAGACGGCGCCGGCCTTGTCGACGCGGTGCGGGTTGACCGAGGAGCGGCCCGCGCAGTCGACCGGGCGGCGCTCGCGGGAGGCGGCCTCGGCGTGCCACATGACGGCGTCGGGGGCGACCAGCACGGTGTGGCCCGCCGCTTGGGCGCGCCAGCAGAAGTCGACGTCGTCGCGCATCAGGGGCAGCCTGCGGTCGAATCCGCCCAGCTCCTCCCACACGTCGCGGCGCACCAGCATGCCCGCGGACGACACGGCGAGCACCGGGCGGGTCTGGTCGTGCTGGCCCTGGTCCTGCTCGCGGCGTTCGAGCGCGGTCCAACGGCGACCGCTGCGGGCGATGCTGACGCCGACTTCGAGGAGCTGCCTGCGGTCGAACCAGCTCCGCAGCTTGGGGCCGATGATCGAGGCGGACGGCGAGGCGTCCGCGGTGCGCAGCAGGGCGGCGAGCGCTCCGGGGTCGGGCTCGCAGTCGTCGTGCAGCAGCCACAGCCACTGGACGGGGTCGCCGTGCGGCTGCTCGGGCTCGTCGTACGCGTCGTCGTTCCAACTGCGGCTGACCGGGTCCCAGCCGCTGCGGCGTCCCAGGTACGGCAACTGCTCGGCGCTGAGCGGCGCGGCGACCCTGGCGGCCTCCTCGACGGCGGCGCCGAAGCCGGTGCGGCGGGCCAGGTGCAGGACGCGCTGGTCGCCGAGGGAGTCGGCGAGCAGCCGCGCGGAGTCGTCCGCGCTGCCGGTGTCGGCGGCGATCACGTCCTGGACAGGGCGGTCCTGGGAGAGCAGGCCGGCGAGGGCTTTGGGCAGCCAGCGCGCGCCGTCGTGCGCGACGAGCACGGCGGTGACGACGTGGCGCGGGAACTCAGGGATGCCGGCCGGGAAGAAGGCCGGTGCTGGGCTGTTCACGGACATCGAGGTTCGGGCCCCGGTTCGCTGGACTGCGGTTGACGCATCGGCCGCCGGCGGCGGGGAACGTCTCGGACGGGCCCCCACACTAACGGCTTACACCGGGGGCTCCGTCCGAGTGTGAGAACAACGGCAGCCCGCCTCCCGTGCCGGTGGGCGCGGAAAGCGGGCTGTACGCGGGCTGCAAGCGGGGTGTGCGGGAGCTGTGATCGGGCCGGTGCGCGGTGCCGCGCGAGGGGTCGGGGGCGCGGTCAGGGCTCGGTCGCCGCCCTGCCGCGGACCCGGTCCTGGGACCGGTCGTCGGCCCGGTCGCGTGGGTCAGACGACGCCCTTCTTCAGGCGGCGGCGCTCCCGCTCGGACAGGCCGCCCCAGATGCCGAAGCGTTCGTCGTTGGCCAGGGCGTACTCCAGGCAGTCGGAACGGACTTCACAGGCGAGGCAGACTTTCTTCGCCTCACGCGTGGAACCGCCCTTTTCCGGGAAGAACGACTCGGGGTCGGTCTGCGCACACAGCGCGCGCTCCTGCCAGCCGAGTTCCTCGTCGGCCTCTTCGGCCAGCAGCAACTGGAACTGCTCGGTCATGCGCGCCCCTCGTCTGTCGTGCTTCCCCGTGATGTTGCCGTCACCATGAGCGGCCTAACGACACGAGTGAAATTACAAGTGTGCCGATCCGGGCCAGTCAAGCCGAGATCTGCTATTGGGCCCGTTATTCACTCCGCTGAACCAAGAGGTGACAGAAAGTGTTGATATCGGCCTAAAATCCGGTATCCGTCAACCATGGTCCCGCCGATCCACCGTTCACACCTCGTCAGACGCCTTGGCGACGCGCCACGTTCCGCCATTCGGGTGAAGCGTTGTGGATCACATTCCGATCACAGAAGCACAACAGCACAACGTGCTCTTCATGCGGTTGGGCACCACATATCCGCACACTTCTGCGCACAAACCTTTCACCAACCCTTCCAGCCGGATCAGGTGAAAGATTCGCGACATTCCGGACATCCGGTTGACAAGGTACGGGCGCGACCGGTCTCCTTGACGGCATGCCTGCTGAGCACCACGCGCCTACCCGGACTCGCCGTCGCGAGTCCCGCTGCGTCGCGCTCGCCCAGAGCTGTTGTCGTTCCTGTCGTTGCCGCTGAGCCCCCTGCCCAGGACCTGTCACGGACCTGGCACCGCCTAGCCACTCGCGCATCACGAGGAACACACCTTCATGTACAGCGATGTCTCGATCGCCGGTGACCCGCTCGCCCTTCCCCACCTGCTCCCCCCGGTGCCGCAACACCCACGCACCGTCGCGGAGTTCGCCGGGCTCGCCCGCTCCATCGCCGCCGACCGCGAGCGATGGGCCCCCCAGGTGCGCTACGACGCCACCACCCGATGGTACGCGCGGCTGCGCCGCGGCCCCGGCTACGAGGTGTGGCTGCTGAGCTGGCTGCCCGGTCAGAGCAGCGGGCTGCACGACCACGGCCTGTCGTCCGGTGTGCTCACCGTGCTCCAAGGCGCGCTGCGCGAGCGGGCGCTGCCGAGTGCGAGCACGGGCGCCTCGGGCGGCGCCGGCCGCGAGGTCAACCGGGTGCTGTCGGCGGGCGCGCAGCGTGCCTTCGCGCCCGGTTACGTCCACGAGGTCGTCAACGACGCGTTGGAACCCGCGGTGAGCCTGCACGTCTACTTCCCCGGCCTCACCAAGATGACCCCGTACGCCTGCACGTCCGCCGCCCCGCGGGCCGATACCTCACGGGCCGCCGCGGCGGGCTGACAGACTGGGAACCATGCGAATCGTGGTTCTGGCCGGAGGTATTGGAGGGGCGCGCTTTCTGCGCGGCCTGAAGGCAGCGGCGCCGGAGGCGGAGATCACCGTCATCGGCAACACCGGAGACGACATCCATCTGTTCGGTTTGAAGGTCTGCCCCGACCTCGACACCGTGATGTACACCCTCGGCGGCGGCATCCACGAGGAGCAGGGCTGGGGGCGGGCCGAGGAGACCTTCGCGGTCAAGGAGGAACTCGCCGCGTACGGCGTGGGCCCCGAGTGGTTCGGTCTCGGCGACCGGGACTTCGCCACCCACATCGTGCGCACACAGATGATCGGCGCGGGCTACCCGCTCAGCGCCGTCACCGAAGCGCTGTGCGCCCGCTGGAAGCCCGGCGTGCGGCTCATCCCGATGTCCGACGACCGGATCGAGACCCACGTGCTGGTCGAGATCGACGGCGAGCGCAAGGCCGTTCACTTCCAGGAGTACTGGGTACGGCTGCGCGCCTCCGTCCCCGCGCACGCCGTCGTGCCGGTCGGCGCGGAGGGCGCCAAGCCCGCGCCCGGCGTCCTGGAGGCGATCGGCGAGGCGGACGTCATCGTCTTCCCGCCGTCCAACCCCGTCGTCAGCATCGGCACCATCCTCGCCGTGCCCGGCATCCGCGAGGCCATCGCCGAGGCCGGGGTACCGGTCGTCGGCCTCTCCCCGCTCATCGGCGACGCCCCCGTGCGCGGCATGGCCGACAAGGTGCTGGCCGCCGTCGGGGTCGAGTCGACGGCCGCGGCCGTCGCCGCGCACTACGGCTCCGGGCTGCTCGACGGCTGGCTGGTCGACACCGTCGACGCCGCCGCCGTCCCCGAGGTCGAGGCCGCCGGAATCCGCTGCCGGGCCATCCCCCTGCTCATGGACGGCCCCGAGGCCACGGCCCAGATGGCCAGGGAGGCGCTGACGCTCGCCGAGGAGGTACGGGCATGAACGCGCCGCGCTACGAGGTGTTCGCCGTCCCCGGCATCGGCGAGGTGCAGCCGGGCGCCGACATCGCCAAGCTCATCGCCGCCACCGGGACCGAACTCGCCGACGGCGACGTCCTGCTGGTCACCTCCAAGATCGTCAGCAAGGCCGAGGGCCGGATCGTCAACGCCGACGACCGCGAGGCCGCCATCGACGCCGAGGCCGTACGCCTCGTCGCCCGCCGCGGACCCACCCGCATCGTCGAGACCCGGCACGGCTTCGTCATGGCCGCGGCGGGCGTCGACGCCTCCAACACCGCGGCGGGAACCATCCTTCTGCTCCCCGAGGACCCCGACGCCTCCGCCCGGCGCGTCCGGGACGGCCTCCGCGAGATCCTCGGCGTACGCGTCGGCGTCATCGTCACCGACACCTTCGGGCGGCCCTGGCGCGAAGGTCTCACCGACGTCGCCATCGGCGCCGCCGGGGTCCGCGTCCTGGACGACCTCCGCGGCGGTCTCGACAGCCACGGCAACCTCATGTCCGTGACGGTGACCGCCACCGGGGACGAACTGGCCGCCGCCGGGGACCTGGTCAAGGGGAAGGTCGGGGGGTTGCCGGTGGCCGTCGTACGGGGGCTCGGCGAGGTCGTCGCCGCCGAGGGCGCTCTCGCCGACGGCGACGATTCCGGCGCGCGGCCTCTTGTGCGGGCCGCCGCCAACGACATGTTCCGGCTCGGCACCTCCGAGGCCGTACGCGAGGCCGTCTCGCTGCGGCGGACGGTACGGGAGTTCACCGACGACGCGGTCGACCCCGCCGCCGTTCGACGTGCCGTCGCGCTCGCCGTCACCGCGCCCGCCCCCCACCACACCACTCCGTGGCGGTTCGTCCTCCTGGAGTCGGCCGAGACACGGGAGCGGTTGCTCGACGCCATGCGGGACGCCTGGGCGGCGGACCTGCGGCGCGACGGTTTCTCCGAGGAGTCCGTGGCACGGCGGCTTCGGCGGGGGGACGTGCTGCGGCGCGCTCCTTATCTCGTCGTGCCGTGCCTTGTCGCCGACGGGGCTCACGCCTATCCGGATGCGCGGCGGGGGGCCGCGGAGCGGGAGATGTTCGTGGTGGCGGTGGGGGCGGCCGTCGAGAACTTTCTTGTGGCGCTTGCCGGGGAGGGGCTTGGCTCCGCGTGGGTTTCCTCGACGATGTTCTGCCGTGACGTCGTCCGCGACGTGCTTCGGCTTCCCGCCGATTGGGATCCCATGGGGGCCGTGGCCATTGGGCGGCCGGCCGCCGCGCCGGCCGTTCGGCCGGCTCGCGACTCCGCCGCCTTCATCGCCGTTCGCTGAGCCCCCTCCGGGGGGGTGTCTTTGCCCGCCCGCCCACCCGTGCGGGTGCTTTCTCCGTCTGCGGGTGCCGCTTGTGCCTGGTCGGTGCCGGTCCGGGGTACCTCCTCGAAATCCGTATCACCTGGCCTTCGCGCATTCGGTACCCGGTCGTCAACGTATTTCTGCGGGGGCACCCCGGCCCGTCCCCTCCCGGTACGTCGGCGTCCGACGGTCCGGTGGGGGTGGCCGGGAGGGGGGTGGGTGGGGGTGGGGGCGGCCGACGGTCCGCCGTGGTGCCGGGGCGTGGGGGTGGGTGGGCTCGGGTACGTCGGCATCAGGCTGTCGGTGGGGGTGGCGGAGGGGGTGGGTGGGCTCGGGTACGTCGGCATCAGGCTGTCGGTGGGGGTGGCGGAGGGGGTGGGTGGGCCTAGGGCGTTTCGTTTGGATCATCGGGCGGACCAGATGAAGATGCCGGCGAGGTGGAGTCCGGCGAGGTAGATGGTCGCGGTCTTGTCGTAT
>NZ_JBIBIC010000037.1:0-12782 GCF_042957385.1 Streptomyces sp. NPDC008079
CGGTGCGCTCCGCGCCCCGTAGGCCGTGCGGGAACACGGGTTCGGTGCAGCCCTGTGGGGGCGGGCAACAAGCAGGCTGGCTAGGAGGGGAGGGGTGCGTGTGGTGAGGCTGGCCCTGGGCCGGTGGGGGCGGGGTGTGGGGGTGGGCGGGGGTGGTCGGGTTGGGGTGTGGGACGGGTCGGGGGTGGGCGGTGTGCGGTGGGGGCGGATCGGTTTCGGACAGTTCCGGTCGTGGGGGTAGTTCGGAGGTGCGTCAATTTTGAGACTGCGCTAACCTCTGGACTCAGACACCACCCCCGGAGCACACCCGCCCGGGGCGCGCATCGTCCCGGGATGGGGGAGCGTCACAATCATGGTGGCCGTAGTCGAGAACGAATCAGAGCGCGAAGAATTGGTTATGGACCCGCTGCCGCATCAGATTGAGGCGTCTGACGCGGCAGCGCGGAAACTGGAATTGCCGCCGGGTCGGGAAATGCCCGCGCAGGGTCTGCGGACTCAGGTCATCGCGGCTACCGGTTCGGGGAAAACCTTTATGGCGGTGCTGACCGCAAGGAAGTTGCGGGCGGGCCGTGTTCTGGTTCTGGTCCCGACGTTGGACCTTCTGGCACAGATGGCGGCCGCATGGCGGGCCGGCGGCCGTACAGGCCCCTTCTACGGGATCTGCTCACTTCGGGGTGAGGATGCGCCCGGGTTCTCATGCACGACGGACGTGGACGAGCTGGTGGAGTGGACGGCCGGCCTCGAGCGGGTGACGGTGTTCGCCACGTACGCCAGCGTGGGTCTGGGGACGCTCCAGCGGGCCCATGCGGCGGGTCTTTCTCCCTGGTCGCTGGTGGTCGTGGACGAGGCCCACAGGACCAGTGGCCGGGGCAGCAAGCCGTGGGCGGCGATCCACGACAACACCAAGGTGCCGGCCGACCGCAGGCTCTACATGACCGCCACCCCGCGCGTGTGGGAGGCGGCGGAGGCCGAGGAAGGCGGCGGCACTCCGGTGCTGGTGGCCAGCATGCAAGACGACCCGGACGGATTGTTCGGCAGCGTGGCGTACAAGCTGACGCTCTCGACCGCCCGCAGTCTGGGCCTGGTCGCGGCCTATCAGGTGGTGTGCGTCGACGTCACCGACCCCGAGCTCCAGGCGGCCGCGCTGCTGGGGATCAGCAACCGGTCGGACAACGTGCGCGGAAGCCGGCTCGCGGCCCTGCAGACCGCCGCGGTGAAGACCGCAGCCGACAAGGGCCTGCGCAGGATGCTCACCTTCCACTACCGGACCAGCGAGGCCGAAGCGATGGCGGCCGGGGTGCCGGCGGTGGCCCGCAGGCTCTACGAGGACGACGCGACGACCTACCCGGAGCCCGAGCGGGTGTGGGCGGACTGGCTGTGCGGGGAGCACAAGCCGAAGCGCCGCAAGGCCACGCTGGCCACCTTCGCCGACCCGGTCGGCGAGCGGCACGACGGCGACCTGGTCCCGATGCGGCTGCGGCTGCTCAGCTCGGTTCGCGTGCTCGGAGAGGGCGTTGACACGCCGGGTTGTGACTCTGTGTTCTTCGGTGACGTGCGCGGTTCCGCCGTCGACATCCTCCAGATCGTCGGCCGGGCCCTGCGGATGAAACCGGGAGAGGGCAAGGTGGCGTCGTTGGTGGTCCCCGTTTTTTTGGGGAAGGACGAAGACCCGGACGCCATGCTCACGTCCAAGGGGTACAACTCTCTGGCCAAGGTATTGGCTGCTCTGCGTAGTCACGACACTGAGACCATCGAGCAGCTGGCGGAAGAGCAGTCCACCAGCCGCTACCGGAAGCCCACAGCCGCCGAGCGCGACGCGGCCGGGCGGGGCGAGGAACGCGGCACCTCCGCCCCCGCGCAGAGCCTCCTGTCGTTCTCCACCCCGCGCGATCCGGCGATTCTGGCGCAGTTCATGAACCTGCGGATTCTCCGCCCGGAAAACACGTACTGGCGTCAGGGAGTCCAGGCAGCGACCCGGTACGTGAAAGAGAACGGGGATCTGAAAGTCCCGTACGGCTTCACCACGCCGGAGGACTGGCAGCCCGCTGATTTCCCGCTGGGAACGTGGATCGCTGACCAGAGGCGGTTTTACAACGCGGGCGAGATGAAGCCCGCGCGCGCCAAAGAGCTCGAAAACTTGCAGATGGTCTGGTCGCATTGGGACGTCGCTTTTGCCGAGGGACTGTCAGCAGCGCAGGGGTGGGCGGCCGCGCACGGGCACTTCCTCCCGCCCACCACGGCGGTCTTCAACGGGCACCCGGTGGGGGTGTGGGCCAAGAATTTGAGGACGGCGGGGCGCAGGCTCGCGGAGATCGAGGCGCGGCGCGAGCAGGGGCTGCCGGTCGGCTCCACCACGGGCGCGCTGACCGAGGAGCGCCGGGACGCGCTGGAGGCCATCGACCCGTCGTGGTGCCCGGCCTGGCCGGTGGCCTGGCAGCGTTGCTACAAGCTGTGCAGGGGCGTCATCGAGGCTGGCGCCGCGCTGCCGGGGCCGGGCGAGGCCACGGTGCAGGGCGAGGACCTGGGAGCGTGGGTCCAGGCGCAGCGCCTGGGCTGGGACGCGCTGCTGCCCGCGCAGCAGTGGATGCTGGAGATGATGCTCGGCATCGGCCCGGCAGACCCTGACGAGAGGCCGCCAGCGGCCCGTACGCAGGCGGACAAGTGGGCGGCGAACGTTCGGGCCGCCCGGCAGTTCCACGGCCGCGAGGGGCACCTTCAGGTGCCCCGGAAACACGTCGAAATGGTGGACGGTGTCGAACACAAACTCGGCATGTTCGTGGACAACGCCAGGCGCCGGGCGGACAAGCTGAGCGAGCAGCGCCGCCAGGAGCTGACCGAGCTGGGGATGCGCTGGGCCAAGGAGGAAGCGTGACGGGCACGCAGCACGACGCGTACGGGGAAGAGCTGGCCCGGATCAGTCGGCACCAGGGCGAGGCGGTGACCGCGCGGCTGCGGCTGTTCGAGGTGCTGGCCACCGCCGGGGTGACGGCGGCGGAGGCGGACGTGCTGGTCTCGCGGCTGGAGGCCGGGGCGGTTGCCGGGGCGCACACCTGGGTGTCGGAGAGCAGTGCACTGCACGGGTCGCAGCAGCCGTTCGAGGACGGCTGGTTCGCCGGTGTGCGGGCGGTGTCGAGCTATCTGCTGCGCATCGCCGACGACGCTGCCGCTCAGCGCGGCCGGGCCGCGTCCAGCGCCGAACTGCGCGCCCACCTCCGGGAGCCAGCCGGGCGGGCGGTGCAGCCGGCTGCACCGCCCGCGGCCCCGGCTGGGTCGGCTCTGGACCCGGCGGAGGTCTTGGCGGCGGCGCTGCGGTGCACGTGGGCCCTGACCACCCCGGACCAGTTCTTCACCACCGAGGCGTCCAGCGAGATCCTGACCGTCGCGTTGTCCGCGGTACGCGAGGAAGAACACGACGGCTACGTACAGCGCCTGGAGGCGTTCGCCCACCGGCACCGCGAGCGCCTGGAGAAGCTGCTCCGCACCCACGGGCCCGGCAGCGCGCCCGCCGCACACGGCCGCTACGCCCTGGTCGGCCAGCCCGAAACGCTCGTGGTCTGCGAACGGATGGAGACCGCGCGGCTGCTGCTGTACGGGCTGTGGGAGGGCGAGCTGGAGGACGTCCTGCTGGACGACCTCGCCTACGTCTGGGGTGTCCGCCGCCCCACCCGGTGACCACCACACGCAGCAGCGCGGCCGGGCCGGGACTCCGAGCAGGGAGCCCCGGCCCGGCCTGTGTGTGCCGCCGTGGCTGTCCCGTTGACACGAGGTGGCCAACCCGGCCCGGCTCTGCTGACACCAGGCAGCCACGGGCGGGCCCGCTGTCATCGGTGAGAGATTCGCTGTCCCAAGGGTGAGATTCACTCCCGGGTGTCGTCCAGCGCCTGGACCAGGCCGCGCAGCGGCATGTGGCCGCCGGCCCTGTGCCAGACCGGGCCCTTCGGGCCGTGGGCGGTGAGGTCGTCCAGCATCGCCAGCAGCAGCGGCACGCTGCCGGGCCCGGTGTGGAAGTCGAGGAAGCTGTGCTGCCAGTGCTCAGCCGTCAGATTCAGGACGCGGTTCATGCGGCCCGCCAGCGCGGTGCGGCCGGCCCCGGTGAAAACAAGGGCCACCGGCGGCGTGCCCGGGCGGCCGGTGGGCGGGAAGAGCGTGCGCCAGTGCAGCTTCTCCACCTCCCCGATCATGGCGTTGTGCCGCTTCCCGTCGTAGACCGGGCGGGCGAAGTACTGGTCGTAGCGGGCGAGTTTCTCCGCGACCCGCTCGGGTGACTCCGTGCCCCGGTCGACCTCGATCATCAGCACCGGCACCCCGGCCGCCGGGGCGCGCAGCACGGCGTCGACCCGCACCGCCGCCTTGCTGCCCGACGCGATCGGCAGGTGCGTCTCGGTGCGGAACGCCCCGATGCCGCAGATGCCCGCGGCCGTGCCGGGAAGCGTGCCGCCGCGGACGAACGCGGTGACGGTCTCGTTCACGGCCATCGCGTGCTTCGCGCCGCCCCGGGCCACCCCGCGGGCCAGGCCGCCGTCGACGCCTTCCTCGAGGATCTGGTCGGCGTAGTCCAGGCCGGCCGCCGTCAGCCGCCACAGTTTCTGCGCCGCCGGACCGCTACGGCCCGGGGCGCCGATCCGGCCCCGGGGTCCGGCGGTGTTGCCCTCGGAGACCACCAGGCCGTGCTTGGCCAAGTCCAGCAGCGCGTTGCGGATCGACTTGTTGTCGGTCAGGTGCGGGCGGACCAGTCGCATGATCTGTGTGGCGGTGGCGACCTTCAGCGCCCCGAGCACGGTGATCGTGTCGTCCCGCTCCGGTGACGCCGACCCGTACGGGTACAGCACCCGCTTCGGTTTCGGCTTCCCCGGCTGTTCGGCCTCGGTCTGCCCATGCTCCTGTGTCTGGCTCACGCCTGCCTCCCCGCTTGCGGTGATCAGGCAGTCCAGTCTCGCCCGGCCCACCGTCAAAGCAGCGTCAGCGCCCGCCTGATGGGCCCGCAGCGCCCTGCTGCTCCGGCTTCCCCGGCCGACGCACACAGCGGCGGCCTGCGCCCCGCCAGGGCCGCCGGAGGCACACGAAGCCGCCCGTTAGCCCCTCGCGCCTCGCCCACCACCCAGCCGCACCCGTCTCCTTTTCATCGGGTGCAGCAGGGGGTGGAGGGCAAGAGGGGATGTCGAGGCTTCCAGTGACATCACTACTTGCGGCCTGACCTGCGCAAACGCCCTGACCGGTGCCAGGTTGGCCGGTAGGAGGCGTGGCAGTGGTCCCGGAAGGGGCACCGGCAGGAGCCGTGTCGAACCGGCCCGGCCGGTCAGCCGGGGCGCAGGACCTCGTTGCGCAGAGCGCGCAGCAGGGTCAGGGCATCGTCGTTGTCGGCGTCGGTGAAGGCGTGGACCGCCCCCAGGATCGACATCCCGATGTGCTTGGCGGTGGCCAGGTCGTCGCCGGCCAGAACCGCCTGCTGACGCAGGGCTTCGGCCAGGAGGAAGGCCAGGCGGGCCTGCGGGTCGGCGTTGAGCTCCGCCAGCCGCGGGCCCGTCTCACCGGGGCCGGTCTCGGAGGTGATGCCGAACGCGGCGACCAGGATCCGCTCCAGCGTGTGCTTCCCGTACGCGGCCAGCAGCTTCGGAAGCGCCTTCTCCCCCGCCCCGCTCGCAGCCAGGACCGCCAGGCCGGTGTCGTTGTTGCCGACGACGGCCTCCAGCGCGGCCAGCGCCCGCAGGTGCTCATCGTCGGTCAGCTCGATGTCGTCGCCCATAGCCGGAGACCGTACGCGCCGCCCGCCAGCGTCAGAGCGCGAAGCGGCGAAACCACCCGACCGGGGGTGCGTACGGGGTAAGAGGGGAGATCCGCTCATCGGATCACTGGGGGGCCGGGAGCCGGTCCAGGCTCCAACCGCCTTCCACGGCGCCGGCGACCCGCCACACCGCCGCGGTCGGGCCGTGCGCGGCCAGCCGAGCTGTCGTGGTGGTGGCCACCACCAGGCGACGGTGCCGGACCGGTTGCCGGCCGGCTGCGCGGGCCAGGAACTCCGCCTCCCGGGTGGGCGGCGCCGCGCGGCGCGACGCCGGGGCGAACACCACCAGCAGCCGCGGGAAGTCCTGCTCGAGGTACGGCCCGGCGTAGTGCTCCTGCCAGTGCGAGCGCGGCGCCCTCGCGGCGTTCCCCCGCCCCGACGGCGGCGCGGTGCGGTAGGCGGCGTAGCGGTCCAGCTTCGCCAGCACCCGCGCGTACGACATCGTGCCGCGGTCCAGCTCCACGAACGCGAACGCTCCCGTGGCGAGCAGCACCACGGCGTCGGGGATGAGCGGGCCGGCCGGGGTCGGGTGCGCGGCCTCCAGCTGCCAGTCGCCCGCGTCGGCGGCGCCGGAGCGGTGGAAGGCCAAGGCGGTGTCGACCAGGGCCAGGCCGTGCTCGCGCAAGCCCGTCTTCGCCGCCGCCTTCCTCCCCGTCGTGCGGCCGCCGGCGGAACCGTTGAACGCGGGCAGCAGCCCGGAGGCGGCTGCTTCCGCGAGACCGGCGGTCGTGCAGAACCAGTACGACTGCTGTGCCCGCTGCACCCGGCCCACCAACGGCGGCTTCTCCGCGGCGAGGTTCCGCAGGGCGCGGCGCACGTAGTCGGTGCCCTCCTGGTGGTCCAGGAGCAGCGCACGCAGCTGCTCGGGTTCGGCCAGCCGCAGCCGGGCCAGCGTCACCAGCACCTCGCCGCGGATCTCGGCGCCCGCCCGCGCCACCCGTCGGCCGCGCCCCGCCGCCCCCCGGGCAGGCCCCGAAGAGGAGAACCCCTCCTTCTCCGAGCGTTCAAGGGCGGGAGAAGAGGTGTCGCAGTCCTGCGGAACGGGCGGACAAGGGGTGTGAGCAGGAACGATGCCCGCCGTCGGCGGGAGGGGTCCGTGGCTTGCCACAGGGCCCGGCGTGTGGCCGGCTGCGGGGCTCGCAGTGACCGGGGGCCCGGCGGTCGCGCTGCGCGGGCGGGTCGGATCGGTCAGGTCCATCAAGGACGCCTTCCAGGTGCGGGGCGGACAGAACTCCGCCATCACCTGCTACAGGCCCGAAACGATCTTCCCGTGTGACAGTAGTCCTTGAGGAATTTCGCCCACCAGCCCGACCAGCCCCGTTACGCCGCTCATCAAGTGGACTGGACGATGACCCCGCCAGCGCGAGCCACGTACTGCCCCGCGCGGACGTCTGTCGCCGCGGTCAGGCGCTCCTGGAAGTCTGGTAGCCGTCGACCGGCTCGCCGTCGATCTCGAACGCCCACTGATCGAGGGGAGCCTCGCTCAGCGCGGCCGTAAGACTGCTGAGCAGCTTGGCGCCGACGGGGATGGGGCCCGTGAGCGAGGCCGCTGGGTCGACCGGGTACTCCACTGACCAGTTCGTGTGTGCCATGCGAAGGACAGTAGCCCGCCGACTCGGCGCGAGGAACAGCGTTCCACGACGCCCGTTTTCACCTTGTCCACCCCCTTGACCACACCAATTGCCCGTTCCTGGCCCTCCCGCGACGTTCCACACCCTTACGTCCCAGTTCGCAGAGGGGCGCGGCCGACCACGGCCCGGCGTGGTCAAGGGGGTGGTCAAGGGGCCAGTGCCGCATGGGCTCCGTGGCGCGGCCCCTATCCGGACGTCACACCCGTCACACACGCCTCAATTTTGTTCATTGACGCCGGGAAACGCCGGCTTCTGTCGCGGGTGGCCTACGGGCGGGGCAGCAACCGGCCCCGCGTACCCGACCGAAGGAGACGGCCATGAGGCGCAGCCCCCGGACCAGCCACCACATCGACCACCTGACGCGGCTGGTGGACAACCTGCTGGACGACCTGGCCGCACGCGGCCGCCCGGCGCCGACCGCACCCCAGATCCGCACGGCCCTGCGGGAACTCCAGCGCAGCCGCCGCTCCCGCCGGCGGCCGAGCGCCCGCCGGTAGCCGCACTGTTCCATCACGCCCTTATTGCCCAATTCCCCGCCCATACCCACCGTTCCCCACCGTTCCCGACCGATTCGCGCAGCCCAAGGGCGTGCGGGTGAGCAGCCGGAGGGGTCGCTCACCCGCACGCCCGGGTCGCCGCTTTCCAGCGTTCCGGGGCTGTGACCTGCGGTAGTGATGTCCGTGGAACGCGCGGCGGGTCCGGGGGAACGCACCGTTCCACCGTGGAATCGAACGGGGAATCGAACTAGGTTGGAGGAGTGAGCGACGACCAGGACCAGGAGCACGGCGTGGGGCAGCCGGCTGCGCTGCCGCAGGCCGACGGCCCGCTGGTCGACGTGACCCTCCCCGACGGGCAACACCTGTTCGCCGTGGTGAAGTCCCGGATCAGGGAGCCGGACGGCTGGTGGTACGCCCTGCAGATCCACCTGCCCAGCCAGGGCAGCGAGCGGGGCCGGCTCCTGGTCTTGCCCGCGCCGGTCGACTTCCGCGCCCCGGCATCCCTGTGCCAGCCGATCGACGGCCAGCCCTACGACCAAGTGCCGACCGTCCAGGCCCGGGATCACCCCGGCCTGGAAGGTCGAGGAGAAGGTGTACTTCACCGGCGACGTCGGCCCGGCCCGCATCGTGCACCGCGGCGACTGCCGCGCCGCCCGCGACCTCACCCGCCCCGCCAGCACCGAGTAGGCCCGCGCCGTTCTCGAGCGCGACGACGCCGCACCCTGCCCGCTGTGCCGCCCGGACCGCCCGCTGCGCAGGGCCGCGTAGCTGCGGGTGCTGTCAGTCGTCGTCCAGGGCCGGGAGCTGGAGACCGTCCGGCAGGGCTGTGATGGCAGCCTGGCCGTACCAGGACCGCGCCCACCGCAGGACCACAACACGGCGCAGCCGCCACTCCGCGCAGTCCTGGGAGAGGACTTCGTCGCAGAACGCTTCGCGCAGTCGGATCAGGACGTCGTCCTCCAGGCCGTCGTCGACGGAGATGCCGGCCTTGACCGGGTCCCCCAGTTCCAGGGCGTCCGCGAGGATCGCGGCGGCGGCCCGGCTGGTCCCGTTGCCGTTGTAACCCCACGCGAAGTCGCCGTACGGGCCGGACTCCAGCTCCCGCAGCACAGTGACGTCCTGCCGTTCCGTGGGGCCGAACTCCGGTTCCTCCACCCAGATCCGCCCCGGTTCCCACGCTTCGTCAGGCTGATTGCGCTGCTTCTCCGGCCCGAACTGCAAGCCGTGGTAGGTCCAGTCCCGGTACGCCATGGCGTCCCCTCCCTCGTCGCGTCGAACGAACCGAGCCAGCCTGACGCAACACAGCGTCCACCAACAGACCACCCCGCGTGACACAGCGCCCAGAAGTGACCGCGCCGCGGCGGTCTCGTTGAGCAGACGGTGCCGCTCGAAGCGCTGCGACGGTGCCCCGGCTGAAACGCACCCCGCACGCCGTGAGGCGGGAAGTAGGCCCCAGCTGCTCCGCGGCATCGCAGCACGCCGTTGTGGCCTCCTGGCCACGCCGCAGATCACGGCGGCGGCACCGGAGCCGGAAGGTTCTCCATGTCCTCTCACGCACGCCACAACGACGCCCGCCGCTACCAAGACGCGTTCGGGGTCTCCCACGCGCAGGCGCTGCGCCAAGTCCGCCAGCAGCTCCCGCCCGCCCGCGGCGCCTCCCGCGCGGCGACCGCCCCGGTGTGGGACGGCCAGGCAGTGCCGCCGGTGCTGCTGGTCGCTCAGGCCGACCTCGCCCGCTGGGCCATCAAGCACCTCAACGAGGTGATCGCGCTCGGACAGCGACTCCCCCACAACCTGTGCGAGTGGGCCCGCCTGTCCTCCTACGCCATGACCGACGCCCACGCCTACACCCAGATGATGGCCGGCACCAACGGCGCCTTCTTCCAGATGCTCGGCTGGGACGACGACCGGATCCGCCGCCACCTGCAGGACTGCGACGCCGACCGCTACGTCACCATGGACGCCGTCGCCCACGCAGCCGGCATGTTCGGCCAGCCGGTCCCGCCGGGCCTGGACCTCACCAGCTGGTGGACCATCGGCGGCCAATACGCCGCCGAACGCTCCTGATCCAGGCCGCCTGTGCGGCGGCGGGAAGCACTTCGCCGCGTGCTGCGGACATGCAGATGCTCCCGGTGCTGGGCACCGGGAGCATCGAAGAGCAGGGCCGCTCGCTCAGCCTTGCCGGGTCTCTCCGGGGCGGTCGACCCGGGTGACCGCGGGCGGGTCGTCGCTCTTCTTCTCCGTGCCGACGAGTGCCGGGTTGGCGAAGGTGTCAGCGAAACTCTGCTGCTGAGCCGGTGGTGGCGGAGGCGGCGGCGGTGCCTGACCGGCTCCCTCGTTCTGTGCTTCGCTCATGGTCACCAGTGTGGACCATGAGGGCGACAGTCGACAGGACAAGGCCGACGGCCACCGCGCACAGGCTGACCGTCCAGCACGTGCCCTTGCGGTTCAGCCGCGCACGGTTTTCAACGAAGATCCCCGAGCGCGTAGCGGCGAGCTGCGCCAGGGCCTGCGCCTTGGTATGGCGGACATTGTGCTCAAGGACCTTGTCCGCTTCCAGGTCCTTGTACTCGGCAACGCGGAACGCCATCACTCCCGCCACCAGCGCGACGGCGTAGGCCGCGAAGGCGATGCTGGCCAGGATCGGCTGCGGCTTGTGCGCGGCCAGGAACTGCGCGGCCGTGGCCACGAAGCCGACGACCACGACCGCCTTGGTGTCGACCTTGCCGATCGAGTCCGACTGGCGGGCCAGACGCGCCGCCATCTCGTTGTTGATCAACTCCAACGTCTGGACCTGATCGTCCAGCTCCTGCTGCGTCATCGTCATGCCCGGCGAGCGTAGTGACCTGCACCGACACCGCGACCGGGATCCGTCCGGTGCCGCCCGTACAAGCACACAGCCCTGACTGCTCGACGGGAATCGTGTTGGTGAACGCCGGCGCGGCGCCTACGGTCCTGCTGTGACTACGCACGATGTTCCCGCATCACGGCTGCTGGGAGTCCCGAAGGAGATAGTCCACGAGTCGGCGCGCACCCTGCGCCACGCCAGGACGTCGCTTCTCGACTTCGCCGGCAGCTTCCCCAATCCCGTGCCAGCCGGGAGCACAGCCGCCGTGGACGAAGGGTGGGTGTCGGCATCCGATCACCGGCAGCGCGCCGCGCGGCGTCGGCTGCTTTCCTGGGGGACCTGGTCCACGTCGGTGGTGCTGGGAAACGCCGCCGACCACGTTCTGGCCATGGAGCGCGCCCTGGTGGGCGAGCCGGTGTCGGTCTGGCCGCTGGTCTCTCTATCGCGTGTGGTGATGGAGGGATGCGTCAGGATCTCCTACCTGCACGAGGGTGAGGTCTCCAGTGAGGCCCGGGCGGCCCGCATCGCCGCGGCGTGGCTGGGCAGCATCCAGCAGCACCTGACCGCATCCAGGGAGTTCCAGCCGGACGTCACGCTGCCGAAGGCAGAAGCGGCCTGGCGTCAAGCGGAGCGGACCGTCACGGGCGCCGGCGCGACGCTGGGGCTGGACAACAAGGGCCGGCCGAACCGGGTGCTGCTGAACGGCGTCACCTGCAACCTTGAACTCAACCTCGTGGACGCGGTCCGCAAGCGCGCCGCTCATCCGCCGGCCTGGTACCGCATCTCCTCCGCCGCCAGCCACAGCATCTCGTGGATGCTGCAGCAGGCCGTGGAGCTCAGCCCCGAGGGCCAGCTGTCCATGCACGCCGACCCCGACATCATCACCGCCGCCACCATCGCAGTCCTCGGCGCATTCGGAGACACCACCGAGACTCTCGGCAGCTACTACAGCCACCCCAAGACCCGCGACGCGGTCCGCACCGTCCAACGACGCACCGTGGCGGTCGTCAACCGGCAGCACAGGTGGCGCAAGCAGATGGAAGCCGACGTACAAGCCCTGACCGGCGGCTGATCCGCCCACCACCGTAACCGGGTGCGGTCCTCACCGGCGCCGGCCTGCTCAGGCCGTAGGAGCGGAGCAAGGATAGAGGTGTGTGGTCTCCCCCGAAACCGTGCGGTGGTTCGCCTTCCGCCGCGGCGTGGCAGCGATCATGTCTGGGTCGGATCTTCGCGGAGCCCGGACGGCAGCAGTTCCGCGTATTGCGCACGGATGTGGCCCAAGCCCTCTTCGAGGGTTGGATCGTGTTCCAGGTTGCGCGTGACGAATGCGAGACGGGCACGGTTTTCGTCTATGACGTCGCGCCAGCGACGTACGTAGGCACGTACCTGGGGCCGCCCCTGCTTCCGAGCCGGATTGAAGACGCGCCCAAGAGAGCGAGCGTCCTCGCTGATCCGGTTCTCAACGACGTCGTCCCAGTCCGTACCGACCAGGAGGAAGTCCCATTCGGCCCTCTCTGAGGCGAAAGCAGGGTTCTTCAGCACGACGTTCGCGTAGTCCTCCAGCTGATCGAGTTCCGGGCGCCCGAGGGTGACGTTCGGCGCCTTGAGCTCGACCACGAGATGACGGATGCGTTCGAACTCCCGCATCTTCACAGCCAGGTGGAGGTCAGTACGGCCAGACCGGCTGTCCCAGCGTTTGACCGGCTCTACCCCGGCGGTCGGCAAGCCCTCAAGCCGGAGGTGGTTGCGCAGCAGCTCGGTCAGGCCCCGCTCGCTACTCATCAGGTGGTAGGCCTCGCCGAAGATCCACAGTTCCCGTTCGAGCAGGCGGTGCAGATGGTCGCGTTCGCTCCTGCTCTGGCCGGGTCCCGGCGGTTGCACCGCGGTGACTGCCACGCGGTGCACGCCTCACCCGGTCCGCCACCACCTAGCAGGCCCGCGCTGCCCTCGAGCGCGACAATGCGGCGCCCTGCCAGATGTGCCGGCCCGGCCGGCCGCTGCGCAGGGCGGCGTCGCGGCCGGTC
>NZ_JBIBIC010000038.1:0-10419 GCF_042957385.1 Streptomyces sp. NPDC008079
CCGCGGTGCGAGGGGGGGTTGTTTTGGCCCCCCCACTCCCATCAACATACGTGGTGGTTTGTGTTATAATTGAGCCCCCTCCCCCGCTTGGGGGGGGGCGGGCCCCCCCCCCCCCCCCCCCCCCACCGCCGTACCGGAATAACGTCTTCGCGCCGGGCGGACGCAGGTCCCGTGGGCGCCACCCGGCCGACATTCCGTTGTGGCCGAGCCAGGGAGAAAGGGGGCGTACACGTGCGTATCGCATTGCTCACCGAGGGTGGTTACCCGTACGCGCGAGGTGAAGGGGGTGCGTGGTGCGACCGGCTCGTCCGCGGTCTCGCGCACCACGAATTCGACGTGTACGCGCTCAGCCGGTCACCGCGGACGGAGGCGGGGGGCCGCGTCGAAGTGCCGTCGCACGTACGGCGGTTCCGCGCGGAACGCCTCTGGGGGGAGCCCCCGGCCGCCGCCCTCGCGCCGACGTGCGGCGGCGGCCGGGCGGCCAGACGCGCCAGACGCGCCGACTTCCTCACCCACTACCGCGACCTGGTCGCGGCGCTGGCCGGCGGCGCCGGGCTCGGCTCCGCCGACCGGGCGGACCGTTTCGCCTCCGGGCTGTACGGTCTCGCCGAGGTCGCCGCAGAACACGGCGGCCTGCCCGACCTGTTGCGCGGCGAGGACGCGCTCGCCGCCCTGGAGTCGGCGTGCCGCGCCCCCGGCGTGCGTCCCGTGCTCGGCGACATCGTCGTCACCGAACTCCTCGCCGTCGCCGAGCTGTTGGAACGCCAGCTCAGGCCGCTGTCCGCGCCCTGGTACGGGTCGAGCGAACTGGGCGCCGTCGATGTCTGCCACGCCGTCTCCGGGGGCCCGGCGGCCTTGCCCGGCCTGCTGGCCAAACGGTTCTGCGGAACGCCGCTCATCGTCACCGAGTACACCGTGCGGGTACGGGAGGCGCTGCTCGGGAACCGCGCGGCCGGACTGGCCGGAGCCGTACGGGTGGTGCTCGGCGACTACCACCGGCTGCTCGCCGGGGAGAGCTACCGGCAGGCCGCGCTCGTCACGCCCGGCTCCACGCATGTGCGGCGCTGGCAGGAGCGGTGCGGGGCGCCGCGCGACCGGATGCGGACCATCCATCCGGGGATCGACGCGGCGCGCTTCGCCCTCGCGGGCGAGGCCGCCGAGGCCGAGGCCACCGCGCCCGCCGCGCACGCCGACCCCACGCTCGCCTGGGTCGGCAGGATCGATCCGGCGAAGGACCTCATCGCGCTGCTGCACGCCTTCCGCGCGATACGCGCCGACGAGCCGCGGGCGCGGCTGCGGATCTTCTACCTGCGGCTGCGCGCCGCCGACGAACGCGCGGCCTCCTACCTCGGGCACTGCCGGACGCTCGCCGCGCAGCTCTTCCCGTACGAGGCCGCCGACGCCAACGCCGTCGGTGAGAGTCCCGTCAGCTTCGAGGAGATCGGGTCGCCCGGCGCGCCCGAACTCGCCGACGCGTACGCCGCGGGCGACGTCGTGGTGCTCTCCAGCAGCGCGGAAGGCTTTCCGCTGAGCCTGGTGGAGGCGATGTTCTGCGGGCGGCCCACCGTGTCCACCGACGTGGGGGCCGTCCGCGAGGTCATCGGCGGCACCGGGCTCGTCGTGCCGCCGCGCAACCCCAAGGCGCTGGCGGACGCCGTCGTCGATCTGCTGCGCGGGCCCGAGCGGGCGTCGCGGCTCGGGGCCGCGGCCCGGGAGCGGGCGCTCGCGCTCTTCACCGTCACCCGGTGCGTGGACGCCTTCCGCGAGAGCTATCTCGACGTGGTCGCGCACCATCCCGTGCGGCGCGAGCCGCTGCTCGACGCGGCGGGCGATCCGCGGCCGTTCACGGCTCCCGCCGAGTCGCACGTCCCGGCCCGCCTGGCCCCCACCCCCGCCCACCCCGCCTGGTCCCGCACCCCCGAACCCGTAGGTGCCCCGTCCGCCTCCGGAGGCTCCCCCTCATGACCACGCCGACCCCCGCCCACGCCTTACTCACCCGCCTCACCGCCCAGGCCGCCCCGCCCGCCTCACCCCTGCGGCTCCCGCCCCACGACCCCGACGACCCCACCGCCATAGACATAGACGCCTACGACGACGAGGCCACCCCCCACTCCCTCGACGAGACGGTCACGGCCCTCTTCGGCGCCTCCCGCCTCCCGGCGCGGAACCCGGACACCGACGAGCACCCGGCCGAGCTGCGTCCGGCCCCCCCGGACGGCGACCCGTCGCGCGTACGGTCCCGGACCGTCGTCGCGGACGACGCGCAACCGCCCGCCGCCGCGCCCGAGACCGCTCAGCCCCGCCCCGCCGCCCCGACCCGCACAGATTCGTTCGGAGCCGCCTCCCCACCCGCCCCCGCGCCATCGAGTCCGGACGCTTCCGCATCCGAAGTGCCCGTCGTGGACCGGGACTTGGCGGTGCTTGGCGACCCCGCTCGCGAGCAGCGCGAGCCCCGCTCAGGCGCGGGCCCCCGCGTCACCGACGAGCCGCAGGCCCACGCGGATTCGGCGCGGCGGCCCGAGCCGGGGCCGGCGAACCCGGGTGATGATGGAGCACGCGGATTGCCTGACGCGCGCCTCGCGGACCCGGATGGTGCCGCATCCGTGAGCCGTGCGGACCTCGCGCGGTCCGAGACCCGCCCGGGCACGAACGTTTCCGTATCCGAAGTGCCCGTCGTGGACGGGGACTTGGTCCTGCCTGGCGGCTCCGCTCGCGAGCGGGACGGTTCGGTACCGGGCGGCCTGGACGCTGACGGCGGGTTGCGCCCCGGCGCGGGCCTCCGCGTTGCCGAGGGCCCCGAGGCGGAGAAGGAATCGGCGCGCGCGGGCGCAAACGCTTCCGTACTCGAAGTGCCGGTCCTGGAAGGGGACTTGGCCCTGCCTGGCGGCTCTGCTCGCGAGCGGGACGGTTCGGTACCGGGCGGCCTGGACGCCGAGGGTGCGGGGCGACGCGGTGCTGGGGCGGGGGCGGGTGGGGAGGCGCGGCCCGGAGGGCGGTTGGTGGGGATCGACGGCGGGCGACGGGCCGCGCGGGGCGGACCGCAGGCCGGCGGACGGGTGGCGGACTTTCGGGCGGGGGCGCGGCCGGGCGGTGCGGACGAGCCGCGGCGCAGGGGGCCCGCCGACCCCGTACGGGGAGTGATGCACCGGCACGAGGCGCTGATCGCGGGAGCCGTGGACGAGTGGGAGATCGCGGCCGGGCTGGAAGCCCACGGCGTGACGGACGGAGCCGCGCGACGCCTGCGGCACCGGGACGTCTTCGGGCTCGCGGAGGAGCTGTACGCGCGGGTCCCGAGGGCGGTACGCCGACTGGAGGCGGCGCCGGGGGAGCGGGAACGGGCCCTGCCGCGCTGGCGGACCGGGGCCGCGCAGGCGGTGCCGGGCGCGGTGTGCGCGCTGGCGGCCGGAGCCCCCGGAAGCGTACGGCTGCCGCTGCTGGCGTTCGTCGCCGTCGTCGCGTGGGCCGCCGTACGGATCGGACCGCTGCGGGTCGAGCGCGGCGCGGGCGCCGCCGTATGGACGTACGGCCTGCTCGGCTACGCGCTGTACGCCGGGCACGCCACCGGCCGCACCGCCGGCGCCGCCACCCTCGCGGCGCTCACCTTCGCCCTGCTGCCCGCCGCGTACTGCGCGCACTGGCTCGCCGTCCGTTCCAGGGCCCAACTCGCCCCCAGCCACGGCCTGTCGGACTTCGCCGACGCCGTACGCCCCCGCCTGGCCGCGGCCCTCGCCGCGTACGCCGTCGCGCTGATCGCCCTGCTCGACACGGCCACCGCCGTCGCGGGCTCCGCGCCACTGGCCGGACCGGCCGCCCTCGGCCTGCTGCTCTTCGCCGCGCGCCTGCTGTCCGTGCACGGCTTCCCCGGCCACGCGGCGGCCGGTCTCGGGGCGGCCTGCGCCGCCGAGGCGCTGACCCTCGCCGCGACCCCCCTGCACCTCGGCCCTGCCCCCGCCACCGCGCAAGCCGTCATCTGCGGCGCCGCCGCACTCGTGCTGACCGCGCAGGCGTTCCGCGTGCTGCCCCGTGCCTCCGCGCACCGGCCGCCGCCGCGCCACCACCCCTGACCTCAGCAGAACGAACGACCAGGAGAACACCCCTTGACCAGGTACCGAACCGCCCCGACCCCGACCGCGGCCCGACGCCCGGCACGCCCCCTCCTCGTCCGCGAGGACGGCCTTCCGCCCCGCGGGCGCACGACGGGACACTTGGCGCAGGCACTCGGAGGCACGCGATGAGAGTGCTGCTGCTCGGAGCCGACGGCTTCCTCGGCCGGCATGTCGCGGAGCGGCTCCTCGCCGACCCCGCCGTCCAGCTCACCGCGCTCGGCAGGAGCGACGACGCGGATGTCCGCTTCGACCTGGCGAGCGGCGCGCCCGGCGTCCTCGCCAGGTTCCTGGACGCCGTGCACCCCGGAGTGGTGATCAACTGCGCCGGTACGACCAGGGGCGGTGCCCGCGAGCTGACCCGGCAGAACACCGTCGCCGTCGCCACCGTCTGCGAGGCGATGCGCCGCAGCCAGGTCGACGCCCGGCTCGTCCAGCTCGGCTGCGGCTCCGAGTACGGGCCCTCGCCGCAGGGCGCGTCCACCGGCGAGGACGCGGTGCCGCGCCCCGGCGGCCCGTACGGCGTCAGCAAGCTCGCCGCGACCGAACTGGTCCTCAGCTCAGGTCTCGACGCGGTGGTGCTGCGGGTGTTCAGCCCGGTCGGCCCCGGCACCCCGACCGGGGCCCCGCTCGGCCGGGTCGCCGAGACCCTGCGCCGCGCGATGCAGAACGGCGACGGCGAGCTGAAACTCGGCGGCCTCGGCGTCCAGCGCGACTTCATCGACGCCCGCGACGTGGCCCGCGCCGTGCACGCCGCGTCGCTGTCCGCCGCGCAGGGCGTGGTGAACATCGGCAGCGGCCGGGCCGTCCGGATGCGTGAGATGGCCGCGGCCCTCGCCCATGTGGCGGGCTACGAGGGCTCGCTGCACGAGCTGGACGAGACGCCCGCCTCCGCCGGGCCGCCCCCGTACCCCGACGGCTGCGGCGGCTGGCAGCAGGCCGACGTCCGTACCGCCAGGGACCGGCTCGGCTGGCGGCCCCGGATCGGCCTGGAGGAGTCCCTGGCCGATGTGTGGATGGAGGCGGCATGTCGCGTCTGACGCGACCGCACCAGTGGGGCACGGGACTGCGCCGCCGTGCGGGCGCGGGCCGGGACGCGATGGGCTTCGGCGTCCCGGCGTTCGCGCACCCGCTCGTCGCCCCCACCGAATGGGCCGAACTGGCCCGGCCGGGGGCCCCGCTGCACTGGGCCGCCTTCGACGTGGCCCGCGGCCCCGGTACGCGGCCCGACCCGCTGTACGGAGAGGTCGTCGGCCGCGTCCGTGAGAACGGCGTCCCGGTCCTCGGACTGCTGGACTGCCGCAACGGCACCCGGCCCTTCGGCGACCTGCTCGCCGACGCCTCCCACTACCTGGACTGGTACCGGGTCGACGGCTTCTACCTGGACCGCGCCCCGACCGGCCGCGCCGACGCCGCCGAGTGCCGCCGGGTGGTGACCACGCTGCGGGCACTGCTGCACGCGGACGACGAGGACACCGGGGACACCGGGGACACCGGGGGCACCGGGGGCGCGGAGGGCACGGAGGGCAACGAGGACGCCGCGGACAGCGGGGACAGCAGAGGCAGAAGGGGCAGCGGGGCCAGCGGGAACAGCGGGAGCGCGGGAGTCGCCGCCTCGCGCCTGCCGGAGAGCGGCGGCGGCCAGATCGTCCTCGGCCACGGCGAGCACCCGTGGCCCGGATACGCCGAACTGGCCGACCAGCTCGTCACCTTCTGCGGCCCCTGGACCAGTTACCGCTGGTCGGAGGCGCCGGAGTGGACGGCCGCGTACCCGCCGGAACGCTTCGTGCACCTGGTGCACGGCCTGCCCAGGTCCCATCTGGACACCGCCCTGCGGATCGCCCGCTGGCAGGGCGCGTCCACGGTGTGCCTCACCGACCGCACGGACCGGGACGGCGCCGACCCGTGGGCGGGCCTGGCCGGATACTGGCACGAAGCCGTCCGTATGCTGCGCAAACAGCCGTCGCCGAGCACGTAGCACCGGCGCGGCGGCCCCTCGGACCGGGCACGGCCAGGGCGCGGGGGGAGCGCGGCCGGAGCGTGACCGGGACGTGACCGGGATGTGAGCCGATTCCGTCTCGGTCCTCGGACCGGGTGTCTTGGAATGAAGACCGGCGTGGCAGTGTTGCAGGGACAGCACGTACCGCACGTACTGACTGATGACCGACCAACCGTATTGCTGAGGTCCCTGTGTCGCTGCCACCCCTGGTCGAGCCGGCCGCCGAGCTCTCCGTTGACGAGGTCCGCAGGTATTCGCGCCATCTGATCATCCCCGACGTGGGAATGGACGGCCAGAAGCGGCTGAAGAACGCCAAGGTGCTGTGTGTCGGCGCCGGCGGGCTCGGCTCTCCGGCCCTGATGTACCTGGCCGCCGCGGGCGTCGGCACGCTCGGCATCGTCGAATTCGACGAGGTCGACGAGTCGAACCTCCAGCGTCAGATCATCCACAGCCAGGCCGACATCGGCCGCTCGAAGGCCGAATCCGCCCGCGACTCCGTCAAGGGCATCAACCCGTACGTGAACGTCGTCCTGCACGAAGAGCGGCTCGAAGCCGAGAACGTGATGGAGATCTTCTCCCAGTACGACCTGATCGTCGACGGCACGGACAACTTCGCGACCCGCTACCTGGTCAACGACGCGTGCGTGCTGCTGGGCAAGCCCTACGTCTGGGGCTCCATCTACCGCTTCGACGGCCAGGCATCGGTCTTCTGGTCCGAGCACGGCCCCTGCTACCGCTGCCTCTACCCGGAGCCCCCGCCCCCCGGCATGGTCCCCTCCTGCGCCGAGGGCGGCGTCCTCGGCGTGCTGTGCGCGTCCATCGGCTCGATCCAGGTCACCGAGGCCATCAAGCTGCTCGCGGGCATCGGTGAGCCGCTGCTCGGCCGCCTGATGATCTACGACGCCCTGGAGATGACGTACCGCACGGTGAAGGTCCGCAAGGACCCGGACTGCGCGGTCTGCGGCGAGAACCCGACCGTCACCGAGCTGATCGACTACGAGGCGTTCTGCGGCGTCGTGTCCGAGGAGGCCCAGGAGGCCGCGCTCGGCTCGACCATCACTCCCAAGCAGCTCAAGGAGTGGATGGACGACGGCGAGAACATCGAGGTCATCGATGTCCGCGAGCCGAACGAGTACGAGATCGTCTCCATCCCCGGCGCGAAGCTCATCCCGAAGAACGAGTTCCTGATGGGCAGCGCCCTGGAGCACCTGCCGCAGGACAAGCGGATCGTCCTGCACTGCAAGACCGGTGTGCGCTCCGCGGAGGTCCTCGCCGTCCTGAAGTCCGCGGGCTTCTCCGACGCCGTGCACGTCGGCGGCGGCGTGATCGGCTGGGTCAACACGATCGAGCCCGACAAGCCGGTGTACTGAGCGAACGGCCTCGCCCACAGGGCGAGCACTGCTCCAGCGGCGGGGGCTACGCGCACCATGGGTGCTCGGAGCCCCCGCCGTCGTCATGAGCAGACCTTGCCGTCCTTCGGCACCGTCCCCTGCAGCAGATACGCGTTCACCGTGGAGTCGACGCAGCCGCTGCCCTTGCCGTACGCGGAGTGGCCCTCGCCCTTCCAGGTGAGCATCACACCGACGCCCTTGCCGAGTTCGTCGGCCATCCTGCGGGCGCCCTCGTAGGGCGTCGCCGGGTCGCCCGTGTTGCCGACCAGCAGGATCGGCGCCGCACCCGGTGCACTGACCTCCGGGGTGTCGTACTGCCCGGCCACCGGCCAGTCGTGGCACCAGCCGCCCGTGTCCCAGCCGAGCATGGGACCGAACACCGGCGAGACCTTCTCGAACCGCGGCAGCAGCTTCTTCGTCTCCTCGACCGTCGGCCGCTGCTTGTCGTCCAGGCACGATATGACCCGTTGCGAGTGGGTCCCCGTGCCGTAGCGGCCCGACGCGTCCCGGTCGTTGTAGTCGTCGCCGAGCGCCAGCAGTTCCGAGCCGTCGCCCCGCTCGGCCGCCGCCAGGGCGCTGGTCAGGGTCGGCCAGCTCGCCTCGCTGTACAGCGGCCTGATGATGCCGGTGAGCGCGAGCGACTCCGTGAGCTTGCGGTCGGAGGACGTCGGCATCGGGTTGGCGTCGATCCGCTTCAGCAGGTCCACGATCTTCTGGGTGCCGGCTTCCGCGCCCTGACCGGTGGACTTCAGGTAGTTGTTCAACGCGCGCTGGAAGCCCCTGGCCTGGTTCTCGGTATGGCCCTCGGAGTCGGCGCTCGGGTCGACGACCGCGTCCAGGATCATCCGGCCGACGGTGCCGGGGAACAAGTGGGCGTAGACACCGCCGAGTTCGGTGCCGTAGGAGATGCCGAAGTAGTGCAGTTTGTCGTCGCCGAGTACCTGGCGCATCAGGTCCATGTCGCGCGCCGCCTCGGTGGTGGCCACGTGCGGCAGCATCTCCCCGGAGTTCTTCTCGCAGGCCGCGTTGAACCTCTTGGTGCTGTCCACGAGTTCGGTCTTCTCGGCTGTGTCGTCCGGCGTGGTGTCCTGCTGGAAGTAGGCGTCGAGCTGCTGGTCGTCCTCGCACAGCACCGGCGCGCTGCGGCCGACCCCGCGCGGGTCGAAGCTCACCAGGTCGTAGCGGGTGCGCAGCTTCTCGTACAGGTCGCCGAAGGTGGGCAGCGTGGTCACTCCGGAACCGCCGGGCCCGCCGAAGTTGAAGATCAGCGAGCCGATGCGCCGGTTCTCGGCGCCGCTGGACTTCACCCGGATCAGATCGAGCCCGATCGTGTCGCCCTCGGGGTCGTCCCAGTCACGGGGCGCCTTCATCGTGGCGCACTCCCAGGTGCCGTCGGCCGGCAGCGGGGACGGACTGCCTCCGCCGCCCTGCGCCTGGTCGGGGGCCGGACAGGCCTTCCAGTCCAGCTCCTGAGCCGTCAGGTCCTCGTCGTTCCCGGAGTCGTCGCCGCTGCAACCGGCCAGCAGGGAGGAGAGCAGCAGAGCGGTGGCGGTCAGGGCAGCGGCGCGCATCCGGGGAGGCTTCGGCATGGTCCCATCCTGAGGTCGTACGTGGTGGGGCGCTCGGGGCACGGGCCGTACGAGGTACGGCGGCGCCTCACCTTCCGGGCCCTTACAACGTACGGCGACCGGGTCCTCGTACCGCAAGCCCTCAGGGCGTCTCCCGCCGCCGGTGCCCGGCCTGCGCGGACTCGTCCGCGCCCCTCTCGCGCTACAGCGCGCCCTTACGGCTCAGGTGGTTGAAGGCCAGCCAGCCCGGCAGGACCGGCAGCCACAGGGTCAGCAGACGGAACAGCAGCACCGCGGGCGCGGCGACCTCGCTGGGCAGGCCCACGGCGATCAGACCGACGGTCAGGGTCGCCTCCACCGCGCCCACACCGCCCGGGGTCGGGGCGGCGGAGCCGAGCGCGTTGCCCGCGAGGAAGACGACCGCGACGCTGGCGATGCTGAGCGAGGTCCCCTCGCTGCCGAACGCCCGGATCGAAGCGTCCAGGCACATCACGAAGCAGGCCGTCAGAAGCAGCATGCCGCCGATGCCGGTGACCAGCTTCTGCGGCCGCTGGAGTACGTCGAGCATGCGCGGCACGACACCCGCGAACAGCGACCTCACGCGCGTGACGACGAACTTCCGCAGGAACGGCACCGAGGTCACCACGAGCACCAGCACAGCCACCGTCAGCAGACCCGCGATGACGGTCCGGGACGGCGACAGCGACGGCGTCTTCTCGGTGCCGGTCAGATAGCCGAAGGACAGCAGCATCAGGATGTGGCAGCCGAGCCCGAACAGCTGCGAGGCGCCGACACTCGCCACCGCGAGCCCCGGCCGCACTCCCGCGCGCTGGAGGAAGCGTGTGTTCAGGGCGACGCCGCCGACCGCGGCCGGCGCGACGATCTTCACGAACGACCCGGCGACCTGCGCCGCAACGGTCCGCCGGAACGGCACCCGCTCGGGCACGAACCCCAGCAGCGCCATGGCCGCCGCGAAGTAGCTGGCCGCCGAGAACAGCACCGCCGCGGCCACCCAGCCCCACTGGGCGTTGGCCACGAGCGGGCCGAACTCGATGTGCGTGAGCTGCGTCAGCAGGAAGTACGCGCCGATGGCGCCGGCGATGACACTGATCAGTGTGCGCGGACGCACCCGCTCCAGGCGGGCGGGCTCGACCGGCGCCTGCGGCCTGATGCGCAGCACCTCGTGCCGGATCTGCGTGAGGAGATCCTCCTCGCGCGCCTCCTCCACGGCGTCGTCGATGGCCCGCTTCTCGGCCCGCGCCTCCGCCCGCACGGTCTTCTTGTCCGGCTTGTCGAGCTTCGCGTCCGGCTTGTCGAGTACGACCTCGCTGTCGCCCGCGGCCTCCTCGTTACGGGCC
>NZ_JBIBIC010000039.1:0-6302 GCF_042957385.1 Streptomyces sp. NPDC008079
TACGCTTATACTTCTTCATTTTCATCTCTCACTTACTCACTTAGCTCGACTAAGCTCGTTGCACTCATTCTTCAATTCATCGTCTAAACGCATTTGCTCTGCGTTGACTTTCTTATTTTAAACATAAAAAAAGAGACCTTGCGGTCTCAATGCGGCTCATCGCATCCTATTATTTGCCTGGCAACGTCCTACTCTAGCGGAACGTTAGTCCGACTACCATCGGCGCTAAGGAGCTTAACTTCTGTGTTCGGCATGGGAACAGGTGTGACCTCCTTGCCATTGTCACCAGACAAATGGAATGTATTATACATTCAAAACTAGATAGTAAGTAAAATGATTTTGCGTCGCAAAACATAAATTTTGATTAAGTCTTCGATCGATTAGTATTCGTCAGCTCCACGTGTCACCACGCTTCCACCTCGAACCTATTAACCTCATCATCTTTGAGGGATCTTATAACCGAAGTTGGGAAATCTCATCTTGAGGGGGGCTTCATGCTTAGATGCTTTCAGCACTTATCCCGTCCATACATAGCTACCCAGCTATGCCGTTGGCACGACAACTGGTACACCAGAGGTATGTCCATCCCGGTCCTCTCGTACTAAGGACAGCTCCTCTCAAATTTCCTACGCCCACGACGGATAGGGACCGAACTGTCTCACGACGTTCTGAACCCAGCTCGCGTACCGCTTTAATGGGCGAACAGCCCAACCCTTGGGACCGACTACAGCCCCAGGATGCGATGAGCCGACATCGAGGTGCCAAACCTCCCCGTCGATGTGAACTCTTGGGGGAGATAAGCCTGTTATCCCCGGGGTAGCTTTTATCCGTTGAGCGATGGCCCTTCCATGCGGAACCACCGGATCACTAAGTCCGTCTTTCGACCCTGCTCGACTTGTAAGTCTCGCAGTCAAGCTCCCTTATGCCTTTACACTCTATGAATGATTTCCAACCATTCTGAGGGAACCTTTGAGCGCCTCCGTTACCTTTTAGGAGGCGACCGCCCCAGTCAAACTGCCCACCTGACACTGTCTCCCACCACGATAAGTGGTGCGGGTTAGAAAGCCAACACAGCTAGGGTAGTATCCCACCAATGCCTCCACGTAAGCTAGCGCTCACGTTTCAAAGGCTCCTACCTATCCTGTACAAGCTGTGCCGAATTTCAATATCAGGCTACAGTAAAGCTCCACGGGGTCTTTCCGTCCTGTCGCGGGTAACCTGCATCTTCACAGGTACTATGATTTCACCGAGTCTCTCGTTGAGACAGTGCCCAAATCGTTACGCCTTTCGTGCGGGTCGGAACTTACCCGACAAGGAATTTCGCTACCTTAGGACCGTTATAGTTACGGCCGCCGTTTACTGGGGCTTCGATTCGTAGCTTCGCAGAAGCTAACTACTCCTCTTAACCTTCCAGCACCGGGCAGGCGTCAGCCCCTATACATCACCTTACGGTTTAGCAGAGACCTGTGTTTTTGATAAACAGTCGCTTGGGCCTATTCACTGCGGCTCTTCTGGGCGTTAACCCTAAAGAGCACCCCTTCTCCCGAAGTTACGGGGTCATTTTGCCGAGTTCCTTAACGAGAGTTCGCTCGCTCACCTTAGAATTCTCATCTTGACTACCTGTGTCGGTTTGCGGTACGGGCACCTGTTATCTATCTAGAGGCTTTTCTTGGCAGTGTGAAATCAACGACTCGAGGAAACAATTTCCTCTCCCCATCACAGCTTGACCTTATGAGTGCCGGATTTGCCTAACACTCAGTCTTACTGCTTGGACGTGCAATCCAATAGCACGCTTCGCCTATCCTACTGCGTCCCCCCATCGATTAAAACGATACTAGGTGGTACAGGAATATCAACCTGTTATCCATCGCCTACGCCTGTCGGCCTCAGCTTAGGACCCGACTAACCCAGAGCGGACGAGCCTTCCTCTGGAAACCTTAGTCAATCGGTGGACGGGATTCTCACCCGTCTTTCGCTACTCACACCGGCATTCTCACTTCTAAGCGCTCCACATGTCCTTGCGATCATGCTTCGACGCCCTTAGAACGCTCTCCTACCATTGTCCTACGGACAATCCACAGCTTCGGTAATATGTTTAGCCCCGGTACATTTTCGGCGCAGTGTCACTCGACTAGTGAGCTATTACGCACTCTTTAAATGATGGCTGCTTCTAAGCCAACATCCTAGTTGTCTGGGCAACGCCACATCCTTTTCCACTTAACATATATTTTGGGACCTTAGCTGGTGGTCTGGGCTGTTTCCCTTTCGAACACGGACCTTATCACCCATGTTCTGACTCCCAAGTTAAATTAATTGGCATTCGGAGTTTGTCTGAATTCGGTAACCCGAGAAGGGCCCCTCGTCCAAACAGTGCTCTACCTCCAATAATCATCACTTGAGGCTAGCCCTAAAGCTATTTCGGAGAGAACCAGCTATCTCCAAGTTCGATTGGAATTTCTCCGCTACCCTCAGTTCATCCGCTCACTTTTCAACGTAAGTCGGTTCGGTCCTCCATTCAGTGTTACCTGAACTTCAACCTGACCAAGGGTAGATCACCTGGTTTCGGGTCTACGACCAAATACTAAACGCCCTATTCAGACTCGCTTTCGCTACGGCTCCACATTAGCTGCTTAACCTTGCATCAAATCGTAACTCGCCGGTTCATTCTACAAAAGGCACGCCATCACCCATTAACGGGCTCTGACTACTTGTAAGCACACGGTTTCAAGTTCTCTTTCACTCCCCTTCCGGGGTACTTTTCACCTTTCCCTCACGGTACTGGTTCACTATCGGTCACTAGAGAGTATTTAGCCTTAGGAGATGGTCCTCCCAGATTCCGACGGAATTTCACGTGCTCCGTCGTACTCAGGATCCACTCAAGAGAGTATATATTTTCGACTACAGGATTATTACCTTCTTTGATTCAACTTTCCAGATGATTCGTCTAATATATACTTTTGTAACTCCGTATAGAGTGTCCTACAACCCCAACAAGCAAGCTTGTTGGTTTGGGCTCTTCCCGTTTCGCTCGCCGCTACTCAGGGAATCGATTTTTCTTTCTCTTCCTCCGGGTACTAAGATGTTTCAGTTCTCCGGGTCTGCCTTCTGATATGCTATGTATTCACATATCGATAACATGACATAACTCATGCTGGGTTTCCCCATTCGGAAATCTCTGGATCAACGCTTACTTACAGCTCCCCAAAGCATATCGTCGTTAGTAACGTCCTTCATCGGCTTCTAGTGCCAAGGCATCCACCGTGCGCCCTTAATAACTTAATCTATGTTTCCATCCTACAGGAAACGCGTTATTAATCTTGTGAGTGTTCTTTCGAACACTAGCGATTATTTCTTATGAATTCAAGCTTTAAAACTCTAATTCACTCGGTTTTGCTTGGTAAAATCTATTTTACTTACTTATCTAGTTTTCAATGTACAAGTTCTATTTCCAGTCAAGCGTTTGCATACTGTTTTGTTATCATTACTTTAAATACTCATTTACTCTAGTAAACTTCGCTTTAAAGTAACTCAACGCATTGTCTACGAATCGCTTTCTTTGAAAAAGAAGATATGTGAATGTTATATAAACATTCAAAACTGAATACAATATGTCAATGTTATTCCTTCATCTTCTACGAAGATGTTCCGAATATATCCTTAGAAAGGAGGTGATCCAGCCGCACCTTCCGATACGGCTACCTTGTTACGACTTCACCCCAATCATTTGTCCCACCTTCGACGGCTAGCTCCATAAATGGTTACTCCACCGGCTTCGGGTGTTACAAACTCTCGTGGTGTGACGGGCGGTGTGTACAAGACCCGGGAACGTATTCACCGTAGCATGCTGATCTACGATTACTAGCGATTCCAGCTTCATGTAGTCGAGTTGCAGACTACAATCCGAACTGAGAACAACTTTATGGGATTTGCTTGACCTCGCGGTTTAGCTGCCCTTTGTATTGTCCATTGTAGCACGTGTGTAGCCCAAATCATAAGGGGCATGATGATTTGACGTCATCCCCACCTTCCTCCGGTTTGTCACCGGCAGTCAACTTAGAGTGCCCAACTTAATGATGGCAACTAAGCTTAAGGGTTGCGCTCGTTGCGGGACTTAACCCAACATCTCACGACACGAGCTGACGACAACCATGCACCACCTGTCACTTTGTCCCCCGAAGGGGAAGACTCTATCTCTAGAGCAGTCAAAGGATGTCAAGATTTGGTAAGGTTCTTCGCGTTGCTTCGAATTAAACCACATGCTCCACCGCTTGTGCGGGTCCCCGTCAATTCCTTTGAGTTTCAACCTTGCGGTCGTACTCCCCAGGCGGAGTGCTTAATGCGTTAGCTGCAGCACTAAGGGGCGGAAACCCCCTAACACTTAGCACTCATCGTTTACGGCGTGGACTACCAGGGTATCTAATCCTGTTTGATCCCCACGCTTTCGCACATCAGCGTCAGTTACAGACCAGAAAGTCGCCTTCGCCACTGGTGTTCCTCCATATCTCTGCGCATTTCACCGCTACACATGGAATTCCACTTTCCTCTTCTGCACTCAAGTTTTCCAGTTTCCAATGACCCTCCACGGTTGAGCCGTGGGCTTTCACATCAGACTTAAAAAACCGCCTACGCGCGCTTTACGCCCAATAATTCCGGATAACGCTTGCCACCTACGTATTACCGCGGCTGCTGGCACGTAGTTAGCCGTGGCTTTCTGATCAGGTACCGTCAAGATGTGCACAGTTACTTACACATTTGTTCTTCCCTGATAACAGAGTTTTACGATCCGAAGACCTTCATCACTCACGCGGCGTTGCTCCGTCAGGCTTTCGCCCATTGCGGAAGATTCCCTACTGCTGCCTCCCGTAGGAGTCTGGACCGTGTCTCAGTTCCAGTGTGGCCGATCACCCTCTCAGGTCGGCTACGTATCGTTGCCTTGGTAAGCCGTTACCTTACCAACTAGCTAATACGGCGCGGATCCATCTATAAGTGACAGCAAAGCCGCCTTTCACTATTGAACCATGCGGTTCAATATGTTATCCGGTATTAGCTCCGGTTTCCCGAAGTTATCCCAGTCTTATAGGTAGGTTATCCACGTGTTACTCACCCGTCCGCCGCTAACGTCAAAGGAGCAAGCTCCTTATCTGTTCGCTCGACTTGCATGTATTAGGCACGCCGCCAGCGTTCATCCTGAGCCAGGATCAAACTCTCCATAAAAAATTATGATGTTTGATTAGCTCATAAAACTAAATTAATTGTTGTAACTTTCGTTACATTATTGGAATTAACGTTGACATATTGTCATTCAGTTTTCAATGTTCATTTAATGAAATAAATAATGGTGGAGACTAGCGGGATCGAACCGCTGACCTCCTGCGTGCAAAGCAGGCGCTCTCCCAGCTGAGCTAAGCCCCCATTTATTAAGAAGTCGGGAAGACAGGATTCGAACCTGCGACCCCTTGGTCCCAAACCAAGTGCTCTACCAAGCTGAGCTACTTCCCGTATGTAGTTATATTCTTTAAAAATGGCGCGCCCGATAGGAGTCGAACCCATAACCTCTTGATCCGTAGTCAAACGCTCTATCCAGTTGAGCTACGGGCGCTTATTAAAGATGGTGCCGAGGACCGGAATCGAACCGGTACGGTGATCTCTCACCGCAGGATTTTAAGTCCTGTGCGTCTGCCAGTTCCGCCACCCCGGCAAAATAATGGAGCAGAAGACGGGATTCGAACCCGCGACCCCGACCTTGGCAAGGTCGTATTCTACCGCTGAACTACTTCTGCATTATTTCGCTTAGAAAATTTAAATAAAATCGTAATGAGCCATAGAGGATTCGAACCTCTGACCCTCTGATTAAAAGTCAGATGCTCTACCAACTGAGCTAATGGCTCAAAAGATGGTGCCGGCCAGAGGACTTGAACCCCCAACCTACTGATTACAAGTCAGTTGCTCTACCAATTGAGCTAGGCCGGCTATTAAATGGTGGAGAATGACGGGTTCGAACCGCCGACCCTCTGCTTGTAAGGCAGATGCTCTCCCAGCTGAGCTAATTCTCCTGTTATCTATTGCCTGGCAACGTCCTACTCTAGCGGAACGTTAGTCCGACTACCATCGGCGCTAAAGAGCTTAACTTCTGTGTTCGGCATGGGAACAGGTGTGACCTCTTTGCTATTGCCACCAGACAAATTAACTTACTTTATTAATAATACACGTTTGTTAATGACTTTTCAATAGTTAATTTTACACTTTGTTAAAATTAATTTTACATTCTGCTAACTGAACTACGTGTTTTTGACGAATTTTAT
>NZ_JBIBIC010000040.1:0-4670 GCF_042957385.1 Streptomyces sp. NPDC008079
GACCGGCCGCGACGCCGCCCTGCGCAGCGGCCGGCCGGGCCGGCACATCTGGCAGGGCGCCGCATTGTCGCGCTCGAGGGCAGCGCGGGCCTGCTCGGTGGTGGCGGACCGGGTGAGGCGTGCACCGCGTGGCAGTCACCGCGGTGCAACCGCCGGGACCGGCCAGAGCAGGAGCAGGAACGGATGCTGTATCCGTACGGGTCGGCCGGTACATCGCCCGCACCGCGGGCGATGTACCGGCCGATGTCCTCCGTGCGTTTGTGGTCAGTCCGCGCTGGGGGCCCCTTTGCCGGTCACCCTGCTGACGGCAGGGGAGGATCGTCGGCTGTGGGCAGCGGCTGGCCTTCCTGGGGGAGGACGAGCTGGACGTCCAGGATGATCCTGGCTGACTGGATCAGCCGCTCCCACATGATGGCACTGCGCGCCGTCAGACCGGTCGACAGCAGTTGGAGCCACTTCACGACATCAGCGGACTGTCCCAGGTCCGCGGGGAGCACACCGAACAGTCCCACCGCGTCGGCCTCGCGCAGAGCGTCCAGGGCGGTCTGTGCCGGGTGCGGTACGGGCTCTTCAGCGGCTTCCGCGGTGTGGTGGCTGTTAAAGAGCCCGATGGCGATGACGGTCTTCACCCGCTGCAGGAAGACGGCGTGTTCGATGTCCCAGGTGCTGCTGGCGCTCTCGATCCAGTTGCGGAGTTCGCCATCGCGCAGGCGTTCGCGCACGATCTCGGCGGCTTCCTGTTCACACTGGGTGAAGGTGACCATCTCGTCCCGCCCTTGGTCCTATGGGCCTGCCTGGTCTAGAGGCAGGGGATGTTCTTCGTCGTCCCGTTGGCGTCGGTGCTGGTAGCGCCCCCGCTCGACTCCACGAAGGAGCCGATGGTATGTACACGGTAGGAGTAGTTCGTCGGTTGTATCTTGCAGTTCGTGACCGTGGATGGCGCCGACCTCAGGGGAGGCGGACACGCGGTGGTCTCCCCCTGGTTCCCAGCCGCCACCCAACCGGGAGTCAGGTAGATCGTAAGTGTTACGTGACTCGTGCATGCGACCGGTGAGCCGACGCAGGAGGTCCAACCGCCGGTGCCGACGATGGTCGAGCCGCTGTAGTTCACCGGGTTCGCGAACAAGTAACACTCTGTGGCATTAACCGTCGCCTTCCGATGCTCGTGCACCGTGTAGGTACCGGGCGGTGCCGGATCGGCGACAGCGGTTGCGGTCCCCAGCGACAGCACCCCCGCCATTGCTCCCGTGACCGTCAGTCCCACTCGGAAGAATTTGGACATAGTTCCCCCTCCGGATCAGTTCGAACACTTGAACGAGGGCGATTTTATGAGTTCACCGGCCCCGCAGGCCACAGCTCTTTGCGTCATTCAACTGCCCGATACAAGCCCGCCAGAGCTTGAGGGAGGCCGGTGTATGCAGGTGAGTGCCTGTTTTCGATCCTGGGTTTTGAGTAGCTTTGTGCCCTAGTCTTGTTGGGTGTCCGAGGACGCCGGGCAGGCTGTGGAGCGGGTGTGTGAGGGGTGTGGGGTTCGGCTGCGATCGGACGCTCCGCCTCGGACGAGGTTCTGCTCAACGTCGTGTCGTTCCAGGCAATGGCGTCGCGACCTGCGGTTGCGCAAGCGGGTGGCTGCGGAACTGGGTGGTGCCGGCCGGGCTGTGTGTCCCGAGTGCGGAGCCGCTTGGGTCGTGGGGGTGGACCGCCGTTCGAATGCGATCTACTGCTCGCGGCGGTGCGTCACGAGGGCCTGGCGGGCCCGGAAGGAATCGTTCGGCGAACGGTCACAGTGACCGCAACGCGAACGCATCCGGGCCGCATGTTCGGTCGGAACCCGGTCATTTACGGTCATTAGTTGTGATCTTCGTATTTCCGGTCTGACGCTCGATCGGAGAAGCGGGCCGGGTCATGCCACGGCCGCGGGGCCGTGCGCCGGCCCCGCGGTGGGCCGTGAAGGCCATGCCCGAAGAGATCAACGACGCCGACAAGGTCGGCAGCGTCAGCGCGACACGGTATGCGGAGATCGTCGCTGACTTGCGGAAACAACTGGAGACAGCCGGTCGCATCCAATTCGCGGTCGGTGACTGCGCGCTCGAAGTCGAGCCGATGCGCGAGTTCGGCGGCCAGGAGCGAAGCGATTCACTGTTCACGGTCAAGGACTCGCTGTTCCGCCTGTCCGAGGACATCGGGCTGTCCTACGCGACGGTGGACAAGGCCCGGTGGACGGCGTCGAGGTGGCCGAAGGACCGCCGGGTGTCAGGGGTGTCCTTCACCGTCCACCAGATCCTGGCGTCCATCGCCGACGACGAGGAACGATTCGCCACCATCCTCACCCCGCCCGAGGGCAAATCCCGCTGGACGCCGGACCAGGCCAACCGCAGGGTCGGCCGACAGGTCGTCAAACCCGTAACTCCGCAGGAGAAGGTCAGCGCGATCCACACTCTGGCCACCGACGAGGAGGTCGCCGCGACCGTCACCAGCGACCTGCTGCGCCGCCCGACGGTGGTCGCGCAGGTCAAGCAGGAGGACAAGGTCCGGGTCGTGGAAGAGCTGACCCGCGACGACCACGTCGCCGCGAAGGTCACCACCGGCCTGCTGCGGCGCCCGGATGTCGCGTTCCGCGCGATGTCGGACGACACCGCCCGCCACCAGGTCAACCACGCCCAGGTCGAGCGGGGCCGCCAGGCCCGCGAGCACTTCGAGGACACCAGCCCAATCGCCCCGGCGGTGAAGAACATGGACCGGACAGTGGAGTTCCTGGACCTGGTCACCGCCTGCCACGCGTTCGTCGCCGCAGCCGGCCGGGTCGTCCCCGGAATGCGCGACCGGCAGCTCGGCGACGACGAACGCGTCATCATGCACGAGAACGTCGCCCGCGTGAGGGCGACGCTGGACTGGATCGAGACCGCGGTCGACACCGGCAAGGTCGACGTCGACGGCGAGCTGGCCAAGCTCCTGCAGGGTGAATAACCGATGCCCCGTGCCTCCGCGCGCAGGCCGCCGGCGGCCCAGCGGCACGCCGACACCGTCCGGTTCGTGCTCTTCGAAGCACGGCCGGCCGGTCTGACCTTTCCCCAGTTGGTCAGATCCAGCGAGCTGTCACCCAGCCAGACCCGATCCGGCCTGGCCTGTCTGCGCGACATCATCACCGAACGCGGCTGGCCACCGCTGATCTGGACCCTCAAGGACGGCTACAAGTTCTGCGCCGACCCCTCCGAGCTCCAGGCATACGAGGTCGCGGTCATCCGCGGCAAGCTCACCGAGATCCGCCGGTTCATCACCGGCACCGTCGCCCCGCACGCCGTCCTCCAGCCCAAAGGCCGGTGGATCAAGCACCTCAACACCCAGCTCAACTCGGTCGAGTCCACCCTCAATGTGATTGCCGACTTCACCGACGCGTGACCGGCGGGGCCGCCCGGTCGGTGGGGCGGCCCCGCCCCCGTCCTGGAGGGAGGGAGGAAGTTGCCGCGCAGGCGCTACTACCCCTCCGACACCTGGGACGACGAGTGGGCCCTGATCGAACCGCTGCTGCCGACACCGGCCTGCGAAACGAAGGCCGGCGGCCGTCCGGAGAAGCACCCCCGCCGGGAGATCGTGGACGCGATCCGCTACGTCGTCGACACCGGCTGCAAGTGGCGGGCCCTGCCCAAGGACTTCCCTCCCTGGCGGACCTGCTACGGCTTCATGGCCCGCTGGGCCGCCGCCGGCGTCATCGGCCAGATCCGTGACGAGCTCCGCAAGCGGATCCGCCGCGAGATGGGCAAGGCACCGGGGGCGGTGGCCACCGTCATCGACTCCCAGTCGATCAAGGCCGCCGAAACCGTCGGCAAGGACTCCCGCGGCTACGACGGCGGCAAGAAGGTCAACGGCCGCAAGCGGCACCTGGTCGTGGACACTAAGGGCCTGCCCCTGTTCGTCATGGTCACCCCGGCCGACATGACCGACCGCAACGCAGCGAAGGAAGTCCTGTTCCGGCTGCGGCTGATGCACCCCGAGATCACCATCGTCTGGGCCGACTCCGCCTACGCCGGACAACTCGTGACCTGGGCCAAGACCTACCTCAACCTGACGATCAAGACCGTCAGCCGCCCGAAGAACACCCCCGGCTTCGTCGTCCTGCCCCGCCGCTGGGTAGTCGAACGCTCCCACGCCTGGGTCATGCACGCCCGCCCGCACGCACGCGACTACGAACGCCTCATTCAGCACTCCGAGTCGTTGATCACCTGGGCCGCGATCACCCTGATGACCAGGCGCATCACCCGCCGAAGCTCCCGCAGGAGCGGACAGCCCGCCTCCCGCGAAGCCCACCGAGACTGATCACTGCGGCACTGACGGTCAGCAGACCCACCAAGAGGCCACCGGGCCCTCTAGCAGGTCCAATTGTCGCACCGGCACGCCGACTCCATAGGCGGCTCTGGCCGGACGGGCCAGATCACTAGGCTTCCTGCCATGGCCAACGATCTCGGATTCACCTGCTCGTGCTGCGGCGAGCACCACTTGGAGCTGCCGATGAACTACACGGCGCCCGCCCCCTACGTCTGGGATCCGACCTTCGCCGACGCCCCCGACTGCCTGCTCTCCCCGGACCAGTGCGTCATCAAAGCACAGCACTACTTCGTCAAGGGCATGATCGATATACCGGTCACCGACAGCGACGATGTGTTCTCCTGGGG
>NZ_JBIBIC010000041.1:0-3736 GCF_042957385.1 Streptomyces sp. NPDC008079
GCAGGAGGTGCTGAAACGGGACGCGCTCACAGCCCCGGTCCAGGGCCCGCGCTGCGCGCTGACCGGCGGCACCTGGCTCAGCCCGTACGACGACATGTACATCGACGACGCGAGCAAGCTCGACATCGACCACCTGGTATCTGCACCTACGGCGAGCTGAGAACGCGATGTCCCAGGTACAGCTGTCGACGGCATGGCGCCCACAGAACTCGCCGCAGGCACGCGCCTTTCCGCTCCTCCTGACACTGGAGCTGTGAGCGCTGACGCCCAGGTTGGCTACCAGTGCTCAGTAATGGTGCCGTCAGCGTTGATCTCCTCGCGTACCGTCGCGGCGTGCCGCTTCCAGACCGGCATCTCCGCTTCCGCAGTCGCACGAAGCCAGTCTGTGAAAGAGGCATGGCTGCGGAAGGGAACGTCGCCGTTCATGCCCTCGGAGTAGGACCAGACCTCGGGGTCTGGCCCGGTGCCGCGCATGAACTCGAACTGGTAACCCTGATGCATGGTGAAGACGCGGTCAGTTGGTTCGAAGTGGAAGGGGGAGTCGTTCTCCTCGAGCAGCTCGCGGGCCGCCTCTCCCAGTCCAAGAACGCGGGAGTAGTAGACGTCTTCCCCACGCATGAATCGACCTGCGCCACCGCCGATCAGCGAGAGGAACTCTCGGTAGGCATCTGCCATCGGAACCTGCTGGTCACGCTCGACCGCCAGCACGGCCTCTGCCGGCAGGCCCCGGATCTGCTCGGGGCGGGCCGTGGTCCCATCGGTGATGGCGTGGACGACAGCGCGAACCCGCTGCGCCGCTGTAAGCCTTCCAGGTTCGTCCCACGCGGTCGGCCATCGCTCCGTCGGAGAAGGTACGGCTGAGCTCTCTTCCCGGCGTCGCTTCCACCACATCTGGCACCTCATGCCCTTTGACGACTCGGTCACAGGCTGTCTACCAGAGCGCGAGGTGCCTGGGTCCGTCAGGCCTCGTAGTGGGCCAGGCGCCTGCGCAGGTCCAGATTCTCACCTTGGGCCACCTCCAAAGCCTTGCGAAGCCGGTCAACCTCTGCCCGATGATCCTGCTGTTGGCGTGTGAGGCGCGCGCTCAGCGCCCGCACCGCAGCTGAGGTTGACCGACCTTCCAAGGGTTCTGTTGGCCTCGTCAGAGTCTGCCCGGCCTTGTCGCGGTGCCGTTCGATCTGGGCGCGTAGGTCCGGGCTTCGATACAGGAAGTCGGTGCTCACCTCGGCCTCCCGGGCCACGGCGGTGAAGCTGATGGGCCTTCCCGCCTTGGCCAGCTGGGCGAGGGCGGCGCGGGCCCGCTTCTCGGTTTCCTCGGTCCGGGCACGGATGGCTTGGCGGAGATGTTCGGGCAGCGGTGTCATGCGGTCGGCTCCTGCGGTGGGGTGGTGGCCGGCAGTTCGGGGCGGTCGGCCGCACCGGCTCCGCGTACCGCCCGCAGTTGCCCGTCCTCGTGGACGCTGACCTGGTCCAGGGCGACGAGAACCTTGGTCAGTGCGCGGGTCTCGGACAGGCGACCGGCGAGCCAGATGTTGTCCTCACCCATCGGCTCGCCGTGGCGAACGGTGAACTGGGTCTGACGCCGGGTGATCAGCGCCTCCGACTGTTGAAGCTGGTGTTGGAGTTCCTCGCGATGGCTGGCATCGGTGACGAACTTGTCGCAGCTCAGGCAGGCGTTTCCCTTCGAACAGACTTGCCGGGGCGGCAACATGCACCAGCCGTTCGGCAGAACCCGGTCAGCGCGCTGGTCCAGGTGCAGGAGGTCGTAGAGGTCGCTCGGATCGACCTCGGCGGTCCGGCCGTCGGCCGTCACCTTCTTGTAGCGCAAGAACTCGCGCTCGGCCGTCACCGCCAGGGTCTTGGCGTAGTGCATGGTCATGGTCGGAGTGATGTGGCCCAGGTAGCGCATGACGACGTGGATCGGCACCCCGGCGTTGATCAGGTCGGTCGCCCGGGTGTGCCGGAAGGTGTGGGTCTTGGACACCTTGACGGGGCGGCCGACACTGTCGGTGATGGCCAGCTCCTCGGTCAGCACGCCAAGTCGACTGTGGAACGTCGCCGAAGCGTAGGGCCTCTTCCCGAGCCGGTTGTTCTTGGTCTGCAGGAAGAGATACGGCGGGTCCGTTCCCTCTGGGGCGCCCCGCGCGGCGATGAACTCGCGGGCCCACTTCTGCTGGAGACGGCCCCGGTACAGGTTGCAGAAAATGTAGGCGTCATCCCAATCGTCGAGTTCGACGTCGGCGCCGGCCTCGCACAGCGCCCACACCCAGTCCCCGTACAGCCGGTCCAGGGATGAGCCGACGAAGACGCGTCGGTAGCCGCTCTTGGCCCGCAGACCGTGCGGATGGTCCTCGCGGTGCACCACTTCGACCTGGGCGGTGGTACCCGTGCCGGTCTTCCAGTCCCGGTGCCGCAGCCCCAACGCCTCGCCCAGCCGCAGACCGGTCTCCTCCAGCAGCGTCCACAGCAACCGGTACCGCAACTCACCCGACCAGGCACCGACAACCGGATCCCACAACGCCTCCGACTCGCGCAGTGACGCCATCTGCCCTGGCAGAAGAACAGGGACGGGCTTCACCCGGACCCGGACCTTCACGACACTCGAATGTCGGCCCTGCTTGCGGGCCACATGCTCCAGGAACGGCAGATAGTTGCCCGGCCTGGCATGTACCGTCTCGTACAGACGGCCCGCGACCTCGACCCCACGTGCGGCCTGGTAGCGGTAGAAGCCCAGCACCGCCCGCACCCGACTCGCCACCGTCGCATCGGCCGCCCTCTCCGCGGCGCGCAGCGGGACGACGGCCTCCGCGACCCCACCGCGACGCAACTGCCCTACGAACGTGCCGAGTTCGGTCACGCCGACCGTGTCCCATCCCTGCGAGCGCTACTCCAGGAACGACCACCACAGCGCCAGGCCCTGGGCATAACTCCTGATCGTGTTCGGTGACCGGTCCGTCCCCCGCAGGTACTCCAGATACTGCTCAGCCGGCTCCGCGACCCGGAAGTCACCCGCGACCACCGTCCACGTCGGCCCGGCCCCGGTCGCCACCCGTTGGGTGCTCGCCACCACATCCCCCTGCCTGTCATCACTGTCAGCGGCAAATAGCCGCTGCACCGGATAACGCAACGCTCACAGAAAGGGAACCGGGCAATCGCCCTCTGTCACGGATGTCAGCGGCAGGCACGTGAGGGGGCGGATAACACCTGGTGCCGCTCGCCGAAGCCTGGGACAGCGGTGCCTCGGCCTGGACGCCCAAGGAACGACAGGACTACGCGAACGACTTGGGGGACCCGCGGGATCTGGTCGCGGTCTCCGCGAAATCCAATCGGTCCAAGGCCGACAGGGACCCGTCGCAGTGGCTGCCGCCGGCCGCCGGCTACCGCTGCACCTACGTCACCGACTGGATCGCCGACAAGACCCGGTGGTGCCTGGACATCGACACCGCCGAACAGACCGCCCTGACCAGTACCCTCGCCGACTGCCCTGACACTGTCATCACCGTGACCACAGCCCGGTGACCGCCGGTCTCTGGCCGCTGCCCTGCTTGAGGATTCGGCGGCGGGTCCTCCGGGCGGCGTAGCAGGCCGTGCCCTGCCGCTTCGGCGGTCGTTGGCCCGGCCATGAAAAAGATGATCATGCACGGGGCGCTGACGGCCGCGGCGGTGGCTTTGGCCGCCACGGCCGGTGCCACTCCCGCCTTCGCGGACAACGACAGCAACTTCGGCAGCGGCGTGA
>NZ_JBIBIC010000042.1:0-2447 GCF_042957385.1 Streptomyces sp. NPDC008079
CGACTCTATCAGACGCTTTCCAGTGCCTGACCCCCAGTCAGCGGGGCTTGTCTTTCCGGCTGTTCGGCCGTTCCGACGAGTGAGACATTAGCTGATCCCGTACCGCCCGGCCAAATCGGCCCGGTCGAACGAAACACCGCCTGCATTCCGCGGAAACACACAAACGCACGACAACAACGCGACAACACAAGGCTGTCGGTCATGGTCGAAAGGTTCCTGCGGAATGGCTGTCCGGGGACCGACCGGAGTCGGCGCTCACGTCGGACAACTCGGAGAACACTACGGACGAGGACCACCCATGTCAACTCGGGGCAAGGTGGTCCCGATCACACGGGTCAGTCCAGGTCTTCGAGCCGGCCGCCGGCGTCCGGCTGGCTGTACTCGACGCGGCGCAGGAGGCGGGTGAGGATCTCGCCGAGGGCGGCGCGTTCCACCGTCGTGAGGTCCTGGAGGAGCTCGTCCTCAAAGACGGCGGCCAGGCGCATGGTCTGGAGCCACTTGTCACGGCCCTCGTCGGTCAGTTCGACGATGACGCGGACGCGGTTGGCCTCGTCGCGCTCGCGGGTGACCAAGCCCTCGGCGACCATGCGGTCGATCCGGTGGGTCATGGCGGCCGGGGTGAGGCCGAGGCGCTTGGCGAGGTCGCCGGGGCCGAGACGGTAGGGCTTGCCGACGACGACGAGTGCTTTGAGGACTTCCCACTCGGCGCTGCTGATGCCGAGGTCGACGAGCTGGCGGCCGTACGCCACGTTCATCCGGCGGTTGAGGCGGCCCAGGGCGGTGACGACCTTCTCCACCTGGGGGTCGACCTCAGGGAATTCGCGCTGGTAGGCGGCGATCTGGGCGTCGAGGTCCAGCTCCTGCGGCGCCCCCGGTGAACCTGCGGCTGCGGTCATCCTTCGAGTATGGCACGGAACCCTTTGCACTAAAGCCCTTCGCGATGTACTCTTTAGCTTCGAACTTTAGTACTGAAGTCTTCAAGGCGAAGACTCAATGGTCAAGTGGGGTGAGTGTGACAACGGCGATGGGCGCGGCGCTGCGCCGGATCCAGGTGGGGACAGCGCTGAGCGCGTTCGGGAACGGCTTCACGGTCCCGTTCACCTTTATTTACGTCTCGCAGGTGCGGGGGCTGGGCGCGGGTACCGCAGGTGTGGTGCTCGCGACGTTCGCCGTGGCGGCGCTGTTCGTGCTGCCCTTCACGGGTCGGGTCATCGATCAGCGCGGACCGGTGCCGGTCGCGGTGGTCGGTACGGTGCTGGCCGCCGCCGGGTCACTGGGGCTCGGGCTGTCCGGCAGTGAACCGGTGGTCATCGCGGCGGCCGGTGCGCTCGGTGCCGGTATAGCGGTGGTGCAGCCCTCGCTGGCGACGATGATCGTGTGGTGCTCGACGACCGCGACGCGGTCGCGCGCCTTCGCCACGCAGTTCTTCCTCAACAACCTGGGGCTCGGCCTCGGCGGTCTGCTCGGCGGTCTGCTGGTCGACACCGCGCATCCTGCGTCGTTCATCCGGCTCTTCGCCATCGAGGCGGCGATGTTCCTGGTGCTCGGCGCGGTCATAGCGACCGTGCGCATGCCGCACGCGCCGCAGGTCGACGGGGCGGTGCGGTCCGACGGCGCTGCCTCCGGCGGCTGGCGGCTGCTGCTCGGGGATCGGGCGATGGTCATGGTGTCCGTGCTGGGCTTCGTGATGTTCTTCGCCTGCTACGGGCAGTTCGAGTCGGGGCTCTCGGCGTTCGCCGTCGAGGTCACCCGGATTTCGCCGACCACGCTGGGCGTGGCGCTCGCGGCCAACACCGCCGTGATCGTGCTGGCGCAGTTCGTGGTGCTGCGGCTGGTCGAGCAGCGCAGGCGCAGCCGGGTCATCGCGGCGGTCGGTCTGGTCTGGACGGTCGCCTGGCTGGTGGCCGGGGCGTCCGGGCTGGTGCACGGCAGTCACGCGATGGCGGTCGCGGCGATCATCTCGACGTACGCGCTGTTCGGGCTCGGCGAGGCGATGCTGGCGCCGACCGTGGCTCCGCTGGTCGCCGATCTGGCGCCCGCGCGGATGGTCGGTCAGTACAACTCGGCGTTCGCCCTGGTCAAGCAGTTGGCCCTCGCCCTCGGTCCCGCCGTCGGCGGCCTGATGGCGGGTGCGGGCGCGTACGGGGCGTACATCGTGATGCTGGTGCTCTGCTCGCTGGCGATCTCGGTGACCGCGCTGCGGATGGGGCGGCACCTCACGCTCTTGCAGGACAGTCCGCATCTGGCGGCGGCCCGCGTGGTCGCCCGTTCCGCGCCGCGGCTCCCTGCCGGGACGGACACGGACACGACCGTGGACGTGGTCGTGGACTCGGCTCAAGCCAAGGACCTAGATGTATTGATCACGAGCGTTGTTGACATGTGCCGGTGCTTGATCATGGCGAAGACCTCCGGTGTGGTGGAGCTGTCTAGGACTGCACCGCACGGAG
>NZ_JBIBIC010000043.1:0-1828 GCF_042957385.1 Streptomyces sp. NPDC008079
CCAGGCCACACCCCGCCCCCGCTCATCCACCCGAAACAACTGCACAACCCCAGCACAACCAAGATCAAAAAAACCATGATCATCGGCACGTCATAGTTGTCACCAGCGGAGAGGGATGAGCCGGCGATTCGGACCGGTCGAAGCAGTCTGGCTGTCACCAACAAGGCATTCGACTTGTCACATGCGCTCATGTGTACGGAGTGCGCAAGGACGGACCTAGGACGGATCTAGGACAGCAGCTCTTAGCCTCGACCTCGCACAACGTCCCCGTAACGAGCCGTCATGCACGAAAGCGCGTCACCGCCTCTCGGCGGCACTGCTCGCATGGGAGACAACCCGCCAAGCACACATCCTCAGGGGGAACCACATGAATCTCGCCCGAAAGCTGGCAACCGGAGCCATCGTGGCCGGCCTCACCACCGCCGGCGCCCTCGCTGCGACCCCGGCCAGCGCCACGGTCGTGAACTCCACGTGCAACCTGTCGTCCGTCGTCAACGTCTCTTACGGCTCGGGCGGCCACTACTGCTACGTCTGGGACGGTGGGAGCGCCAACACAGGCTGGATGAACATCGTGCATTCCACCCAGGTGTGCTCGAACAGCTACACGGGATACGTGCATGACACCTCGGGACACGATTGGAACTTCTACCGGGGCGCGTGCACGCCCACTTACGGGGCGAATCTGAGCTCGATCGTCTTCACCGGCAACTGAGTTGCATTGTCCCGGCGCCCGCGGCCACAGTACTGAGAAGCTGACGCCGAATTGACAGGGCGCCACGTGGGCGCGCATCTGACGGATCACGGTCCGCCAGGTGCGCGCCTTTCGCTTGCACTCGGGTTCTGTACGCGAGGCGAGCCTGCTGCCGCCGGAACAAAACCCGCTGACAACATGCCCGCCTCGGTGACAGCTGTCGCGCTTCGGCTCAGGCGGCCGGTAATTCGGTCTCCGTCGGGCGGCCCGCTCAGAACCGGAAATCTATGTATTCCACGTTGCTGAAAACCACCTCCGGACCCTGCGCACGCTCTCCGAATTTCTGGAAGTAGGCATATCCCAGAGCTTTGGCAACAAGCCCATACAACTCAGCTTCGGTCGCGCCCCGCTCGCGGGCGGCGAGGATGCGGCCCGCGTGGTCCGGTGAGACGGTCTGGGTGACGAGCCGGATTCGCGGGTCGTCGGTGGAACCGAGCGCGGCCCGGAACCAGAACCGGGCCCGGGCCTCGATCAGCAGGCCGCCGCTGCTGGCCGCCTGCTCGCGGACCCGGGCACGCACGCCCGGCTGCCAGTCCCGCGCGGTCTCCTCCTCCAACGCGGCCCGCAGCGCCTTCTGGGGCCGCTTGAGCTTGCCTGCGGGGTAGCGCTGCACCGTGCGGCGGGACGTGCCCAAACCGGCCGCCACAGCCGCCGTGGAGCCCTTCGCCCAGGGTCAGGAGGAACCGGAACTGCACGGCCGCGCCCTTCGGCACCGGCCGGGTGAACTCCGCCCGCTCCGCCGCCTTCAGACCGTCGTGGACCGCCTACGATGAGCGACGCCCCTTCCCGGCAGCTCGAATGCCGGGAAGGGGCGCTGTCGTACGGCCGTGGTCGGCCGGCCCGCCGGGGCTGTCAGTCGATGATGTCATCGTCGGTGTAGCCGTCCAGGATCTCTTCGACGGCGTCCCGGAGCTGCTGCGCGATGGCGTCGGCGACGTCTGGCGTGCAGATGATCTCCACACCGACATTGCGGAAGCCGGGGTCCCCGGACCAGTGCGTCATCAAAGCACAGCACTACTTCGTCAAGGGCATGATCGATATACCGGTCACCGACAGCGACGATGTGTTCTCCTGGGG
>NZ_JBIBIC010000044.1:0-1579 GCF_042957385.1 Streptomyces sp. NPDC008079
TCCCCGGACCAGTGCGTCATCAAAGCACAGCACTACTTCGTCAAGGGCATGATCGATATACCGGTCACCGACAGCGACGATGTGTTCTCCTGGGGCGTCTGGATCTCCGTCAGCCGCGAGAACTTCTCCCACGCGACGGACCTGTGGGACACACCAGGACGCGAGTCCGCGAATCCGTACTTCGGATGGCTGACCACCGAGTTGCCCCTCTACTCGCCCAGCACCATCAACCTGAAGACCCACGTCCACACACGGCCTGTCGGTGAGCGCCCTACATCGAACTCGAACCCACCGACCATCCCCTGGCCATCGAGCAGCGCACCGGCATCACCCTGAAGCGCGTCCGCGAGATAGCCGAAGCCGTACTGCACCCCACCGACTCTGAATCCGGATGACTTGCGATCTGACGCTGGCCTAGCGTTCCACCCATGACCTCCCTGGACAGCGACACCGACGACAAGCCCGGCATCACCATTCGCTGCCAGGACAACCCGGCCGTCGGCGTGAAATTCTGCGATCGGTTCAGCTTCGACGAAGACTCCGTGCACTATGCCGTCGAGCTGTGGGCTCCTGGTCTTGCCGCTCGTGTCAACGAGGTCGTGGCCTGGACTTGGGACAGCGATCTCGTCCCGTTCCTGGAGGAACTGGCCAGAGACTACCGAGGCTGGAACGGCGAGCGGGCCTGGCAGACCAACGACCAGGACTTGGCAGTAACGGCGGTCTTCCGTTCCGGAGGCCACGTCGGGCTGACCTGGACACTGCGCCCCTGGCCGAAGGCCGCCGGCGGCTGGACCGCCTCGGTGACCACATGGTTGGAAGCCGGCGAGCAGATGACCTCGCTGGCGTCCGACATCCAGCAATTCCTCGACGGCGCACAGCCGTGACCGCCGATCTGCGCATCACCTGGACTCTGGACGGGCACGGTTGGGCCGACTGCGTCGTCGAGGCCCCTCAGACGAGGGGCGAACTCACCGCGTCCTACATCACCGGCACTCCTGAGGATCTCCTAACGGCGGTGGCCCGCCTGGTTGCCGGAGAGACCGAGACCCGCGCTCAGTTCGAGTCCGAGCCAACCGCCTACCGATGGGTCTTCTACCGCGAGGACGATGACGTTTGGATCCGGGTGCTGGAACTGCCCAACGGGAGCGACCACGACAACAGAGGGACCGAGGTCTGGTCCGGCCAGACCGACGTCGACCGGCTCGCCCGAGCCATGATCCGCTCCTTCGACGAGGTGGCACGGACCTACGGCGAGAGCGGCTACCGCGGGAAGTGGGGAGAGCACTTCCCCAGAGCCGAGCTCAAAGCCCTCAGTCGGCTCTGGCACTCTCGTGAACGCCCCGAAGACGTATGAGCTGGACACCGCTCACTGCTCAGGTTGAGTGAGACGAACGGCCCCGCCCTGTCTCACTCAACCTGAACTATCCCAGGCCGGGGTGGCCCACCTCTACGGAGACTGGTCAACGCCGACAGCCGCAACCCGCAACAGCGAGGCGATCCCCGCAAGTTCGAATTCTGACCTGGGAAAACGCCAAGGTTCCAACGATGTTCCTGTCATGAACGACTCACAAACAGGCAC
>NZ_JBIBIC010000046.1:0-1408 GCF_042957385.1 Streptomyces sp. NPDC008079
GGTGAATACGTTCCCGGGCCTTGTACACACCGCCCGTCACGTCACGAAAGTCGGTAACACCCGAAGCCGGTGGCCCAACCCCTTGTGGGAGGGAGCTGTCGAAGGTGGGACTGGCGATTGGGACGAAGTCGTAACAAGGTAGCCGTACCGGAAGGTGCGGCTGGATCACCTCCTTTCTAAGGAGCACTTCTCACCGAGTCCTTCGGGACGAGGTCAGAGGCCAGTACATCGGCGAATGTCTGATGCTGGTTGCTCATGGGTGGAACGTTGATTATTCGGCACGATCCAGGATGGATCAGGCGCTAGTACTGCCCTTCGGGGCGTGGAACGCTGATCTGGTCAACTGATCGTGCCGGGCACGCTGTTGGGTGTCTGAGGGTACGGCCGGTCAGGCTGCCTTCAGGTGCCGGCCCCAGTGAACTCGTGCTTCGGTGCGGGGTGATGGGTGACTGGTCGTTGCTTGAGAACTGAACAGTGGACGCGAGCATCTGTGGCCAAGTTTTTAAGGGCGCACGGTGGATGCCTTGGCACCAGGAACCGATGAAGGACGTGGGAGGCCACGATAGTCCCCGGGGAGTCGTCAACCAGGCTTTGATCCGGGGGTTTCCGAATGGGGAAACCCGGCAGTCGTCATGGGCTGTCACCCTTGCCTGAACACATAGGGCAAGTGGAGGGAACGCGGGGAAGTGAAACATCTCAGTACCCGCAGGAAGAGAAAACAACCGTGATTCCGGGAGTAGTGGCGAGCGAAACTGGATGAGGCCAAACCGTATACGTGTGAGACCCGGCAGGGGTTGCGTATGCGGGGTTGTGGGATCTCTCTTTCACAGTCTGCCGGCTGTGAGACGAGTCAGAAACCGTTGATGTAGGCGAAGGACATGCGAAAGGTCCGGCGTAGAGGGTAAGACCCCCGTAGTCGAAACGTCAGCGGCTCGTTTGAGAGACACCCAAGTAGCACGGGGCCCGAGAAATCCCGTGTGAATCTGGCGGGACCACCCGCTAAGCCTAAATATTCCCTGGTGACCGATAGCGGATAGTACCGTGAGGGAATGGTGAAAAGTACCCCGGGAGGGGAGTGAAATAGTACCTGAAACCGTGTGCCTACAAGCCGTGGGAGCGTCGGATGCAGCTTGCTGCATCTCGTGACTGCGTGCCTTTTGAAGAATGAGCCTGCGAGTTTGCGGTGTGTTGCGAGGTTAACCCGTGTGGGGAAGCCGTAGCGAAAGCGAGTCCGAATAGGGCGGTATAGTAGCGCGCTCAAGACCCGAAGCGGAGTGATCTAGCCATGGGCAGGTTGAAGCGGAGGTAAGACTTCGTGGAGGACCGAACCCACCAGGGTTGAAAACCTGGGGGATGACCTGTGGTTAGGGGTGAAAGGCCAATCAAACTCCGTGATAGCTGGTTCTCC
>NZ_JBIBIC010000047.1:0-1166 GCF_042957385.1 Streptomyces sp. NPDC008079
CTGGAGTCGGTCCCAAGGGTTGGGCTGTTCGCCCATTAAAGCGGTACGCGAGCTGGGTTTAGAACGTCGTGAGACAGTTCGGTCCCTATCCGCTGCGCGCGCAGGAATATTGAGAAGGGCTGTCCCTAGTACGAGAGGACCGGGACGGACGAACCTCTGGTGTGCCAGTTGTTCTGCCAAGGGCATGGCTGGTTGGCTACGTTCGGGAGGGATAACCGCTGAAAGCATCTAAGCGGGAAGCCTGCTTCGAGATGAGTATTCCCACCCACTTGATGGGGTAAGGCTCCCAGTAGACGACTGGGTTGATAGGCCGGATCTGGAAGCACGGTAACGTGTGGAGGTGACCGGTACTAATAGGCCGAGGGCTTGTCCTCAGTTGCTCGCGTCCACTGTGTTGGTTCTGAAACCACGAACAGCCCCGTATGCCTGGCATGCGGTGTGGCATGGTTCGACAGTTTCATAGTGTTTCGGTGGTTATAGCGTGAGGGAAACGCCCGGTTACATTCCGAACCCGGAAGCTAAGCCTTACAGCGCCGATGGTACTGCAGGGGGGACCCTGTGGGAGAGTAGGACGCCGCCGAACAAAATTTGAAAAAGGCCCACACCTAAAATAGGTGTGGGCCTTTTTGTTTTTCCGTTAGCTTGAGTCGTATGAACTACGTCATCCGATCCATCCGTGCGGACGAGTGGCAGGCCGTCAAGGAGTTGCGGCTCGCGGCCCTCCAGGACCCGGTTGCCCATATCGCCTTCCTGGAGACGCACGAGGAAGCTCTCGCTCGGCCCGACTCCTTCTGGATGGACCGGGCCGCCGGGGGCTGTGAGGGCGCCGTCGGGGCGCAGCAGATCATCGTCGAGGCGCCGGACGGGCGTTGGGTCGGGACGTTGACCGTGCTGATCGAGGAGCCGGGCACGATCGACTGGGCCGGGCATCCCGTGGAGCGGATGCAGGGGCATGTCGTCGGGGTGTTCGTGCGGCCCGAGGAGCGGGGCAGCGGGCTTACCGAGGTGCTGTTCGACGCCGGCCTGGAGTGGGCCTGGGGACGCGGCGCCGAGCGGGCTCGGCTCATCGTGCATGAGGACAACGGGCGGGCCCAGCGCTTCTATCGGCGGGTCGGGTTCGTACCGAGCGGGCTTCTCGTGCCGTTGTCCGGGAGTCCGGACGAGAA
>NZ_JBIBIC010000048.1:0-1136 GCF_042957385.1 Streptomyces sp. NPDC008079
GCGCTGGACTGCATCCCGATGTTCAAGGGCCTCACCACCGCCGGCGGCCTGTTGAAGATGGCCCGCGAACTCCCCGCGCTGCTGAAGTCGGGTCGGGCGCTGGAGAACATCGCGAACAGCGTCCGCAAGGGCGCGGCGAGTCTCGGTGAGACCAGCCGGATGCTGAAGAAGCTGTTCACGTGCGGTGACCCCATCGACATGGCGACCGGTGAGATGGTGATGTCCGCCACCGACGCCGAACTGCCCGGTGTCCTCCCGCTGGTCATCGAGCGCACCCACCGCACGAACTTCCGCGGCGGGCGGTGGTTCGGGCCGACCTGGGCCTCCACGCTGGACCAGCGGCTGGTCCTGGACGACCAGGGCGTGCGGTTCACCACCGCCGACGGCATGACCCTGGACTACCCCATACCCGGGCCGGGCCGTCCGGTCATGCCCGTCACCGGCCCGCGCTGGCCCCTGACCTGGGACGGCACCCCCGGCGGCACCATGACCGTCGCCCAGCCCGAGACCGGCCAGGCCCTGCACTTCCGCCCGCTGCCCGGCCGCAGCCCCGCCGACCTGCCCCTGCACACCCTCACCGACCGCAACGACAACCGCGTCACCGTCACCTACGACCCGGCCGGCGCCCCCGCCCGGATGACCCACGACGCCGGATACCAGATCGGCGTCACCACCGCCGACGGCCGCGTCACCGCCCTGCACCTGATATCCGCCGACCACCGGCCCGCCCTGACCCGGTACGCCTACACCGGCGGCCACCTCACCGCCGTCACCAACTCCTCCGGCCTCCCCCTGACCTTCACCTACGACCCCGAAGGCCGCATCACCGGCTGGCAGGACCGCAACACCACCTGGTACGGCTACACCTACGACGGCCAGGGCCGCTGCGTCCGCACCACCGGCACCGACGACATCCTCGCCTACACCTACCGCTACGACCCCCACACCCACACCACCCACGCCGTCAACTCCCTCGGCCACACCACCACCTACGAATTCAACGACCGCTACCAGCTCCTCCGCGAAACCGACCCCCTCCACCACACCACCCACCGCACCTGGGACCCCCACGACAACCTCCTCACCCACACCGACCCCCTCGGCCACACCACCACCTACACCTACGACACCCACGG
>NZ_JBIBIC010000049.1:0-1133 GCF_042957385.1 Streptomyces sp. NPDC008079
CGCCGTCCGGCGGCACGCCTGAGACATCCTGAGGCAGGCCACGTACGGAACGTTGCCGTCCGGCAACTGATTGCGGAGCGTGATGGGGGTGGCGTTCGGTCATCTCGGGAACATTCCGGCGGTCTGCCAGTAATCCACGGGGCAACAGGGATCCTGCCGATGGAGTCCCGGCCTGCGGGAGTCATTGACCGGGGATTGAGCCGGGCAACGAGGAGGGGTGACCTTCCTCATGACATGACCCGCGTCATCCGGGGAAGAGCGCGCAGCCATCGGGGTGCCCCCACGCGGGCATCGAGTCCTCACCGCGGCCGGGCCGACATCGCGGGGCGGCCGAAAGATCCGTGTTATGGCCGGTACCGTCCTGCCGGCCACGGGCCAGTGGCCGGGCCACAGGTGCGGCTGCGGGTCAGCGCCACGGTGTGGGCGGGCCTGGACCGCGGGCACGGGATCCTGCGCGGGCGCCGGGCCCCGGGTGACCGCCGCCGGGACCGGCATCCACCCGGGCCGCGCCGTCGAGGTGTGGCTGCCCGGACCGGACGGACGCGCCGTCCAGGAGTTCGACAGCGAGGTGTTCGACCTCTTGGACGGCGGCCTGCTCAGGACCGGACACCCCGCCACCACGCCGCGCCGCGGTCGACACCTGGACGGCCGGACCGGGGGTGCATCGGCGGTCACCGCGGTCTGACTTTCCGGCGCCTGACGGATCGAAGGGGGCGGCTCCTGGTTGGCGACGTGCCCGGCAGGGGTGACGGTGCCCGGTGCGGGACGGGTTGTCCGGTACGAAGCGGTCATGATCCTTTCTTCGATGCGGCGTACGGTCTTCGCCTCCGGTGCCGCTCTGGCCGTCCTGACCCTGCCGCTCGCGGGCCCGGCTGCCGCGGCTTCCGTGCCCACATCCGGCACGGCGGGGGAGACGGTTTCCCTTCCGGTGAGCCAGGCGCTGGCGGCGCTTCCGGTCCGGGCGGAGGACCGCACCGGGTACGAGCGCAGCAAGTTCCGGCACTGGATCGACGCCGACGGCGACGGGTGCTCGACCCGGCAGGAGGTGCTGAAACGGGACGCGCTCACAGCCCCGGTCCAGGGCCCGCGCTGCGCGCTGACCGGCGGCACCTGGCTCAGCCCGTACGACGACA
>NZ_JBIBIC010000050.1:0-1100 GCF_042957385.1 Streptomyces sp. NPDC008079
ACATCCTTGTTAAATTGTTTATATCTGAAATAGTTCATACAGAAGACTCCTTTTTGTTAAAATTATATTATAAATTCAACTTTGCAACAGAACCATTTAGAATATTAAAATTCCTTCATTACACTCTTGGCGGTTTCACTTATCAACTTATCATTTGGCTTATCACTTTTATTGTCTTTATTCGTAAAAATGACTAAAACAATAGGTTCAGATTGGCCCTTAGGATAAACAAAAGCAACATCATTTCTAGAAGCATATGTTATTGCTTGACCACTTTTATCAGCAACCTTACAGTCTTTTGAAACACCGTCTTTAATTGAAGTATCTCCGCTTTTATTATTTAACATTAAATCAAGTAAGAATTTTTTGTTTTCTTTGCTTAATTTTCCATTTGCGATAAGTTTATTTAAAGTCTTACCGAAAGCAGCAGGTGTTGAAGTATCTTTTTTGCTCTTTGGTGAATAGTAATTTAATTCTATCTCATATCTAACTGGATTTGTTACTTTATCTCCTAGTTCTTTTAGACGTTGTTTAACTTTTTTGATTCCACCAATTTCTTTTATAATTTTATTGTTTGCTGTATTATCACTATATGCCATTGAAGCCTCAATAAGTTCTTTTAAAGTGATATCTTTTCCTACATATTTTTCTAAAATAGGAGAATAAGCAACTATATCATCTTTGTTAATATGTATTTTTTTATTTAACTTATTATAAGGTACTTGTTCTAACAAAATAGCACTATTTATCGCTTTTGAAGTCGAAGCATAGGCAAATCTCTTATCTGAATTAAATTTTACTTCCTTACCACTTTTAGTATCTAAAGCATAAACACCAATATGAGCATTATATTTTTTTTCTAAATCATTTAACTCTTTGGCATGTGAACTGTTTGAATTACATGCACTTAAAACTAAAGCAATTGCAATTAAAAATATTAACTTTTTCAAAATAAACCCTCCAATATTACAGTTGTAATTTTTACAAATTAATAATATTACAATTGTAATATTGGTGTCAATTGTTTATTATAAATAATTGAAAGAAGGTGTCAAAATGGCTAAATTACTAATAATGAGCGTAGTAAGCTTTTGTTTTAT
>NZ_JBIBIC010000051.1:0-1089 GCF_042957385.1 Streptomyces sp. NPDC008079
GGGGTCGTGGTCGATGTAGGCGGTGCCGGCGTCGAGTGTGACCTGTTCGATGACGGGCTGGCCGTTGCCGTCGGGGCGGCCGTAGACGTAGTCGATGTTGTCGCCGGTGTCGGTGGTCTGGTGGGTCAGCTCGGTCTGGCTGGTGCCGGCGTAGGTGTAGGTGCCGGTTCCGGTGGAGGTGGTGGCGGCCGTCATCTGTCCGGCGCCGTTGTAGGTGACCGAGGACAGTGACGGGGTTTTCGTGAGGTTCCCGGCGGCGTCGTAGGCGTAGCCGCTGGTGGTGATCTGGTTGGCGGCGTTGTGGGTGAGGGTGGTCGCGCCGGTGGCGGTGGTGCGGTTGCCACGTGCGTCGTAGCCGTAGCTGTACGTGGTCCCACCTCCCGAAGTCGCCACTGACGTCAGCCGGTTGCCCGGGTCGTATCCGTAGGTCGTCGTTTTCCCCGTCAGGTTGTCCTTAGACCACTGCAGGAGGCTGCGGTCGTCGGTGGTGGCGGCGGAGCAGGTGGTGCCGGGTGTGCCGCCTGTGGCGCGGCAGTAGGTGACGTCGAACTGGCGGGTGGGTGAAGTGGCCGGTCCCTGGTCGGCCCAGACTCGTGAGGGGCGGCCGGAGGCGTCGTAGTCCTGGTGGACGTGGGCCTTGTAGATGGTGTGGTTGGTGTCGGTGCCGTACCAGGTGTCGGTGCGGCGGCCGTGGTCGTCGTAGGCGAAGCGGATCTTGGTGGAGGCCGGCGCCGCGGTGACGAGCTGGGTGAGGAGGTTCGCGTCGTCGTAGCTGTAGGTGGCGGTGCCGCGGGCGTCGGTGAGGGTGACGAGGTTGCCGGCCTTGTCGTATCCGTAGGTGAGGGTGCCGCCGCCGGAGGTCGCGGTGCGGGTGGCCAGGTGCCCGAGGTCGTCATAGGTGTAGGTGGTGGTGCCGGTGCCGTCGGTGCGGGTCCACACCCGGCCGAAGCCGTCGTAGGTGTACCCGACGGCGTGAGTGCTGTCGGAGTAGGTGACCGAGGTGATGCGGTCCGCGTCGTCGTAGCCGTAGGTGGTGGTGATGTTCCGGCCGTCCTTGGCCGTGGCCAGGCGTCCGTACTTGTCGTAGCT
>NZ_JBIBIC010000052.1:0-1051 GCF_042957385.1 Streptomyces sp. NPDC008079
TATTGACCTGGAGGGTTGTTGACGCGGGTGATGGGTGGCTGGCCGCCGAGTGCGGTGTGGGTGCGGTGGTGGTTGTAGGTGTGGAGGAAGTCTGCCAGGGCTGCGGTCCGCTGGTCGTTGGTGGTGTAGGGCTGTTGGTAGGCCCATTCGTCGAGCAGGGTGCGGTTGAAGCGTTCGACCTTGCCGTTGGTCTGCGGGCGGTAGGCGCGGGTGAGTTTGCCGGTCGCGCCGAGGTCGGCCAGGGCCTGCTTCCACAGGGCGCTTTTGCGGTAGGACCAGGCGTTGTCGGTCAGGACGCGTTCGATGCGGGTGATGCCGGTGGTGGCGAAGAAGGCTGCTGCGCGGCGGAGGAAGTCTGCGCAGGTGGCGGCTTTCTCGTCGGGGTGGACTTCGCTGTAGGCCAGGCGTGTGTGGTCGTCGACGGCGGAGTGGATGTAGTCGAAGCCGGCACCCGGTTTCCCGGCCCGGGTGGCCTGGCGGCCGCGGGTGCGCCAGCCGCCGCCGTCGGGGATCCGGCCGAGTTTCTTGACGTCGATGTGGATCAGTTCGCCGGGGCGGTCGCGTTCGTAGCGGCGGATGATGTCGCCGGTGGGCCGGTCGATGTATGCCAGGCGGTTCAGGCCGTGGCGGACCAGGACCCGGTGCACGGTCGAGGCGGGCATGCCCAGGACCGGGCCGATCCGGGCCGGCCCGAGCTTGCGGGTCTGGCGCAGCTCGCACACGCGGGCCTCGACCGCGGCCGGGGTGCGGTGCGGTGTCCTGTGCGGCCGGCTGGAGCGGTCGTGCAGACCGGCTTCGCCCTCGGCCCGCCACCGCCTGACCCACTTATGGGCCGTGGTCCGCGAGATCCCCATCTCGGCGGCGACATGCGCCACCGGGCGGCCCGAGCGGACACGCTCGACAAGGATCCGTCTGCCGTGAACGGTCAGCCGGGCATTACGGTGGGACACGAAGACCTCCGTGCGGTGCAGTCCTAGACAGCTCCACCACACCGGAGGTCTTCGCCATGATCAAGCACCGGCACATGTCAACAACGCTCGTGATCAATACA